>JAIELX010000008.1 GCA_019752635.1 Candidatus Obscuribacterales bacterium | reverse complement strand
TTTGAGAGCCATGAGTCACAGCCGCATGCTCCGCACAATGAAGCGACCACATCCACCTCTGGAATTGAATTTCTGAACATCTGTTTCAATCGCTACGCCTCTAGTGAATGCTTACCCTGGAAGAAGAACCAGTCCGTCAAACCAATTTCTGCGCAACGAACAAGTAAAGCGGGATGCCGACAGTGACGTTGTAAACGAACGTCACCCCTAACGACGCGGCCAGTGGTAGCGTCGGACTGGCCTCTGGAATCGCAAGGCGCTGCACCGCTGGAACCGCGATGTAGGATGCCGCAGCGCAGAGCACGGCGAACAACGCGTATGTACCCGCTTCGAAATGAATGCCGGACAATTGACTGAATGTATGGCAGAAGAGAAATCCAATTGCTGCAAATACATTTGGTGCAACCAGTGCAAAGGCGATAAAGCGCCAGC
Source organism: Candidatus Obscuribacterales bacterium (assembly GCA_019752635.1). Taxonomy (GTDB): domain Bacteria; phylum Cyanobacteriota; class Vampirovibrionia; order Obscuribacterales; family Obscuribacteraceae; genus JAKFUT01. Next base: position 228,803 of record JAIELX010000008.1, on the reverse strand, counting down.
TCGCTTGCTTCAAATCATGCATGCGTTTTGCTGCAGTCATGCCCATTTCCATCAAGAACAAGCACAAAATGCCTTGAAACAAACCGACAAATAGTTGGTCATCCGCCTGGCAGACGGCTTGTCCTTGTAAGCGACTTATGAAACCGACAATGATACCACTTATTAGCAAAAATAGACCCGGGTTTAGGAATACTTCGCGCAGTACGGAACCGCTTGAATGACTTCTCTCGCCCGGGGGGATAGCGTTTTCCAACGCCATTAGTTCTTCCTCTTTTACCGGATTTCGTCGGTCGCTTGCCGGCCCTGGCGCTGTGTTACTCGCAACTTCGTCAGCCATGTAGCCCGCGCTGTTCATTCCTTCTTTGCGCAACCTGGTTACCAAAAATAGTCCGACAAGACATCCCGGTATTTCCATGACTGCGAGCATTACCGGCATGTATGGCGCAAACGCAATCTTGGCCGCTTGCAGCGTTCCCATGCACGCTAGAAATGTGCCTGCCGAGTCCGACCCGTAGTAGGCTGAAACAGTGGCGGAGTCCACTCGCCTCATATTCGGAATGAGCAAGCGGAGCACTCCGTATGCAAGAAATCCAATCAATGTATTAGCGACAACTCCAACTGCCATGAAGGCTCCGACCTGACAGAGCTCGCCTGATTGCAGTAGTGCTAGCTCTTCACCGCCTCGCCATCCAATAGAAATGAGAAGGTAAATTGTTAGCCCCTGGTAGATGGCATACGGAAACTCCAGGTGGATCTTCAGAAGCGGAATGACCAGCCCGACAAAGAAGAACAGCAGCAGGGGCTTAAAGAGATTGGTGCGAAAGTTCCCCCATAGGGACGCGAACATGTCTTGCGCAGACGTTAATCCCGGATGAGCCGCACTGGCGGGATGACTGGTGAGAAGAACCACAAAGAAAATTGGCAAGACGAAGAGTGCGACATAGGCTAACTGTCGTAAATTGGCTCTGAGCATTGGGTATCCTTTTGACGACCGCACGGTGTTGCGACTTGACACTGTGGCGACGCACTTTTGGTTTATGGTGCTTCGATCTCCAAGTTAGCAGAGAGATGTAATCGACCTGTGATCACCAAAACAATTTGCAATTTGGTCTGCATTTGACTCGATTGCAAATCATGTAGCCAAATGTGATCATATTGATGGCGGCAATCGCGAAGGGCAACAGTGAAACTGAAAATCTGGAAGTATGAGATTTCGCCGTTTTTGCTGATTGTCGCGCCTTTGTGTTATCTGATTCTGATTCTGGGCCATGAGTGTGGTCATTGGCTTGTGGCAAAGCTAGTCGGTTTTCATGCGCCGGTGTTCAGAATTGGTCACGGTGTGCAGCAGTACTCGCTATTCACAATCGGGGGGACGCAGTTTGTGCTGTCGCCTCTACTCATAGGTGGCGGAGTACAAGTCAATGAACTTATGGCAGAAAATTTGCTAATGCCGCAAAGTCGGAATCTGCTGATTGGCCGTCTTGCGGTTCTTGCTGCCGGACCAGTCGCCAGTTTGTTTATCGCGCTAGTCTTGGGTACGTTGATTACTGGAGGGAATGCAAGGCTTCTTGAATCGCAGAGACTGTGCCGCTCTTTCTCCGGGGATATCGTGCGCGCGCTCATTGCGCTGGCGACTTTTGGCAATATGCGAACCAACAATGACAAAGCCGACTACCTGACTTTCTTCGAAATTCCATTTGCAGCATTTAGCAGCTGGTCACTTTGTTCAAGAATTCTATTCTCAACTGCGCTTAGCGAATTCATCCTCAACATTCTCCCTCTTCCGATGGTGGATGGCGGCAAGATGCTCTTTGACTTGCTGACTTTGATCGGTGCGCCGCTGTCCGCCGATACTAAAGAGATTGCGGTGGTGCTGTCCGGTCTCTTCTTAATCGTGGTCTTCTTCGGCGCTCTCTACCGCAGCTTTCGCTGGCCAATACCTAAGTAGCGGTTGAATCCGACCGGCGTGGTCTCATTGTTAGTCGCAGGAGTCCCGCTAGCTTATCCTTACGGCCACTTGGTTCCGAACAGGAACTTTTTCAATGCAGGAATGGCTTGGTCGTAACTGGTTCCAGCTTGTGATCGCAAACAAAAAGCGTAGCGCGGATTCTTCCAGGGGAAGTAACCTGTCACCCAGGATTGAAATGCTTTTCCGTGCGGAGTGGTTCCGGTCTTCAACGCAATATGCATCGTGTTCAGAGGGTCAAGTTTCTTTCCTGTCCCCTGTCGGCAAGCAATTTCCATTCCCTGCCGAAGCACCTCGAAGGTGTTTGCTTCCAGGTGAAGAGTAAACGGTGCTCCGTCGGGATCGGGTGCCTCGGCGCTATGCATATAAGGAACCTTTCCGCGGTTGGCAATCAGCGCCGACATGCGCATTATCTGCAGCGCAGTCGGTTGAAAGTCCGGCGCTAGTCCAAGCGCATACTTCCAGCTTGTATACCGGGGAGTGGATGGGAAGGTACCGGACGGGAACGTGCCAACGGGGGCGCTGAATCCGAAATCCTTCGCGTAGCGAAGAAATACTGCGGGACTTAGCTTGTCGGCTGCTTGTGCAAAGTAGATATTGCAGGAAAGACCAATCGCGCGGGGCAGGTCGACTATGCCGTGGGGATAGAGGCAGTGCACCGATTCGTTCTTGTCGCAGGCGTAGGTACCGCGACATTCAAACTGTTGTTCCGACTTCAAAATTCGAGACTCAAGCAGTGCCGTTGCCGCTACAAGCTTCATCAGTGAACCGGGCATTCCGGCTCCGACGACTTGTCCGGAAGGGAAACCGACTTGTCCCGTGCGCAGATCCGTCCAGTAAAAGCGAAAGGTACCAGTCTGCTGTGCGGGTTTCGTAGCCGTGGCGGTGGATTTTGTTTGAGCCTGAGCCGGCGCCTCGGCTACGTCCAGAGCGGTACCCAGCCCGAAAAGTGATTTGATGAAATGCCGTCTATCCGGCATTTTAACTTCGTTGGCAGTCTTGGACACGAATCCTCACAGACTAGAAGTGTTTGAAACAGTTAACCCTGCGGTGGCTACCACTGGCTTAATGTTTCCTTGCAGTCATTTAACCTGCTTTTTGCGCAAGCTTCACTGTCTCCTATCGTCTCTGACGCACAATCATAGTTAGCTCGCCAAAGTCACCCTTCAAGTGTATAGGGTCCGACATGATTTATGCTGTAAGTGGATTAATAACTCGCCCGCGGAACGCCGTGACAGCTGCCTTTTCCATCGCTATTTTGTCAATTGTTGCGCCGGTCTCTGCATTTGCACTGGAATCGAAGCCAGCCGAACGTGAACAAAATCTTACTGACATCGTGAAACATACCATGACTCTCTATTTCGAGGGGAAGACCGGCGCAGCCAAGATGATTCGCCAATACGCGGACAACGTAAAAGTTCGTCCCGAGTTTCAAAAGCCAGCGGGAGTATTTGTGACGCTGAGCCGAAAGGGCAAGACGAGAGGCTGCTGGGGATCGATTCACCCGCAGCATTCTTCAATTGGCAAGTCCGTCGTGTACGCCACGATGGGTGCCTTAGGCAAGGAGTATCGATACAGGCCAATAAAGCCCGGTGAAACTAAATTTCTGAAACCGCAAGTAACGGTCGTGCGCGCCGTTGAACCAGTTGCCAGTATCAGTATGGTAAATCCCTTCCGAGACGGCGTTCTAGTGCGCGCCGGCGGCAAATCCGGCGTAATTCTTCCGGGTGAGGCGTCGGACGCGTACTACGAACTCGTCATGGCCAAGCTAAAAGCTGGCATTCTATCCAATGAACCCTGTCAAATTTACAAACTAAAGGCAGACATCTATGACTGACGCTACGCCGAACACACCACAGGCGACACCACCATCGGGTGAAGCGACGAAAAAGCCTCCGGTTTTATCCTGGGAGTTTGTGGTATTGCTTCTTCTGTTTTTTGCGTTGGCGACCATCCGTCTGGCCCAACCGACAGGGTCTCTTGCCGGTCGAATAGCCATGGAGCAGGACGGTTTCAATCTCTATTCCTACAATATCAAAGACAACAAAGTCTACGCAATTGCGATCGGTCCTCGCGGAGGCACCGAACAAGAGCGGGGGGTTTGGGTCGATAAGACAGGGCATTTCAAGATTGATAGTCTGCCCGTAGGTGAGTATTCCCTGCGCGTCAAAGTGCCCGGCTTTTCCTCAGCCTATGAGAACGGAATCTTCGTTGAAGAAGGCAAGGTAACCGAAATGCCGGACGCCGTCTCGCTGGAGATCAGCCATCCCAGTGTTAGCGTTGCATCCAACAAGCACGTGTTTACGACCAAGGAAAACCCATCCTTCTGGGTGAGCGCTTCGGACGCCACATGCGTGCGCGCGCGCGTCTATAGGAAGGATATGCTCAGCCTCATCAGTATGAAGACTGAGAATAACGGTATGGATGTACTTGGTGTCGAAATCAGTCCCGAACTAAGCATCTATAAGCCTTACAATGCAACAGACCGCAGCTATGAAGTTTTCGGCAAGATGAAGCCGGTGCGGGAATGGCGACGCACTGTTCGACCGGACAGCGAAGATTGGGCGCATGAAGATTTTGCATTTGATCAATCTTTGTCGACTGGCGACTATTTCGCTGTAGTTGAAGCCGCGAATGTCAAAGGCGAGACTGATTGGGGATTGCTGTGGTTCTCAGTCACGGACATGGGACTTATCGTTAAACAAGATCCGGAAAAAGTTCTGGTGCGTGCAATCGATTTGAATACACTCAAGCCGCTTAAGGGGGTTGACGTTGAAATGCTCAATCGTCAATCCCCGTCACCGTACACTATTGTTCCGCGCGGCAAGTATAAGACTGATGCGAATGGATTTGTCACGCTCAACATCAAACCTGATCATCGCTCAATGCTCAATGGCACGCTTATGGTGTGCGGATTCCTCGGCGGAAATCATGCATATGGTGGCATGAGCGCTTACAGTAGTGGCGGTGATGCTCAGAAGACTTACTTTTATACTGATCGACCCGTCTATCGTCTCGGTCAGACCGTCTATTTCAAAGGAATCGCTCGAACTACCGAGCCTGACGGATTCAAGAATCGCGGTGGTGGCTTAGACGTTCAAGTAAAATTTGAAGATCCGGACAATCAAGAGATTTGGTCCGGCAAGGTTAAGACGACGAGCTTCGGAACTTTCAATGGCATTCTTTCTTTGCCCAAGGAAGGCAAAACCGGGGCCTATCAAATCACTCTTACCTATCCCGATGGCACTGCGGATTACGAGCGCGTTGAGATAGACCAGTATCGCAAACCCGAATACAAAGTGGAAGTGATTCCTCTGGAAGAGCGTGTAAGCGCGGGTGGCAAAGCCAGGGCGCGAGTAAGGGCAACATACTACTTCGGTGCGCCGGTTGCTCACGCAAAAGTGAAGTATTCAATCTACAACAGTACCGACTGGTCGAGTCGCTACAGATTGAAGCCCCGACCGGACTACTATTCCTATTTTGATGATTGGGAATCCAGTGATTCGGGAGAGGACTACTCCGGCGGCGGAAATTATGTCACAGAAGGCTATGTTGAGACGGACGACAGCGGAGAAGCGATCGTACAGTTCGACACCAAACCGGTGGAAATGGAACGCGATGCGGTCTTCAGCGATGCCTTCCTTGACCGCCGATACAAGGTTGATGTCGAGGTTACCGATATCAGTCGGCTGAGTGTGCTCAGTTCCGCTGGCGTCAGCGTAACTGCAGGCGACTTTGCTCTCTTCGTCGATCCCGCTGGTTATGTGGTTAATGCCGGTCAACCGATTTCGTCCAAATTCAGTGCGATTGACTATTCCGGTCAACCGATGAGCCACGTACCTGTTCGGCTGCAACTCATGCGTCGAGTTTGGGATCGGGTGAAGCACGAATACAAGGGCGTTCACATTCTGGAAGAAATCACCCTGAATACCGACGCCAAGGGCGAAGGGCGGGTGAGCTTTGAAACGAAGGCCAAGTACGAAACCGATACTTATTACATTGTCGCTACTTCTAAGGATGCAGAAGGGCATAACATCGCCACTTCCGACAGTCTGTGGATTGCAAGTGAGAACTATCCATACGTGCTTGGAGCTGACGACGCAAAGAAAGAACCGTTACAGGTGAAACTGGATAAGCCGGTGTATGAGCCTGGCGACAAGGCCAGGATCATGATTACCGCACCAGTGACTGGCTCGGAGGGCTCCCAGGCAATTGTTACTCTTGAAGGACCGAAGCTCTATAAGTATCAAGTTATAGATTTGAAGGCTACGGCGAGCATGGTGGAGATTCCCGTAGAAAAACAGTTTGCGCCGAACGTTTATGTCGGAGTCACATTCGTCGGTGCCAAGCACCAGTTCTACAGCCAGACTCAGATGATTAAAGTGTCGCCCAAGACCAACTTCCTCAATCTGGAGGTAAAAACCGACAAGCCTAAGTACAAACCAGGTGACACCGTAACTTACACGATCAAGGCAACGGACTCAGCCGGGAAACCAGCTCCCAAAGCGGAACTTTCGCTTGGAGTAGTCGATGAAAGTATTTACGCCATTCGAGCCGAATATGTGGCGGACATACGCAAGTTCTTCTACAGCCAGCGTGGGAACGCGGTCAGCACAATGTGCTCTTTCCCTGAGGAAAACTCGGGGGGACCAAACAAGATTGAGCCGAAGGTGCGCAAAGATTTCAAAGATACTGCTATTTGGATGCCTAATCTGGTAACCGACGAGCAGGGGCTTGTTACTGCCAAAGTGAAATTGCCGGACAATTTGACGACTTGGCGAGCTACCGTGCGTGGTGTCACAACCGATACCAAAGTCGGGTCGGCTATTCAGAAGATAGTGTCCACTCAGGACCTCATCGTTCGTCTGGCGCTGCCGCGATTCTTCTGCCAAGGCGATGAGGGGCTGATCTCAGCAATTGTGCACAATTATTCCGATGTTGCTCAGGACATTACACTTACGCTCGATGCCTCCAAAGAGTTTCAAATACTGAACAAAGGCCTGCAAGACAAGGTACACGTAGAGCCCGAAAAAGCGGCGCGCGTCTCCTGGCCAACCAAGATTGTCGCTGCCGGTACCGGCATCGTCAACGTGAAAGCCATTGGTCAAACCGAAGGCGACGCCATGGAAGTGAAGCTTCCTGTCCGGCCTCTGGGCGTACCGGTTTTCGTTTCGCGAAGCGGCTATCTCGATGCCGATGACGTTACCGCGACTTTGCCGGTGGAGTATCCATCCGATGCATCGGCGGGTTCGGTCAAGACAACGGTCAGCTTCGCGTCGAGCTCGCTCGGTCCAGTGCTGGGCAATTTTAGCTCGTTAATAGAGTATCCCTATGGTTGTACTGAACAGACCATGAGTCGGTTGATGCCGGCCGTGGTGGCAATGCAGATTAATCGCAAGCTCGGAGCTCCGCTGGATCGAAAAGATTCGGAGAAATTCAGCAAGGTTTACGAAATGGCAATGGAGAAGCTGCGCAGCTATCATCATAGCGACGGCGGCTGGGGCTGGTGGCCTCACGATGAGAGCAATCTTTACCTAACCTCCATAGTTCTGGAAGGATTTCATTTGCTGGAAGATTGCGGCTACAACGTTGACGCGGACGAGAGCGGTCAGGGCGTTAGTTGGATCAAAGTTAACCACAAGAACGCCGTGAGCCAGCTTACAGATCCACTGAAGAAGAAGGATTTGTGGTCCGAAAGTGAGTTGATCAACGATCTGGCGAAGTCTAGTTATGTTCTGACTCTGTACAAAGAGAAGATGTCTCCGGAAGTGAAGTCTTTCCTCTGCAGTGATGCGCTGCGCAACAAGCTTGCACCCGAAGCCCTGGCGTATCTGACCATGGCATTGAAGACTCAAGGCGATACAGCACTTGCACAGAAAAGCTACGAGCGCTTGATTACGCTTGCAAACGTTGTCGACGACCAAAGTGGTGGCACGCTTAACTGGGAGCGCACCAATGCCATGTACGAGAAGCTGGCTCCGGATAAGAAACACTTCTACTATTACAATAGCTATCGCTACACCGGCGTGGAAACAACTGCATTGGCTCTGAGAGCCTGCCTGGTGATGGAACCGGCGAATACGCCTCGCCTTGAATCGATTAAGCGATGGATTTCGCTAGAGCGCGGCAAGGATGGATGGGGTAACACCAAAACAACGGCGGAAGTATTCCGCGCCTTCACAGAGGACGAAATTGTTCGAGCTTCGCGAACGGGTGAGGATGGTGTTCTTACGGATTTCCAAACCGACGTTGCTTTCGCTGATAAGCGCAACTTGAATTTCGGATTCACTAAGTCTTCGATGTTTCGCCCTGAACAGACCATGAATGTGGCTCTGAAACCTGGAACAGCTAAGCCTTCTGTCCATAAATTTGGAAAGGGGCGCTTGTACTGGACCGTTACCCAGAGCTACTACAAAACCTTAAAACCTGGTGACACCTCATTGGTTCAGGGAATGCCGGATGGATTGAACATACGCCGTGAGTTTCTCAGACTTGTTGCTTCCAAACCGGATGCTGACGGTAATGTTACCTTTAAGCAAGAACCGATCAAGGATGGAAAGGTCAAAGCCGGTGAGACTCTCTTGATGAAATTGTTCGTTGACGCACCGTTATCTGTGCCCTACATCATGATGGAAGCGGCGCTTCCCAGTGGCGCCGAAGTTGTGTCGAGCGACCCGCGAGAAAATTTGTCTTCCGGCGATAATGAGGGGACCGAGATAAATACCGATGATGAATTCGGCAGCTGGTGGTGGTCGCACCAGGATGTGCTAGACGACAAAATAGCGTACTTCGTGACGTCATTACCTAACGGCAAGCACGAGATTCACACAATGGTTCGCCTGGAACTGCCCGGCAAGTTTCAACTAAACCCCGTTTACATGGAGGGCATGTACACCGACAAAGTGCGAGCATACTCCACTGCCGACCAAATCACGGTGCTTGAGTAAATATGAACAGCGCAGAGAATGGCGATCGCAGAACCTCCCCGGGGACGGTTTCCGACCTGCTCCGAGGAGGTGAGGCACGCAATTGCCGGGAAGCCCCGGGCGTGCGAGCCCGGGGCCCGCTCCGAGAAGCGGGGAATTCTTTTGCATCCGGAGTCGCTATGATTCTAATTCCTTTGGCTACCGTGGCGGTAATTGCGCTTACCTTCCCGTTCTCCGATGTGCTGGCCGGCAAGAATTGCTCACTGACCGACCTCTCGAAAATCCAGCGATCAAATATACGAATTGCCGCCCGGTCGCTCAATGGCCTTGTAATCAAGGCGGGGGAGGAATTCTCCTTCAATCGGACCGTAGGTCCGCGAACGGATGGCAGAGGTTATCGCGCGGCGCCATCGTATCTGGAAACGGGAAGTCCCAGTACCGTCGGCGGAGGCATCTGTTTGTTATCGTCGTTGCTGTATCAATCGGCATTGGAGAGCGGCTGTGCGGTTACCGAACGCACAGCGCATACGCGGACAATTAAGTCGGTGCCTCCCGGGCTGGATTCAACGGTGTGGTATGGTCAGGTTGATTTGAAGTTTCGCAATCCTTACCCGGCTCCTATTCAGATTGCTACAGAGTGGACTCCGACACAGCTGAAACTGAAGATTCTGGGTCGCAAGAGCGATAAGGTGCAAATCGGTGCATTGCAAACGCTGGTTAGCAACAGAAACAAAGACGAAATTGTGGTGGAGGTTGTTCGCAAGGGACCGGGCACGCCGCAGTTTGTCTCACGCGATCATTACATGCTGGCGCACTAAGTTTTCCTCCCAAAGTGATGGACGGTGAGAAGGGGTGTCGTAAGAGTCATCCCTTCTCATCTATTTTTACGATGGTTTATTGCTTGTTTGTACAGAAACGGCAAGTTGTCGCCACTTCAATAATCCATTCGGCACAAGAACTGCAGCGTTTGTAAGTGTCGGCGGGGTTGCGTCTGCAGTGGCGGCAAACCGACGCGCCGGGCCTGATTGATTCTTTGCAGTGCGGACAGAATACGCTTCCGTTTTCCAGCGGTGAAAAAACTAACTCGTCTGCGTTGAGCGTGCGGGTTGGCTCTTCCCGGGGATTCTTTACCATTTCCAGAACTTGCAATCGAAGCTCGGCGCAGTCGATTCCTAGGTCTTCCAATGCTCTGGCTGCGACTGAACCCGCATTCTCATCGATGTTGTCCGATGGAAGTAGCGCGAAAAGAATATGTCCGGTATCTACTTCCGGGTGATTCAATTCGTCGCTAATCTCGGTCGCTCGTTGCAGTGATGCTTTGACGCGCGGAGTAAACGGAATCTCAATTTGGGGGGGAGACATTCCTCTGCCAACGAGCGTCTCAACTTTGTCTCGCAGTTCGCGAACGTTGACTTTCGATTTTAGGACAAGTGCCGCAGTGCCTGATCCTTCGCTTATTAATCCAAGAAGCATGTGTTCCGAGCCAACAGAGTTGTGGCTGTAGCGTCGACACTCTTGCTGAGCAAGTACAATCGCTTTGATTGCTTTTTCGGTGAAGCGTTCGAACACTTTGGCCTCCCACTGAGAATCGCGCGCCATCACATTATCATATTGGCGCGCCGGCACAACATCGCAATCGGGTGATTTTGCCGCAACAAAGTCAAGACGCTCCCGCTGGTTTGCGGCAGCGTCTTGACTTTGCTTTTGAGCGAACCCGCTAATGCACTGTGGTCAGTTGAACAATGCCCGTTCGAATAGCTTTAACCGCGGCTTCCGTTCGATCTTTTACTTCGAGCTTTTCGAATATGCGCTTTTTGTGCGATTTCACTGTATCAATGCTCAAGCACAGTTTTGTGGCAATGCTTGAATTGTTCAACCCTTCCACAACCAACTGCAGAACCTCGCGCTCACGGTCCGAAAGTCCGCCGGAGCGCACCTTGGGGGGCGGTGTCACCGGGGCGGGAATTGTAGGAGGTTTTTGAATGAAGTTCATTAGCTGTGTTGCTGCACGGCGGTCAATCCAGCAACCGCCGTGATGAACGCCGCGAATGACCGAGGACAATTGTGCGCTATCCATATCCTTAAAACAAAGTCCTTCTGCCCTTGCCATAAGTGCTTCGTAGGCATCGTCGGTGTTTTCGAGTTCTGCAATCAGTACGATTTTCAATTGCGGTGCAATGCATCGGAGTTTCTTTATCGCTTCCGAATCTTTTAAGCCCGGAAGTCTCATGCTTAGTAAAGCAACATCCGGTGCCTTCTCTTCAATGAGGCTGATCACCGTTTCGGCACTTTTTGCAACCGCTGCAATTGTAAATCCCTGCCGTTCCAAAAGCGCCGCCAAACCAAGCGCAATGAAGTCACAGTGCTCGCCGACGAGCACAGTTATTTTTTCTGACATTGACGTACTCTCCCATACAGCCGCCGGACGAGAGACCGTCCAGCGAATGTAATTTCCACCTCTTTAATGTTAGCCCGGACTCATCTCTGTCACATCCCTCCAAAGAGCGTTGCATTTGGTTGCAGTCATTCTACCCACGGGGTACCCCGTGTCTGATTTCGAGGGCAATGAGTTCGGGATCCTGCGGTAACTAAATCGAGAAAATTTGCTCAGGCGGGCGCTTTCTTGCCTCGCTGGAACATCCACCAGTAGCCTAAGGTGAGGGCTAATACAAACAAAATTCCGTAACTCAAAACGGCCGTTTTTACGTCGATGGTAGATTCGAGTCCTGCAGTCAGAAGTCCGCTGCTGGTTAGCCCTGAGCCAACCATGAGCGCGGGAAGCAGTGCTAGATTCTCGACGCCTTTGACTTCGTCCTTTAGCAGTGAGGGCGCCATGACCGCCATCAGAATTGCTGCCACCGTAGTCGATACAAGCAAGCTGCAGGTAGGTTCGGCGTGTAACACGAAGTTGGACATGACTGGAACGACTATTGCTGTCCCGGTCATGATTGTGAGGAGTACGCGGCGATCTTTGAATTCGCGGAAAAAGATAGTCAGTACGACGGCAAGAAGAAAGCCCGCATACATTGCCGCTCCGGTGTATTGGTGGGTCAAGTTGATGCCAGTGACGTTCGTGTTGTAATTTTGGACGAACACTTGCAACAGCGCGCGACTGGCCCAGAAGATGCCGGGAATGAGCGCCGCGGACGTTACAGGAGCAACCATGGCCACCGGGGCTAACGCCAGAAGACCGAATGTACCGAAGAAACGCGTGGCAACGACCGTCAGTATGCCGACGAGAATTAGCATCTTAACTGCCTGGTGTGAGGGAATGCTGTATCTATTTTCGACATCGACATCTTTGAACAGATAAGTAAGGAGATACCCGGAGCCACACAACCAGGCAAGGTTGGTGTAGTTGACCGCAGCTAGCCCCTTGAGCAACACAAGCAATACGAACAGTCCGCCCGTGGTGGAGAGCATGACTCGTTTCAAGTTCTCGTTGTGCTTGGCGCCAAGAATGGGTCCTTGAACAAATCGCAACGCAAGTGAAACGGAGATGATTCCGAGCACTGTGCTAGCCTGCATGACAGCTGCATCACCAACGCCGTGAACGCTTGTTACCCACATGACAGTGGACAACCAAATTAGCGGCGGTAGAGCATCATCGAACGATGATTCGGGCGTGAATGATAGATTTTCGATGAGCTTATGAGCCAGCAGTCCTGTCAACGCAGAACCGAGCCCGATGATGTTGGCGTCGGCGGCGCCGAACTGAGTCAACGCTACGCTTGCTGCTAGCAAGAGGATGCCACGCAAGTATGAGGGCAGATTCAGTGCGCCTAGCAAGTACGAAAGCAAAATTGCTCCGCCGAAGTAGGGTAGACCGGCCGCTGCGGCTACGCCGAACTGTTGCCCTACGACGAACAATCCGATGAACGGTAGCATGATCGATGCGAAGAGCGGAAACCTTTGCATGAGCGGTTTCACCGACAGTTGCTTCCACACACCGTCTTTGATGAAGCGCAAGAAGAAACCCGATATGCTCGTGATAATGAACGTGATTAGTATCGGATCAGCTACTTTAATCATGGTGCGTTCTCGCTTGCGTGCTAGACTGAATTCAATGTAACACGCCCGAGTAAACGGATTTCGACGGGCAAGCAAAGCGAAAGTAAAAGCATTGTTAGATCCAGTTCAAGTGGTCAAGTAAGTCGTGTCATATCTCCGGAATCTAGTACTGCTAGCTGTGCTGATACTGACCCTCAACGTGGTTCTGTCCACGCTGACTTCCGAGCAGCCGCAGGAGGAAGCCGCGAGATTTCTGAAAATTCTTCAATCCGGCGACGAAAGACAGACGGTTTTACAATTCGGCGACAACACTTGTGGCTGTCAACCCCGTGGTGGCTATGTCGCTTTTATTAAGTATGAGTCGGGTGAACCGGATAATCTGGCGTTCGCGTTCGGCCACCCGTTAAAGGTTGGCGAAATGAGTCAAACGCCGGTGCCGACTCGTGTGAAAAATCCAGGCGGCAACTTGCCCTGGGAAAAACCGGAGAGCCGGCAAGTTAACATTAAAGTGCAGTTCGATCCTAAGTCTTATAGTCCTTATTTCTTGCCTCTCGATATGGCATTCGGCCATGCGGTCAAAGTAGAAGACCTGAAGAAGTTTTGTGCCGATCCTGCGCCGAACTTTACGCGTGAGTTAGCGATTCGATTGCGTCCCGAACTGGGCGCGGGTGTCGTTAAGCCTCCGGACAACAGAGCGGACACTGAAAAGTTTATGGCGGACCACTACATGCCTTTGCTGGCGCCCGCCGAGCGCAAGTATTTGCGACCATTGGACGCAGGCATGGTGATTATGGCCGACGGTAGCCGTCTGCCTGCATCCAATTTTGCTTCTCAGTTGCCTCGCCTGCGGGAGGCGGAAGTGAAACTGCTGGTGGTGCGTCGTGGCCGATTTAAGCACTGGCAAGTCAAGAAGGGGACGGTTTTAAATCCTGTTTTTCAACTGGCCGATGGCAAGCTTGTGTCTTTGTCCGGGCCGAATGAGGAATTAGTCCCCGGCAGCGCATCGCACTGAGTCCGCGCCGCCCCTCGGTACCGCGCCGAAGTGTCGATCGTCTTATGAGCGCTTACAATTATCGATCCTTCCCTGCGATTGCTGCGGGTGCAATGGTCTCTGCTAATTCCGGGTGCTAGCGGCTTGAGCGGTCAGGCGCCGCGCGGATGCTCGGTTGCGTTCTGTACAGCAGCGGTTGGTCACGCTACGATCCACCAAGCTGATGACTTAAGTCAGGGGGCATCAGCGCTTTTCGGGTTTAGGATCGAAGTATCGGCACGGCTTGGCTAGTAAGATGTTCGAGTTAAGTATTTCTGAATACATGGTGGTCGCAGTGATTGCGCTATCTCTGGTCGGCAATCTTTGGTTGAGTCGCAGCTTGCAAAAAATCAGGCAGCAACGTGAAAAGCTCATTCAAGAATTGCGACAAACGAAAGATCTTGTACGTAAAGATCGGCAAACTGCAATGGACACCGGGCAAACACTTGCGTGTTTGTGTGTGCAATTGAATGTGGCGCGGAAACTAAAGTCCAGAGATCCCGGGCTAGCATCCTTGGCTCTAGAGCGCGCGCAGGAACTTGCCGGTGATTCTTTGGAGCGTGTACGCGAGCTCGAAGTGCGAACTCGTTAGGATTGCTCTTTCTTAAGCGGACAAATTGCTATATCCGAAGCGCGATTGATAGCGTCAACCGCTGCTGTTGCGTCCGTGCGACTTAGTTCGATGGCTCGCTCGATGTGACTGTTCAACAATGCTGCTTCCTCTCCGGTAACTCGAAGAGCGGAGGCGTTGGTTGATTCGAGCTGCGCTTGAAGAGATGGTTCACGCATGCGCGCGTAGGCGTAGCTGCCGACTCCTAAAAGCGCAACTATGGACGCGGTTGTAGCGTGCCCGTTCCAGTCGTACAACCAGCCTATGTCCGAGAGAGAAAGCTTTCCGCTTGCGACTGCGGCCATTAACTGGTCTGTCCCGCGCGGTACGAACGACGCCACTTCAGCTAGAAGGAACGGCATGATACCGCGCTGAGTGCCCAGAAGCACGAAGATTTCCGCTGCGGTCAGAAATAATAAAAGGTCGCCGTTAATCAAGTCAAATGAGCCGATGGTAAAAAGCGTAATGAACAGAATGCGAGCGCCGTAGCAAATATCTTCCTTTCCCGGCGGACGCCCGGTTGCTCCCAGGAAGCCTGCTATCAAAGAGGCCACAAGAAGGATTGTTTGCAACGCTGCATTGCGAGCCGGATCTCCCGCTACTATCCAGGTGTGGACTAGATAGAATCCAGTAAAGAGGATTGAGATCCTAACGTCTATTTTTAATAGATTGGCTGGAAGATTCAGCAGCAGCGGAGGGGGCTCTGGCGCCAGTTCCGCTGCCAGGTCGACTTCAAGCAAGTACTTAGCTTTTTGCAAGTATTCAATGGCCTTCGCGCTATTTCGATCCTGGTCCGCGCCAGCTTCCTCGCTGGCGCCAAGGCAAGCGCTCGCGCGCTTCAAGCAGGTCGAAACTGTATCGGCTGTCGATCCATTGGTATCCGTCATTTGCGGAATGCTCTCGACGGGCTTATGTTCTGCTGTGGTTTGAACTCTGCGTGCCGCTAGTCGTTCCAGCGCAGTTGTGATCTGGACGGACAAAATGACGGGTATTGCGACAAGCAGAATAGAAAGGGATAGGGATGCGATAGCAGCATAGGAGGACCATGATTCACAAAGAAGTGTCTCGCGCAGAACCACGAAGAAGACTCCGATGAATGCGGCGGTATTGTGTCTTACTGGTGAAATTCTAAGTCGCAATGTCGATAGGATCATCGGCACCGCGCAAGGATCGATGGAGCCGAAGCGAGGCAGAAAAATTGCGGGGAAAAACTCCAGGATCGCCAACCATTTTCTACCTGTGAATTTTGTTTGCGCAGCAGCAAGTGCCATTCGCACAAGAAAGAGCCCTAAAACCGTGCCCGCTTCCAATACGGTATTGACTCCGCGTGCTTGTCCGATCAAGATGGATGCTATCAGGATCAAAGCGACAGCAGCTTCAAAGCAAAGCAGTGCTGCTCGAAATCGTGGAAGTGAAATTGAAACCGGTTCAGTCCGCGGTTGTTTCTTTACGACAGGTTTCTCTTGAGCTTGGTCTTCGGACATCTTGGCGCATGGGTAAGTGAACCAATCCTATATCATGCTGTCCGGTTCAGCAAGCGCTCGCATGTCTGCGCTCCGGGGCGCTCACGCACGCCGGACTGCAACGAACCGCCAGGGCTAGATGCGTCTTTCTAACTGATTGACTCGTTGTTGCAGAAGATCTGCTGCTTGTTTGCTTTTGGTTGCTTCGTGAGCGCTAATTGCACCCTCGTTGTAGAGCATTGAGTCTGTGGCCGAGCGACGTTGTGCTACTGACAGCGCTTGCTTGGCATGAGCCAACTCAGACGTCATTTCTGCCGCCAGCCTGGCGCCGTCTGCTATGCGCGATAAAGCGCTCGGCTTGGTACTTTTTTCGTTCTTGACGGTTGCATTAGCTACCAGCGCTGTTCCCGAAAGTATCTTTTGGGAGTTGGAGCCCGCCGAGTGTTTTCGTTTTGTCGAGGCGCTGGCTAACTGCGTTCTATGCGGCTCACGTTTGCGAACAGAATATTTTTCGGCATTGCGCTTGCGCTGGTCCAGTTTTGTTTGGCCGGCGGCAGTGCTGCGCGATTTCTTTCTGGCTGCGCGAGCTTCGAGTCCTGTGATGGAAGTCTCCGTAATGTGTGACGAAGAAACATCGGCGCTGGCAATGTTGCTGGAAGTTGATTGCTGCCCGGGCAAGTATCCTGGCAGGCTGGCCAGGAATCGCAGTGGCTCAACCGTCTTAGCGTGTTGCTTGACTATGAAATGCAGGTGCACGCCAGTTGACCTACCTGTGGTGCCGGACAGACCGATCGGCTGCCCTGCTTTGACCGTTTGTCCGCAAGCCACCAGTTTTTTGTTCAAGTGACCGTATATAGTGGTTGTCCGTTTGGCAGGGTGATAGATTTCCACGGCGATACCCAGGGCGCCGCGCGGTCCGCAACGAACTACCTTTCCATCAAGTACGGAATAGACGCGCTGATTCAATTTGGCAGAAAAATCAACACCGTTGTGAAACCTGTGTTTGCGTGTGACCGGGTGAACGCGCATGCCGTACTTTGATGTGATTCTCGTGTTTTTTACTGGAATGCGTTTCGCCACAGCTTTCGTTATCGGAGCGCGTTTTTCCCGCGCGGTATCTCGCGAGGCGCTTTTCTTTTCTTCCGTGCTGAGAACGGAAGGTTGTGAATCTCGTCCTCCCTCGATTTCATCAGCAAGCTCGTCGTAATCGCAGTGCTCATCAACGAGTTCGGCTAGCGCACGGGTGCCTGTTGTGTCCCGGGAAAGCGGCTCCGCCGCTTGAAGCATAGGCAGCTCTTTAATTCCGGTTTCCTTGTTTGGCGCCAAGGCGCACAAGACTGCAGATGAAAGGAGCACGGCAAAGACAGCGAACAGTGTCAGGAATTGGGCCCTGTTAGAGGAGAATTTGTTTTGCATGATCTGGTTTATAACATGGACAACGGCAGCGTCGCTGTCGAGCACATGCCTTACTGTTGCACCGCATGTGGTTGCACGTAATGAAAACCTCTAGTTTGTCGGGGTTTTCATTAGTGTCTCTGCCTTAGCTTGCGTAAACTTATTCGTGTACGTGCTGAGTTTATTTACCGAATCCTAACAAGCAGAAGTTTTCGTTTTCCATACCGCGAAGTGCTGTCGCGCGTGCAATACGTGAAATCGCAAGCATGAATGCTGCTGTACGTAAGTCGCATCCATTCGATTTGGCAATCCCCTTCAACTCGTTGTACGCCTGGTGCATTACCGTTTGGAGCTCTGCATTTACCCTCTCTTCCGTCCAGCGAAATTGTTGGATGTTTTGAACCCATTCAAAGTAGCTAACTATTACACCGCCGGCGTTAGCAAAAATGTCGGGCACGATAGTGATCCCTTTCTTGATCATGATCTCGTCTGCCTCCGGTGTGGTGGGACCGTTGGCGCCTTCTATCACATAGCGCGCTCGGACGTCCCTGGCGTTTTCTTCGGTAAGTACATGGCCCAATGCTGCGGGAATCAGAACATCGCACTCTTCTAATAACAATTCATTCGGGTTGATAGACTCGGCGTCGGGGAAGTTGCCAATAATGCCGTGCACCTGCACGTGCGCGAGAAGTTTTTCAATGTCGAATCCGTCCTTGTTACGAATCGCACCGGACAAGTCGGACAACGCGACTATCTTTCCGCCACGTTCTGCAATGAACTTCGCGGCCCAGGAACCAACGTTTCCGAATCCTTGAATTACAAATCGCTGATCAGCCACATGCTGGCCGTGATCAACCAGTACAGACTCTGTTGCCATGGCAACGCCGCGGCCGGTGGCGGCTTCTCTGCCGGCACTGCCTCCAAGTTCGATCGGTTTGCCGGTCACCACAGATGGTGTCCAGCCGTGATACTTAGAATACTGATCGACTATCCATGCCATTGTTTGTGCGTTTGTACCCATGTCTGGCGCTGGCACGTCCTGGTGCGGACCGATGATGTCGTGAATCTCATCCACAAAAACCCGGGTCAGGCGTTGAAGTTCTGCGTGCGATAGTTTGGACGGGTCGCATGCGATACCGCCTTTCGCTCCTCCGTAGGGCAAGTTCACAACTGCCGTTTTATAAGTCATTAGCGACGCTAGCGATGTGACCTCATCCGGATCAACGTCTGGATGATATCTGAGACCTCCTTTCATCGGTCCGCGAGAATTGTCGTGTTGTACACGGTAACCGGTGAAAACGGCCAACTCCTTGTTATCCAATTCGATGCAGCACTCAACCTTTACTTCGCGTCTGGGGGTGATCATCACTTTTTCAAGCCTAGTGCCCAGCCCGAGGTTCTTTGAGGCGCGGCTGAAGAAATAGTGTGTTCCTTCTGATGCTGATGCTTTCACGAAAGGATCCTCTCAATATGTACTCGGGCCGGTTATACCCGCGGCCGGTGGTAGTTTCACGCGAAATCCAAACAAACGAGCGCCTTGTGAAAGGCGCTCGAACGGCCCCGTGTTCGGGGTGGGGGAACGAAAGGGGGTTCTTCTTTGCGGATCTACTTTCTGCGAGTTTGGATTAAGGCGGATTAGTAGAGAGTGTCTCAGGTGCTTGCAATCGAACTATGGCATGCCATGCTCAGGCGATTGCATGAGAATCGAGATTTTAAAGCAGTGTTGCGATAAATTAGCCAGGCTAGTCGCGCTGTTTGCTCATTGTGAACGCTACTATGCCGGCCAGGGCGAAGAACCCTATGACGCCGGGGATTGCCCATAAAAGGATCTTGCTCAAGTCTGATTCCTTTGCTGGACTTGCGGTGCCTGAGGGGCCGTTGGCCTCGCGAACCGGGCCGACGGCTTCAGAAATTTCGGAAGAGCTGGAACTCCCGACATTACCGTCGCCACCTTCCGAGACCTTCGGTTCTGAATCCCGCGGATTCGCTTTCTGTTCTCCGTTCTCCTTCGTGGCGCCATCTTTGGTGGCTACTTTGTTTTTGTCGGACGAATCAAAGATGTTGTAATCGAAGGTAAATTGAATGTCGACTACCTCGGGAGCGCCCTCCGGCAACCGGTCAAAGGGCGCCGCATCCTTCACGGCAGCCAGGGCTGCCTTATCCGCTTTGGCACCGTCCGAATTGGAAAGTCTCAGCTTCTTTAGTTGGCCGGCCCTGTTAATCTGAAAAATTGCGACGACGTGCTTTGACGCATTGCGCTTCGGTGGAAACCAGTGCCGTTTTATCTTCTTTTGAAGGGCTGCCATGTAGGGACCGAAGTCGACGTCCGCCGGTCTCGGCGGAGCGAGAATGCGCTTCAAATCTTCCGGTAATTGGACCTTTTCCAGCTCGGCTCTAACAACATCGTCTTCCTTGAGCTTCAGGGCCTGTTTGTACTCCCAGATTGCGCCTGCGTGGTCGCCGCGCTTCGCACAATCGCGTGCAATTGTAACCAGTGCGTCGAATGACTTTGTGTTTTTGTAGATCTCGGTGCGCGCAAATTCGAGATTTTGCGATGAAATGCCTTTTTCTTTTTCGCTACTGAACCACACTGCAAGGTGAAAGTACTTGAGTGCCAGGCGGGGATCTTTCTTGACGACGCTCAATCCCCAGTTGTTATAGGCGATTCCCAAATTGGACCGAGCCAGAGAGTACGAGGGAGCTAATGTTAAGGCCTCGATGAATTTTGCTGCCGCTTTGTCAAACTCTTCTTTTTTGAGATGATTGACTCCATCGTTGTTGCACTGAACCACCGTGTCTCTTTTCGCGTCTTTCGCCAGTGTCGGCGTCGAGACGAGGACACTGCACGATGAGCCAAACAGTAGAGCCAGGGCAAGGCAACTGCCGGTCAGCCAACGGGAACAGGGACTACTCTTGCGCATGGTCGAACCGGTAGAGATGATACTTTTAATATGTACCCGGAAGCAGGCTATCCACGCGGAAGGGTAAACCAGAAACTGCTTCCCTTTCCCTCTTCGCTGTCAACGCCGATTTCGCCTCCGTGGACGCGAACAATCTGCTGTGCAATGGCCAGCCCCAAGCCTGAGCCCTTCTTGTAAACGGCATCGGTGTCTTTGATTTGCTTGAAGCGCTCAAAGATTGATTTTCTATGGACTTCGGGGATTCCCGGTCCTTCGTCGGTGACTTTTACCGTCACGAAGCCGTTCTTGCTATCCTCGACTCCGACGGTGACTTTGCCGCCCGCAGGAGAGTACTTGATGGCATTTGAAAGAAGGTTTACCAGCACTTGCACGATTCGTTCGGCGTCGACGTGCACTTTCAACGGTGGTGAGTTGTTTTCCAACATTACCGAACCTGATTCGGCAAAACTTCGTACAGCTTCCACCGATCTTTCAAGTACGCTGGCCAGTTCAACTGAGTCCGGTGTGAGTTCGACTGCACCAGATTCCAGTTTTTCGATGTCGAGCAGATCGTTCACTAGTCTTAGCAGTCGTTCTACGTTCCGCTCGGCCGCGCCGAGCTTCTTGATGCCTTGTTCGGTAAATTGGCCGTAGACTCCGGCTGTGAGCATGTGAAAGAATGCCTGCACTGAAGTTAGCGGAGTTCGCAGGTCATGGCTGACCATTGCGAGGAATTCGTTCTTCAGCCGTTCTACTTCGAGGCGCTCTGTTACGTCTTCCACCACGATTAGATATCGAAGACCTTCCAGACCCTGATAGTCCGACATCGCCATTTCGGCACCGAAACTGGTACCATCCTGTCTGTCGACTTCAAGGCGGAATGCTCGCCCTGCTGTTTTTTGCGATAGTTGTTGCATGAAATCGCCTTCCATCGGTTCCATCGCACGGGTAAACAAATCCTTGATGTTCAACCCTTGCAGCTCGGTTGTCGGACGTTGCATCATTGTTTCGGCTGAAGGATTGGCCGATTCGATGATGCCATCCTTCGTTACGCTGAAAATGCCGACCGGCATGTTGTCGACGATGGCACGCATACGGGCCTCACTGGCTTTTAGCTTGTCCTCTGCCTGTTTTCGCAATGTAATGTCTTGCGCAACGCAAAAGACCGCCTCTTCCGTAGTGGACCATTCGATTGACCAGAGCATATCCATAATCGAACCGTCGCGGCAGCGTATCTTAGTTTCGAAAGACACCCCGCCTGTAGAGGAGCGTGCTCCCGTCAACAACTTCTCTACGTGTTCTACTTCTTCGTCCGGCAGCACCATTGAGATGTGGCGTCGCACCAGTTCCCACGGCGCGTAACCCCACATTCGGCGAGAGACCGGGCTGATGGCCTGAAAATTTCCTTGCCTGTCGATAGCACAAATCAAGTCTAAAGCGTAATCGGCGATTGCCTTCTCTCTGGCGATTGATTCTGTCAGCTGCTTGCTCAAGCCCTCGACTAAACCGCTAACGAGCGAGATTTCCTCATTGGCTGCAAGGCTGCTATCAACCGACTCTCCTTGCGATATTGCCGAGATGCTGCGTCGAAAAGCATCTAGCCTGCGCACCACAAACGTGGTAAACGCAAAGTGAATTGCCACAGGAACAGTCAAATTCGCAATAAACCAAACTGTCAGAATCTGATTCAATTTCGTTTGCAGTGACGGATCCATTATGCTGCGCGACATGGTGGCTCCGACGGCAAGCAAAATGATCATGTTCACAAGGATCACGGCGACGCAGACGCCTATTGATACCCGGTCCAGGCGATCGGAGAGCTTTCTTCGTTTGATAGCTGTCGAGGGCATCCGTCTCCTTAGTCGCTCGGTTTTTCACGAAGGAAATACGAAGCAGCGAATATTGCAATTGCGCCCGCAATAGGAAATCCGACGAGAAAGAAGGGGAACATGCGCACGTAGAAGGGGTACATTGTGGGATCGGAAAGGTCCGGTGGCACTTCGCCGAGGAGCCTGCCGACACTAAGAGAGTAAAACAGCATTGCCGTAGAGACCACGTCGCCGTGTCGCTCAAGGCAATACAGAACCATCGTCAGCGCGTTGCCGGCCAACCATGTGAAAAGCAGAATCGGCCAGTAATCGAGTTGCGGAATCACCTGACCACTAGACTTCTTGGGGAGATTCGATTTTTCGAGAATCAGCCGCTCGACAAACTCGCGGTCAGCGACAATCAATGCGGCCGGTGTCAAGTTGACATTGCGCGTGGTTTCTTCTACTGCGGCCTTACGAAGTCTAGCCAGATACCACGAACGTACTTTTTCGTAGACTCTCTCCGACGAGTCGTAGTCGGACGCGCTCAAGCGCAGCTCGCCGGATAACGAACCCGTCAGTTGCGGATCTCTCTTCTTCGCAGGCTGGTCTTTATCGGACATGCGCGCTGAATACCTTCCCCTGTCTGTTGTTACCACGCCGCGAGCAGGTTTAGTCGAAGCGGGGGGCCAACCGCTCAATAATTCGCTGTAATTGACCTCGCGACGGGGAGGGCAGTCGATTCGATAGTGCTTGTGTGCTCTTTACTTATCCGACGCCGCTGCAGCACCGCGTTTAACGTCAGTTTGAATCAAGTCGAACTTCTCAGCCCAGTAGGGCGGTTTGATTTTGGCAGTATCGATTTTGGAAAGCAGCCCTTCGACTGTTAGCGGTGCGCCCGGGAGCTCATAGAATGTGTAAACTGCCCCCCTGGCAAGAGTCCATTCTGTGGTCGCTTTGTTTTGCAAAATCACGTACAAGTGTCCGGGGCGTCCTAAAGCTAGATTAAAACCACCGCTGCTGCTTGCAGCACTGTTTGACGCCGTCGGCGAGGAACTGAAGGACAGCACTGCTGGTAGTGGCAAGTCTACTTTTTCCAAAATGCTGTCGATGCCGGAAAGCAAATTCAAATCTGCGGGGGACAAACTCTTGCCCATCAATTCGTCCGTGGCGATTCGTTCCAGTCGTTGAAAGAGTCGGACAAAGTCATCCAGTCTCGCTTTATGGGGGCCAATCGTGAAGCCGAGTGCGGTCGCTTCTTTCTCAAGGCTAAGTGCATCTGAGGCTAACTTTTGAAAAATCTCAGGGCACGGGTCGACGTAATGACCTCTGGCGATGCGTCTTGCAACTGTAGGTCTGACTCGTCTGACGGGGTCCTGGCTTCGGTGGATGGTCACCTCGGCGGTGTGTGACGGAGAATGTTTTGCAGCAGTGTTACCGGTAGGTGAGGCGCTGCTCGTGCTCGAGCCGGCGCCGCTTCCTGTGGCTGTTCCTGTGCCGCCCTTTCCGGACCCGGTCGGGCGCAGTTTACCGTTTGATCGGTCAAGGTGCAGCTCCGGCCTGTTCCTGGTGGTTGTACGCTCGGATTGCGCGCACGATCCGTTGGCGGGTGAAGTGAGCGTTTGACTGTAAGATGCGCGTTCTGCCGCTAATGGGACCGTACTATTAGTCGAGGAGCTGCCGGAGTCAGCTCCTTGCAAGTGCTGCTTTTCCACGGGCGTCATAGTTCCAGCGGGGCTGTACGCCGCACGCCCTGTGGTCGTTGGCGCCGCTTTTGCAGTCAGCGGCGGTGAGATGGAGCACTGGGCATCAACCCAGGCGGCAATAGCTGATTCCATTCGCCTGCTTGCCCACGTTTCGCTGCGCAATACAGTTTGCACTCCATCGGGGGGCAGCCTGAACAGTGGCGTCACGAGTGTCCAGAGCTTGTGGTCTGTCGGTTGGAGCTGACCGCCCGGTAATCGCTTCATCACTCGGGTTTTCAGATCTGCTACCAGATCCGCTGCCGTTGGATCCAGTGCCCAACTGGTATCGAGAAGAGTGTTGCCGGCTCGGGCCGAAGATCTTCCATTCAGCATCATCAACGACACCGGAATGAGGCTGTCGTTCAGGCTCTCGGGATAACGATTCGCGATACTTCGCAACCAGGGTTCTTCCGGGTTGCCTACTGTGGGCATTAGTCTGAAGGCCGCCTGGCTTTCTTTGCCGCCGCCTTGATCTTCTATGTCAAAAATTGACGCGGTGGAAAGACTAACAGGCTTTTGCCTGCGCACTGCCAGCATTAGTTTTGTTCGGTAGAGCGGTTCAGCCAGCGCACCAAGGGTGATGCGCAGGTCAGCCGAGTTGGTTTTAAATACTGTGCGATAGTCGTGGCAGTAGAGGTTTTTCTCGTTCCACGATTCGACTTGTGAGCCAAGCATGAACCAGGCTTTGACCAGCTTCGCCCATGAATCGTAGCCTGGTTTTCCGTCCACTTCCGAGAGGTCCAGTGCTCGATACATCAACACCGAGCGGCGGAAGTTGTTGGCCCTTGCTCCACCACTTGAAAAATCGATGTCATTGACAGGATAAGCAAGGCGCGACATCCAGGTCTTTAGTTTAAAGAAAGCAACCAAATCCGGGCTGGATGCGTACCAGCCGAGGGGGCGATAGACTGAAAAATCTTCGTCTTTATCATAGGTGGCACTGTGTCCCGATTTTTCTGCGGCAATGGCATCGAGGTCTGCCTGTACCATCTGCGGCAGATTGCCGAGCGGCGGCACTTTGAACGCCGGATCTATCAGCCGCAGTGATACTCCCAGGAATGACATGTTGCAGAGAATGTCGGCACGCACGTCGTTGTCTTCTGCTTGTTTGTAATCGGCTGCGCAGATCTGCATCATGGAGATCAGCAGCGACCGAGTTAGCGGTATGAAATTGCGCCTGATCATATCCGCGTGTACTCGATTAGAAAACGCGATGTAAGGGTGCAAGACACTATCAATGGTGACGTAGTTCGCTTTGCCGGCCAGCCGATTCTCTTTGTAGATGTCGCTCATGCGAGTTACTTTGGTGTTAGCCGCAACTACGAAGTAATTTAATCCCAGGGCTTGTGCCCCGTTCGCTCCGAGACCGGAGATTCCGATTCCTTGCAGCGGTACCATCTGTGGAAATGAGTAGGGGACTTCGGCTCGATCAACAACATCTTCCAGCGTACGGCTCTTACGATCAACCTGGATCGGCTTTGTCGGTTTGCTTCGTAACGGATAAGGCAACGCGTCTATGTCCAGAGCGCAGACTGGAAGCGTTGCCTGCGAAAACGCAAGCAACAGAGGACATATCCATGCTCGTTTGGCCTTAGTTTCCATTCCTTTCGCTAAAGAGTTCCTTGGGTAAATGATCAAGTGAGACAAATCGTGCAAAGTGAATGCCCGACCCTCCGGCTACTTTTGCGAGAAGTTCCGGCGTCAGTGCATCGTCAAGACCGAGAACCATGACGGCTTCGTCGCGCGATGCCCTTCGCGCAACCGACATGGTGGAGATGTTGATATCAAACTTGCCGAGAATGCCTGCAACACCAGCAACCATACCAGGCTGGTCTCTGTGACTGGTGAAAAGCATGTAGCGCTGCGGCGCCAGGTTCACCGGGAATCCGTTTATCCTGGTGATGATCGGTTCGTCCTGCCCGAGCACGGTGCCTGTTAGGTTCGACTCGCCGGCATCGCCGTCAAGAGTCATTGTGATTTGATCTCTTTTTGTGCCTGATTCTGTACTGGATTGTGTGATGTGGACTCCATGGTTTTTTGCCACCATCTGCGCATTTACATAGGTTACGCCTTCCATCCGCCCGCCAAAGAGTCCGCGTAGGGCCGCCACCGCTAACGGTGCGGTGTCTTTCTCGGATAGGCTGCCGCCAACCCCGATATCCAGCTTACGAATGTTTCCGTGTAGCAGCTCGCCCGCTATGGCTCCCATTGCTTCTGCCAGCCAAACGAATTTGCCCAAAGCAGCCATTATTTCCGGTCGCATTGAAGGCAGGTTTACCGGGCTGCGAACCATCTTTCCGGTCAAGTAGTCCTTTATCTGTTCTGCAATGTCGATTGCCACATTAAACTGGGCTTCGTGGGTTGAGGCGCCCAGATGTGGAGTAAGCACCAATTTGTCCGACACCGCAAATAGTGGCGAGTCTTTCGGCGGCTCATCCGCAAATACATCTAGTCCGGCACCGGCGACGCGACCGTTCTTGATTGCGTCAGCTAGCGCTGTCTCGTCGATAATCCCTCCACGAGCGGCATTCACAATGCGCACTCCCGGTTTGATTCGAGCCAGGACGTCGGCGTTAATCAAGTTTGTCGTATCTTTTGTTTTGGGCGTATGCACAGTGATGTAATCTGCGCGTGCCCAGATGTCGTCCAGCGAAACCAGCTGCACGCCTAGTTCTTTAGCGCGTTCAGCCGACATGAAGGGGTCGTATGCCATTACTTTCATGCCCAGTGCCAGACCGCATTGGGCGACACGGCTGCCGATTTTACCGAGCCCGACAATTCCCAGCGTTTTATTAAACAACTCAGAACCGAGAAATTTGCTGCGCTCCCACTTATTCTCGCGCATTGATTGATCGGCGGCGGGAATCTGCCGCGTTAGCGACAACATCAATGCCAGTGTGTGTTCGGCCGCACTAGCCGTGTTGCCTTCCGGAGAGTTGATTACCAATACTCCCAGTTCGGTAGCTGCGGGCAAGTCGATGTTGTCGACACCGACGCCGGCTCTGCCGACAATGCGCAGTGCCTTCCCCTTCTCAAGCACCGCGCGGGGTACCTTACACCGACTACGTACGAGCAGCCCCTGGTACTCCGGAATGATCTCCAGCAACTTGTCTGCGGATACGTCTGGAATATAGTCCACTTCCAGCGAAGAACTCAATATGTTGATTCCTTCCGGACTAATCTCGTCTGCTACCAGAACCTTAGGCATGGGTGCTCCTTCCTGCTGCGCCGGTGGCTCAGCGTCCTCCGCTCGAAATATACAGCTTGTTGCGTGCTTGCGATTCTACTCGCGTATCTGAAAATGCCATTGGCATGGCGTCGCCGCGAGCCCAGGCATTTATCTGGTCATTGCGGTGTGTGCTGAACATATGCCCCGACTGTCCGGGGGCGATGTTGGCATAAAACTTTTCGCTGTCGCTCATGTCGATCAGTAACCGCGCCACCGGACCGCTCTGCGAAACGAATGCTCCCGAAATTGATGCAGGCGAGACATCGCAGGAATCAACCGTGTCGCCGTCGCCGCCGAGTCCCGGACCGGCTTGATTCAGGAAGCTGGACATCCACGGGACGTGCGCCGAAACGGGGTGCTTGAACACCAGTTGGTGAATTCGCTGCCACTGCCAATCTGTGACTTTATCCGTTTGGAAGAAGAGTTTTAGTCGCGTATTTGCTTTAGCGAAACTCGTAATCATAAACGTTTCAAAAGTCCGTTCTTCCGGCGGTAGCCACGTTACTGGCTTGTTGCGCAAATATCTTTCTACGAAGGTCGACCACAAGGGCCAGCGTTCAAGATAGTCTCGCGTAAGTTCTTTGCCCAGCTTCGGCTCCACCAATCTTCGTGCCATGGTTACGACAAAGCTTTCAAAAACGCTTGCATTAGGTGAGGTAGCTTTGAGTTGACCGTCCCACGTGCGCATTAGTCCCAGTGCTTGGGACTGTTGATCATCTATGGATTGTGTTTTCTCCGTAGCCTTTTTCAATTCGTCTGCTACGAGCCGAGACAACATATTGAACTCATCTGTTTGTAGGGCACCACAATCCGCCAGTGAAAACTTGCTGCCTGATTTTGCTTTGGGCAGGGCTAAGAATATTCTGTTGGCACGGTACGGTGCCGACCACTGGTGCCCGATCATCTGCTTCGAAACTAGTTTCTGTCCTGCAGCGACGCAAAGTTCACTGCCGGGCATCGCTGAACCGGAAGGCACTACCTGCGAGGGCAGTTCGCCATACGGTACATAGGCGGTCCACTCTCCTTTTCCGGTCCAACCTTCAGCCATGGTGGTACCTTGTCCGCCCTGACTGCGTATGGGCACCAGACCGGCCGCCTGCGCACCCATGCCACCTTGCCGTTCACCATATACGAACAATTGGGGAGCTGCGCCCCAGGTACTGAATGCCGCCCGGAGATCTTCGCGCGATCGTGCATGGTTGATGCGATAGATCGATTCGATCATGGGGCGAGTGGTATCAAATCCGGTCCAGGATAATGACACCGCATTTTCTTTGTCGCGCAAGAGAACCGGTCCGTGTTTCGTGGTTGTTATCTTGTGTTCCACTGATTGGGCGAAACGCACGGCAATGACTTCTCGAATTTCCTTCGCTTCTTGATCTTCTTTTCCGACTTTATATTTGATGCCGTGCTCGCTGTCGAAATGCTCTACGAATAAGTCTTGTACGTCGGCGCGCAGAAGTGAGGATGACCAGCATACGTCGTCGTTTCGACCCATCATGATGCCAGGAATCCCGGGTATGCAAGCGCCGGCCACTCTTTGTCCCTTAACCTTCATCGAACACAGGTACCATTCGGACGGCAAGTCATAGGCGTTGTGTTTGTCTGCCGACATAATTACGCGTCCCGATTCGCTCAGTCCGGGTGCTAACACGAATGCGGTGCTGCCCCTGGTGAGTGGTGCTCGGCGAAAGGATGCGATGGATGGCACCAGAGATAGTTCCTGGCTCAGTGCCGCTGTGAGTTGCGGCTGTTTCTGCGTGTTAAACGAAACACCGGCAGTACGCGGGCTCCAGAGTGAGGCGGAATTGTCGTCATTGAATAGATCGCCGGCGAGCTTGTCGCCGGCCTTGCTGGTTACTCGCCAGCGCAGTTCGTCTAACTTCCAGGACTCATCAAGTTCGTAAGTCAGATACTTGCTGATCGCCAAAGCGTCAACCGGCCGCCACGGCGTTGGCTTGAACCCGAGCAGGGTGTATTCCAGAGGTAGGCGATCGGCGTATGAATTGAGGTACGAGTTAACTCCGCGGCAATAGGCATCGAGGGCTGAACGCGCCGGGGCGCTAAGGCTTTTCAGCTCCAGGGCGGCAAGTCGTTCGAACCCCAACGTGTGCATCAATCGATCCGACGGCAACGCCGAAATGCCAAACACGCTGGCCATCTTCCCCTCGGCCGCCAGCCGCATCATCTCCATTTGAAACATTCTTTCGCGTGCAACAACATAGCCTTGCGCCGCGTATGCATCATCCTCGCCGTTGGCTTCTATGTAGGGAATGTCGCGAGCATCAAAGCTCACCACTACCGGACCTGATAGTGCGCGGATCTCCGCCGTTCCATCCGGCGATGGAATTGGACGCCAGGCGAACCACCAGACCACTCCCGGCCCGATGAGAAGCACCACCAGCAATACGATGAGAATTGCCTTAATCATAGTCGGGTGGTTCGATTGCCTCCAACTGTCTTGTGTATCCGATAACCGATCAAACTTTGTTGAGGTAGGCGCCATTCGAAGATTCCCGCCGAGAGTTCGCGTTTGCTGAGATGAAACTCAGCTTTGTCACTTGACCGTCAGATATCGTTTTGTCCGGCCTTCATCCTGCTATTGGCGTGCTCCTGCGGCAGGGCTCGCTTGGCGCCATAGTAAGCGCAGGCAGCTATTATCATGCACAAGAGCCAATCTGACATTAGCGAAGGGACACACCGGAACCGACAGATGCGGCGCCTAGTACGGCCGATTGTGACAATAACGAACCAGGTTAACAAGAGTCCTTGATTCCTGTTACATGCTCCTCTAGTCTAAGTCGAGTGGGAAAACCTTCGCCAGTTGAGACTATGAGAAAAAGAGCAGCTCAAATCATTGCCGTATGTGGCGGTTCCGGTTCCGGTAAATCGACCTTGGCCAGAAAGTTCGTTGGTCCGGCGATCATAGCCACCGACAGCTTTTACAAGAGTCTGGATCGATTGGACCTCAATCCGGACGGAACCTATGACTTTGACCATCCGAATGCGGTTGATCTTGACCAATGTGCGGAAGCGGCCTTGAAGCTGGCCGACGGCGAGGATGCTGAGATTCCTGTCTACGACATGCGAACTAGTCGCCGCAAGGGCACCCAGCTAGTTCCCGCGCCCAAGAACGGCATCGTCATAGTTGAAGGAATCTTTGCATTTCATAGCCCGCTGGATGAAATCTCTAGTTTGAAAATTTTCATAGACACTCCGGTCGATCAGCGAATGGCTCGTCGTATCAGGCGAGATGTCGAGCGCGGAAGAAACACTATCGAAACCATAAAGCACAGTATTCATGTGGAAGAGGCCTACACGCGATATATTGAACCGATGCGCGGTCTTGCCGACCTTGTTCTTGCGGGTGAGGAAATGTACGGCGCGCGATAGTTTGAAGCAGAGGCTCAATGAACGGCGCCAAAACGGAGCATATTTCTTGTGAAGCAGATCTCATAGAAGCTGCTTTTACAAGTACGCCTATCGTTAGTGAAATCGAAGGCGCTTCGCCTCTGCCCCGGTTTGCCCTCCTGGCATTTGCTTTTGTCGCGGTGAGGCTCCCGTGGATATTCACGGTGCCGATGCAAGAGGCGCCGGATGAGTATGCTCACTACTGGGTGATCAAGTTTCTGCGCGAGCATTGGCAATTGCCTTCCGCAGCGGAAGTCCACACTGGTGGTCCTTCGGCTGTTTACGGTTCATTACCCCAGTTCGGCTATTTACCGCATGTTCTTGCGTGTAGTTTTGCGCCGGTGGATATGATTCCGTTGCTTAGCCGTTTCGGAAGCTTAATGATGGGGCTTGTCCTTCTCTATGCCGCCTGTCGGACTGCGCGCATTGTGTTTGCACGCAAGCCTTTGTTGGCGGTTGCTTTGCCTCTGGCAATCGTATTGCATCCACAGATGATTTTTCTGCACTCCTATGCAAACTGCGACGCAACTTCTACCGCTTTGTCCGGTGTCCTCATTTGGCTGATGCTTGAAACTGTGCACTCCGGAGTCACTGTCCGTAGAGTTGCGACTATGGGGGCTCTTGCCGGTTGGTTGGCATTGACAAAGTATTCCGCACTTGCGATCTTGCCTGTGCTAGCACTAGCAGTGGTGTCAAGTTGCTTCCTCCACCTTACGCCGCTAAGCGTTAGTCTTCCTGCTATTGCGCTCGGATCTATTTTGGCTGCGGGGCTTTCCGGCTGGTGGTTCTGGCGGAACTGTCAAGAGTTCAATGGTGATGTGCTCGGCACCAAAACGATGTACAACACATGGGCCACGACTTTCAATAGAGAGCTCAGCTATTCGATTTCTCCCTGGCGAATCATTAAGGACCTGCGCTGGTGGCGCATGATGTTCTTCAGCTTTTGGGGGCTTTTCGGCTACATGAACAAGTACATTTGGCGCCCCGCCTATTTGACGTATGTCGGATTCTTGATTGCTGCCGTCGCCGGGGGCATTAGCGCCGGAATTGCAGCATGCAAGCGGCTTTGCGCCAGCACTGCCTCTGCTCGTCAATCTCTGGCGCATGCTGTTAGTGGCGAGGGCAGCGGCGCCCAATCTGATGCGTGTGGCCGAAACGCAGCCAAAATTGCGGTAACCATGTGGACTTGTCTGGCACTGGTAGCTGTAATAAATTTGCTTGCCATGATATGGGCCTCTACTCAAAATCTCGGCGGGCCGCAAGGACGTTATCTATTCAATTCTGAGATTCCTGTTCTGGCGCTATGGCTCACAGGGCTGTACAGCATCCCGCGCGCAGGGAAGGGATTAGTTGTTTCTTTTCTCATTTTTAATGCGCTGGTCGCGCTGGGTTCGTGGATCTGGTTGTTCCAAATGTATGGCGGTTTTCGATTGACGCCTCTGCCAAATTAGCTAGATATTAAAGATTGAAGAGCCGGGCGGGGCGGCTGCTTCTTGGCAAGTACACAAAGCGTCACAACATCGGGTGTTCGGCGCTGGTAGAATCTGATTCGGCACCTCCCGGGGTTAGCATCGATGACCAAGACTCAGACAAAACAAACTTACAAGAAGATGTCCAGACCAGAAACAAGAAACACTCCTACTCCTCCTCCCCCATCGCTGCCGCCAGCCGGCAACAAGGATCGGATTTGCTACGGCATTTCGATAGGCGTGCTTGTTTCGGGTGTCTTACTGACAGGATGGATGTGGTACTCCATCGTAGGTACGTTGATGCGCGCAGCAACCAGCACCCCGGTAGACTGGTGGTCGATCGGTGGCATGGCTGTTCTTGGTGCTCTTTCATTTTTTGTTGCTCGATTCTTCTTATGGCTGAGCATACTTGCGCCACTAATGCTTGCTGCGCAAACGCGCTCTTATGGCGCACAAGAGCGTTTCTGCAAGATTGCATTGAAGCTTCGGCAGTTCCTGCCCGGCGCAGCAACCTGGGCATCCAACGGCTTGGTGCAGCTGATGCTTTCACGCGGACAAACTCAAGAAGCCATCGCCCTTGGTGCCAGCGAATACGACTTTGCCGTCAAGAAAAATCCCAAGGATCAGAGTTTGGCGCCAATGTGTGCACAGCTAGGCCTTGCGCACCAGATGGCCGGCGAACATCAACTTTCAATACTTTGGAATGAGAGAGCGTACGAGCAGTACCAAAACCTTCTGGAAAGCATGGACAAAGCTGAATCAAAGAAAAAGAAGCTTATGCCGGATAAGCAGTTTGTAGACCAAACACGCTTGCAGTCAGCCGGAATCTGCGCGAATCTCGCAACCAGCTACTTTAATGTAGGCAATTACGGCAAGGCTAAGACGTTCTATACGCGCGCGGTAGATCAGGCGAACAAATTGCCTGACTCGCCCGAAAAGCAACAAATCATTCAGGTCGGTCGCGATCAGGTTCAGCGGCTCAAACACTGGTAAGTTAGGACTTTCAAAAATTTTGTTAAACGAAACTGATCATCGGCGCCAATGCTACGATAACGCCGCCCTACGCTAGTAGACATTGTGACGATAAGTGGAAATTCATTCGTTTCAAGAAGGTCTTAACCGAGAGGCAGCTGCATACCGCCGGTCCTTTAGGCTGCATCCGGTGCCCGACTACTTCAGTGTCTCCATCGGGCAAAAGAGGGGAAACTCCATCAATGAAACCATTGAATTGCAGCTTCGGTCAATGGACGGTATTTCGTATCCGGAAATTGATTGGGAAAGTGAGTTGGAACTAAGCGAAACTAGCTTCCTGGACTTTGCTACAGAGCGGCTTACCAGGTCTATGGCTTACGGCGCAGAGATATTGCCAACGAACACCGCAAGGGATTTCTTGACTGAATTCAAATGCCATTTTGGCACCAACGCGCGTTTTTTTACTAATTCAGTAATCCTTGAGGATGGACGTATTGACGATAGGTATTCGGTGACAGAGGACGTCTTCGATTGTGCACTCATAATATTAGGTGATTGCGAAATTGGTGTTATTCTCCTGACCGATTGTGATTGACGCTGCGTTTAGGCGTTGAATATACACGTCGGCAATTTGATCCAGAAGCAGGTGCCCTTATCCTGCTCGCTTTCGACGCCAATTTCACCACCATGCTTAGTTACTATTTCCTTGCAGATGTGCAGTCCCAAGCCCATGCTGCCGACTATTCGCTTGCCTTCTCCGGTTTGATAGTAACGTTCGAAAACCTTGTTGATCTCCTCCGGACTGATTCCAGGTCCTTGATCGGCGATCTTCAGCAACGCTTTGTCGCCTTCTTGAACGAGCGAGATCGTTATTACGCTCTGAGGCGGAGAAAATTTGACAGCGTTACCAATGAGATTGTTTAGCACCTGTAGAATTCTATCGCCGTCAAAATTCCCCTCGACATTGGCGCATTTTGTTTCGATTGAAAGTCTGCGACTCTCAGCTAATGGTAACAGTGCAACTCGCGCTTGTTCGCAAACATCTTTGAGATCGACTTTTGCTAAGTGAAGATCAAACTTGCCCGCCCGCAGGTTTTCGGTATCCAGCAAATCTCGAATCATTCTGGTAAGCGTGTCGAGTACCGCAACTGTAGAGCGAAGTCGCTTTTGGGCAGTATCCGACACCTCTCCATAGCCACCGTTCTCCATTACTTGCAATGTCATTTGCGCTGCACTCAATGGCGAGCGCAGATCATGTCCAACCATGGCGAGGATAGCGTTTCTTTGATCATCTTTCTCTTTGAGTTGAAGATCCATAGAGTGTACGAATTGGTCTATCAGGGCAAGTTCATCAAACCCATCTAGTGGCTTCTTCATTTCGGTGCCCTCTGGAATGCACTTGATGTTTTCGCAGATCCAGTTTACGCGCCGCGTAATGCTGCGTGAAAAGAACAGTGTTAGATAGAGCGCCATAATTATGTTGATGCAGACAGCGGCCATCAACGTATAGCGCACCAGATCGCGCGCGCCTTGTACCTGGCTTTCTGTGGAAGCCCCCTCAGATCGCCTTTGTACTAGCATCAGGGCGTCGCTGGCTTTGAGAAACTGCGCTGCTGATGCGCGCGCATCGTCTGCAATTCCTAACCAGTTCGCTGCTCCGTGATTGTCTGTCGCGAGCAGCAGATTGTCGCGACATTCGCGGGCTCTCTTGAGCAAGTTTTCAGCATTGATGCGGAACCTCTTTCGTGCTTCGACAGACTTTTGATCCGAAGCAAGCGATAGTGAAGTTTCTATGCTTTGCAGCCTGGTCATAATGCTTTGATCTGCTTCCGAAAACCGTTCCAGCAGCTTGGGTTGCCGGCTGCTGTAATATGCGATGAGCAGGTTGAGTTGCTCGTAGACCTGCAGACCGACTTCGTGCATTTCCATCACAAATGCTTTCTTGCGGTGCTCTGACAGTGCAATTGCATCGGCGCGATTGACGAGCACCACTAATACAAAAACCAGTAATAGCTCACTGATTATCGGTATCGAAATCAGGATCAGACCTTTTGTGGTGATATCTAACTTTAGTTGCACTCAATACTTCGCTGTTAGCTTGGGCGCGTCAGAGCAAATTATAGAGGCATTTGGCAAGGGTATGTGTTATTCCAGATCGAAAGGCTCGGTCCGTCCTGTCATCGAGGATAAGTGCTTGAGGTCCTTACCAATGCCTGGCATGAACTTCTCGGCTTCTTGTTCTGTCAGTATTGCTTCCTGTAGCTCCGTTTCGCCTATGCTAGGCTTCTCGAATACTATGACTGGGGCTTCGGCGTTAACATCCGTGGCCGAAGCCTCGTGTATGGCATATTCCTTGGTAGTGCCGCCGGCAGCGGAGCCGTTCTGTGACGATATCTGCTCAATTGTGATTGGTGAACTGTCGCTCTGCGCTGTGGCGTCAGTTGCTCCTCCCCCTGCTTCTTTTACGCTTGAGACCGCTGATGCAATCGATGTGGAGGCGGTCGCCGGGGTATAGACAGGTGAAACGGATGTAGTATTTTGCTGTCCGTTTGAGCTGCTGATGGAGGAAATTAGTGAGCTTACGGAGTTAAAGAGGAAGCAGCACAGCAACAACGTAGAAGCTCCACCCACAATGGCAAAGGTAGTGTATTTCTGTCTATAGGAAAGCTTCTCTTTCTCATCGATCTTACCTTCCAGTCCCAGGTAATACTTCAGGTCGTAAATAAATTGATCTTGCATTTCCTGGTTGCTGCGGAATGTTTCTCGCGTTTCGCGTATCGCAGCTATTGTTCTCAGTCTTGAAAAATCGCTTGGCATAACCCGTAGCCTCCAAACCAACGAAGTCAGAATACGGAACCATTTGTCCAAAAACTGTGACGCGCTGAATTTTGCCTGCGGCACAGATTGTTCACAAATGGTGAGTTAACGTCTTTCTGTTGACGGAGGGCGGTTTCATGAAGAATGAGTTTGGCAGAGAGAAGAAGGGCTCAACGCTCGGTTTCGTAGTTGCAACCATAGGTATTTTGTTAGCAATCACAGCCGTATCGTTTATGGTTTTGAGCACCCTTGGTGGACAAAGGGAACTCTCGCATGCGGTAGACGCAGGCACGCTCAATGCGGCATACCAGGCACCGAAAGTACGTGTTAAGCCGTCGCCGGAAGCCGCGGAGGTCTTCTCCGATTGTCTAGCCGCGGACGGTACGGTCGGCTTGGATAATATCAATAAGGTTCAGGCCAAGGCATTGTTGATAATGCTGAACAGCCGCTCGCTGAACATGAGCGGCAAAGGAACGGCGCAGTCCGACATCAGCTTCCAGCATGCCTTCAACGCATCTCGTGAGATTGAGAATAAACTGTCTGATCAGCTGAACAAGGCTTCTAATCTTCACGGGTACTTTACCTCTGTCGCCGACTCTAATAGTCTGAGAATGGTCAACTCCGTGAACAAAGTAGCTCCTGTGGCGGGTTGGCAAACAGCGTGCCTTAACCGTGGGGAAGAGAGCAACGTGTACTTGCAACAAGATCAGTTGCCGCCCAAGATCAAGCTGACCGACCTTCCGACCAAGAGATTGGCTGATGGAAAGGATTATCTGCGCGGTTACAGCCCGATCAATTTTGGTGGTGGAAGATCCATCAACTTCGTATCCTTTGAAAGTGGTCAGCAGTCTCACCTGGTTTCGCTGAAAGCAGCACAAGCCGGAAGCGTTGCGACTGCCCCGATCGCAGGCATTCCTAAGCCAGTGCCGAACACGTTCAAGTGTGGTGGCGAAGCGACCGATACACGGTCCAGAGAGCGTTTGTGCTGGAGCGCCGCAATTAACAATCAACGAGCTGCCGCTGCGCCGGCGGTGATGGAAGGAGCTTTTGTCCATATAAAGCTCAAGGAAGACGGGCTTCGGTTCTTTCCCTGGCAAAATCCGGCTCTGGGTCTCTTGCCGCCGGCGAAGACACGCAAAGCCGCTACGACTGTCACCAGGGTTTTTCCGGGAGTGATTGGCGGTCTGGGTATTCTGGTGTTTCGAGCGACAAATGGCGCTCAGTACGACAATAAAGTTACACGCTTCCCGAAATCAAACAATCTAATGCATGCCTTGTTTTGGCAGGGGAAAGAATCTCAGTACAAGGGCGTCGATGAACAATTGCTTAGCCGAGTCAATCAAATAAAGCCTGGCGTCTCGCCCAAGCAGTTACAGGATCTTCTACTGGCGGTTCCGGTTCCTGCAGTTGCAACTTCCGACTACTGGATTGCCCGCGACACAGTCGGTGAGCTACGAGTTTTTACGAAGAGCACAATGGACAGCATGAACAAAGTAGCCCGGGCTCATGCGATGAGCGACATAAAGCCCGACGGTAAATCAGCCACGATAATCGGACATGTCCCGATGGCCAAGGGTAATACTTCCAGAGTGCTAGAGATAACTTTTACGCCCTTTATCAAAATTAAGATGATTCCCTCCGGCACCCTCACTCGGCACGAAGTGATCTACCAGCCCGGTACTGGCGTCAACGGCAGTTTGCTGGACGTCGAACAACGAGACCAGACCTTCGTTTTTACCGGCAAAGTCTCCACCCCGCCCGCCGTAGAAGGCACAGCCGTTCCTCCGTGCGGTTGCGTTCACTAAGCAAAGAGTTAGGGGGGCGCTGTCGGCGGTGGCTCCAGTGAGTATCCGGTACCATGATGAGTCTTGATTGTGACTAGCGCATTCTTGCTTTCCAGCTTCGAGCGCAATCGCTGAATGTACTTGCGAATAATGTCGGCTGTCGATTCTGAGTCAGATTCCCAGACCCGCTGCAGAATCAAGTCGGAGGAAAAAATCTTTGAAGGACTCTTCGCCAGGAGCAACAGTACATCAAACTCTGTTTTAGTCAGTATTATGGGTTGGTTCGCGACAGAAGCCGATTTCGTTTCCTGATCCATCAACAAATCGCCGACCGTAAATTTGGTATCAACGTATCTCGTGCGTCGCAATAGTGCCGTGACGCGAGCAGAAAGTTCGCGGGGCTGGAATGGTTTTGTCAGGTAGTCGTCGGCCCCTGACCGAAAACCAAACTCCTTATCGTCGACGGTCTGCTTTCCTGTCAGCATGATTATCGGTACCGTGCTTCCGTTCTTGCGAAGTTCCGCCACTAAAAGAGGACCTTCGCCGTCGGGAAGTTGCCAGTCCAAAACAATCAAATCGTAACTTGCTATGGAAAGATTGGTTCTCATGTCAATTGCCGAGAATGCTTGGTCGACGGTATGTCCTTCCATCAGGAACCAATCTCGCACAGCATCGTTCTGCCACGGATCATCATCGACAACAAGTAATTTTGGCATTTCTTTCCGTCACACTCGTCCCAAACGTCTACCTTCCTCCTATAGCGCAGGATTAAACGGCGGCTTGCTCTTTTGCGGGCATAACTGATCTGACCGGGGCGGAGCGGGTAACGTGATACAGAATCAGTCCTCTGGCTGGACAATTTGCGCGTTGCTGATGGCTGTGAATGCTTGTGCATTGTTGCAGTTGAGTAACAAGAATCTCTTCGGCCATGAGCGGGTAGAGCATTCTTGTGAGCAAAATCTTGAAATCTCTCGGGCTTTATTGTTGCGGCTTCCTTCGGAAGCGAGCAGGTACGCAAGTGATGCGCAGGTGGATGCACGACAGTTGAGTCCGTCCCATAAAACGTTGGCTTTCAAAGACTCTGCATTGGCAGCGCTGAGATGTAACCGCCCGGCTGACGCTAAGCGCGATGCGGAAATGGCGATAGAAAAGTGCCAGCAGTGGCAACCGAATTGTCCGGGCGACGAAAGAGAACTCGTTACGCTGCAATTGATGGAGTGCGAGCGCGTCGAGTCTGTTGCTTGCTGGCAGCTGGGCCAGAAGCAAGCGGCTGTTGACTTGCTGGATCGGGCGATTGGTCGCGGTTTGAGCTTATGGTGCTCAGCCAATCGCGATTCTATTCGTGTGAAATTGGCGGAGCTGGCGAAGACTAAGGCCAAAATGTTGAGAAAGATGCAGTCGGCGGAGGCCGAAAGACAAGAGGCTATCTCTGCCATGCTAACAAATGCGCCGGCGACGGCCTCTGTCGCGGCTCTGCTGTCCGCTATCAGCGCGCCTCCGCCGGCAGAATTGTGGACGGCCTTGCGGACCGGTAGTTCGATCGATGCGTTGGTCAAGCAGGGGCGCCTGTCGCTTGTTGAGCAGTACTTGCAGCTTCTGCAGAAGTTCGCAGACGACGGCGGGAGGTGTATCAACTACGATATTGCTACTGCATCAGCAATAGGCGCCTGTTCGAATCTTCATCGGTATCAAGATGCGGGGCGCCTCAGTGCAGCACTGGCGGACAGGTTCATCCAAATTGAATCGAGTCCGATGACCATTGCTCGTTGCCGGCAAAAAGCCGTGTCCTATTTTCTGGAAGCGAAGGACTTTTCCAATGCGCATGTGCAATTTGCAAAACTTCTTGCCTCTTTGGACAAGGGACCAAAGTCCAATGATCGGTGGAGCGATATGTGCGACAAGACCCTGTCGCTTGC
This sequence comes from Candidatus Obscuribacterales bacterium, assembly GCA_019752635.1. Classification (GTDB taxonomy): domain Bacteria; phylum Cyanobacteriota; class Vampirovibrionia; order Obscuribacterales; family Obscuribacteraceae; genus JAKFUT01. Next base: position 189,351 of record JAIELX010000008.1, on the reverse strand, counting down.
TTTTGAAATGGCGGGTATGGAAGGGCTTTCAGGTAGGGGCCTAATCGAGTTGCTGGCGCCGCTTAAACGGTTGGTGTCAAACAGCTCGGTCGACCGAACCAAGATTGCTGCTTGCGATGCGTTTCTACAAAGCGCAGTATTCACTGCGATTTTGGAAGGACAATTCAAACAAGCTTCGGTGAAAGGTGCCCTTATTGATAAAGTAGTAGTCGACACATACGCGGCTGTGGCTATTCGCAACATTGAAATGCATCGGGTTGCCTCTGCCGTGGACAATCTGAAGCAGTGTTCGGCAATCTTGAAGCATTGTGATTTCGCGGTAAACCCGGACCTGATTCGTCGCCTTGATCAGTTAGCTGTAGACTTGATGTTGATTAATAAGTACAGCGACGCAGATGCGATTTTCGCGGAGCTTGATTCCTGCAGCAAAGTAGCCGACTCGAATTTCTATCGAGCTGTTCGGCGTAGTGTGTGTCTCTATGTTCAGAAAGGCTCAAGTGCCGGCGAGGCTGCCTTTAAGCGGGCCATTCAGCGAGCCGCCAATGAGCGTGAGCGGTCTCTAGGGCGACAGACATTTCTGGATCTATTGCAGGACATCTATACCAGAGCGAACCCCCCTGAACTCAAGCAACTGTGTGCGCCCTGCAATGACAACTTAGAGAGTATTCGCGCCTCGTGGGGAGTGGGCAGCGCTGAGTATGCAAGTGCGTTACTGCATTGCAGTTCTCTCTATGCAAAACTGAACAATTTCAAGAAGGTGCAATTGTATCTCAATCGGTGCGAAGAAGCTTTGAAAGCTGTCGACAATGCGGCACTCAAAGCCGACCTCACCGCGCAGCGTGCTAATTGTGCCTGGCACGTGAAGCACGGCCGCTAGGATTCTGGACTTTTGCCGTTCGATATCGTAGTTGGTTGTCCTTTTTCAGATTTCCAATTTCCACCCGAATTAATCCGTTCCGCAGTCAATTTGCTCCACGAGACCTGATTGCTGCGGCAGAAATCGACGTGCCGAGTGCCTAATCGCGCTGTTTAGTTTTTCAGTTCAGCGGCTTCTTTGCGGTCCTTGGCTGCTTCTTGGCTTTGCTGCGCAAATTCATATGCGTCTGCGCGCTTGCGAAGCACATCAGCGCTGCGCCGCACAGCAAGCGCCTTGGTATAGTCTTCTATCGCCTTGCCGCAGCGGGTTACCGTGTAGTAGGCGTAGCCGCGCTTAACCAGAGCATCGAAGTCGTTCGGATTCGCCCTTAGCACCTCTGTAGTCTGACGAATGGTGTCTTCTGAGGTAGCGAACCCCCTGGCCACCATTCCATCTAGCGCCAGCGGAAAGAACTTGAGGATCAAAAACAGAGCTATGGTTCCGCCCAACCCGAGTTTTGCGTAACGAGCAGTGTCATACTCTCTAAACATTAGTTGAAACCCATTCACTACAATCTGCAACCTGCCGGAAGAATAGATCGGCAATTGTCCAATTGTTGTGACGAGCTTTCGAGGACCATCAAAAGGTGCGCGGGCTTGATCCTATTTTTCGCTTGCCAGCAACAAATCGTATGCCGGCAGGGTCAAGAAGTCGACAAAAGACTCTTGAAGTACAAGTTGATCCAGCAGGTCGCCCGCTTCTTTCAATCGTCCCGGGGCTATTGCCACCAGTCTGTTTAGTTCTGCCTCTTTCTTCTGCTTGTACAGCTCTGCTGTTACCTTTGTGCCATCGACCAGCGTTGCGCCGCGATGAACCCACAGCCAAAGTTGTGCGCGTGAAATTTCCGCTGTGGCTGCGTCTTCCATCAAGTTGTAGATTCCGGCAGCGCCGATTCCACGCAACCACGAGTCAATGTATTGAAGAGCAACACTTATATTGCTGATGAGACCGGCTTCCGACACGGTTGCACCATCTATTGTCGCGTTCAAGAGTTGATCCCGGGTGATGTGCGCATCTTCGCGCATCTTCGATTTTTGGTTCGGTTGATCACCAAGTGCTTTGTCGAACTCTGCTTTCGCCACGGAAACCAGGTCCGGGTGCGCTACCCACGTTCCATCGAAACCCTGACTCGCTTCGCGTTTCTTGTCTTCGGTCACTTTGGCCATGGCGACCTTGTTAAGTTCCGCGTCTTTGCGGCTGGGTATGAACGCAGCCATGCCACCCATGGCATGTGCTTTACGACGATGGCAGGTTTTAACAAGCAGGTCGCAATATGCACGCATGAACGGTACTGCCATCGTGACTTGGGCACGGTCCGGTAGCATGAAGTCTTTGCTGTTGCGCATCTTCTTTATCATGCTGAAAAGATAATCCCATCGTCCGGCGTTTAGTGCTGCCGCATGGTCGCGCAGCTCGTATAGAATCTCTTCCATTTCAAACGCCGCCATAATCGTTTCGATTAGCATGGTGGCGCGAATGGTGCCTCGTGAAATCTTCAGATAGTCTTGAGCGTAGTTGAAAACGTCGTTCCACAATCTTGCTTCAAGATGACTTTCCAGTTTCGGGATATAGAAATACGGACCGCTGCCGCGATCGATCAGCTCTTGTGCGTTGTGTAAGAAGTAGAGTCCGAAATCAAACAAGCTGCCGGACATCGGAGCCCCGTCCACCAAAACATGCTTCTCGTCCAAGTGCCATCCGCGAGGGCGAACTTTGAGCGTGGCGACTTTGTCGTTGAGCTTGTAGGTTTTGCCTTCCGGCGTGCTCAAGGAAAGAGTTCTGCGAACCGCCTCACGCAAATTGATCTGACCCTCAACCAAATTTGTCCAGGTCGGTGACGTTGCATCCTCAAAATCTGCCATGAAAACATTGGCGCCACAATTCAGCGCGTTTATAATCATTTTGCGATCGACCGGTCCGGTAATTTCTACGCGGCGATCTTGCAAGTCTGCCGGGCAGCTTGCAACTTCCCATGAACGGTCGCGGATGTCGGCTGTCTCGGGGAGAAAATCGGGAAGCTTCCCTTCATTCAATTCCTGCTGGCGCTTTTCGCGTAGCTGTAACAGCTCTAGTCGACGGGGGTTGAATCTGTTGTGCAGTTCACAAAGGAATTCGAGTGCTGGTGGATTCAGGATCTCGCCGAATTCTTTCGGCATCGTTCCGACAATCTTGATGCGATCAACCATAGTAGTCATGGGCCACTCCTTCCAACGACAGCACTAACCGCTTCCGGCATCGGGCCGGATAGATGCCAAATGATGTTAGACTCTGGCATTGTAATACATCGGAGTGATCGCCTTGAGCACGGGAATTCCGGGAACTCGCATAGAGGCCATAACTATCGGGCGCAACGCGTACAGTCCCTATGGATGCCTTATTGGCGCGGTTGACGGGCTGCCGTGGCGCCCTGCCAATATGGGAACTTCACGTCGGTTTAATCACTTAGCAGACGTCGAAAACCTGCGCGGTGATAAAGCCAAACTTAACCTTTGTGTGTTCAGTTGCACTGCTTTGAAGCAAAAGCCTCTTGAGATGAATCTGCTGGAGAAGCATACGCATTCCACGCAGGTGTTTATTCCCATGGACGCCGCTGCGCGATTTCTGGTGATTGTTTGTCTTGGCGGTGATGAACCGGACCTGAGCACACTTGCTGCGTTCGTTGTTGAGGGACCGCAAGGCATCAGCTATTACCCCGGCGTGTGGCATTACCCGATGACCGCGTTGGATAAGGATACGGACTTTAGCTGCCTTGTCTACGAAGACGGCAGCAAAGACGATTGCACCATCCACAAATTCGCTCAACCAATCATTGTTGACTGTTAGCTTGTATAGCCGTCTAGATCTTCCAGAGCGTCGTCCAGGCTGATGCGGTGTCGCTGCGCGTACTGAAGTGCTTTAACAGCGCCGCTTACGGGTACCATTCTGTTGCGAACGAGGTACTGGCAGCGCAATGCTGCAAGCAGCGTTCCCTCGTCGATTGCACCAGTTACTACTAGCATTTTTCCGAGCATTGTCGGATAGCGTGAACTCATGTCTATGGCTTGTTCTATGTCAATTTCATTGACTAGTCCCGATTGTTGCAGCAGATCGCCAAGCCTGGCCTGACCATCCGCCGTTTTCTCGTCGTTCGAAGACTGCGTCCCTTTCGCCGTGCGCCTATCAGGGTCGCCCAGCTTCTGCAGCAGCTCCGCAGCAGTGCGAACGTCGATTTGATTGTTTTCAATTTGAGATTGTAATTCAAGCGCTTTCTCAAGGATCGTTTTCGAGATAATGCCCATGCTTACTACAACTTCACCCAATGGAACAGCTTTGGTGAGGCCTACTTCAATGACATTCAGCAGGTCGTTTTCGGTCAGCAAACCGGCGAGCATGAGCAGTTCGCCCAATCGCACCCGGCGTCGTTTCTCATTTGCCAGACCGTGTTGTTTCGCATTCTCTTCGATGGGCAGCTCTCTGTGTCCCTCTGTTTTCAGCGCATTGACAGCTGCGCCGTAAGCCATTTTGCCTTCGCGCACCAGCACCTGATACTCAATTGCTCGCGCCAGGGTATTGTGATTAATCGCGCCGCCCAAAACGAGCATCCGTCCAACTGGCGTGCCCGACTCATAAGATAGCCGCTGCGCTTCAACGACTTCGGTTTCGGCGACCAGTTCCGTGTCTATAAGGAAACTTGCGATCTTGCTGCGGTGTTCTTCTGTTGCCGGGTGACTTTTTCCCAACGCCTCAATCGCTGCGGCAATAGTCACTTTGTCTTGCTGCACCATATTGAAAGCCTGGCGTGCCGTTTCCATGTCGATCGTGCCCGTGCGCAGCAGGTGCTGCAACTGAAGCACTGCCTTCAGCTCTTCTTCCTTTAATCGATTAGACAGAATAAGTGCGCGGCCCAATGGAAGGTTGATTTGCATAGCAAGCTGCATCACTTCCTTCAGGTCGTCTTCTTTAAGCATACCGAGTTCCATGAGCAACTCGCCGAGTTTGCACGATTGCGATACGCTGGGCACTAGTTTGCCTCCCGGCAAGAACCATCAATATAATTTTAGGACAAATGTGACCGTTTGGGCGTAAATCGATGATGTCTTTACAGCCTTGTCGCCCGACCGCGATGCTGTTCGCTTGTCTTTACCGGTTCTGTTGCAGGCTGCGCAGACTCATTCGCCTGTTTTGCCTGGTCTGCGACCGGGGGATCTGTTGACACAGCGCGGTCATTTGCCTGTTCCATATTGACCGGTGCTACTCGTTTTTCAGTCGCCGGTCTTATGTTGGAATCCAAACCAACGGCAGAGTCGTCGATCTTCGTCAACGAATGGCTTGCCGGTGAGACGTCGGCTTTGTCTTCGATTGAACCGTTGTCGTCGCTGTCGCTGTTATCGGCCACTTGAACTCGGGCCGTACTTTGATTCTTTTCAATGGCACTTGCCCGCGCCGCGATTGCGTTGCTCTTTTCGCCATGGCCTTGCACTTTGTACAAATCAGCCAGACGACGAAGCTCTAGCGCCACTTGCGGTGAATCGGCACCATAGGTACTCTTTTGAATGATTATTGCGCGTTGTAGCAATGCTTCCGCTTCGGAGAAGTCCCGATGGGTCTTGTAGAGCTCGACCAGCCGATTCAGGCTTGGCAATATTCTAGGGCTATCTAAACCAAAGGATTCTTCTCTTAGCGCAAGAGCGCGTTCGTAAGACCTTGTCGCTTCTTCGTAGCGCTTTTCGGTCTCGTAGTTCTCTGCTACGCTATCGAGCGCGCGGGCCAGTGCACCATTTACCATTTTGCGTTCGCTCTTTTCGCCGTGTCGCGCAATTTGCTCAAGGGCTGATACAGTACCTTCGCTGGCATAAATAGCAGCGACGTTCGAAGCTAGTTTCGCGTCTGTGAGCGAAGAAATCGCGAGGATAGCGGCTTTCTTACTCTTCTCATCGCCGGTGAGATGCGGAAAGAATTTTTCAATAGTTTGAATTTCTTGCAGCTTCAATTGTTGCTGATTGTAGATGGCTGTGAACCACGCGCCGCCTGAAGCAATAATGATTGCGGATAGTATGGGGGCTACCGCTCCGACTCGGTCCCATCGGTCTTTCTTGAGCGGCATTGGTTGAGAATTGTTGATGCGTTCTAGTAATTGCTTCTGCTGCTCCATGAGCTGCTTCTGTTGATCGGCTAAAGAGTTGACCGTGTCGCGAAGTTGTTGATCATTCATCTGATACCTCCTTCGAACCGCTTCCCGGGCTAGCACCACCACTTGCGATTCTTATGGATGAAATAAGGCATGCGGCACCACGGTCACCGCACATTAACGATAATACTGCAAAGCTCTTGTCATTTCTACCCTTTAGGGTTGGCGATTCATGCAATGTTACGGCTAAATGCAGCAATAACGTGTATTACGCCGGATCGTAATGATCCTGTTAATTCTGGTCCGTAGTTCTGTTAATGCTTGTCGCTGTGCGTTATGCGGGTGGACCGCGTGCGGATGCTGTTCTGCTTCATCTAATGAAGCGCGAAACTGCGGATGGACCAGGTTAACGAGATCGACTCGTTGGTTGCAACTCCATAAAAAATCCAACTCCATAAATTCTCCAAATTCTTTTAACACAAGCGTTTTCGGAATTGACCCTAATACTTTCGATCGCACTGTTAGATGAGCATGAGACGGTGAGAGGAGATTCAATCATGAAAAATGCAATCAAAGGTTTGGTGGTCGGTGCAGCAGTGACAGCAGCCGTGGTTGGTTCGATGGCACCGGCGTCAGCCGGCAATCATTTTGTTCATGGTCACGGCGGCAATGTTGCCTTTCACGGTAACGGATTCCATGGCAACGGATTGGGACATCAACAATTCAATAATCATCACGGGTTCAACAACGGGTTCGGCTATCACCATAACTTTCGCCCGGTGTTTCATCGTGGGCACCACGGATTCATCGGGAACGGATTTAATAATGGTGGCTTTATCTCGCAAGAGCAAGCGCAACAAGCACAACAAGCTCAGCTTGCTGAGATTCTTGCCCAACGCGAAGCATTACTCAGAGAACAACAAAGACGGAACATCTTTAGAAACAGCACCGGCAATGCAAGCAATTCAGTGAAGACCTATTCCTGGTAAGCTTAAATCCCTGCGATGCTGACGCGGGAGACCCCGTCTTCCTTGCTCACTACTATTTGAGAAGGGAACATGTCCTTAACTTCCGCGATGTGCGTCACTACGAGAATGCGAGCGAAGTCGGTGCGAATGGAGTTGATGGCTCGAATCAGTCGTTCCCGACTTTGCTCATCTTGGGAGCCGAATCCTTCGTCGATGATCAATGTTTCCAGTTTCGCTCCTGCGCGACGAGCCAGCAATCTTGATAGAGCGACGCGAAGCGCGAAGTTGACTTTGAAGCTTTCACCGCCGCTGTAAAGCTCATAACTACGAGTACCGAGTTCATCTGCAATCAGGATGTCCAGAGTCTCCACTGCTGTACCGCGAGCGGTGCGATGCTGCGTAACCAGTCCTACGTGCATGCGATTGTCCGACAGACGAGATAGTATGCGATTGGCTTCTGCTTCAATCTCGGGAATGGCGTTGTCGATGATAATCGCCTGGATGCCTTTTTTGCCGTATACATCGATGAGCCTCTGTAGCTCGCTGAGCTCATCCAGCAACTGCAGTAGTTCGTTTCGTTTTGCGTCTAGCTCGTCTTTGCCAGCCTTTAGCTGTCCGAGTTTACCGGCCAGATGATTCGACTTTCGAGCCAGTTCTTCGCGCTCACGGTCCAGTGCCTGAGCGCTGTCTTGCAAGGATTGCAGAAGCGCCTCTGATTCTTCTTGCTCGGCAATCAAATCAGTGCCGGCACTAAGTTCGCTTTCGAGTCTTGCGATTTCTCTGCGCTTTGATTCGATTTGCTCATGCAATTCCTTGCTCATGGCATCCAGCGCTGGTTCCTCTGCCAGAGCGCGGGTTAGCTCGTTCAGCCGTTCAGCTGCGGGGAGTAGTTGTGATAGGCGTTGCTTCTGACTCTGGTGCGCATCGCGATCATACGGACGTGCCTTCATCTCTGTTTCGAGTGCGCCCAGCTCACTTCTGGCCTCGTGCTCGAAGGAGTCTTCTTCCAGAAACCGTTTGAGTTCGGCTATTTTGTTCTCTTTCTCGGGAATGTCTTTTTCCAGTTCAGAAAGCTCGCGCAGATCGCTTTGTAGCTGTTGCCAGCGGAACTCTGCGCCTCGCTGCGCACGAATCTGCGATTGTAAATTGGAGAAAATGATTGGGTCAAACTCAAGCTTTGCAATTTCGCCTTTGATGCGGACTAAACTTTCACGCTCAATCTGAGCGTACCCTTGTTCCTCCAGCTTGCGTTTGCTGAGATCCAGGTCCTTGCGAAGTTCATTGCGTGTGGTTTCCGCGCGTTCAAGTGCGGACTGTTTCTCGTTGAATTCACCGATGCGCGTGTCCAGGCCGCTTCGCTCCTCAAGTCTGTGTCGCAGTTCGACGTATTGCTTTCGCAGTGCGCCTCTTTCGTCCTCGAGCGTTTGCATGCGATCGCGTAGAGTCGAGATCTCGCGGTGCACCGAATCCGTGTCTTCGTGATATCTTTGCATAACCGCCATGAAATCGACTATCGGCGAGCGACATAGAGGGCAACTGCTAAGGTTTGGCGTCTCTTTCAGTTCGCGCTCCTTCTCCTCATTCTCTCGAATGTGACTTTGGCACTGACTCAGCTGCTGTGCCAGCGAATCGTGCTCCGCTTTGAGCTTCAGTCCTCGCTCTTCCACTAGTTCAAATTCGTTCTCCAGACGATCGAGATCTTCTGATTTCTTCTTCAGCTCGTCTTGCTCGGTAGCTAAAACAGCTCGAGATTGGATCAATTGATCCAGTTCCGTGAGCAGCGAGGTTCGTTGTTGGACCTCCGCTTCCAGTCTCAATCGAGCTTCAACAACCATGGTGTGAAGTTCATCCACTCGTTGTGTCAACGCGGAGAATGCCTCGCGTCTGCGCGCCATGTCTTGCTCTTCGTTTAGGAGAGCGCGATAGCTGCGATAGGCATCTTCGACTGAATCTTTGCCTTTAATCGATTTCTCGAGCTTCGCTTTTCGTGCGTTGAGGTCCTTAACTCCGGCTTCGAAGTGTTCGATCTCAACTTCTATTCTGCCTCGAGTGGTGGCAATCTTTGAACGCAACTCCAGCCGGCGTCCGTTCAGATCGTGATACCGCATCGCCATGTTGTCCATATCTTCGACGAGCTCTTTTACTTGCTGAAACTCGATGCTTTGATCGCGAATCGCCTGCTCATCTGCGATTGTGGCGCGCAAGATTTGCAAGCGGGCCACTGTTTCTTCGTGCCGACGAATCAGAGCTCCGCTGTCGGTTCTTAACTCTGTTCGTCTAGCTATGGCAGCGTCTTGCCTCAACTCCGCAAGTTTTATGTCGGAGAGTCGTTTCTTTGTGCTGTCTATTTGCTCGCGCGTTTCTGCCAGTTGCGCTTCGCATTGGGCCAGCGTCGTGTTGGTATTTTCAATTTCATTCAGCGATTCGACCAGACCTTTCTCGAGTTCCGACGCGGAAACCAGCGCTGATTCCAGGAGTTGAATACGGGCCTTGCAATCGCGCGCGTCTTCTCTGGCCAATTCCTGCAATCGGTCGAAGTAGTCTAAGCCGAGAATCTCCGCCAGTACTTGCTTTCGTTCGGCCGCGGAGCGAATGGTGAATTCGTCCGCCCGGCCCTGGCGCAGGTAGACACTGGACACGAAGCTATCGTAGTCCATGCGCAGAAGCTCTCGTAAGCGCTCCTGCGTTTCGCGCATGCCCGTTGCATTCAGGCTGATCCACTTGCCGTTGCCTGTTGTGGATTTGCTGGTTGCGCGACCTTGCTCGTCGTCGACTTCCACCGCAACTGCGGTGGTGCGGTCCCTGCTCTCTTCCGCCGGTGTTCCGGATGATTTGGCTCCGGCATCTAACCTCTGCGTCCCCCGATTTTGGGCTGGTCCGCCGGCATCTTCCGACTCCCCGGGCGAAGTGCCGTTTGCGCTGTTGGTCGCCAGACTCTTACTCCAGCCGCCGATCTCACCGTCCCAAACGTGCACGTCCAGGGAGCCCCTGGTGGAAACTCGTTGACCCGATTTGCCAAAACTGCGCTGGCGACTGCGTCTTACGCGGTAGACCTGGCCTTCCAGCCCAAAGCAGAGGTCTACTCGCATTTCCGTTTGACCGAGCCGAATCAGCTCATCGGATGGCGCTCTGGCTGTATCCCAAAGCGCCCAGCTTACTGCATCAAGCAATGCCGATTTACCGGCGCCGTTGGGGCCGGTTAAGCAAGCTACGCTGATTGGACTGAGATCAAGGCTCGCGTCCGCGTAGCTCATAAAGTTGTGAAGGGATATCCAATTGAGTATCACTTTTCCAGATCTTAGCTCACATACCCTCTTATATACGTTGCACAGGCTTTAAAGGTTCAAAACGACGAAGCAAGCAAGGTGGTTACCGGGTGGAAGGCTGCGCATCGGGGCATTACAATTAATAAGACCGTGAGAGGCTGGAACCCGAGGTGTTTGGCGCGATTGACAACCTGTTGCTTAAGCTGCGCTTTCGCGAGAAGGGCGTCCTGTTGGTTTCGATTCCTTTGCTGTTTGAGATTGTGTTTGTAACATTTCTCTCCATTAGCTATGCCGAAGCTCAGAACGAGGCACGCATAGCTGAACATGGGCGCCGAGTTCTCACCATCACGGACGCTATCACTACGGCTATATTCGCCGTTGGTGCGTCGTTCTTCGTAAGTAGCACCCTTGATCCCGGCGTAATGAAGGTGCGCTTTGACACTTTTGAGCGCACTCTGGAAGGGCTGATCGCGACCCTGGTTGCCGAAAGCAAGCCGTATAAGGACGAAGCGAGATTCGTTGCCAGTCTGGTCGAGTCGACGCGAGACTTGCAGGAGCACGCCAATCGCATGCGGGCAATTCTGGAAGACCCGCTGCAAATGGTTTCTCAGTCAGCTTTTCGTGCATCGCGTAAAAAGGCCAACCGTAGTCTGCACAAGCTGGCGGATGCAATCGATAAGCTCAACATGTACGAGCACACCACGGCCGGTTCCAGGCTCGCTCAAGCCCGCGGTTCGCGGCAGAGGCTACACATCGTTCTGTATGCCGGGGTCGTCTTCAACATACTGTTGTCTATCTGGCTGGCGCTTGTTTTCGGCAAGCAAGTTACGCAACGTCTTGCGGTAGTCGGGCGAAATGCGATTCGGATGTCACGCCAGGAGAACTTGCAAGAGACCGTTGCCGGTGCCGACGAGCTGGCCGATTTGGATCGGCTGCTTCACAATCTGTCTGGACTGTTGACCGAGACCATGCGCCGTGAACGCGCGATGATCGATAACACGCTCGATGTGATCTGCGCGTTTTCCACGAATTTGCAGGTGCTTCGCTCCAATTCTGCGATGCAATCACAGTGGGGCTGGGCGCAGGAAGAAGTGGAACAAGCATCGTTAGTGGATCTAGTGCTTGCCGATCACCGTGATTTGTTCAAGGGGCAATTGGCGGCTTGTCGCCAGTCTCCCGGCGGAACGACATTCGAATGTTCGGTAATGAGAAGTGATGGAGGATTGATTGAAAGCCGCTGGTCCGTCCTGTGGTCTGAGTTTGATCAATCTTACTTTGCGATCGTGCGCGATGTAGGGGAAGAGAAGGAGACCGATCGTCTTCGCAAGCAGTTCTTTTCGATGGTTACTCATGACCTTCGAAGCCCGTTGGCGAACGTCAAAGGCTTTATTCAAATGATGGAGAATGGCGCGTACGGCGAGCTCAACGAAGTAGGGCAGGCAAAAATTTCAAGAGTTGAGCAGAGCTTGGGTTACATGATTCGCTTGACCGAAGACCTTCTGGAAATTGGAAGGTTGCAGTCGGGCAAGGTATCCTTGGCTCTTGAACGTATCGATGCCGAGTTGTTGATTGATGAATGTTGCGCGATTCTAGATTCGTTGCCCGAGTCCAAAACAATCAACCTGAAAACAAGTATCGAACCCGGGTGTTTTGTACTTGGTGATGTTTTGCGAGTGAAACAGGTTCTAGTGAACCTGATGACAAACGCGATCAAGTTTTCGCCCGCTGGTTCGCAAATCGAATTGGAATGCCTGAAACAAGACGACATGGTCAAGTTTGTCGTTAAGGACAATGGTCCCGGACTGACTCCGGATGAATGTCGCAAAGTATTTGAACCGTATGTTCAAGCTACCAGCGGACAGGAGCGGAAGGGGTTTGGATTGGGGCTTGCTATCTCGCGCGCAGTGGTCGACGGACATGGTGGCACAATTGGTGTCACTTCGGACCCCGGTAAGGGAGCCGCGTTCTATTTCGAACTACCGATTGCAGGACCGGTTTTGGAAGGATGAGGCGCCCTGATACCACTGGTATGAGCGGATGGTTCGCCCGGATTCGGGTAGTGTTGGCCTGTTGTTTTGCCTTCTCAATCTGCGGCTGTGCCGTAGACGAGGATTTGGACAGAGAACCAATTGCCGCTCACCGTGAGCTGTTGGTGAAGACTATAGAAGAGATCATGGAGCCTGACGATCGAATTCGACTTGCTACTAACTTGCCGCCTGGCCTGCTAATCCTGAAGATACCCGATGAGTTCTACAAGACAAGGATTCCACTGTACATTCTATTTTCCGAGACGCGCTATGAAGTCGAAGAAGGCACCAAGCTGCTGAATCTCAATCCTCTCGGAAAGCCAATGGCGTTATTGAAAGCTCCCGTTAGGCCGGAAGCCTTGAAAGTGATGGGGTTTGTTCGGGTGTTTGATATTATCGAAGTGCCGAAGGTTACCGAGATTTTGCGATCAATTGAGCACGCCTATCACACCAAGCTCATTCTGCGCGACGTAACTTTGACCGCGGAAGATGTGGAAATCATCAAACGTATGCCCGCACTTAAGGCATTGTGTTGCTACGGTGTTCGTTTTGCAGCGCCTAATGCGGCGGTGTTTCCGCGGTTGATCGAAATGGACTTTCGAGCGGTCGAACCGTCCGGGGTTGAGGCAACTGTTTTGCAAAGTGCGCCAGGGATTGAATTGCTGACAATTAAGGACAAGCAGCTGGTAGAGAGGGACATAACCACAATTTGCAGGTTGCGGCACCTGCGTTGGCTTGCGCTTATGAGTTGCAATTTGACCAATGAATGGTTGCAGAAAATTCTTTACGGACGCCCGTCGTTGTATTATCTCGGAGTACACAATACTAATGTTACCGATGCGGGGCTGGTGGGCGTAGAAAAGCTGAGCGACCTAAAGTATCTCAATGTGTCCCGCTGTGATGTCGGTGACGTTACGATGAAGCGTGTATCAAAGATGCCTCGCCTTTCGCTCATAGATGCATGCTATACCAATGTAACCGACGCCGGAATCAAGAGTCTGGAGAGTCTTTCAGAGCTCGATACTCTCTCGGTTATGAATACGAAAGTTACTGAAAAATGTCTGCCAGGGCTTGCTTTGAAAAAGAAGCTGGGGAAGATTTGTATAAAGGGGATGCCAGCGTCTAAGGAAACACTTCAGAAGCTCAAGAACGCGCTGCCTAACTGCAAAATCAAGTAAGCGAATAGATTACAGGTGGACAATCCGACAGCAACTGTCAATTGCACCGCGATTCGCTCTAAGGCAAAAAGAGTACGACTATCAGCGTAAGATCGCACAACAAAGGAGGGCGCTAGGACGAGCCCTCCTTTGCGGGGATACAGGAACCGAGTTACTGGTTGCCCTGCTGTTCTTCCCTCACCAGTTCCATCAATGGTTTGAATCGCAATCTCGGTTCGCCCATTTGCAGAACGGACGAGGTATATTTCTGAACGGTTGGATCTGTGTTTAGATCGCAACCAGGAATGGTTTTGTGCGCGGTTTGAGCGATTTGAATATAGTCGCGTACGGAGATAGTCTGTCCGGTTATCGGCTCCAAGCCAACGAAGCCTAGCGAAAGATACTCAACCGATGGCTGTCCGTCCATTGATGGTTGCCCGTATTCGGCTATGTTACCTTTCGAGTCTACGACCACATGAATACCGACGCGTCCCCAGATCTTTGCTCTGTCTTGCGTAGTGATACCGCCTTCGGCGTCGATAGCGATCTCTTCCGGAGTCATCTTCTTGGGATTGTTGAATTCCATGAACACCATCTTCGCGCCGTCGTCAGCGATTCGTTGTTTCGCTACATTGAGAAGCGAGCGGAAATTACCGTAGTCGCGATTTTCCTGTTTGACCCAGATGTGTTCCGCCCAGGCAACTTTTCCTGCTTCCGTGCCGGGCACATCCAGAACCTGATATTGAATGCCGCCAATGATGCTGTTTTCTGAATCCCTTAGCACCACCATGTCCCACGTGCTCTCAGGATCCGTGAGGTAGGCTTCGTAGGTGTCGGTGGTTTCGATTTCCCCCTCGAGCGGGAACGCTGCTTCCAGCTCGGGATAGTATTGCTTTAACACTTCGCGCATTTGAGCCGGATCTCGCTCCGCCAGTTCGCGCATGCTTAACGAGTTTTCCGGCAGTATCTTTCCCGGGAGCTCTACTACTTGGTCTTGCGCTTTCAGTGTCGCATCGCTTGCTTCAGTCTTAGTTGCCGCTGTTTTGTCCGTCGCTATTCTTTCGGCGGATTTTTCGCCAAGTTTCGGGCGCGCGGCTTCGAAAGGGTTGGGCAGCGCGCCCATGGCACCGCCAATGAAACTCATTGTGTAGGCAGACTTTACCAGCTCTTCAGAGCCGGCAAGTTTCCCTGTGTGGAGCAACGAGTTCGTCTCTGCGTTAACGAGTCCAGCGGGCAAGCCGGCAAGTGCACCATTTAGCACCTGTTCGCCGCGGCCTGCTATTTTGCCGATGCCATACTGCTTCAATGCGAGCGTGGATGCGGTGAGCGTGCCAAACGTTGCGGCACCGCCGATGCCGTGTTTCAAACGTTGTGCCCAAAACTCAGAGTTCGTTACGGGACCGCTGCTGTCCTTGCCATTCAGCATGCGTCCTTGTGCAATCTCTGCGTCAGTCACTGGCCGCAAAATCGAATCGTAGACGAATCCGGCCAGTGCGCTCTCGGCGACTAGCCTCCCGTTTCGTCCGGAAAGCAATGATGTTGCTGTTGCCTCGGTTGCTGCCAGCTCGACGCCGGCAATTCGTCCAACGGCAGCATGCGTTCCCTTTGCCACTAGCATGAAGGGCGCAAGCATTCCCGCTGCGGAACCGACTTGCTGTGCATGCCATTTCGCCGTGCCGAACTCTGCCGGCGGTGGCGCCTCCATCAGTGTTACGCTTTTCTCGGTGTGTGCGCCTGTAGTGCGATCCACCAGTTGGGCCAGTCCCTGCACCGGGCTTTGAAGACCCGCATACGCAGCGCAGTACAGGCCTTGCTGTACGGCTTCAACGGCCACGTTCGGGCGGTTCGCGAGCAAGTCGGATTGATTGGTATGCAATGAAGAATCAGATTCAACAGAAAATGGTTGCGGCATCTTAGTTACCTGTTATGACGTACGTGGAGGTGCAGCGAGACCCGATTGCGGGAGGAATGGAGATCAGTGCTTAAGAAGCTACAGTCAGGTTGCTGAGGTTTATGCACTCTGTTTAACGTGAGTTTGTTGCCAAGTTGTTGCCGCTTGGGCAAGCTGATGGGCGTAATACGAACCGCGGTGCTGGCAGAAGCATGGTTACTCTCCTTTGTTCGGTAGCCCGGCACAAGCATAGCAGCGCTCCTTGGCAACCGCCTGGCAAGAATTTGGCAGATTCTTGGCAGGCAGTAGTGAAACCCGAGTTGCGTCGGAGTCGATGGAGTTGCTTCGGCTATAATGGTGGAGTGGAGTGCGGTTCTATGGCGCGCATACTTTTAGCTGATGATGACCAGGCGCTCGCCGACATGGTGGCGGATAGCCTGCGCGCGCGCGACCACTCGGTTGAAGTGGTGCACGACGGTAATGTCGCTGAGGAATTCGCGAAGACTCAACTTTTTGATTTGTTGGTCCTTGACTGGAATATGCCAGGGAAAACCGGTGTTGATGTTTGTTCCGCTTTTCGTGCCGCTGGTCATACCGCGCCGGTTTTGTTTCTGACCGCCAAGGCGGATATTAACGACAAAGAAGAGGGGCTCTACGCAGGGGCCGACGATTATTTGACTAAGCCCTTCGATATGCGAGAGCTGGTGGCGCGGGTCACTGTTCTATTGAGACGCCCGGCCGCGTACGTGGGTAAGAAGCTGGAATTGGGCGAACTGACCATTGATTTGGAGGCTCGCACTGTTTTTCGCGGCGACAAGTCCGTGAAGCTGCAACCGCGTGAGTTTGCGCTTCTGGAGTTTTTTGCAAGACGCTCCGGGCAAGTAATGGGCGCAGAGGCGTTGCTGGCCGGCGTGTGGGGCGCTGATTTTGATGGTACTGAAATTGCTTTGCGATCGTGCCTCGCGAAGTTGCGAAAGGCGTTAGCGTCACTGGGTTATGAGTCTGCTATTGAAACGGTACACGGTTTCGGCTATCGCTTCTTAGTATGACGTTGGCTTTGAGGTGGTTGAAATCTTGAGCTTGCAAAATCATATTGGGTGACAAGCAGCCGATTCTGTCGGACAGTTTAGTAACTGCCTTCGTAAGGGCCGTGACCGCGATCTAGTTTTTGATTGCGACGACGCTGAAGATATGACCTTGTTTGACACCGCCGTTGGCTAGCATGACCGGCCCGCGCTGTTCTTCCATCATGTGGACTTCGAACGGTTTCAGCATTTGTGCAAGCCTGGATTTGCTTACCACTGAAAGTGATTCCGCCCAGTCATCATAGGGACCGAAAAAATGACCGCAAAATATTCCTCCTGGCTGCAAGGCGTTGACGATTTTCTTCCACAGGTCATCGAAGTACGCAGGCGGGCAGAATGGAAGAGATAAGCTGGCGTTGATCAAATTGACGTCGGAAAGCATCGCTGTTTCCATGCTAACTTCTTCAATGTGAAGACGAGCTTTCTTGGCTTCGTTTAGTGCGACCGACAGTTCTTTGAGTGCTCCGGCGTTAGCATCTAACGCGACCACCCTCCAGCCATGGTCTAGCAAGTATTCGGTGTCCTTGCCCGCGCCGGCGCCGATGTCTATTGCCATCGCTGGCGATGCGAGGCGCGCTGTGCAAACGTTGTAGTCGCCGTTGCAATGGCATTCGGCGAAGTTGCGTGCGTGCCATAAGTCTAGTGCCGTTCGCAGTGTATCGTGTGCACCGGAGGTGGTGGTGGCTGCGTAAAAGTCGAACCAGATTTCTCGCTCGGTTGCTTTCGCCTGCGTCGCCGACACAATTGGCTCAATGGAGACAAAAACTCCATGCTGGTGCAGCAATCTCAGCAAGCTGATTACTGCAGCAATTTCCTCGGCGTTGGCGCCCTTTCCGGTTATTGCACCGATCAGCTGCAGATAGCTGGACCTTTTCTCCATTGAGCGAGCAAGGAGCTGCAGTGCTTGGGGGCTCAGCGAAAGTACTTGCGGCTCCCAACGTCCGGCCACGGGATACAACGCGAGTTGGGTATGAGCCTCCTCGATCTGAAGCTTGCACGCCGACTCTGTTGTGAGCTGCGCGTGAATTTGATTGATCGGATACGAATACAAGCGCAATTCCAGTCCCGGAACCACAACGGGTTTATGCGCAGTAAGGAATTCAAAGGAATTTAGATCAACGTCGGCCGGAGTTGTAATGGCTCGTTTCTGAACGGACCTCAATCGATGCCGCGTTAGCTCGAACTCTGCCAGTTGAGGAAGAAATGGAGCCACCTGCCCATCGGCCGCAAGATTGGAGATGAAGTGCGGAAATGCGTCACCCATTTTGAGAATGTCTCTGCTGCGCGCAGGGAATTCGCTGAAGTACTGCTCTATGGTACCGTAGTAATCCTGTGGCAGCAATTTCCAGCAACAGGGAAAGATCGATGCGAGCGTTGATAAACGTGTCTGATTTCGAAGCCACGCGTACACGCCAATGCCTCGGTGATCGACCCCCGAGAACTCGTCTGCTGGTGCTTGCAGATCGGATAGCACCGTTTCAATGGAGTTGGGTACTCTTCTGCTGTCCCAATTGTTATAGAAGAAACGCTGGTAGTGCGACAGAAGCGTGAGTGTCTCGTCGTCTGGCACATCGAGTCTCACGCTGTGTGAACGTTCCCTTGGCGCAGCGAACTCTGATGGTTGGAATTCTGAATCGTAGCGTGATTGCGTATTCTCTTGCACTTTGCGAATGTGTGCCAGTTCGTCCATCAAAGATTCGAACGGAGGAAAGTTTTGATCACGCTCGACCATGATCGCATTAACCGAAGTGCGTTCACATACAAGTCTTAGCAAATCAAATGATTCGTCGTCAATTGCAGCACCGTGTGTGTCAATGGCGCGACGATCATGGCGGGAATGTCCAGCCATGTGAATCTGCACTACGCGCTCTAATGGAAGATGATGCAGCATCTCGGCTGCATCAAAGTTGTGATTGATTGAATTGACGACGTGGTTATTCAAATCCAACAGTAGTCCGCAGTCGGCAAATTCAGCTACGGCGGTGATGAATTGAGATTCTGTAATGTCGCCCGGGGGCGAGTCGATATAATAGGGGATGTTTTCAATAATCAGCGGGCGCCCGACAATTTCTTGCGCGCGCAATACTCGGTCCGCGACAAAGCGAGCGGACTTTAGTGAAAACGGCATCGGAAACAGGTCATAGGTGTACTGGCCGTCCACGCTGCTGAACGAGAGGTGATCGCTGAACCACGCCACGTTGAAATGGTTGGCAAACCATTTCAGTTCATGGAGAAATTTGAGGTCCAGTTCGTCCACGCTACCCAGAGACAGTGACACGCTGTGCGAAATCAGCGGGCCGTCCTGTACAAATCGCTCCAACCATTCGATGGAACGAACATCGGGCAAATAGTTTTCAGGCGTCACTTCCAGGAATCCAATTTGCGAACGATTGGCGCTAATGCCCGACGCTATCTCCGAACGAAGACCAAATCCGGGCTTGTAGACCGGAAGCGAGTCTTTTGTCTTTTGAAAGTTGTGCGCGTTCACTGGTCGCTTCATGCCACCAATTATATGTCAGGATTTACCAAGCTTGTTTACTCGAAGGTACGTTTCTCTGATTTGTATTCGGCTACGCAAGCAAAGTATTTAGGCGGAGGAGCATCGGCTCTGGCGACGCAAGCGAAATGGCGCGCGGGCGGATCATCGCTACGGGCCACGCAGGCGAAATGTCTCGGCGGCTGCTCGGGTTGCTCGTCATTTCTGGCTACACAAGCGAAGCGTGTGACCGGCGGTATGGTTATTGAGACGCAGTTGTGGATATCTACCGGTGGTCGCAAGTCCGGTAGCTTGTGTGCGCAACGCTGATCTACGGGCGGCTTCTCCGGTTCGATGTGTACGCATTTGATCGACTCGAATCTGGGCCTGAACGGAGTGTAGTCCGGCAGAACGGAGACGCAATGAAACAAATCCGGTGCGCCATGGTCCGGACTTTGTTCGCGTCGCGGCAACCTGGAGACACATTTCACGAGGTCGGACGGTAGCTGTTCTTGAGGCCACATCGCGACACACTTCACGAGGTCGGAGGGTAGCTCCCCTTGGTGCGGGAACCTTGGGGAACACTTCGCGAATTCGGGCGGGAGCAGCTCTTCGTGGGGCCTGATCGCGACGCACTTCACGAGGTCGGAGGGTAGCTCCCCTTGGTGCGGGAATCTTGGGGAACACTTCGCGAGTTCGGGCGGGAGCAGCTCTTCGTGCGGCAGCATCGCGACGCACTTCACGAGGTCGGACGGTAGCTCTTCCGGGTGCGGGAGCCTTGGGGAACACTTCACGAAGTCGGGCTGCAGCAGCTCTTGGTGCGGCAGCATCGCGACGCACTTCACGAGGTCGGACGGTAGCTCTTCCGGGTGCGGGAGCCTTGGGGAACACTTCACGAAGTCGGGCTGCAGCAGCTCTTGGTGCGGCAGCATCGCGACGCATTGAGTAAGTTCTGACGGCTGTTCTTTTGGCTCTATGTGAACGCACTGCATCAAACTTTTGGGCAGCGCTTGCTGAAGAACGCCGCTTAGGCTTGCTCCAAGCATTGGCACGGTCTTCAATACTGCTGAGTCCTTCGCCGAATTGAGTAATCCGAGCGCCTGATTTACTAAGTCTTCTGACGGCAATTCGTCTTTGGTGTCTTTCTCTCGGCGGTTAAAGTCGCCTTGTTCTGTCAATAGCATGGGCTAACGCTCCGGATGTCTTCCTCAACGCCAACCCCAATTTCAACCTTAAGTTACCTATATCCTCAGTTTGGAGAATTTGGACAGGTTCTGGACCAAGTTTTAGAGTACTGCACGGCGCAAGTCCGGAAAGACTTTGGATACCTTCCCTAACAGGTAGTCTCCGTAAGTGCCGCTGATTTCATGGACACTAGACCGGTCCCACCGCTGGTGCTTGTCGTCTTGAAAATCGACTGATAGTCCTTCGATCGCGCTTACTTCTGCGTTGAAATTAGGATCGAAGAAGAAAGGAAATGAAAGTCGATCTCTTGGTGCAGGATTACGAACCCGATGAGGAGTCGACCGATACAGTCCGCGTGTCATGCGGTCGAGCATGTCACCGATGTTACATACAAACGAGTTTTCAATCGGCGGCGCTGAAATCCACCCGCCATCGCTCTTCACTTCTAATCCGCCCGCATCGTCTTGCTTTAAGATGGTAAGTACGCCGTAGTCGGTGTGTTCGCCGACGCCCCAGCTTCCGGACTTTGCGGCATCGTCGGCCGGCTGATAGGGATAGTTGAAGATTCTAAATAGAATCAACGGGTCGGCAGTATACCGGTCGGCAAAGTAGGATTCGCTCAGCCCGAGGCTGAGCGCTAGGCCTCGCATGAGCGCATGTCCGAGCTGTGTTTGGGCGTCGAGGTACTCAAGCACGGTTTCGCGAAAACCGGCAATGCTCGGGAAGAGATTCTTTCCGTGAACGGGAACTCCTGCCTTTACCATGGGATGGTCGTCGGAGAGCTCCGCTCCGAAGTAGATGCCCTCTTTCATATCCGGTTTACCCGAGGTCAACTCGCCTCCGACCGGGAAGTAACCACGCCAGGCGCTACCCGCCAAGGGCATGCGAATGTCCATTTTTGCTTCTTTTGACTGAGCAAAGAACTTCTTGCTTAGTTCTTCCAGGCGAGTTTGCAGCGCCACATCAATGCCGTGTCCGACGATATAGAAGAACCCCATGTCTCGACAAGCTTCGCCTATCTGCGCCGCCACTATGTTCTCGCCGGCTGAGCGAGTAGTCAGCGGAGACACGTCGATTACGGGCAGCTTTATGCAGGTGTTCGCATTCTGTGGCGCCATACTCTTCTCCACGTGTGTACTGAGCCTGTCGACCGCCACATTGTAGCTGTCGCTTCCACCAATTAGGCTGAACTGAACGAAGTCTGTGACGGGTTGGTTATAATGCTGCTGGAGGCTGGCATGTTCTCATCGCGAACGCTCTACTTGCTCTTTTTCCTCTCCGGAGTGAGCAGTCTAATCTTTGAAGTGGTGTGGACGCGCTTGTTGCTTCGCACCATGGGTGCCAATGTATTCTCTACTGCTTGTGTACTTGCTGCTTTCATGGCGGGACTGGCGGCGGGCGGGTATTTGGCTTCACTGCGAATCATGCAGGCTCGTCCGCTTCGAGCGTGGGGGCTTTCGGAGCTGGTGTGCGGTGCGATGGGAGCGGTCTTGCCCTTCATTCTCACCGGGGAGCGCATCGAACAGCTTGCCGGTTTGGTACCAATTGATGGTCTCGACGGTGTGTCCGGCATCGCCCGATTTCTTCTGGCGTTTATTGTGCTGTTGGTGCCGACGACGGCTATGGGAACGGGGTATCCGCTGTTGTTGCAACATCTTCGCTTGCAAACAGAGCGCGATCAATCGAAGATTCTGTACGCTTTCAACGTAAGTGGTGCCATGCTCGGCTCACTTGCAGGCGGATTTCTGTTGCTTCCCTTTCTTGGCGTGCAGACTACTTCAATAATAGCTGCGTGTATCAACATCGCCATTTTCTTAGTTGCGTTTCAGCAAGGTCGGCATATTCCCTCAGAACTAGCAACCTCCGGTAACGCCGGGGAAGGCGCGGTGAACGACGCGCCCTCTCCGGGCTTAGGCACTCAGCCGCGGCAAGCTGTTGAAGCGCTCGTTGTGTTGAGTGGCGTGGGCACGATGCTGCTGGAGTTGGCCTGGACGCGAATTTTTTCAACGGCCTTCGGTTCTACGGTCTACTCGTCCGGTTCCGTGTTCTTTCTTGTGCTAGCCGGTCTGGCTTGTTCGGCCATTATGGCTTCTCGGATGAAACGCGGGCTGCCCCTTTCTCTGATCATGCTAATGTGCGGTTTGGTCATTGCTGCCACGTCCAGGCTGTTCGTGCTTCTTCCTTCGCTGCTAGTAGATGTTACTCGCGCATTTGTGCAGGGAGGTCTCAGTGAAGATGTAACGTTCATACTCGCTCGATTGCTACTGGCCGTGCCCCTTGTGCTGCCGGTTTCAATATTGGCTGGATTGATCTTTCCTCTTGCCGTAGCTGGAACCTCTCCGGCCATTGCGCGCCGCTTTTACGTTGCGAGTTGTTTGGGATCTGCTTTAGGCGCCATTGCCGGTGGTGGTATCTTGCTGCCGCTTTTGTTCGCGAGAACGGAGCAAGGCATTAGTGCCTGTGTGATTTTGAGCGCATGTATATTCACCGCCGCTGGTCTATTGTTTGGAGTGGCGACTGGCGAACGGAAAAAAGCGTTGACCGCGTCTGCTTTGATTACGGCATTGACTATTGCATGTTTAGTGCTTGCGCCCGTGGATAATAAGGCTGCATTTACCAGCGGACTTTGCTATCTCGACTTAGACACGATGCTTGACTTGCGTACGCGTGCTTCCGCATCTCCCAATCTTGAATACTACAAAGAGGGCCTGAATGCCACCATTTCCGTCAGCACGGCAGGAAACACAATTTCGCTGAGAAGCGACGGCAAGGTTGAAGCAACATTGCCGCTAGACCCCTCGCTCATCGCGCCGGGCTGCGATGTTAGTACTCATGCGTTGCTTGGCGCCTTGGCGATTACACTGAGTTCGAAACCGGAGCATGCACTATTGATAGGGTATGGAAGTGGTGTCACCGCTGACGCTATGCTTTCTTTCGGGCTTTTGCAATCCCTGACTGTGGCGGAATTGGAGCCGGCCGTTTTGGAAGCCGCCGCGAAATTGAAACCGTTTCGTGAACCATTCTTTGAATTCGGCCCGGTGATTCGTCCGACCTTTCGTGTGAACGACGGGCGTTATGTGTTGGCTGCCAGCAAACGAAAGTGGGACGTAATTGCATGCCAAACGGCGGAGCCGAGGACCGTCGGTGCGGCGGATCTTTACACGCGAGAGTTCTGGCAGCTTGTGCGGTCTCGATTGACGCCGGGTGGAGTCTGCTCTCAATGGGTTCAGCTTTACGCCATGCCTGAGAACGAGCTGAAAATGCTTGTGCGCACTTTTCAATCGGTTTTCCCTAAAACCTATATATGTCATGTCCCCGGTGCCGGCGAGATCATCTTGATCGGGATGACAGGCAGTGAGAAGATTCGGTTGAAACAGATCAACGACAGAATTCAACTGGCCAACAAGAATGCTGCAGCGTTGCCGTTTGCTGGTATTACATCCGGTGCCGATTTACTTGCGACCGTTAAGGTGGCGCTGGACGACTACGCTGACCGCAAACCAGACATCGGTCGTCTGAACGTTGATGATTCCTCTTCCTTGGAGTACTCCTGCGGCTTATCCTTGTCGGCAAAAGAACATTTGATCGTTAACAATTACGATGTGATGGTGCGGCCGGCACTTACTAGAGCAAACTCGGTACCGTTTGACTTTCTCGAAGAAGCTGGCGACCTGAGGCTGCGATCGGATGTAGCTGTTTCGCTCATTCGCCAGGCAAACTCAGGGGCATTTGGAAGTCTGGGCGATATTCCTCTAGCCCGGAGATTCGCGCAAGAATCCCTCGCGTTACGGAGTAGCCAGACTCTATGGAATGACGCCTTGGTTCGTAGCAAAGGCAATTCAGCGAATGCCAAGACGCTTGATGCGATTCAGGCTGCGCCGCACCCGACCGCCGCGGATTACCTTGCGATAGCGCAGTGCGAGCTGGTCGGCGCTCCAAGGGAGCGAACCGCGGCGGCCGGCACCGATAGCGCTGGATTCAATGTCTCGGCTGTAGATAGGGCGCTCTCGTCCGCTGCGGCATCGCCAGATTATCAAAGTTCCTTGGGAGTGGCAGAGCTCCTATCGGGGTGGAATTTCAGCATAAAGGAACAGTCCAATATTGCCTCTGAACACTTCGCTGCGGCGCTGAGCGCCCGCCCGCGATGGGCACCGGCATTGCTCGGACAGCTGATGAGCATGGAGTTGGAGGACGATCGATTTCCCCGGACGCTTCGCTCTGCTTTGATAGTTGACCCATGGAATGCGGCTACGCATCTGATCGCAACAAGATACTTCCTGGGGATGGACGCTTTTGACGTTGCCAGCCTTCACGCCGTCAATTGCGCACTTCTGTCAGGCTCTGCAGACGGCTTCATGCTTATTCTCGCTCGAAACCCGTCCATGATTGAATCGCTGCTTCCTGTCATCGAGCGAGTTGCCCCTGCTGATGTCCGGCTGCAGGAGCTCAAGCGATTCGCGAAGGATGGCAATGATGCTGTTCGCCGGTTTGCAAGCCAAGCAGAAATCCGAATATCAGGAACAGTGGTTTCGGGGTACAACAAGCTTGGATTTCCTTGGTGACTCAGATGCTATGATCCGTGTTGGCAAAACCAGCAAAGTGTTTGAACATGCCTTACAGAATTCTGTTGATTGAAGATAGCCCCACGCAGCTATTGAGTATCCGAAAGATACTTGAGGGCGAAGGCTACGAAGTTATTGCGGCTCGCAATGGCGCAGAGGGCTTGGTACGCGCATACAATGAGAGTCCTGACATCATCATCTCCGATGTGGTCATGAGCGGCATTAATGGCTATCAAGCTTGCCGTCTGGTCAAGAGCGACCCCGACTTGATGTCAACTCCCGTCATCCTGCTCACACGCTTGGATGGTTCAATCGACCGCTTCTGGGGGCTCAAATCCGGTGCGGATCGCTATATCCCTAAGGAGCCTGGTTTCTCAAGTTTAATTAATGCGGTGAGGGAAGTGCTGGCTGAAAGCGGCGCTCGTCCCCATTTGCGCGCTCTTGGTGACCCTCAAAAGGCGCCGGGTGTCGAGGAAGTGAATGGCCGGCTTAACCAGTTGCTCGAAAGATTGTTGTTCGAGGCAACTATCGCTGATGAAGTTCGTAAGATTGCCGATGATATTGGTGACTTGGAAGTAATTGCCGAAAAGCTCTTTGTACTGCTGGGTTCCTTTGCTGATTATCAAGGTGCCGCTCTGGTGGTAAACCACGGTGCCTGGTCATTGATGCATGTCGATGTTGCTAAACCGAGCATGGAAAATCCGGTAAAGGCGTTCGCTTCCAAAATCGGCATGCAGCTGGGCTTGCCCGCTTTGAAAGAAGATGCTCCGCGTAGCACGCATATGTTCGAGAACGCAATGACACAACCGGTAGATTCGTCCGGGCTGCGCTTAGGTCTGCTGGTAGTGATTCCGCCGAACGGTCAGGCTTACAAACCGGGTGATCAGAAGGTTGTGCGGTTGGTCTGCGACCAGCTCTCCACTATATTGAGACTTTATCTATCCTATGTGCAGCGCGAAGGCATGCCGGTACCGCGTCAGCCAATCTCCGGTTCGTAATCGGTCGCACGGCGAATGCCGCGGAAGCTGCGGGAGCTAAGATTGGCGCAGTCGTTTGCGCTTGCGATCGTCTTCGTCGATAACCTTTCTGGCCGTTGCCACTTCCGCGTCTATAGCGGCCATCAGCGCATCTATGTCCGCGTATGGGTTGTCGGCTGTCGCTCTAGTACGCGAACCATTGCTGGATTTCTCGCCGTCAGGGCTGCCGTTGACGTCGGTCTGCTTGTCGGGCGAATTCGATTCGACGGGACCAACCGCAATCGGTTCCAGCGGTACCTCGACCACCAATGGTTCTGTTGAGTGTGGTGGCTCCGGTGGTGACGGTATCCCTGTGTTTGTGTTTGCTGCCGGTTCTGCTTCTAATACTTCTTCTAAAACCCCGGAGGAGGAGGGATCCGCTTCGCGTGGTGAGGATGGCTTCGCTTTGCGCATCGCAGCGATGATCGAATCGATGGCATCCTTGCTTAGACCTGATGAAGCTGCCATGGCGGCCGCAGCGGCCGCGAGATCCGCATCGTCTTGTTGAGGGGGTTGTTCTTCGGGCGCCGGCCTTGGCACCGAGGATGGTGTCTGGGCACTTACCGTTGGTCCAAGCATAGCCGCCATAATGGCTTCGATGGAATCACTGCCAAGACCGGACGACATTGCCATTGCGGTTGCTGCCGCAGCAAGGTTGCTGTCTACTTTATTGATTCCCGAGTCTTCCGGCTTTGCCACTTCTTCGTCGTCGGACTCATTCGGCAGCGATGTCAGAACTTCGGGTTTCAAGGGGAACGCTTTTGGCTGCCGTGGTCCGGTATCGCGCAAGGATTCGTAGTCCGTGGTGCCTGGAATTGCAGCGAAGGAATCGGTCGGCGCGTTCTCGTCGTATTGCTGCTGCGTATCTACCCATTCCAAGGCCGGTGCGCCCGGTTTTCCCAATCGAATGCAATCGCCGTGCTCTAGCTTCATCGGATTGTCGTGGTTTGTGCGAAACTCCACCTTGCCGCGAACGATGTAGGTGCCGTGACGGCTGGTGAGGTCTTTCAAGAAGACGCCCTCTGCTCCGATTTCCAATTGGCAATGCTCTCGGCTTACCGCCGGTTCCTGGATGGCAATGTCGACCGATTGCCGATTACGACCGATCCTGGCTATCGTGCCGCTAACCGGTAACGCCTTCTCCGACTCGCCGAAGAATAGTTTGTATCTGGACCAGCCCGGTGGTTCGTCCGGCGTAGCATCAATAACGCCAGCATCAGATACGGTGGCGCTGGTTTTGAGTGGCTCCGCAACTGGAACTACGACAGGCGTCGGCTGCGGCAACTGTTCCGGCGAAGCTGGTCTTTCGGTCGAAACATCAGCAACAGGCGCCGGTAGTTCAGAGCTCTGATTGCTCGGAGGAGCGAAGGAGATGACCGGTTCTTGCGCATTGGTTGATGACGGGGGCTCAATCGTTGTCGGATCGTCTGAGGAGCGTGCGTCCCCGGTGAGAAGGCTGGATGAATCAAGGTTAGAAAAAGGATCTCCGAAGAGAAGCTGATCTCTGCTTTCGGCATCGGGAAGGGGGCTGACAAAACTTTCGGACATGTTGAAGAATGACAAAGCGTCCACCGGTTGTGCTTCTCTTTCGGTATTAGGTATCTCGGATGGTGGCGCTTCTTGAGTGTCGTCCGTCTCCGGCATAGCTTCCGGTTCGGATACCACTGTATCTTGGGACGCATCTGCTTGCGACTCAACTGCACTTTCTGTTTGCACCGCTGTGGTCTGCGGTGCGTCCGGTGATGCTTCCTCATCGGAGTGAGTGCGCGAATCGGCGCCCAGTTTTGATAGTTGAATGAGATTTTTTGCTTCTCTGCGTGAGCGAGGTTTTCTCGCCGGTTTTTCGCGGGTGCGACGAGCGTCCTTCACCGGCGATGCACTATCGGGAATCGTTTCCGGCGTTGCCTCCGGAGCGGACGCGGCTTCGGGCGTCACTTCCCGCTCGGGGGCCACGTCGGTGGACTCTGTTGCCGGTCCCGCGGTTTCGGGTTTCGTTTCCTGTCCGGCATTTTGAGTTGTTAGTGCCGGCGGATGTTCCTCCTTGGGCAACTCTATCGTCGCGGGAATCTCCTGGACGTTCTCTTTCTCGGTTTGGCCGGCTTCGACTTGCGTGTCCGTACCTTTCTCGGCACGGCCCAGTATCTGTTCAACAGCCGAGGCCCATGAACCGCCGCCACCAGGGGCTTCGCCAATCGCTTCCAGCACGGTTTCGCTTGCGACTGCAGTTGCTTCGGTATCCGGCGATTTTGATGCCGGCGTACCGGTCGGTTCCACGACCAGGGCCTGTGCTACAGCTTCTTCCCAAGAGCTTCGAGTCATCGGTTTTGGCAGTGATTCCATCGGGTCAGGACCGAGGGTTGCCCCCGGTGCCAGTTGGTGTTCCATCGTTTGCGGCGGTTGCACCGGTGCTGCTTCTGCCAGTGGCGTGCTCTCGGCTGACGTGGCGCTCCAGTCGGTCTGGCTTGTCGGCTCGACGATACGGGCCGGTTCCGGTTCGGGGGCGTACTGTCCTGCGATGATGGCGGGCGGGGTCACTATGCTCCAGTCGGTTTCGGACGCGGCATCCTGATCTGCGCCTTGTTGAGGTGTAGCAGGCAGCTCCCAATCAACTAGCGCAGCAGTCTCCGCAAAATCCGGGCTCGGTTCCGCGTCGGCAGGCAGCTCCTCATCGCCGGCCGAGCTGAAGTCTAGTACCACCGAATCAAGCGAAATTGTAGATTCTGCGATATCGGGCGGTAATATCGCCGGGGCGGACTCTGTCTGCGTGAATGTTTGTGGTGTCGCTAGTGGTGTCGCTGTTTCCTGCGGTACGAATGCGGCGGTTTGTGAGTTGTCTGGCAGAGGCTCCGGTTCGAAGCTGGTTTGGGGGGCCAGGTAATCCAATATCTGAGAAGTCGCAGCTTGTTCCGCCGATGCTGCTGGTGGTGCCGATAGCTCTTCGACCCGTTCTTCCCCGCTTTCCGCCGCCGAGCCTTCTTCCCCGCCCCAATCCATGTGCGATGCCCAGGATGGCAGGTTTCCACCTACTTTTATGTTTTCGTGCGCTGGTCTGGGCGCATTATCTACCTTCACCTCCACGAATTGAAACGCTGGTTCCGCCGATTCCCTTGCCTCTTCGTTTAGCAGTTGAAGTTGCTCAGCATCAACCCAACCATTGTGAACAAGGATAGCTTCCAGCGAATAGCCGCTGCTTCGCACGGACTGGAACGCTTGTTCGAATTGAACTACGCTTACAAGCCCGTGTCTCATCAGGCGGGCGCCCAAGTGCAGCGCCTCAAAATCCACCTGCATAAATGCGCCTGTTTGCGCCAAATACTCCCAGAATTCTGCTTCCGGCCGGGATCTTGCCGCATCGACGGCGGCAAGCAACGTATCGGCTCCAAAGGTGCGAGACAATACCACAATCTCGACCAGGCTAAGTTTCGCTTTACCGTTGGCGTCCGTCTTTGCGTCTTCCGGTACGGTCAGGTGCTTGCCGGATAGCGGTTCTCTCAGACCGAGAAGCCGTAAATCGTAGTCTAAACGGGTCGAGACATCGTACAGGATGTTGTAAGCAATGCCCAGGTTGCGAAGGTGCTTTCTAAACTCGTGTGCGTTTAGTGCATTCGCCTTTCCGTCGAGGTATTGGGAGCGCAACAACATGCGAATAGCCCTGATGTAGCACAGATGCACGACCTCGGCCGAGTCGATCGGCGTGGCGGCCAGTCGGCTGTAGTACGAGCGCGATTCAGGATCTGGCGCCACCCTTCCGGAGAGCCGGCCGGAGGGGAGTTCCTCTCCACCGCTGGTGATGAGATTGTCTGTTTCGTCGGATTTGGACGGCGAGTCGTCAAAATCCAAATAGTCCATCGGTGTGGTTCCCGCGGCTATGCCACCGGCCACCGCTACCGATATCTCTTGCCCTTGATACGGCGGGGCCGCTTCCGTGCTCTCCCCGCCCTTATTATCGGACGGCTGTTGCCCGGGAGCAACTTCAGGCGGCGCATCAAATCTGAGCGCGGGAATGGGAACATGACCCGACTGTAGCTGCTCCAAACCGGGAAAGTCCTGCCCGTGAGCAGCCATGAGCTTGGTTAACTCAGAATGCGCAAGAAGTATGCCGGCCGTGTCGCGCCGCGACAAACTTTGGCGCAAGGCGGCAGCTAGAATCTTCGATTCCAGTTGGGGGCGCCCGTCGCTTGTTGGTCTATTCAGGAGCATTTGTTTAGCTGAGACACCGATTCGATGCGCTGCATTAGTAACCCTCCGGTTGAAATTATTCCTTTCTGAGGCTGATTTCACACCTGTATTTTGATTAGAACGCAACTATCTGCAAGCTGTTTGGCTACGAATTTCGAGCAAGGGGGCTGTTTCATTTTGCTATGATGTTGGCGGAGCAGTTGTTGAGGTAGTCGCGTGGATTTTAGCTGGGTCAGAGAGCTAGCCGAGCAGTCCATCCAGATCGAAATGGATCGGCAAGAAAAAGAGCGCCAATTGCTGGAGGAGCGGCGAGCGGTTGCCGCAGCTACGATTCCTTTTGTGGAAAAGCTTTACATGCTGCTGAATACTTGCACGGAAGAATTCAACAAACACATGCATTATCCGACTCTGCGGGTAACGATGAGCAAGTTTCAGAAGAAAACTAAAGGGCCGCCATATGGCACCAATGACACCAATTTCGTTAACGAAGAGATTGGATACTTCACTTTTACACGACGTGATTGGATGTTTGGCGTCTGCGCCATCAATGGCGATGTTGACTTCGTTGAGTATCCGGTGACAGAAGGTGCGTCGGCGCTTAACATGAAGTTAGATGAGCTCGGGATCGATGGCCGCTACAAGCTCAAGGCGAAGCTGGACCAGGAAACCAAGCAAGTACTGTGGACCATGCACGATCAGCTTTTGGACGGTCCCAAGCTAATTTTGTTGTGTCAGGAGTTTTTCAGCGAGTTCGTTAATCGCACCAACGAACATTGGAGAGACCCGAAGGATAAAGAACGTCGTGGCTGATTCGGTGACACTGATAGACAAGTTTCAGCGACAATGCGAAGTTATCGGCGCGCCGCTTGATTCGCGCTCTCGTGACTTGCTGGTACGTTACTGCCAGGAACTGGAAGAGTACAATAAGAATGTGAATCTAGTGTCAAATGCGGATCTCGAAGTGGTACTTCGCGATCACATTCTGGATTCGCTTACTCTTGTTCCGTTGATTGCTGAACACAGAGGCAGGCTTACCGGCGGTGCCAAAGAACGTAAGTTGCGCTTGGTGGATATTGGCTCCGGTGCCGGATTTCCCGGCGTTGTCCTTGCCGTGTACATGCAAGATTTGAGTGTTACTCTTATTGACTCCGTGACAAAAAAATGTGTTTTTCTGCAGCACATTGTCGACTCGTTGGGGCTTTCTGATCGCGTGTTCGTGGCTAACGCCAGAAGTGAAGCGTTGGCGCATCAGGATGACCTGCGTGGAAAGTTTGATTTTGCCACGGCGCGCGCGGTCGGTAGTTTGCCTTTGATAGCCGAATTGACATTGCCGTTTTTGCGCAATGGTGGAGTCTTGTTAGCCCAGCGTTCTTGCAGGCAGCTGGAAGAAGATCAGCGTGCGGCTGGTCCTTTGGCCTCCAAGTTCGGCGGCAGCGTTATCGGCTGCTTCTTTCCGGATGCGCAGATAACGGAAAAGCAAGTGGGGATTTTAGCGATAAAGCGCAGCAAGGCAATCGCTTCGCAGTTCCCGCGAACTGGAGCCAAACTGGGCACCTGATATTTGTCAATGTTCTATCGACCGAAACATCGATTTACGGACTCCGGCGAATTCGCTAATTATTGAAGGGAGATTGACGAATTATCGTAGTTTAATAGGCGGCCTGGGCGACGAGCCAGCCTTCGGCGCTTGCTTGCAGACGGGCTGATTCTTGATCGTGTTCAATCGAGAGTTCCATGAAGCGACGCTTGCTTTGTACGACATATCTAGCTCTTGTAATCAAAGCCGTGGCATCTAGATAGTCGTGAGCGAAGATGACACTATCCATGGTGCGATACCAGGTGTCGCCGGCCGGGAGGACCACGTCTGCCACCATTTCGCCAAGCTCGATGACTTCTTTGTCCCTGCCGGCGGCTGGAGGGTATACGGCTACGACTTTTTTTGTGTCGAAATCAAGACACTCTGCTTTCCCCAGAAACGGGATTGCGAACTCTTCCAGCGTAAATCCTAGATCTTCGAACAGCACCTTTTCTTCGTCCCAAACATTTTTCAGAATGTCGGCAACGGTGTCCATGTGTGATTCGAACTTCCAAAATTCGCTGGTTTGCAGATACGGTGTAGCTGCACGAAACTCCCAAGAGTCTTCGGAATAGAGCACTTCCAGTTGGTGCGTGTGTGCCCAGGCCGTGGTGAGTACGCCCATCCAGTAAATGTCGTCTTCGTAGACTTGCCTGTAAGTATGTTTGAACCATTCTTGCCACTGTTCAAAGGAATCGTATTGGGCTGAACGCTTTAGCAGTCCCTCTCGCCACTGTAACTCATCCGGCAACGGGTCCTCTGCGTGGAAGAACTCCGCCCAGTAAGCTGCGACGCCCGCCGGTTCGACCAGGTGAACATCGCCAGGTCCGCGCAATTCTTGCCACATTTGCTGGCAGATTTTTACTGCCTCCACGCAACGACTGTAAGGATTCGAGTCCTTGAATTCGTCATTGTGTCTGACCCAGTCGATGCCTGCTCGAATTAAAAAGGCCGGGTACATCGCTTACCTCTACTCGCCGCTACCTGATTGAACCTGTTGCTCGTTCCTGTGCCAGACGTCCTGTCTCTCGAATCAACTCCGACAGCATCTTTATATTACCGGAATAGCGCGCGTCCTTCTCGAAATCCTCTAAAGTCAATTCCAGGCGGCGGCTCCAGTTTAGTCCGCTAGAAACCCCCGGGGCATTGAACTGCTCGCGGGTACCCAGCAGATCGCTGATCATGTTGACAGCCAGCCAGCATGGGCTTTCAAGAAGTGTGCGCATGAATGCCTTGTGCAATTCGGGGGTAAAGGACGTGGGCGGATTTTCTTCGTCCAAAGAGAGAAAACGCATCAGTCTTTGAACGTCGAGCCAGGCTTCGTGTCCATCGGGACCGTGCCAGCGCGCAACCAAGTCGTCGTAGTACATCGCCAGGGGCCAGTGATCGTGTGTGCCGTAAGTAACCAGGCTTAGTGGATGCAATTCGTCTTTATCAATGAACGATCGATCTTCTTCGTTGCGTTCGAAAATCGGAATGGCAAAGCCTGGAATTCCGAGCTTGTGAATCAGCGGGCGAACGTAGTCGGGCACCATGCCAAGATCTTCAGCGACAACGCCATTCTTGCCTGATGCTTCCATAATCATCTTTAGAAGCTTTTCGCCGTCCTTTGCATTCAGCAATGCGTTCTTTTCCGGCTTATCCGGTCGAGGTAGGAATTGTGGCAGTTTGCCGCCGGTGATCAATTCCGCTTCTTCTTCCGTTAGGTCCACGAACTCGCCGTTGCGCTCGGGAATCCAGGGGAACGAGTACATGCGGAAGAAGCCAAGAACGTGATCGATGCGGAAGTAGTGAAATACATCCGTGAGGCATCGCACCCGTTGACGCCACCACTTATAGTTGCTGGTTTCGTGTGCTTTCCACTTATAGATCGGGATGCCCCAATTTTGTCCCCACTTCCTCGTAAACTCGTCTGCCTGGAAAAACGGTTCCGGCGGCGCGCCCCCGGACCAATCGATGTCGAACAGTTCGCGCTCCGCCCACACGTCTGCGCTGAAGCGGCTGACACCAAATGGAATATCACCCATCAGCGCAACATTCTTGGAATCGGCAAAAGTTCTTAGCTCCTTCCATTGCTTGAACGCCAGCCATTGCGCAAATGATGCGAAACGGCGGTCATCCTCAAGTGCTTTTTTGTTGGGTGCTTTTTCGAACCACTTCTTGGCGCCGCTGAAGTCCTGGACTTCCTTCTGCCATTGTGTCCAGCATCCATTTCCACCGTTCACGTCAATCAGCGTCCGGTAGAGGGTGTAAGCCGGAAGCCAGTCGGCGTGCTCTTTCTCGAAAGCAGCAAACTCTTTCGCTTCAGCGGATTTCCCGTCAAGTTGCTTGCGAAAATTCTGCCATGCTGCTCGCAGCAAATCAATTTTGAGCTTCTTCACTACCGGGTAATGAACAGAGTTTTGATCCAGTTGAGCAATCTTGCTCTCATCGACCAGGCGTTGATAGTCGGATGCATCCAGTCCGGGAATCGATTCGACGTCAATCGTGCAGAGCACGGGATCAAGAGCCGTTGAACTTATTGCATTGTAGGGACTGTTGTCTCCCGACGTTTCATTGATTGGCAAAACTTGCAACACTGACATATTGTTGCGGGCGCAAAATTCAATTGCCTCGCGCACGGCTTTGGTGTCACCGATGCCGAGATCGCCGGACCTTCGAAGTGAAAATACCGGTATTAGAACACCGCACAGTTTTTTCTTCGGATCAATCATGTTCAAATCCCCAGACGTTCAAATACTACATTGACGTTTCGCAGATAGTGTTCCGGATTCATACAGGCTTCGATTTCTTCTTTCTTCAGCAGCCGACTGACGCGATCGTCTTTTAGTAGGTTCGCTCTGAAATCGCCATCTTGTTTATTCCATGCGGACATGGCATTGCTCTGTACTATGCGATAGGCATCTTCGCGGCTGATTCCTTTGTCGACAAGCGCAAGCATTACTGCTTGCGAGAAGATGACGCCACCGTAGCAGTCCATATTCCGTCGCATGTTTTCCGGGTAAACAACCAGACCTGCGACCAGCCCCGTGAATCGGTGCAGCATGTAATCTAATAGGATGGTCGAATCGGGCAGGATGATGCGCTCCACCGAGCTGTGACTGATGTCGCGTTCGTGCCAGAGTGGTACGTTCTCCAGAGCAGCCATGCAGTTGCCGCGCAGTACGCGAGCGAGTCCGGAGATATTTTCCGAACCAACCGGGTTGCGTTTGTGAGGCATTGCAGAAGACCCCTTCTGTCCTTGCGAGAACGGTTCCTCCGCTTCCAGTACATCTGTCTTTTGCAGATGCCTGATCTCCGTCGCGAATTTCTCCAGGCTTGTGCCAATCAAGGCGAGAGTGAAAACAAACTCTGCGTGTCTATCGCGCTGAATAATTTGAGTTGATACCGGTGCTGGTGCCAGATCCAGAAATTGGCATGTCAGTCTTTCGATCTCGGGATCGATATTGGAGTATGTGCCAACAGCGCCACTAAATTGACCGACCGAAATCATTTCGGTCGCGTTAGCCAGCCGCTTTTGATGGCGCTTAATTTCTTCGAGCCAAACGGCCAGCTTGAAACCGAATGTCATCGGTTCGGCGTGAATGCCGTGCGAGCGCCCCACGCAGACGGTGTTCTTGTGCTTGCGCGCTTGCAGCAACACTGCGTCATGCAGAGCTTGCAGATCGTTGGTCAAAATTTGGCTGGCGTGGCGAAGTTGTAGCGCCAGAGCTGTATCAATGACATCGGAGCTTGTCAGCCCGAGGTGCACGAAGCGTGAATTCTCGCCTACGTGTTCGGCGACACTGGTGAGGAAAGCAATGACGTCATGCTTCACTTCCTCTTCAATCTCTTTGATTCGCTCTACATTGAAACCGGCTTTTGCCTTGATTTCAGATACTGCTTCAGCGGGAATGCGTCCGAGCTGCGCTTGTGCTTCGCACACGGCAATCTCAACATCTAGAAACTTCTGGAACTTGGCCTCGTCGGTCCAAATTGCGCTCATCTCTGCTCGCGAGTATCGATCTATCAAGTTGGCATCCTCTTTTCAACAATCTGCTGTTGACCCTGGCGGCGCCTCTGCATCCGAGAGCCATGCGCGGTAAGGTTGCGCGCCCGAGCAACCGCTTATTCTACACTGCCCGATTATCAGGCTTGCTCGGTAGAGGGCTTGTCCATAGAATTGTGATGACCTCACGGGAAGTCCATCGACCTGGTAACTTCAAAATGACCACCTTGAGCTGCATTATTCCTGAAACTGCCTTGCGGTCATCCTGGACAGCTTTGTGGCTTTTTGCGGCCATGTTCTTGCTCTTGTTTATTGGTTCGTCTGCGGGGGCTGCGGAGTCGGAAAGAAAGGGCAAGTCGAATGGTTGCTCTGTTGCGCTGTTGTCCGCACCGTCGGCGGTATCGGTTGCGCGAATGAACAACACGCCTGATCTTATGCAAAGCTCGCCTGTGTTGAATCTGCCTTGGGGTGGTTCTGCTCACTGCGGGCCGGTTGCGGCGGCGAACGCCTTCTTGTGGATGGCTGAAAATGGTTTTGACAGACTTGTGGCAGGTGATGTTCGAGCACCGGAAACTAGTACGAATCTTGTGAACTCACTGGCGCGATATATGCACACGTCCAAACAGGGTGGCACGGACGTGACCAATTTCTTGCGCGGGCTTGAGGATTACATCGGCGATCGCGGGATAACTGCAAAGATTCGTTATCAGGGTTGGGAGGAGCATCCTTCTCGTTTCTCGGCCGGTAGGCATCCGTCAATTCAATTCATCAAGTCTGGATTGCGGCCCAATTCCGCTGCATGGATCAAGATTGGTTGGTATACGTTTAATCCTCGTACAAACAAGTACATTCGTTTTGCCGGGCACTGGGTAACGGTTGTAGCCGCTGGCGTTGACAGAGCAGGAAAGCCGGCTTGTTCTACCGTAGTCGTTCACGATCCTGCGCCGCGCAGTGGACCGGAAGCGAAGAATGATTTTGCCTTTGTCGCGCCGGTAACCGCAGGCGACGTGTTCACGGGATATCAGAAGAGTTGGATGCCGGCGGCTGGTTTCTTGAAGATTGGCGGCGAGTTAAAAATCAAAGAGAAGGCCAGCTGCGGTTTAATCGATGGTGTCGTATCGATGGAAATTCTTGCTCAGTAAAAATTGCGGTAGGCACCGGGCGCTTCCGCTTGCACGCGCCTGCTAACGTTCAAGCGGAAGCGATCGCGATTTCGAATTCATGAACGAACGCACCTTGGCGGAAGAGAGCTCAGTGACGGGCTTCCGCTAGAAAGCCAAGCATAAAGTGAGGCCGGCAAACAATTGCAGGGTCTTCCTTTGCCCGGGTGCAGCGGCATTGATAGGCGGATAGGCGCCTCTCGTTATTGTCGCCTCTGCTCTCGCTGCGCGCAATGGAAACTAGCCGAACGTACTTTTCGTCCTGTTCGAACTTCTTCAACTTGAACATATGATTTGACCCCCGCCACACTTCTCGTGTCCTGACATCTTAGTTGCGGGCGTGGACTTCTGTCACCACGGTTTTTCCCGGGAGCGTGATTTCAGCGACAGGATGTCTCGGTAGTTTCTCGATTCGTTCACTCACTATTTGCTGTGGTAGTCCCTTCGTTCGCTGGTGTTGTCTGGAATTTGCGCGTTGCCCTGTGGTTTTGATTTGAATGCGATTCGATGGGGCGGATGACCGATTGTTCGATTTGCGACGTTGTGGCACGGATTATTTCTGAGTCGAGTTCGATCAACTTGCAAATTGATCTAGTTTGTTTGATAAAACTTGATCGGCAATTCTGGTAACTGCATTTGCTGCGCAGCAATTGTGCTGGCGGTGGTAAGTGCGTTCTGCTGCGGATCTCGGGGACTGCTTTGATCTGCAATTTGTTATTAAATAAAATGAGAATCGGTAGAAGTTTTGTTTGTTGTCGAAAAAAGATCTTGCGCGCATCTTGTCACAGCGATTTGCATAAGGTATCTTTGAAATAGATATTTCTTCGGGAGATTTCACTATGAAGTCATGGAAAGTAACACCGCGCCGTCATTGATTCGCGTTCTTAGCATACTTCCACTCCGACCATAGCGTATCCTTAGCCGGGCGCAGGTTGGGCAGTGTGCCGGGTTCGCTAATGCGAGAGCCTCGACCGCCGCCTCATCGTGCCTGCAGAATATCAACTTAATTTGTTGTATCGCATATCGTGTCAGCGACTGAGTCGTGTTTCTCGTCTGTTGTTGAATCCAGTGTTGGTGAGCATTTCTCGGCGTGCGACAGGGGCGCTGCTGGTGCCGGGCTCTGCTGCTAGTGACGAAAACATTGCACTCTTGAAGTGTGCGATGCTTGGCGTTTGTGCGGCGGTTCGCTGGAGAAAATAACTGAGCGAGTTGGGCTGTGGTTCGAGCAAAGCCGCTTGAGCACTTGCTCGCGCTCGTTGCGGGATCTCTAATGGTGCGTTTGCATCTTTGGTGATTGATTGCGTTCGCATTTGCGTGGGCGTTGAAACTTGTTTTCGACTGCCGCCATGCAGTGTCGAGTGATAGCCGTAACATCGTGTCGCAGCCTGGTGCTGCGTCGTTTTGGAGCGCGCGAATCTCGGATGGAAACACGATATGTCCAAGGCGTTTTTAGATTTCGTAGTAGTGCAATTGCGATTTTGAAAATGCCTTCAATAGATACAAGTGTATTTAGAACGCGTAAACCTCAAATTCTAATCACTCATGTTAGTCGCATCGCCGCGGCATTGCATGGCTCGCAGAGCCAGTCGACCGTATGACGATAAGCGACGTTGGAGGTAATAAAAAAATGGTCCATTCAGATATTGTTGTTGAAATGCAGCACGTCCGAAAAGAATTCGGCTCGGCAGTCGCTGTGAACGATCTTAGCTTTCAAGTAAATGAAGGTGAAATCGTCGGACTGCTGGGAGCAAACGGAGCTGGCAAGACAACCAGTATTCATATGCTGCTCGGCCTGATTACTCCTACTTCCGGGTCGATAAGACTATTCGGAAAAGATCTGGAGCGCAATCGGGTTGAAATTCTCGAGAAGACAAACTTCGCTTCTGCCTATCAGTTCCTGCCATGGAACTTGAAGGTGTGGGAAAACCTGTTTGTTTTCGCCGAGATCTACCGAGTGAAGCATGGGCGAAAACGTATAAATGATCTGCTCGAAATGTTTGAGCTTACGCACATGCGCGACCGCATCACGGGCGCCTTGTCAGCCGGAGAGCAAACTCGGGTGAACTTATGCAAGGCATTGCTAAACAAGCCCCGCTTGCTTCTCCTTGATGAGCCCACCGCAAGCCTTGACCCGGATCAGGCCGACAAAGTGCGTAAAATCATCGCCGCTCTCCAAAAGGAGACTGGCATGACCGTAATCAACACGTCGCACAACATGATTGATGTGCACGAGTTGTGCGGACGCATTCTGTTTATGCAAAACGGTCGCGTCACTGCTGAAGGTAACGCAGAGGAAATTATGCGCCAATACGGCAGTGCCAGTTTGGAAGAGGTCTTTATACGAATTGCTCGGACACCGGTTTTGGAGAAACTAGAACATGAGTTGGCAACGAATTAGAGCTCTGATGATCAAGTTCGCGTTCATTTGCGCGCGAAATACATTCAGAGCGTTGGATATATTTTTCTGGCCCATTATGGACCTTGTGGTCTGGGGCTTTCTTTCCGTCTACATGCTGAAAGTAAGTAACGCTGTGCCCACCCTGATTACAGTGCTTATCGGCGCGACCATTCTATGGAACGTGTTGATGCGCGCTAACCAGTTGATCAGTGTTTCCTTTCTCGATGACTTGTGGTCGAAAAACCTGCTGAACATTTTTGCTGCTCCCATCAAGATCAGTGAATACGTGACAGCCGCTTACTTGATGGGGCTTGTTCAGTCGCTAATCGTAATCTTCTTGCTGTCCGGATTGGCTTATGCCTTTTATTCGTTCAATCTGTTCAGCATCGGATTTCCATTGGCTATCTTGTTTGCAAACTTGCTGCTGATGGGATGGTCAATGGGGCTGGTCACGACCGGACTGATCTTGCGATGGGGGCCGCCGGCCGAAGCGCTTGCGTGGGTTGTACCCTTCCTTGTTCAACCTGTTTCCGCAGTGTTCTATCCGGTAAGTGTTTTGCCTGCCTGGTTGCAGCCTGTGGCTCAATGCGTGCCTGCCGCGCATGTGTTTGAGGGAATGAGAGAGATACTTCAACGAGGACACATGGACCCGAACCATATGTGGTGCGCGTTTGGACTAAACGTGTTCTACATGGTGATTGGTGCGGTGATCTTCAAGCGACTCTTTGAGCAAGCCAGAGAGCGCGGATACCTGGCTAAGTACGGCGCTTAGTTCCGCGGGGACCATCGCCTCCGCATTACTGCCCGCAGCAGAAGCACTTAGCCGACACGAACGCCAATCAATGGTTGCCAATTTCGGTAATCAGTGATTGGTGTTTGTTCCTATTAACAGCTACGGTTGCGAGCAGGGCTTTAGTTGCCGGCGTCGTTCAGCTGTTTCATCATATCGCTGAATTGCTGGATCATTCCGCCCCCGCCACTGCCGTCCGCCCCGCCGTCGGTGCCGGCACCGCCGGTAAACTGTCTAATCATTGAGTCCAAGCTGCCGGCGCCGCCGCTACCGCCGATGAGCCCTCCGAGCCCCCCGAGTCCAGCGCCAGCCCCGCCGCCACCCGTCAATCCGCCGAGATCAGGCATAGCGCCGCTTCCGCTGCTACCGCCACCGCCGAGTAATCCCCCGATGTCGGGCATTCCGCCGCCGTTTCCGGTGCCACCGCCGAACAGCGACCCGAGTCCTCCAAGTCCACCGGAACTTCCGCCGGAATCGTTTCCGCCGAATAACGATCCGCCTAGCCCCGAACCGGAGCCGAAGATCATGTCGCCACCGCTGGAGGGGGACTGTTGCGTACTCTGAAGCTCGTTGATCTTCTGTTGTTGAAACTTCGCGATGCCGTCATTAAGACGCTGTTTTGTCGCGCCATCTTCACCGCTGAATGGATCGCATGACAGCTCCAGCTGATAGTTGTTTATGCATTGCATCACGCCTGAATGGTAGCGGTCCATTGAGCTTTGAAGCGAACCGATTAACCCCATGGCTCTGGGTAGCGCCATTAAGCCGGCTTGACTGCCAGTGGCCAGAAAATCGCCGACGTCCCCCATCGCTGTCGCCAGAGTAGCGTGGGTCGTCTTCAGCTCTTCCGGTGGCACGATATTGCGAATTCTGGCTACCAAAGCCAATGTTTGCACTCGTGCCGCTTCGATGCTGGCTGGATCCGTGTTAAGACCGCCGCTGCCAAGAAGGATGCTCGCTGCGACCTGGTTGTATTCGGTAATAATGCGCTTCATGCGTGCGAAGTAGTTTTCGACCTCTTGAGGCGTTTTGGGTACATTTTCCTGGACTCCGCCTTGAAGAACGAATCCCTTTGAAGTCGAGGTACCGTAAGTTGGTGTTGACGTGGTGAAAAGGCTGGTTGAGTCGCCGGCGTTTAGCGTGAAAGTTGGCGCGGGACCCGTTACTGCGGACTTGGGAACGCCAATATTAACTCCGCCTGTCAGGGGGCGGCTCTGTTGGCTGGTTCTCGCCGCTGCTGGCTCGCCGACTTTAGGAGTCATCAGCATCATTCCGGACTGCTTGCGCTGGCCGCGCATAGCTTTGCCGACAAGTGCCGGGGCCCAGCTTGCTCGCATGCCGATTATGGATTGTGACTCATCGTCGGCAAAGGCAGCGCTTCCGGAGAGGAAGGCAAGTGTAAGCGCGGTTGCCGTGAAGTTGCTCTGGACTGAATGATAACCGCCTGCCCCTCGTGTCCGCATACTGTCGCCTCCAGGAATCGCGCGGGCTGGATCGGTTGACAAGCCCTCTCCATCTACCCTTCCCGGGGGCAGTCAGGATCTAACGCTCTGCCGTTCCGACCCCGTACCTCCACATCTCAACCGTGAACGGTCTGAGTCCACAAGGGGCTTCCGGTATGTCTCCTCTCGCCCTCGGGCGCTGCCGGTTACGGGGATGGGCTGGCGTA
The DNA here is from genome assembly GCA_019752635.1 of Candidatus Obscuribacterales bacterium. Taxonomy (GTDB): domain Bacteria; phylum Cyanobacteriota; class Vampirovibrionia; order Obscuribacterales; family Obscuribacteraceae; genus JAKFUT01. The sequence continues at coordinate 147,935 of JAIELX010000008.1, read as the reverse complement.
ATACTTAGAAAACAGCCCCCGGCTCAAGCCATGGGGGTAAAATAGGGGGCTGGATCGAGAACTAACGTAGAGCGTGAAGCCACGAACGGAAAGTCATAAATGAAAATTCTTTTGCCTCTGGACATTGTCAATCCCCCCGAGTTGATCATCGAGTATTTGGAGCAGATTCTGCCGTTGCAGGACAAGTCCGTTCACCTGTTGTACGTGAACGAGGCATGGCCGGCGTATGAAAATTTGATTCAAGCTGCAGGTCAGTTCCCTGATGATTGGCGTCAGAAGCTTGACGCACGCGCTGAGGAGGAATTGGCGGCTGCGGCTAGTAAGCTGGCGGGCAAGTGTATTGCTGTTGATAGCGAAGTGGTTTCCGGACCGCCCGCAATGATGATTGAGACTGTTGCTCGCGATGAAAACTGTGAGATCACAGTACTGTGTCCGGGCAAACACGTCTTGATGGAAAGAATTCTTTTGGGAAGCGTGTCCGCCAAAGTGTTAAAACACGGGCCCGGCACCATTTTGATTTGTCGACCGACGGAAAAACCGGTTGAGCCGCTTAAGCAAGTCGTGATAGGTGTTGACGGGTCGCCAAACTCGAAGGACGCCTTGCGAAGTGCCGTGGAAATGTTCAAATTGAATGAGTCTTCTGCGAAAGTTCTGCTGGTGCATTCTGTGGATGTCGCTGATCCAGTGAAATTCCTCAGTCCGGTCGAATTCATTTCGGCGATTGAGCAAAACCTGCTGATGGAAGGCGAGAGTATTCTTGCCGATGGTAAGCGGATTCTCTCCGACTTGGGTGTCAAAAACATTGACCTGTCATTGGTGGAAGGGAAGCCGCAAAATCAGATCATCAAGACCGCCGAATCGGTTCGCGCTGATCTCATCATTATTGGTGCGGAAGGAAAGACAGCGATTCAGCACTTCTTGCTTGGAAGTGTTTCGCACAAGGTTGCCAGGTATGCACCGTGCGCAGTGGCAGTAGTAAAGCGAACTCACAAGCCTACGGATAATTAGTATGCGCAAAAGAACTGTCAGCAATAGCACGCTGTTGGCGGTGGCTGCGTCGTCGCTGCTCTCGCCTTTGGTAACCGGCGCCGCGGAGATCGATGACGCCGCCGACTTGCCCACCCAGCAAATGCAAGAGAAAAACGAGCTCCATGATATGCGCCGGGAAATGAACTCTATTCGTTCAAATATGCAAGATGCTCTGCAGCAGATGCAACATGTAGGCGCGGACGTCCAAGCACGCAGGCAAATGAAAGAAGTTCAGTTGCAGTGCAAGGAAGCTGCGTGGGAGTTGTGTCCGGGACGGACTGTATCTGCGCTTACCTATAACAGCAAAACCCCGGGACCGGACATCCGTGTGCAGGAGGGGGATCGCGTGCAAGTCACCGTTCAGAATCAGATGAAGATCAGCACCAGCTTGTATTTTCACGGCATGATTCTTCCTCAGTCGGTAAGCGGCCTGCCCAGGAAGGGCGGCGGGTTGATCGCGCCGGGAGAGTCTTATACTTTCGAATTCGTTGCCTCCAACCCCGGGACCTATTGGTATCACCCGCAAGTGACGCATGCAGAGCAAATGTCGCGCGGTCTCTACGGCGCGATGATTGTTGAACCGCGTAGCGTTCCTAAGACGTGGGAGCGAGACTATGTTTTGCTTTTGGGGCAGTGGAACGTTGGTGACAAAAATGCTGCACGCGTGGATGCTACCGGTAAGCCTATCGTCGGGAAGAGTTATCCCCTTCTTCTGGCCAACGGCAAGTCTGCTCCAGCCATCCCTCCTCTTGAGGTTAAGCGTGGCGAGCGCGTGCGGTTGCGTGTTGTGAACGCGTCGTCGCAATCTTGTCCGCTGACCATGACCGGTCATCGATTCGAGGTCGTTGCTACCAACGGTTCCGAGTCGACAGAGCCTCATACCGTTCGCGATACCGTGACTGTCAATCCTGGCGAGCGCATGGATTTGGAGTTCACCGCGGACAATCCGGGCGTCTGGGCGCTATCATCCATGGTGCCGTCACAGAGCAGCGACAACGGCGTATTCCCCGGGGGGCTTGCGATAGTAGTTCGTTACCCGGATGATGTCGGAAATTCGGTTCGTTAGCGCTCGGTTAAGTCCTGCAGATGCCGGTCTACTCGCTCGCGCGTCAGACCGGTATGTGTGCAAAATGCACTCCAGCCTACTTCGATCACCGATTCCCACGTGTCGTAAAACACCGTGGTGTTGAGGTAATCGAGTCCTTGTTCAAGTGAATAGTCTGCGATGATGGCTTTGGCCATGTCGTGTTGCACCATATGACGAACGTCGAACCATTGGTTCTCGACGGCTAATTCAAAAAGCGTTTGGAGAAATTCTTGCTGGCGATAGCGTTTCTCCGCTAATTCTCGCAATCTTTCGTCCATCGATCCGACTCGCAACTGGTCCGGCCTTGAATGCGTTCAGCCTTTCGTCTATTAATTAAGGTAGCATAAAGAATTGAAGCTTCGCACGTTAAAATAACGCGATCCGCTTTTGCCTAGAATGTGCACGGGATAATCGCCGAATGTTGAAGAGCGCAAAAAGTTCCGGCAGTCGATTTTTGGCTGTGACTGCAATGGTCATTCATGCGACGATTCCGGTGTTCTCCGTGCTGATTTTCGGCAGCTTTGCCGGGGTTCCGGCGTACGGACAGGAGCCGGCGGCAATCTCAAACGAACTTTCCACTCTGGAGGTCGCGTGCGGCAGCGCTGCCGAAACGGGAAAGCCTGTTATGCAGCGGCTCTCTGCTCTGGAACAAAAGGTTTTTGGCAAGCCGCAAATTGGAGCTCTCTTCCCCAGGTTGGAGGCGGTGCGACGGATCGTCTCGGCTCGCAACGCGGTGATGAAAACCTCGCCGGAGTCCACGGGCAGCGACAGTGCCACTTCGGCAACGACCGCAAGCGCTCTGCCTGCGTCGAGGATTGAGGGGCGTATAGGAACTCCGGTTATCGCACCCCCGGGACTGATGCATCCCAACTTCGCGGTCGACGCGCTGCCTTTGATCAATGCGTTTCCTCCGGCGCTAACGCGGAAAGACGACCCCTCGTTCATGTCCGTGCCGGATTACTATGCCGAAGTTGCCAAAGCCGCTAAAGGAAGGGTGATTCGTTTCAAGGCAATGCCGATTCCCGTCTATATTCAACCGTACCCTGATCGCGATTTTGTCAACTGCGTGGTTCGCGCATTCGAGGCCTGGGAGTCGCGAACTGATGCGGCTGTTCGATTTGTACAGGTAGACAATAGTGAATCGGCGCGAATTCGGGTGCTGTGGAAGCACCTTGGAACAAAGGCTGACAATAACGGATGCTTGTTGGGGGCCCATACCATTTTGAAGTACACCAAGGGGGGGGGGAACCTTTCTCTGCTGTCGGTCGGCGCGGTGCCCATTCCCGTCTACGTTCCGAGGATGGGACCGAAGTATACTGTGCCACCGCAGGTAGTGGAAGTTAATCTCGATCTGATTATGACCAAGGACTATGCGATTCGCTATAGGTGTCTGCAGGGCATCATTACTCATGAACTAGGTCATGCGCTGGGACTTCTCGGGCACAGTCCGTGTCGTTCCGACATAATGTATCCCGTGAGCGATGAACACTCCCGCATGTCCAGGCGAGACGTAAACACCCTTATTAAACTCTACAATACAAATAAGGTAGACATTCCACTATAGCCCGGTTTCCCGGGATAATGATGGGCGGGGGCTGCTTGTTGGGTAGATTGCCGTGAAAGCAAAGCTGTGGCTGTTGTCCGGATTGATAGCATGCGTTTTGAGCGCTTTGGGTAGTGTTGTGCTGGCGGCGCCTCCGCTGGCCGTACTCAAATCGGCCAGGAATGCTGAAACCTACCAATACCAGAACATTGGAACGTTTGATGAAGATTTTCAGACTTTCAAGAGGACCTTGGAAGCCGCCAATCTGCGTTATGACGTTCTGTCGGACAATGATCTGACCCCTTCTCGCCTTGCAGCCTATAAAGTACTAATGTTGCCTTTGCTGGTCGACCTTCGCCCCGAGGGGGTGGAAGCGATTAAGCAGTATTTGCAATCGGGAGGCAAAATTCTTGCTACCGATGGTGGTGGCATGCCCGGTGAGAGCGGTTCGGCTGTACAAGCATTGGCTGGTGCAAAGACAAATGGTCATACCACTATTCAGGGAACGGAACAGCTAAGCTGGCAGCGCTCAAAGCAGCCGGTTTTTGCGCGTGAGTTTGCGATCGGAACGCTGGTGGCCGATGTGACAACCAGTGATGACAGCGCTGCCGTGGCCAAGTGGCAAGATACCGCCGGTGGTACTAAGGGTGCGGCGATGAGCCGTCTTGGCGGTAGCATGTTCTTGGGCTGGGCGCCCGGCTTACAAGGCGAAACTGAAACGAATGTCACTATTTTGACGATGGCGCTGGACGATCTTTCGCCAGGGCTCAGTCAGCAGGCGACTGCCCACTTCAGCGATAAAGAGTATCGCAAATATCAGGAAGACTTAGAAGCGCTGCGCAAGCGTACTGAGGATGCGATAGCGACTGCAAGGCAGGCCGACCTGGCTGTACCGCTTAAAATTGTGCAGAAGCATTACGACTTGGCGTTAACTCACGCCAGATCGTTTTCAGAATACTATCAGCAAGGTAAATTTTTCGAAGCTGACGGAGAGCTTGGCGCCGCTCGCAATGAGTTTTCTCTGGCTTACGCGCAAGCCATGCCGGTGCGTCTTGTTGAGGCCCGGTCGATCTGGCTTGATCGGGGAACCATTGTCGCCTGTCAGAACCCGCAGGGTATGTCTAACCTGTTTGACCGGCTGAAAAAGGCCGGCATTAACGTTGTCTATTTTGAAACGAATAATGCCGGGTTCACTATGTATCCGAGCAAAATTTCAACGCAGAATCCGCAGACAGTAGGCTGGGATCCGCTAGGCACGGCAGTTCAAGAAGCGCATCGGCGCGGCATGGAGATTCACGCTTGGTTCTGGACGTTTAACGTGGGAAACACTTTTCACAACCCGATCATCAAGCAAGATGCGGATTACCCAGGACCGGTCCTGTGTGCTTCAGATTTCGCCCTCGCTCTTACTTCCGGCAAAGGTGCCTTGATTCCGCCTAAACAGCATGAATTCTGGTTGGATCCGAGCGCTCCGGAAGCAAGGAAATTTATCAAGAATTTGGCGCTCGAAATAGTGAAGGGATACGATCTGGACGGCTTTCAGTTGGATTACATTCGTTATCCTTTCAACGGGAAGGGGGGCGAGATGGGGTTGAACTGGGCGAGCAGGGTTCGGTTCGAACGCGAAAGCCGGCTGTCGCTGGACCGATTCGATGAAAAGACTCGGCAGGCGTTTATAAATTGGAAGCAGAAGCAAGTCAGCACTTTTGTGCAAGATATCTCAGCCACTATACGCGGTATTAAGCCGGGGGTGCGAATCTCCGCTGCGGTTTATGCAATGCCTAAGAATAATCGTGCCGATCAAATTCAACAAGACTGGGAGAGTTGGGTCGCTAATGGTTGGGTCGATACGCTCAACCCGATGACATACGTGATCAAAGGTGCTGAGCTGAACAAGATGGCCGGCTATGTTCGCCAGAGTACTGAGAATAAAGCGATGGTCTATCCAGGGCTCTTCATTAAGGATCTTGACACCGCAGGTTTGGTCGAGCAGTTGGATATTTCACGATCGCTGGGCACCTTGGGTAATACCATGTTTGCTGTCGCCCAGTTGGACGAGAAGAAATCCGGTGTGCTTCAGCTAGGACCATACCGCCGTCCGCCGGTAATGACCCCTCAATCAGACCCGCTTCGCGCTGCTACATTGATCTTCGATGGTTTTGCCAAAAGCATCGGTCGTTACGTGCAAGACCCCGAGCGGCCGATAGTTTCCGATCGCGCACTTACCAACGAAGTGCTTTCCCAAATTGATTCAATACAAAGGCAATTGCATGCCATGCAGTCGGGGCGTGCGACTAGCTCACAAATCATTGCCTTGAGTGCACAAATCAGTAGTCTCGATAAGTCCGTTCGCGACTGGCTGTCCCTGGAAAGCTTTGTAAAACGGGATCCTCGTGCTCGATACATTACGGGCTACCTTGCCCAGGCCACTAGTCTGCTTTCCTACGCGGCGCACAAAGCCAACACTCAGTCGGGGAACGGACCGAAAACAAGCATCGGCTCCAGCTCGAGCACCACACCTGTAGCCAATCCTGCCGTTCTCATGCGCTAGAATCGCGTCTAGTCGGGCCCTGACCCCGAGAGCGGTGTGTATACGCGCGTAGGCGCTTCCTAAAGATTCGATTAGAACGGGCTAACTGTCACCCGGGCGCTGTTACCATGGCTCTCTATGTACTCTAACTCTAGCGATGTGTCTCTCGATGGATAGAGACAATTGGAGGGATAACGAATGTCAAGCACAACCCAGCCTGGAACAGAAGGCAAAGGTTCAACCGCCACACAGACCAAAGTACCGATTACCGTAGCCAAGGGCGACGGCATCGGACCCGAAATCATGGATGCAACGCTCCACATTCTTAAGGAAGCTGGTGCTCGCATCGAAATTGAAGAAATCGAGATCGGAGAGAAGGTTTATCTCCGCGGTATCACCACCGGTATCGAACCTTCCAGCTGGGATTCGCTGCGAAGAACGAAGGTATTTCTGAAAGCTCCGATCACCACCCCTCAAGGCGGCGGCTATCAGAGCTTGAACGTTGCCACACGTAAGACCCTTGGTCTGTACGCCAACGTTCGTCCTTGTGTGTCATACCACCCGTTTGTAGACACCAAGTATCCTAAGCAGAACTTGGTAATTGTTCGTGAGAACGAAGAAGATTTGTACGCCGGTATCGAGTATCGTCAAACTGACGAAGTGTACCAGTGCCTCAAGCTGATCAGCCGTCCCGGCTCCGAAAAGATCGTTCGTTATGCCTTCGAGTACGCTCGCCGCTACAACCGCAAGAAAGTTACTTGCTTCATGAAGGACAATATCATGAAGCTGACCGACGGACTCTTCCACAAAGTGTTCGATGAAATCGGTGCTGAGTATCCGGACATCGAAAAAGAGGCCTGGATCGTCGACATCGGTGCAGCGAAAATGGCCGATACGCCGGAAGCATTCGACGTACTTGTGATGCCGAACTTGTACGGTGACATTTTGTCGGATGTAGCCGCTCAAATCGCCGGCTCTGTCGGTTTGGCGGGTTCCGCTAACATCGGCGATCACTGCGCCATGTTCGAAGCGATTCACGGATCTGCTCCTCGCCGCGCTGGACAGAACTTGGCTAACCCTTCGGGACTATTGCTCGGTGCTGTTCAAATGATGGTGCACATCGACCAGCCGGATATCGCTGAAAGCGTTCACAACGCTTGGTTGAAGACGTTGGAAGACGGAATTCACACCTACGACATCTTTGAAGAAGGTGTCAGCAAGCAAAAAGTAGGAACTAAGGAATTTGCTCAAGCTGTTGTCGACAGACTTGGACAAAAGCCTGTCAAATTGGCTCCTGTCAGCTACAACCAAAATGCTCCGAAAGGCGACATTCGTAGCGTCAAGAGCACCCATGCTCGCGAAACCAAAGAAACTGTCGGCGTGGATGTCTATGTCGATTGGAAGAATGGAAGCGCCGAAGAAATCGGCAAGCAAATTGAAAAGCTCGGCACCGCCAAGCTTCCATTCAAGATGCTCACCAACCGTGGTGTACGAGTATATCCGGGCGGATTGCCTGAAACCTTCTGCACCGACCACTGGCGCGCACGTTTCTTGCATGACGACATGAAGCCTGTTACGCACAATGAAATTGTTGAACTACTCAACAAGTTCATCGGCGCGAAGTTGGACTTCGTGAAGACTGAACACCTTTGCACCTTCAACGGTGAGAAGTGGTTCTCCAACTAATTGTTGAAGTCGGCTTCTGACAGTCGGTTCATCCAAAACATCAGAAATGGGCGGTTCACAACAGGGAGCCGCCCGTTTCTGTACGAACTCAGCTTGGATGTATTGCCAGATCTGTGCCAAGTGAATCAGGTACGTCAGTGTCCGGTGTATAGATCAGCCTTCCGAGCCCGAGCTGCGGGTGGATGAGTCGGCAAGGGGCTCTTCCGCCCGCCATGAAGGACGGCGCCGCTGCGTTCCTGCCCCCGCGCCCCCCCCCCCGCGGCTGTTTAGATGCGGTAGCGAGCGGGCATATGGTCGGAGACCGGCACGCGCAATGAGGCATAAGTGAACCAATACGGGACTGCAACCAAACCGACTGAAGCACACAATCTTCTTAGTCAAAAGGCTCAGGTGCTCTTAAAGAACATGAACAGTGTTCTGGTAGGGCAGGAAAGAGCTGCGAAACTGTCAGTTGTAGCGTTACTCGCCGGTGGGCATTGTTTGATAGAAGATGTGCCCGGGGTCGGCAAGACGTTGCTGGCTAAAAGCCTCGCAATGTCGATTGACGCATCCTTCAAGCGATTGCAATGCACTCCGGATTTGCTGCCGGCTGATATCTCCGGCGTCAATATTTTTGATCAGAAGGAATCGCAGTTCAAATTTATGCCGGGACCCATTTTTTCGCACATCTTTTTGTCGGACGAAATTAACCGTGCAAGCCCGCGCACTCAGTCAAGTTTGCTCGAAGCGATGGAAGAGCGGCAAGTCACCACTGATGGTGTTACGCGCAAGTTACCCGATCTCTTCTTCGTTATTGCAACATGTAACCCCGTTGAACAGTTAGGCACATTTCCATTGCCGGAAGCGCAAGTTGATCGATTCATGGTTGCGCTTTCGCTCGGTTATCCCTCGCCGGCCGACGAGGCCCAGATCCTTTTCAAAACTCAAGCTCAAGATGCTTTTACTGTACAGCCGGTGCTGACTGTAGACGAGGTATTGCAAGCTAGGCAGGCCGTTCGCAACGTTCGTATTCATGAGCAGCTTGTGCGCTACATTGTTGCCATTGCCAATGCAACCCGAGGCCATTCAGCAATCATGCTAGGCGTGAGTCCCAGAGGTAGCCAGTTGATGATGCGTGCTGCGCAAGCGGCAGCCTTTGTGGAGGGGCGTGACTATGTGACGCCCGATGATATCAAGAAGCTTGCCCCCTATGTACTGGGGCATCGTATTATTCCGCGTGTGAAATCGCAGCGAATTAGTTATTCCGAAATTATCGAGCGAGTATTAGATGGTGTCCCTGTTCCAAAATGATGCTCCGCGGGGCCGAACTGCCAGCTGGTGGTCCGGACCGGATTCACCCGATGCGGTGTCCGTAGAGCCTGGCGGGCTTCCGATCAAATTTGGACCGTTTCTGACGCTGCGAATTGAATTGAGGGGCTTTTTGCTCCTGTTTCTTACGGTTTTGTTCTATGTTATTTCGGCATTCGTCGGCAACGAATGGTGCTACCTGCTTCCCTCTGGAATATTTGCCGTAGTACTTATCGGCGTTTTTTTGCCGTGCATAGAAGTTATGACTATAGACGTGGGCTTCTCCGTGGTCAGTTCACCGCTGGCGCCGCAGGTGCCCGAAATCAGGGTCACAATAAAACGCAAGCCGATTTTTAGGCTCTTATCCTTCATAATTCCCAGCGGCTATCTGAATGCTCGTTTGTTGCTCAAACGAAGAAGTTGGCAAAGCCGCAACACGCAGGCGCAGATTGTTCCGATACCGGGAATGATTGAATCGCTCAATCACGGGTTCGACGGACGGCTGAAAGTGCCGAGCCTGAGTCGGGGCGTGTATCTGCTGGATAACGTGGAGATTTCGAGCTGCTTTCCTTTTGCAGTGGCATGGCTTTCGCGTTTGGCTCAGGCTTCTTTGCAGGACACGCGACGAGAAATTACCGTCTACCCTAAGGTGATACCTATTTATGGTGCGTTTCACGCCAAACTATCAGAGTCGGATAATGCGACTGGGCGGCACAAGCATAGTTGGATACGCCCGAATCAATCCGTCAATTTGCGCGGACTGAGAGAGTTTACAGAGCGCGATAGTCTTACGCATATTCACTGGGCCTCGAGTGCTAAGTCCGGGCGGCTGCTGGTTCGCGAGTTTGAGGTTGAGACCATTGCAGAGTTTGATGTAGTACTCGATTTGACGGAGAACTGGAGCGAGTCTCAGTTTGAGCTTGCGGTGACTACCGCTTACTCTCTGGTGCGCTACGGCCAAAGGCATGGTTTTTTGCCCAAGCTTCATTTGCTGCCGGGCGCTGAGAGTGAGGCTCTGGAGGAGTTGCTTGCCGATTGTCCGGGTGGCCTGGCCGGTGAAGAACTGGCGGCGGAAATATTGGCTCGGGTGTCTCCGCTACCGGAAGACTTGCGCCAGAAAGTTTTGTCCGATGCCGAGTTAGCTGCTCGCCTGGTTGTAGCAGAAGGGATGAATAGCCGCAGATGTTTGCTTGGGGTTCTGCCCGATCGATCTCGTCGGGGGGGGGATGCAATAGCATTTGTCGAGCTGGCACGGTCTGTCAATGGTGCCGGCGCTGAGAATCATGCTCCTCTAATTTCGGTGTCCCGGCAATTGGTTGTCTTTGAATCTGAAATTGAGTTGTCGCGCATATGATATTTAGTCGCAAACCGAAGAGAGAGCAACCGCCGGAAGATTCGATCTTCTTGCGGATGTTGTGGTTTCTGTTAGCGACTACATGTTTGATTCTGGTCAACATGGTCGATCCGTCAACTGCTTCCTTGTCGTTGGCCGCAATCGGTGTGCCCGTCTCCATTCCGCTTATGGTTTTTTATCTGTGGTTGGGGGTTGCCGGGTGCTTTCTCAGTTATCATTATCGGCACAATCCCAAGCCGTGGTTGGTTGGATTGGGACTCGTGCTGATTGCCGTAATCATCGGATGGTTTGTCGACAATTTGCACTATCAGTTTAGCAGCGGCATGGATATCGACCCCCTGTTGCCGACAGTGCACCTGGTCGCGGGTTTGTTCGTAAGCCACACGTTCGAGATGCGAACCAGGGGGGACTTCAATTTCTCGCTCGCCATCAGCTTGATGCTGGTCTTCATGACGGCTACCCTCGGAAAGGGGCTTCTGTTTGGCGGTCTGTTACTGGTCTATCTTTGCCTGGCCGGCGTAATGCTTTTGCTTGATTGCGAGTCTCGCACCTTTGGTACCGTTTGCGCTCGCAAAATTGATGGACTGGATTTTTCCCTGGACAACGCTTCGACTGGTGACAAAACAGGAAATCTGGTTTTTCCGATTGCTTGCATGATTGCATTGGGCGTCTCTCTATTCATAGCCGTGCCGCGGGCGGAGTCGATTGCGGATCAACTGACTGCGAAGTTCTTTCGCATGATCAGACCGGAGAACAATAAAGACAACAGTGACGCTATGCCCACACCGGTGCGTACAATTCGCAGCCCGATACGTGTGCCGGGAGCCTTGCGTTCTAGTTTCGGTCGAAATGGAAGTGCGCCCCTTGCGCCCTCAATAAAGAAACCTGCGCCGGACCCTTCTGATTTGCCGGGGAGGGACATCAAGAGTGGCATCGCTGGTGGTGGCTCCAGCGTGCCTTCTGAAGGGGTGGGCTCCGGCAAGAGCGGTAAGGAAGGCAAGGGGGCGAAGCCCCGAGCTGGCGGAAATAGCGGCAATGACAAATTGTCTAAGGATAAGAAGGCTGGTGGTGGTGGTTCAGACGGTGCAACCGGACAGGGCGACAAGACCGGCTCAAAACATGGTGTCGAAAATGGTGCTAGTGGAAAACAAGACTCGGCCGATAAGACAGCAGGTAGTGATACTGAGTCTGGAGGCAAGGGTGATTCGAAGGGCGGCGCGGACGCGAAGGGAAGTGTAACGGAGGATTCTCCTGGTAGCGGTAAGGGCGAAGGAACCGGACCGATCAAAGGCGGCAAGCAACTAAAGAACGGGGGCAAGCAACAAAAGGGTGGAGACAAAAGGAGCGGAGCAGCGAGCGCAAAGATTTCTGGTGGTAACTCCGGCTTGAAGTCCGACCCCGGACCGGATGCCCATTCGAACAACGACCAGGACGGAAAGGATTCCAAAAATGGTTCGAGTTCGTCGGAGGGCGGCGAGGACGAGAACGAGGACGACGAACCGGAGTCAATGTTACCGGAAGCCCTGGACACGAGAGCTCAGGCTCCCGACTCCGAGCAAGTGATTTTTTCAGTGGTGTGTAATCGCACTGTGTTTTACCGCAAATCGGTCTTGGACACCTTCGACGGTCATCGTTGGTATTGCTCTGATCCGTCTCAGAAAGCGATGATTAGGAAGGATTCCCATGGTTTGTTTTGGTTCCCTACGCCGTCGATCATTTCCATTCCCTCGACTATTCCCAGCATCAGATTGAAGCAGCAGTACCGCTTCGAAGTGCCTTACGGTAGTAGTCTTCCGATTGCCGGTGCGCCCGATCTTATCGCCTATGCCGCGCCGTCGCTTTGGCTGGATGTCTGTGGCACTGTTCATAGTGCCTGGGCTCTTGTAAAAAATTCCGAGTTCTCTGCCGTGGCCGTACTACCGATGTACAACACCAAAGAGTTGATGGCGCTGGAGCCACTGCCTCCCGGGAAGGAGGCTAAAGTGAGGGAATTGCTGGAGAACTTTCTTCAAATCGAAGATACTGTCGATTCTCGGGTTTTGAAGTTGGCCGATGAAGTTGCCGGCGTTGACGGTAACTGGTTCACCAGGGCCGAACGCATTTCACTTTATCTGCGGAAGAACTACACCTATACCACTTACCGCCGCCACTCTCGTAAGGTGAAGGACACCGTAAACAATTTTGTTCTCGGTGAGAAGAAATCCGGTGACTGTAAGGACTTTGCTTCTGCTTTTGTCGTTATGTGCCGTGCTGCGGGAATTCCGTGTCGATTCGTCAGTGGATTTGCCCCTGGTGATTTTGATGCCTCGCTAGGACGTCGAGTCATTCGGCACAAGGACGCCCATGCGTGGGCGGAGGTCTTCGTGCCTCGCGGCGGGTGGGTGCCCTTTGATGCAACACCTCAGGGGACTTTGCCGGAGCGAACAGTGGAGTCTGAGCGCTACCTCACAACAGTCAATCAGAATATAAAGAATGCTTTGCAGAAATCCGGTTTGACTAAGAGTGGTGTCACCGTAAGTGGTGCCGGCGGGGACGGGAAGTTGGAGCAACATCCGGTCAGCGTGCTTACTGTTATGCTCGCGTTGTGCTTCCCCGGACTCTTAGGCTATAGCGGACTAATGTTTTGGCGCAGTCTCAAGAGTGGTACTCCACGGGTGCCGCGTCATCCGGCCAGTAAAATATACCTGCATTTCTTGCGAACGCTCAAAGGCCGGGGCGTCGTTGTCCGCCCGTCTTCTACGCCGGCCGAAGTGCAAGAGCAGTTACGAAAGAAAATTGAAGAGATGGTCACTAAAGGGACCAAGGATTCGCGGACGGGCACTGAGTTCCTGACGAAAGTTGATGGATTCATCGATGAATATAATCGCACTTATTTCGGAGGCGCAGACGATATTCATGAACTACGATCGCTAAGCTTTCAAGTAGAGCGATTGATCAAGGAGCTCTAATCGGGCGAATGGAACGATGAAACAATTCGGTGCTGAACGCGTCGAGAGAGTTTACGAAATCGAATTTCCACGAATCAACAAGTCTTTCGTTGCTTGGAATCTAAGAAATCCGTTGGTGGTGCGTGCATCTAATCGAAGTAGAATGTAGACTGGAGTGATGGCCAATATGCAACTACAAGCTAAATTTCTGGTTGTTCTGTGCCTTGGCACAACGTTCGGTCCGTCGTCGGCGCTGGCGCAGAACCAATACGGTGGGCAAGACAACCCGCCGCCGCAAGGCTATCAGCAACCGCAAGGCTACCCCGCTCAGCAGCAGGGATATCCAACGACCCAGCAACCATACCCGAATCAGTCGGGCTATCCTCCGCAAGGCTATAACAACTACCCGCCTCAACAGTATCCGCCTGCGCCCTACAACACTCAGCAAATGCCCTTTGGCAATCAGCCGAGCTATCGCGGACAATCCGGTCCCGGGTTGTCCAGTCCGGCCGGCTATAACAACGATGTATCGGCCGCCGGTCCGATGAAAGCGACTCCGCAGCAACAGGCCAAAGTATTTCAATGGTTTCAGAAGTATGATGATGTTCGCCGACGCGCCCAGATGAATCCTGTTGAAAAACAGCAAGCCGACTCAATATTGGGCAAAGGTCTTTCTATTTTGATGCCTGGTCCGGAGAAGCTTGCAGCTAAAGATATACTCGCTCGGCTCGTCACTCGATACGACAACGCCACCAAGGCGTTGGAGGCATTGCCACCGACCAATGAAACGAAACGCTTGCAGCAAGGCTATTATCAGTACTTCTCCAACGCCCGAGCTTTGTTTGCGGACTACCTTCGCGTGCAAGACAATTTGATGGCGAAAGACGCTAACGGCCAGCCGATTATGGCTCAGCTCATGCAACGCAAGCAAGGTTTGGAACAGCTCGAGCGTGCCTGCAAGGAGGCCGACGCACAGTCGCGTGCGGCTTTCGGTGTTCCTGCTTACCAGTATTGAACTTCGCAGCACTTTATTGGTGACAAAGCCTCTGCCGCAGAACTGTTACGGGTGAATCTGCAGCGTCATCATCGCGGTTTGAATCGCTGCTAAACCAACTACGCTGATCGAAACAGTCATGGGAACGAGAGTTCTGATGAAGTGAAGCATTGATGGACCTCCGCCGACTTAATAATTGAATGTATCCCGGCAAGTCGATTGCTGGACAACAAAAGCCTACTATCTTCGTGTTCTTTGCTCGCAGACCGTGGCGGCGCGCCAGCAGTAAATGAACCGCGGACTTTTAAGAGGTAAGTCTGCTGCACCGCTTGCGTAAGCTACTATAATCTGAGGCTCCAATTGAGGAGTCTCGAATAATGAGAAGACTGACCGGTACCCTGAGAGTTCCGGGCGATAAGTCTATAACACACAGGGCGCTGATTTTCTCTGCATTGGCAAAAGGTGAAAGCACTGTTACCGGGCTTTCTCCTGCGCAGGATTGCACGAACAGTGCTCAGTGCCTTCAACAGCTTGGATTTGAGATTAGAAGTACAGGTAGTGACGCGCTGCGGATTGTCAGTCCGGGATTGACCGGCTTCACGGCCCCCGATAGGACCTTGGATGCAGGAAACAGCGGCACAACTATTCGCCTTTTGTCCGGATTGTTGTCGGGGCAGCAGTTCAAATCTGTTTTGGATGGTGATGCATCCTTGCGCTCGCGTCCGATGGGCCGGGTGTTGAATCCGTTGCAAGAGATGGGCGCACAGTTTGTGTGGTTGGAAAAGGAAAACTGTGCACCATTTGCAGTGATTGGTGCGCAGCTTCATGGTTTCGATTTCGATTTGAAAGTCGCCTCGGCGCAGGTTCAAACGGCATTGTTGTTGGCGGGATTGCAGGCGGATGGAATAACGGTGGTGCGTTTACCTGCGGCTGTTCGGGACCATACTACGCGCATGTTTTCGATACTGGGTGTGCCGTTCGATTTTGTTGATGGAAACGAGAATATAGTGTCAGTTCAACGTATGACCGAACCGATTGCACCATATCACGCAATGGTGCCGGCAGACATATCCTCCGCTGCGTTCTTCATGGTAGCTGCGGCATCTCTGCCCGGCTCGGATGTTACGTTGCCGGACCTGGCGCTTAATCCCGGTCGCGACCTTGTAATCGAAGTGCTGCGCGAAATGGGGGCCGACATTACTGTCACGCCAAAGAGCAATTCTTGCGGTGAAGTGATCGGAACTGTTCGGGTGCGAGGCGGTGATCGCTTGCGTGGTGTCACTGTGGGCGGAGACCGGATGGCGCGCGGGGTTGACGAAATTCCGGTGCTTGCCGTTGCCGGTGCCCTTTGCGATGGAGAGTTTCGCGTTGAAGGCGGCCAGGAGTTGCGGGTTAAAGAGAGCGATCGGATCGCGGCCGTCGTGACCAACTTGCGCGCGGCCGGGGCCGATGTCTCGGAGTTCGACGATGGATTCGCTGTAAAGGGAGATACTGTTCTGAGCGGTGACAGCGATTGGACTACCTTCGATGATCATCGCATGGCGATGTCGGGAATGATTGCGTCGCTGCTTGCGCAATCGCCGGTTCGCATCGATCATCCTTCTTGTGTCGCAGTTTCCTATCCCAACTTCGCCGCAGACCTAAATCAATTGGTCGTGCGCTAAATTCGGACAAGCGAAGTTCAAGCGGGATGTACCGCCGTAAAGAGCGTAGCGCCTACAAATTAAACAATGCGCTGCTGCACCGACTTCTTCGCTTTGCGAGCTAA
The DNA here is from genome assembly GCA_019752635.1 of Candidatus Obscuribacterales bacterium. GTDB lineage: Bacteria > Cyanobacteriota > Vampirovibrionia > Obscuribacterales > Obscuribacteraceae > JAKFUT01. Next base: position 131,730 of record JAIELX010000008.1, on the reverse strand, counting down.
GAAGGGATACAACACAAGTTGGTTAACGTAGGGAAGCGCCCATGCCAGCCACCATGCGGCTCCGCCGTGGCGCCGATAGTAGTGCATTCGTTCCTTGCTTGCCAGACCCTTGGTGGAGTGGATCTTGTGAAGGTATTCTCGAAAGGTTGGTTCGGGTTCGCGCCACATTTCTTGCCTGGAGTTAGATGCGCATGTTCCGATGATCTTTCGGACTAGCCGCAGCTGTATTCCCTTGGCGCGCGCTCGGTAGCCATAGTCGACATCGCCCAGCCACTGGGTGAACTTGGTCTCAATGTCGCCGACTTCGCGGGCAACTGCGCCGGGAATTAGCACGAAGTTTCCGCACATGGTTTCGCAAGTCGGTGCTATCTCGGGATCAACTGTTTGATACTGAGATTCGATGCGCGGATCAATTACTTTGCAAATGCTTGAAGCAATGCCCCTCTTCGCCACCAGTCCTCCGTAGGTAACCGCAGGTGTAACGGTATCTACCGTGCTGCCGATCACGATGGACTTTTTCGAGCCGGAACAGTAGGTGTTCCAGGCGTCAGCGATTGCGGTGGGGTAGAGGACCACATCGTCGTTTAACCAGAGCAGAAAATCTGCGTTGTCGCTGATAGCGCGTTGCATGGACAAACGCATACCGCCGCACCAGAAAAGTGATCCGTCGCCTTCGCTCACAATTGCGTCGGGCATCAACGATCTAACTACATCCGACGTGCCGTCGGTGCAACCATCATCTGTAATATATAGCTTGACTTTGACACCGGCCGGTACGGCACAGCGCTTAATGCTTTCTATGCACCTTGCCGTTATCGGTGCACGGTTAAAACAGGTCATGACGATTGCGATCACGGTATCGCATTTAGTGTCGGCTCGCTTTGAAGAGTGAATGTCCTCTCTGTCAAGATAGTCTGCGAACCTTCGTCTTGCTGCAACTGCCGAGCTTGTCTGCGGACGTGAGCAGCGTTCGGTCTTAGAAGTTGCGTGCTCGATATCCTGTGTGTCCGACTTGCGCCGGCGAGCTGGACCATGGCTGTACCCTGAGTAATCCTGTCCCACCGGGAGCCCTTCCGCCGGAGCGACTGTCGAGCGGTGCTCGGGACCACGACTCCATTCGGAGTAATCGGGACCGACTCTGGAGGTTTCGGAGCGAGCGCCAATTGTGTGATGTGCCATGATAAGTACTCTCCCGCGGGTAGGAGTTTGCGAAAAAATTGCGATACTTGGAAACTAAACCATATTTGCTTGAAAATGAGCGGAGAAACATGGGGGAATTCCCACGAAATGGATGTTGTTGTCGAAATAGTTCGCAAAATTCGGGGTACTGACACTTATCGTTTTTTTTGATGATTGCCGGTTGATTCCTGTTCGCGTCCACCGGGCGTGGTAGAATTAATTTAATAGTCAGGCTGTCTTGCTCAACCTCGAGTGCTACTGCCGAAGGGTGTGTTTGCAAAGCCTCATTCACAACAAAGTTTCGTCTGTTCTCCATTCGCAATGCACGCGCGTCATGCCATGCCTTGTGTTCGGCTGGATAGCAGCGAACGTTTTTTTTGACACACCTCCTCAGACATCTATGGTGAGCGCATGATGATGAAACCGAAAAAGAAAGCCAAGGCAGAGGTAATAACTACGACTATTGACGGAAAAGTTCTGCCGCCCAAATATGGCCCGCTAACTATTCATCAGAATGGTACCGCCGTGAAGTTGTTGGCGGCGACTGCCATGCCCGTGGTCGCGAAGGCCAGTCATGTTGCGCATGCGCTGGAGAATGTCAGGCTATCGTTGCACGTTGAGCGCTTTGAGTCGGTCGAGCGGTTGTCCGCTGATATCTGGGCGATCACTCGGTTTCCTGAGTATGGGTTTGAAGTTCGTCATAAGACGCCGTGCGAAATGCGTGTAGGGCAGACACACGGGGCTGCCGTTGTACAAGCTACTTGTATCTGTCTTGATTTCCCTGACGCTCACGATACAAACATGGAAGTGGAATACTTTCTCGGCGAAGAGTCTCTCGCTAAGATTGATGTGGCGATTAAGTTTCCTGAGGCCACTGCCGCTGAGTCTGACTCTGACTCAGACGGGGATTCCGAATAAGTCCTGATTGGTGTCAACTAAATCTCTCTGGAGTTAAGGGCGAGGATCGGTGTGATCCTCGCCCTTTTGTTCTTCTTGCGAACTAAGTGGTGAACGACTGGCTCTATTGGTATTGAACCTGGTGGTCGTTCAGTTCCCTGGTTATATTTCGCGATAGATTGTCTAGTTCCGTGAGGAGTCGGCGTTGTTCGCTGTAGCTGAGTCTGCCACCGGAAAGGCGCATTTGCGCTTCGAGGTCGGCAATTCTTTGCTCGTCGCGAATCAAGCGGTTTGCTTCAACGCGTGTTAACCGGCCCGACCTCAAACCAAAGTCTATGCGTTGACGAAGCACCGATTGCGTTGAATTGTAATTGCGATGGTTTCCTCGTCCGCGATTGCGATTGCGACCCCAGTCGCGTCGATTGCGATCGTAGTTCGCGATGTGTGCTTTTACTTTGCCGTCGAGTGTATCGAGGTCGGCGAGCAATTCGTTTGTTTCGCGATAGCTTAAGCGACCATCAGCGGTAAAAGTTGTTTCCTTGGCTGCGATTTGGTTCAACTCGGTTTCAAACGTTCTCGCTTGCTGCCAAGTTAGAATGCCGGCGCTAAGTGATTGCTCTATCTGTGAGTCTAGAGCGGCTTGTCTTGTGTCGATGCTAGCTTGCAGCTGTACCTGGTTGTTTATTGCGTCGTCGCTATTGCGACCGCGCCAAGAGTTGTAAGTGTTACGGCTCCAGGGATTGGACGTGTTTGCGGCAACATCTGCGTTTGTCAAATAAGCTTCAAGCCTTCTGGAGAAGGATTGCATGTCATTGAGTAGCGATTGTACTTCCCAAGTTGTCAGAGAACCGTCGGAAAGGGCGGCTCCTTCTTGAGCTGCGATTCGATTGAGTTCGGCCCGCAATTCGCTCTCTTCTTGGGGGGTGAGCTGACCGGACCGGACACCTGCCTGAACTTCGGTTTCGAGTTGGGCCTGGCGAGTGTTGATGTTCGTTTTGATCAGTGCGTCTGTCTGCGGCGCTATGCGTCCGCCAGATGTTGGACCGCCGACGTACCCTCTCAGTAGGTCCATATAGTCGATCGCCAGAGCAGAAGGCGCTGAGGCTAAGCAGGACAGGACAGCAACAATGCTGGCACTCTTGAACTTCATTTCTAGTGTTCCTCTTGCGGCTTCCGGGATGCAGTACAAGGTCACATTATAGATGCACAATTCGCAGCGATCGGATTGCAGAGCACGAAGTCAGGTCGATTTTGGCAATTTTACAGTGCCCTAACGCTGAGGCGGGAGACACTTTTAGTAGAGAAGCATTGTCACATTTGGTTATTCGAGCGCTGCTCGGTGCGGATGCGACTCAGGCTGGTGTAGAATCGTGGTTCCTCTTGGGGACATCAAAATGTTACGCTTTTTAACTTCCGGCGAGTCGCACGGGCAGGCCCTCATTGCCATTATTGACGGGATTCCAGCCGGACTGCCAATAGACATTGCGGCGATACGAAATGAGATGCATCGACGACAGCAAGGTTATGGTCGCGGCAATCGTCAAAAGATTGAGAAGGATGATGCCGAACTCATTGGTGGCGTCAGGCATGGTGTTACCACCGGTGCGCCAGTCGCGTTGATGATCAAGAATCGAGACTTCGAGAATTGGCAGAATGTAATGTCATCCGCGCCGGTCGATTTAACCGATCCTGCGGTACAAGAGCAATTCGCGAAGAAGTCTATTGAGAAGTTTCGCCCGGGGCACGCCGATTTGGCGGGGACGCTCAAGTTCCATCAAACTGACATTCGAAACGTTCTGGAGCGAGCCAGCGCCAGAGAAACTGCTGCTCGTGTTGCTGTGGGCGCCGTGTGCGAACAGTTGCTTCGTGCGTTTGGTGTAACTATCGCAAGTCACGTGCGTTCCGTAGGACCGATCGCTGTGCCTGCAAACAAGATCAATGGCGACACCATTGATCTTGCCGAACTAATGTCGCTTGTAGATGCTTCTGAAATGTTTTGCGCAGATGCGGAAACAACGGACTCCATGCGCGACCATGTGAAGGAGGCCTGGCAGGAAGGCGATAGTGTCGGTGGTGTCGTTGAGGTTTTAGTCGATGGACTCCCTGTAGGCCTCGGCAGCTACACCCAGTGGGATGAGCGACTTGACGGACAACTTGCTCAGGCTGTTATGAGCATTCAAGCTATGAAAGCGGTAGAGATAGGTGATGGTGTTGACGCTGCTTCTGCGCCGGGTTCGGAAGTGCACGACGCACTCTTTCCGGCGCAACCCGACCCGGGCAGCGAGAACGTTGGCTTGCCGTTTAGGCGTGCTACCAACCATGCCGGTGGAATTGAGGGTGGCATGACTAACGGCTCTCGTCTGCGATTGCGCGCATACATGAAGCCGATTCCGACCATGCGTAAAGGGCTTCCTTCGGTTAGTTTCCCGGGGCTTACTGCGGACACGGCGCATTATGAGAGATCGGATGTTTGCGCAGTGCCGGCTGCTTCTGTTGTTGTAAAAGCGATGACATCATTCGTGTTGGCGCGTGCGATGCTGAATAAATTTGGCAGCGATTCGATGGATGACATTCGAGCAAGTGTGGGGGCCTTCAAGCAGTATTGTGCTAAACCCTTCGCTGCCGCTTCTACGATTTTGTCCGAGTTTGATCGTCCGGAAATGGAGTTGGAATAGGTATGAAACGAATACCACCCGGCCGAGTTGTTTCATTGGGTATGAAATCTAATGCGCCGTTGCGTTCACGCGTGGACATATGCGAAGGACTGCGCGAACGGTGCGGCGATGTTTTGAAGCAGATTGGCGCAGGCAAGAAGGTGCTGGTGGTGTCGCAAGCATCTATTCCGTCGCAATGGATTAGCGACGCGTCTAACTCCATTACAGATGAGGGGTTTGAAGTTTTCACCCATACTTTGCCGGATGGTGAAGAGTGCAAATCGACTGAAGAATTGATGTCGCTATGGTCGAAACTTCAAGAGGCATCTTTTGAAAGGAATGATACGGTGCTCGCCATCGGGGGGGGAGCTGTTACCGATGTCGCAGGTTTCGCTGCGGCGACTTATCTGCGAGGCATTCGCTCCGTGCTGATGCCGACTACTTTGTTGGCGCAAGTGGATGCTGCGATTGGCGGCAAGACTGGTATCAATCTTAGCGCCGGGAAAAATCTTGCGGGCGCGATTCATATGCCGGAAGTGGTGCTGATTGATTCGGACGTGCTGGCAACCTTGCCCGAACGAGACTTGCAGTCGGGCATGGGCGAGATAGTTAAATATGCGTATATCGAACGCACTATAATTGAATCCACCGAGTACAAACCCGGTCCGAAGTTATTGATCGACGTGCTCAAATCATTTAAGTCCGCGGTGAAAGCCGACGATCCCTCAATCACGTCAATTATTACATCGTGTGTGCGAATGAAGCTGGCAGTTGTAGCGGCCGATCCGCATGAGAAGCGCTTGCGACGCTGCCTTAACTTGGGGCACACACTTGGTCACGCGATCGAAAAGGTTTCGGATTACAGCATCACCCACGGTGAGGGCGTTTCCATCGGCACCGTATTCGCGCTGCAGCTGGCAATTTCCATGGGGCGGATGGATGCTGAGCATGAACGAACAGCACGGGCGATGTTGTCCAGAATGCACCTGCCCGTTGTCCTTCCCGACGAGCTGCCAGTGGAGCAGTTATTGGTCGCAATGATGAAAGATAAGAAGCGCCAGGGCAGTTCAATCAAGTTCGTGCTTCCTAACGGTGAAGCAGGGCTGGTCGACATAGATTGTGTGATCGATGCGGATCAGCTAATGAGTGCGCTGGAGGATTTCGTCGCGCATGCTTGATCCGGTCATACACCTCTATTATCAAGGTGCTCCCGGTGCGTTTAGTCATCGCGCAGCGCAAATATTTGCGCAGGTCGAGTTCGAAGGACAAGACGTTAGGTTTGAGAGCCGCGCCTCGTTCGACATAGTAGTGGAGGAAACGATCAACGGAAGCCCCCGGAATCGGTTTGGCATACTACCGCTGGAGAATTCCTCTATCGGTCCGATTGCTGCAAACTACGATGCTTTGCGAACCGGCGTTCTTGGAATCAGTCGTGATCTGTACCTGCCTGTTGCGCATTGCTTGCTTGCGAAGACTGGCGTTTCCATCGATGAGATTCGCGAGGTTCACTCGCACCCTGTTGCTTTGATGCAATGCAAATCGTTCTTTGAGCAGCACAAAGAGATCTTGCCGGTGGAGGCGTTCGACACAGCCGGCGCGGCGCTGTTTGTCAGCCAGTCTGAGAATCCGTCGGTCGCAGCCATCGCCAGTGAAGACGCCGCGGTTCAGTACGATTTGGAGATATTGGAGCGCGGCATTCAGGATTACCAGGACAACTGCACGCGGTTTGCATTAGTGTCCGTCGGTGGCTGCCCGCCCCCGGCACTGCCCATGAAAATGACAGTACTATTTGAACTCCGCGCAGGAAAACAGATATCGCTGTCGGAGTTGTTGCCTAAGGGAAACAGAATTGAAGTTACATCCATCGTCGTTCGTCCCGTGCCTGAGGAGGGCTGGACCTATGCGGTGTTCATCGATTTTGTCTGCGAAGACTTCAATGATGTTGAAACTGTTCACGGCTTGACTTATTCAAGAATGCTCGGGACTTATCCTCCGCCCATTGACTACATTGACTAAAGTGGACGACCGTTTCGTACTCAAGGCTGACCACCGCACATAACGCAACGTTTTTGCAAGGTTCGTTCATTTAGCATACCGGCACAGGCAAATTTGAAGCTGATGCGCGGGAGGAATGGGATGAGCGGACAAGAGAGCGAATTAGACAAGTTCGAAGGACCTCAGAAGGCTGAGGATGCCGGGCGAGTGCAGCTTTGCGAAGAAGCCCTGAGCGCCGGACCGTTGATGCGCGGCGGTGCTTCTGAAAAACTTCCGTCCGGGTTTCCGGCAATTGAGCTAACCGATAGTCAGAAGGTTCCCAAAGACTCTCCTCCCAACCCGGATAAGTTGGATCGCACTTCACCTGCGCCCGTTTCGCCGGAGATGGTCACCCTTCCTCCGACGAAAGTTGAGCCGGCTATGCCGGGACTGACAAGACCTGAGGTAACGAAGCCGACTGAAGCCGTAAAGCCAGGTGAGACCGCCAGTGATGCGAAAAAAGAAGCGCCAAAAGATGTGGATGTTGTTGTTGCTCGTGGTATCAATGACTTGAGTGCCACTATGGGTAAAGGCGCCACACTCGATCGCCATGATTCCGGCGATACTCTCACTTTGCCTAACGGCACCAAAGTAAGGGTGACCAAGAGCGATGATGGCTATACGCTTACAGAGACCGATGCGAAAGGCAAGTCCGAGCGGCGGCCATTTCTTGATCCGAAAGATCCATACGTCAAACTTAAGGACGGCACCACGATTAAGTTTGGACCCAGCGGCCAGCTAGATGCCGTTTCATACGACGGCAAAGTCTATCGCTTCCAGAAACCAAAATTCTAACGAGTCTTCCTAGTGCAATGGTAGGGGCGCGCTTCTACCATTGCACTAGGATTCCTGATCGCCACGTTGCTTGTCTACCGGAAGAATTCGTTTTCCAACGGCGTTGTTTACCGTGTAGGTAGTAGGGTATGTTATGGCTTGCTCGGATCTCCCGCCGAAGCCGCTACCGGCACTGTGAATGCGCAGGAATCAATTGTGATGATAAAAACGAAGTACGGAAAAGAATTGGATACATCCTGGCAAGGCTGGCTGAGGGAGAATTTGGAGCGCAAATGCGATCCTCGTGAGTTGCGAAAGACTTTAGAAGAGCACGGATTTGATCTGGATTCGATCCGAAAACACATGGGTTCGGCATTCCCTTCCCTGTTGGAGTCCTCATCGCGACCGGATTACAGAGCAATTGCGAATGTCAGGCTGACGTTCTGCGGTGCGCAGAAAATTCCCAGCGAGAAGCTCCAGCTTTATACGCTGGAAAATTTCATGTCACCCGAGGAGTGTGATCGCATCATTGAACTCTCCGCGACGTCCTTGCGCCGCTCAACGGTTTCAACGGGCGATTACGCCTACCGCACAAGTAGCACCAGCGATCTGTCGTTAATGAATCATCCCTATGTGGAATCGTTGGATGAAAAAATCGCTAGAACTCTTGGAGTAAGACTTGCTTATTCGGAAGGCATTCAAGCTCAGCGATATGATGTCGGTCAGGAGTTTCGCAAACACACAGATTACTTTAACCCGGGTACTGCGGAAATGAGGGAGTTCGCTGACAAAGCGGGACAGCGCACCTGGACCTTTATGGTCTATCTCAATGAAGACATGATGGGCGGAGGCACAAAATTCTGGCTCATAGACAAGACCTTCACTCCTAAAACAGGCATGGCGGTTATCTGGAACAACCTTCATCCTGATGGCACGCCGAACCCGGCAACACTTCACTCCGGACTACCGGTTGAATCCGGTCACAAGATCGTAATCACTAAATGGTTCCGCGAGCGGGGCGACGGGCCCATGTTCTTTTAGTTCCACCGTTCGAAGATTCGCCACAGCTCAATCGGGATTGGTGGACATCTGCGTCCGATGAAACAAAAAGAGGAAGTCCGCGCTGCTTACGCACCTTCCTCCATTGCTCTTGAAGTATTGATTAGTTGGCGGGGCGAGTTATGCATCTGGTGTGAACGAACTGTCCAGCTTCGAAGCGGCCATTGGAGTTTAGTAGAAGATTTTTTACGCTTCCGTCTTTGCACAGCAATCCGACGGGGAAATCAATCAATGTTTCGCCCGAGGAGAGCCTTTCAAGCGCTTCCTTAAGGTTGGCTTTGTCCGGGTGAAACTCACCGATGTTGTGACCGACGAATTCTTCTTCCTTATAGCCCAGCATTTCCAATTTGAATTTGTTTGCTTTCAACACTGTGCCATCGCCGGCTATCCACAGCATGCCAATGGGGGAATTCTCAAAGAAATCTGCGAGTTCGGTGTTTTCATCCAGCTTTACAGTGCCTGCGATAAGTGTTTGAGCCATAGTGTCGTTCTCCGAAATTATGGCGCCAAGTTTAACACGTCCCGCTTCTGCGCTAAGGGTGTTCGTGCGTGCAAGGTGCTTACGAAACCACGTGAAATCCCTACCCGTGAGTAAGCCGTCTCGAGTTTTCGGACTACCGGGGAAACCGCCTCACGAGAAGGCCTGAAGGTGTTCCCCCCGTCGGCGGCGCGTCCATTTTGTCGCGAGAGGGCCTGTGGTAGAATCGGTTTCCAGGAACCTTACCAACACGGTGATAGACGCCGATTCAGCAGACCGGGAGGTGATCAATGTGCCGATTTATTACTGCCGTCGTGCCTGCGGGCTTTGATCTTTTGGCTTCCAAAGTGTTGTTGGAAAGGCACGAGATGTCGTTTACGGAAATCAGTAATCCCTTTGTTCAATCGCAACTTGGCGGCGATCAGTATCTGCGGGCAACGCGATGTATGTGCGATTGCGACTCTGCCTTGGGCTCTGCCGCTCAACCGCAGGGAGCTGCGCAGAAGGCTGTTCCCGATCTTGCGGAGATTGCCAGGCTTCGCAAGAAAGGCTGGAGTCAGCACAAGATTGACCGCTGGCTAGCGGAAAAGTCCGGGTCGCTTGAGCGCCACAAAAAGCATAGCGAGCGCGAAGCAGAATTGACGCTGTGGCGCAATTTCATTGGCGATTTGCTATCTGAGGGGGCGGCCAAACGGCTGGGGCTGCTTTTACACACGTACAGTGGCACTCTTCAAAGCGAGCAAGTCCAGATCAAGAGGTTCGAGAAACTGGCGTTGTCGGATCTATCGGAGAATGCGCTGCTGGCTATGGAGGAGGACGTCGTCTACACAGTGTCGGAGAACTGACAGATACGGACGGCGTAACTATGTTTCGCTTGCGAAAACGCAGGCACTAGTTAAATTAGCGCGACAACCACGAAAACGTAACTTGCACTTTGGGACCGTGCACGCTTACAGCACTTCCGTCCACATGGCGACGAGCAGCTCCGCTGCAACGTTCGCGGTGGCGCCGCCATACCGGGTTTGAATACTTCTATATTCCGCTAGTTCGTCTTTAAGAAGACCGGATTTTTCTAGCTGGTCAATAGCTTTGCTCAGTTTGTCGTCGAGCACGCACGATTGTGACGCCACCGGATATGAACCGCCCTTGATCACACTTTCTCCCCCCGCCAGTGAACCTATAGTAATGGTGAAGTCCAAATTTGTCACTGCGGTAAGTACGCATCAGAGCCGATCTCGGTGGGTTTGCCACGGCCGAGACCAGGATTTCGGTTGCGCCGCAGAAGCAGTAATCCCGCAAAAGTTGCCTCCTGTCTACCAAACGCGATTTAATCTTCCAGAACGAAACTTTGTCGAATCGGGCCGTGTATGGGAATTCGGAAGGAGCGGCACACAACAATTCCCCCGCGACTTCATCAAACAGACGGAGAGAGTGAGATGAACAATTTGCGAAACAAGAAAAAGTTGATTGCTGCAATGCTGGTGGTGCCTGCAATCGTCGGGCTGTCCCAGGCGGCCTTCGCCGGACCATCAGCTGGTTCTCTTATAGACAAAGACTTCGAAACTGCGCTGCGCAAGTTCGCGACGAAACGATTCTTCAATCGCATTGATGCTACGGATGAGCAACGCACCAAAATCAGCACGCTAATGGACAAAACGATGGAGGACACTCGCCCGGACCGAGAACAAGTTCGGCAAGGTTTGCTTGATTTGTCCGACCTTATGGCATCCAAAGACGCAACCGACGACCAGATTAAAGCCAAAATAGGGGAGGTAAAAGCGATCAGGCAGAAAGTCCAGGACCGAAGGCTGAGCACGGTTCTCGAAGTTCGCAAGATACTGACGGCTGATCAGCGAAAATTGATTCACGACCGAGTACAAGATTTGATTTCCGGCAACGCACGGCCGCTTCGTCGAATAAGCATGTTGATGGAGGAATAGTCGCCGAGCCGCCTCTGTGCCTTGTTCGCATGCAGGGGCGGCTTTCGTAGGCGATTCGATGAAGTCGCATGACTGGAGTAAAACATGCTTTCACTAAACGAAGCGATTTGTGGGACACTTTCACAGGGTTCGAAGTCCATCTGGGATGGGGTCCTAAAGAAGAGGGAAGGCTTGTCTGCTTTTCAACTAGAAGAAGCTGAAGACGCCAAGTTGGTGGCGCTAACGCTTTCCGGTAACTCAAAGTCATTTGAGGTGCTGGTGCGGCGCTATCAAAAGCTCGTTTACAACGTTATCTACCAGATGATTCAAAGTCACGAAACCGCCGCGGATCTCACTCAAGATACCTTTCTTAAGAGCTATCGCGCACTTGCGTCGTTTCGTTCAGAGGCAAGATTCAAGCCCTGGATTTTGCGTATCGCTTCAAACACTACTTTGAACCATATTCGCGATTCCAAAGCGAGAGCGCATGACTCACTAGAGGAAATTCTCGGAGATAATCCTCTAGCCGAGCCACCCAGCGCTGACGACGTCGAGGCAGAGGTTGAGCTGCGATTCTCGCAAGCCATGCTCGCTGAAGCGTTGCAATCGCTTCCGGACCGGCATAGACAAGTCTTTGTGCTGAGGTATCAGCACGACTTGTCTTACGCCGATATCGCAACCGTGGTGGATGAGCCGGAAACAACTATCAAATCGCTGCTATTCAGAATAAGGGAGAAGCTCAGAAAAATGCTTGTAGAACAGTCAACCGCCTGAGGTAATATTAGATACGGTGAAAAGAGATGAGTGAAATAGATAAATCCGGGAAAGATTGTGAAGAGTTTCGAGTGCTCTTCGATCGCCTTGCAGACGGCGACAAGAGTGTATCTTCCGATGAGCGGAAGAGGTATGAGGCGCACGACGGTTCATGTAAGCCTTGCCAGGCGTGGCAACGCCAGTCGAACGACATTATGGACATGATGGCGGCCATGCCTCAGTTCGATGTGTCGGAGGCTCTAACGCAGCGCATTCTTTCTTCAGTTGAAACAGAGAAAGGCAAAGTGATATCACTGGAAAGTTTGCCAGCGATGCCGTTGGGCATTGTTGCCGCAGCGACGGTTGTATTGCTCTTTCCGGTTGATGGTGTGCAGGGCGCTTTATCTTGGATGGCAGCAGCCGCAGGGCTTGTACTTTTGCAAGTACTGGTTAAAACTACCAGTGCTAGCGAGGTAACTGGATAAAGAGATGATGCTGTTGGTTCGCCAATCGAGATTATTGATTCTGCTCGCGTGGGCTGTGTTGTGCTCTGGCTGGTTCTGCGGGACTCTGCCGGTGGGCGCAAGCGATGCTCAACTTCACGCGGGCGGTAATCGCGTGCTGGTTGCGCAAAGTAATTCTGGCGGCACTTCGACTAAGCAAGGCTCATCCGATGCTCAGGGGGCTGCACCGAGCGCGGTGCCCGCGGGCGTGGGCTTAGACGATGCTGAGACGGACGAGATCCTTCGTGCCAAGCAGCCGTCCGAGGATAATACGCTTTTCTACGCGTTCCTGGATGACAGTCCGCGGGACGCGGGCGGACCGCTCTATGATTTATTGAAAGACAAGGTGTTTTTCAAAGATTATTTGATGCCTCACGATAGAGTTGATCGCAAGTTTCGCCCGATGGCGCAGTTGAGATTTTGGTGGGACCAGCCCCAGAAATTTTTGCCAGCGGTTGCCTTTTGCACATTTATTGCATGGGTGTTCTGGTTCTTGATTCCACAGAAGTTGACCATGGCGCAGGATGCCATTCGCGGTGGGTTCTGGAAGTGTTTCGGTAGTGGCTTCTTTTGTGTCGGCATTTGGCTGCTTTTTAATCGTGCGGTGTTTCTTACGCACGTAGGTTGGCCTCTCGGGATTGTTTCTGCCGCCTGCTTTCAGGCCGGCTTGCTAATTGGTTTCTCTGTGATCGTGTCTATGATCGGTCATGCCTTTGCAGTTCTGGCTAGAGTAAAACATTGGCCTTTAGTTTCGCAAAATGCTCAGGCTGTGCGTGTAATTGAGTTGCTCATAGGCAGTATTTGCTGCGCTGGAATAATAATGGTGCCAAGCCCTGCGGCGCTGCCTCATGCAAGTATGCGCCTACTCTTTCTGTTCGCGGTCCTCGGGCTCGGCGCCGTGTGTCGCGTCTACCGCCAAGCGCCCGGCTCCGCAGCCCAATCGTAGCTCACAAGGAGTAATCCCGTACGTCGGGTCGAATATTGCGGCGCCCCTCAAAGATATTCCTCATTGTCGAGCCGGCCACAAATGAGCTTCATGTATTCGAAACGAGACTCTCCATTAAATGGATTTCGAATTGGGTGCGCTTTGACGCGGATGGCAGCCTGCGACTAGAACAGCCGGGGGCGCGAAGTGGATCATGAGAGAACGCTATTGGCACAGTGGCTTCGGGCTGTGAGCCTAAGTCAATCTTTAGATCAGGGTAAGCCAATTTTTGTTAGTCTCTAAGCGGCATCATCACCGAAGGGCACTGTTCCATGCTGTTTAAGAGTTCCACTGTTTTTCGACTGGCAATCCGCACGTCACTTGCGCTGACAAGCTGTTCCTTGCTGTGTGGTGCGATCCAGCTACCGGGTGATTGTCAGCAATATACTACTCTGGCAACGCCTTCCGGTCATAAATACAAGATCATTGCTACGGGACAAGAGACGAGGGCTGATGGCAAGTTCATCATGCTCAAGTACCTTAGCGAAACAGCGGATAAACAGGTAGACGCACTGAGCAATGAGGTTGACGATATTTGGGACCTGCTGAGGTTAGACGCGGAGCGATCGGGGGCCACTACGGCGCTGGTTTTTGCGTATTGTGGCACCAATCTTGAAAAGCCTGTCAAAGTCTTTACTCTAAAGAAGGCGAATGGCACGTGGAGCTGTGCTGCCGCGCCTAACCTCGGAACGGGTTCGCCCGCTAAGGTTGCATACAGGCAGGCTTATCAGTTCTTCCTCGCCGGCAAGACAGAGCAAGCGCTCGAGCTATATAACCGGTCAATAGGGCTCGATCCAAGCTATGCGCAGGCATACGTTGATAGGGCTGGTGTCTTGGTTACGCTCGGAAAGTTCAAAGAGAGTATTGCCGATTCGACTAATGCTCTGAAACTCAATCCGTCAAGCGCTCTGGCATACTGCAATCGCGGCATTGCATACTCCAAGCTGAATCGCCCTGTGAACGCGGTGCAAGATTTCAACCAGGCTTTGAAGCTCAACCCGCGTTTTCCACTGGTTTTCGAAAAACGCGCAGAGGCGCTGGTGCAGCTTGGCCGATATGAGCATGCTGCAACTGATTTGTCATTCGCCATCAAGATGCAAAGCAAGCCGAAGGCGCAACTGTTTGCTCTTCGCTCTACGATATTGCGCAAGCTGGCTGATTTAGATCAACGTAAGGCTGCTGAATTGGAAGCGTTGGCGGTGTCCAAACCAAATGCGGTGCACTGATATATAGTGTATACGCGAATTTTTGTGCGGACCAATCTAGAATTCATTTAGAAGCGTGAGAGCAATATGCCATCCAAGTTAAGAATCCAACCTGCTGCCGAATCGTTGCAGACCGCTGCTAGTCCTAAGTCTTCCCGGAATCAGTCTCGCGCGAGCATCCTGTTGGCTACGTGTCTTTCGTTTAGTTGTTTGGGGGTAGCGACTCCCCCGGCTGTAGCGCAAGATGTAATTGCGATTTATATTCCTCCATTTCTTGCTGCACCAACAGACATTGACATCATATTCCTTATCGGTGGTGTTGGTATCGGCCTCGGTGCCGCTGCTGAAGCCGGTGCCGCCTCGTACGGGGTGGGTGTCAATGCAGCCGCCGATTCAACAGCCCTTGGCGTTGCTGCCGCGGCTGCCGGAGAAGGGGTCGCTGTCGGTAATCAGGTCACGGGCAACGGTGGTGGCGTGGCCCTTGGCAACGATATCGCTGCCGACGGCGAGGCTGTTGGTGTCGGAAACCAGGTAACTGCCAATGGTGGCGCGGCCGCTTTAGGGGTCAACGTGGCCGCAGACGCGGGTGGAGTCGCTGTCGGTATCGAATCTACTGCCAATCTTGGCGGCGCGGCATTCGGTCTGGAAGCGGTAGCTGATGCTGCGGGAACCGCTGTAGGGCTTGATGCCACCGCAACCGGTGCGAGCATGGCAGTGGGGAACAATGTTAACTCTGCAGACGGTGGGGCAGCAGTAGGATTGGATGCGACCGCTGCGGCGGGCAGCGTGGCGATGGGTGTCACTTCGACTGCAGCCGCCGGTGGTGCTGCGCTCGGTCTGGAAGTCAATGCGGACGCGGGGGCCGCAGCCGTTGGTGTCGAAGCAACTGCCGTTGGTGCCAGCGCCGCGATAGGTCTTGAAGTCAATGCTAGTGGTGGCAGCGCGGCTGTCGGGGTGAATGCGACCGCTTCCGGACTTGGCAGCGCTGCGATAGGTGTCGATGTCGCAGCTACTGGCTTCGAGTCCGTCGCTGTAGGGGCGCATGCCGGTGCGGCAGGAGCCGAAGCTATAGCGATAGGTTCGGCGGCCGGTGCTGCGGGAGCTGACGCGATCGCGATCGGGGGCTTGTCCGCCGCCGCAGGGGTGGAAGCGATAGCGATCGGCTCTATGGCAACAGCCTCCGCACTGGACACCATCGCCATAGGTAGTCGTCCTGTCGCGTCCGGACTCAATGCAATAGCGATCGGTAATGATTCCGTTGCTGCTGGCTTTGAAGCGGTTCTCCTGGGAGCAGAAGCTCTGGCGACCGGAAACTCCACTGTAGCGGTGGGGCCAGGAGCAAAATCAACAGCAGACACAGCCACCGCCGTCGGTAATGGTGCCACAGGCTCGGCAGTCAGCGGTTCAGCGTTCGGAAACGGTTCCAGCGCTTCCGCCGTGGGAGCAACAGCACTGGGCACAAACACTGTCGGAAGCGGTTCAAATTCAACGGCAGTAGGTTTCGGAGCTCAGGCGACAGCCGCCAACGCTACAGCTACAGGAACGGGAGCGTTGGCGAATTCATCAGGGGCTGCTGCTTACGGTAACGCGGCGCAGGCTACTGACACCAACGCGACGGCGCTTGGAGCGTCAGCCACCGCCAGCGGAACCAATAGCATCGCATCTGGCAGCAGCGCTACTGCGACCGGTGCCAGCTCCAGTGCATACGGTAACAGCGCACAAGCTACAAATACCAATGCTATAGCAGTCGGGCAAAGTAGCGCCGCCAGCGGACAGAACAGCATTGCTGCGGGAAGCTCCGCCCTAGCGAATAATACTGGTGCTTCGGCATTCGGCAATAGTGCTCAGGCTACCAATACAAATGCCACCTCTATTGGTACCACTGCAGCAGCAAGCGGTGCTAATGCGACAGCGCTCGGTTTCGGGACCACTGCCAGCGGCAGCAATAGCATAGCTGCTGGTAACGCCTCCCTGGCGAATCAGACAAATGCCGCGGCGTTCGGCAACGGAGCTCAAGCCACTAATTTGAGCGCCACTGCTATCGGTGATGTAGCGTCAGCCAGCGGGACGAACACTACAGCGGTGGGCAGCGGAACCACTGCTAACGCAGCAAATGCGTCTGCCTTCGGAAACAGTGCTCAAGCCACGGGAGCCAACGGAACAGCGCTCGGCAATAACTCAATTTCAAGCGGTGCGAATAGCATCGCCGCTGGAAACGCGGCCTTAGCAAACCAGGCCGGCGCTTCAGCATTTGGTAACACCGCTCAGGCTACAAACACTAATTCAACGGCTATCGGCGCCAGTGCCGCGGCCAGTGGAGCGAATAGCACCGCAACAGGCACGGCTTCATTAGCAAACCAAGCCAGCGCATCAGCTTATGGAAACAATGCTCAGGCTACCAGTACGAACGCCACCGCAGTGGGCGTCGGAACCGTTGCCAGCGGCGCTAACTCAACCGCTTCAGGTAATACCGCTCTTGCGCAGGGGTCTAATGCCGCTGCTTATGGCAACGGAGCTCAAGCCACCAACAACAGTACCACCGCCATTGGTGACAGTAGCGTCGCTAGTGGAGTTCAATCAACCGCGGTGGGGCTCTCGGCAACGGCAAGCGGAGCTAACAGTGCAGCGGTAGGAAGCGCTTCGCTAGCCAGTGCAGCGAATACCTCGGCCTTGGGTAACAACGCCAGGGCAACGAATTCAAATGCAAGCGCGGTTGGCATAAATTCGACTGCCAGCGGCACCGACAGCATCGCTTCGGGAAGTTCAGCGCTGGCAAACGCGGCCAGTACATCAGCTTATGGCAACAATGCGCAAGCTACAAACACGAATGCAACAGCACTGGGCGTAGGCTCTGTGGCCAGCGGCACCAACTCAACTGCCGCAGGTAACACTGCTCTTGCGCAGGGCCCTAATGCCGCTGCCTATGGAAATGGAGCTCAGGCCACGAACAACAGCACCACCGCTATTGGTGACAGCAGCGTCGCTAGTGGAGTTCAATCAACCGCTGTGGGTCTTACTGCCACGGCAAGCGGAGCCAATAGCGCAGCGGTAGGAAGCGCTTCGCTGGCCAATGCAGCGAATACCTCGGCCTTTGGTAATAACGCCAGGGCAACGAATTCAAATGCTAGCGCGGTTGGGATAAACTCTACTGCCAGCGGTACTGACAGCATTGCTTCGGGGAGTTCAGCGCTAGCTAACGCGGCCAGTGCGTCAGCTTATGGCAACAATGCGCAAGCTACAAATACCAATGCAGCAGCACTGGGCGTGAGCTCAGTGGCCAGCGGCACCAACTCGACTGCCGCAGGTAACACTGCCCTTGCGCAGGGCTCTAATGCCGCTGCTTATGGCAATGGAGCGCAGGCCACGAACAACAGCACCACCGCTCTTGGTGACAGTAGCGTCGCTAGTGGAGTTCAATCAACCGCTGTGGGTCTTACTGCCACGGCAAGCGGAGCTAATAGCGCAGCGGTAGGAAGCGCTTCGCTGGCCAATGCAGCGAATACCTCGGCCTTTGGTAATAACGCCAGGGCAACGAATTCAAATGCTAGCGCGGTTGGGATAAACGCTACTGCCAGCGGCGCTGACAGCATTGCTTCGGGGAGTTCAGCGCTAGCAAACGCTACGAGTACCTCTGCTTATGGAAACAATGCGCAGGCTACCAATACCAACTCCGCCGCCGTGGGAGCTAATGCCACCGCTAGCGGAACCAATAGCGTTGCCTCCGGTAGTTCTGCTTTGGCAAACGCAGCAAGCACATCTGCCTACGGCAATAATGCGCAGGCCACCAATACCAACGCCGCTGCTGTCGGAGCCAATGCCACCGCTAGCGGAACCAACAGCGTTGCCTCCGGTAGTTCCGCTCTGGCAAACGCAGCAAGCACATCTGCCTACGGCAATAATGCGCAGGCCACAAATACAAACTCCGCCGCTGTCGGAGCCAATGCCACCGCTAGCGGAACCAATAGCGTTGCCTCCGGTAGTTCTGCTCTGGCAAACGCAGCAAGCACATCTGCCTACGGCAATAATGCGCAGGCCACAAATACAAACTCCGCCGCTGTTGGTGCCAATGCCACAGCAAGCGGAACCAACAGCGTTGCCGCCGGCAGCTCCGCTC
Source organism: Candidatus Obscuribacterales bacterium (assembly GCA_019752635.1). GTDB lineage: Bacteria > Cyanobacteriota > Vampirovibrionia > Obscuribacterales > Obscuribacteraceae > JAKFUT01. The sequence goes on along the minus strand of JAIELX010000008.1, from coordinate 113,176 downwards.
TAGCGAATGCAGCCAGCACATCTGCTTACGGTAACAATGCTCAGGCTACCAACACGAATGCAACTGCTGTCGGTGTCAATTCTGCCGCCAGCGGAACAGCGAGCGTTGCTGTAGGTCTGAACAGTGCTGCTTCGAATACCAACGATCTTTCGATGGGGACCAGCAGCGCCGCGAGCGGTGGCAACAGCATCGCTTACGGTACTGCCTCGATAGCGTCGGGTGTAAGCAGCATCGCTATGGGGCTGAACAGTCTTTCGAACAATCTCAACTCTACCGCTATCGGTGTCAGTTCAACAGCCAGTGGACAAGACAGTATCGCATCCGGCACCACCTCGCTAGCATCTGCGCTAGGCTCTTCTGCATATGGACTCAGTGCAAGAGCAACGGCCACCAGTTCTACGGCCGTCGGTCGCAGCAGCACCGCGTCTGCGGTCAACACTACTGCGTTGGGCAACAATGCGACGGCCTCAGCGCTTAACGCGAGTGCGTTCGGTAACAACGCCAGCGCCACGGCCGCTAGCAGCATCGCATCCGGAAATGGTGCCTCGGCAACCAATACCAGCGCTAGTGCTTATGGACATTTGGCAAGTGCATCCGGGCTTAGCTCGGTAGCTGTTGGTCTATCGAGTAGTGCTTCTGCTGAGCGCACTATTGCTGTTGGCAATGGCGCAGCAGCCACTGCAAATGACAGTATTGCGCAGGGGACCGGTGCGCTAGCAAGCGGGCTGAATGCCATCGCCATTGGACGGCTGGCTACAACAACCGGCGCGAATAGCACCGCTATCGGTGACCCGGTAGTAGTCAATTCAAACAACACTTTTGCGGGCGGCAACAATATTTTGGTGAATCTTGGCTCGGATTCGTCCGTTGCCATCGGCGATGCCCTCACCATCGCGGGTAACTCTCCCAACACTGTAGTCATAGGGCAGAACATAAACACACCCGGCGGCATAGTCAATACAATTTCAATCGGCAATGCGGCGAATAACACATCGGCGAATTCCATAGCCGTAGGCACCGGTGCGCAAACCAACGGAAACGCAGCGACCGCCGTAGGCATGAATGCTCAGGCAATTGGCGATTTTAGCGCAGCGTTTGGTGCAAACGCCGTTTCCTTCGGTAATAACAGTACGGCGTTCGGAAGCGGTGCGGTCGCAGGGAACGATGACTCAACAGCAATCGGTGACAGAGCTCAGGCACTCGGAGTTAACAGCACCGCATTAGGTTACTCAAGTTTGGCACGGTCGGAAGGAAGTACGGCGCTTGGTACGTTAACCCAAGCGACGGGTCCGTTCAGCACAGCAATTGGTTTTCAGAGCCAAGCAGGCAGCGCAAATAGCGTTGCGCTAGGGAACAGCTCAAGTGCGGCGGGTACTAATAGCGTTGTTCTGGGTGGGTACGCAACAACAACGGCAAACGCAGTGAACGGTGTCGCAATCGGTAACAACTCAGTGGCAATGATGCCCAATAGCGTCGCTCTCGGCTCGGGTTCAGTAGCCACCGATGCAAACACAGTTTCTGTGGGCAGCTCATTCAACCAAAGAAGAATAACCAATGTTGCACCGGGACTGGGCGGAACGGACGCAGCTAATATGGATCAGCTGAACAAAGTAGGTTCTAACGCCTATAGAGGCATCGCGATGATCGCTGCGATGGCAATGAGTATGCGAACCCCACCGGCAGGAAAGAACGCGATCAGCATGGGCACCGGCTACTACTATGGTAACGTCGGAGTCGCTTTGTCTTGGGCCCGCACTTCGCACTCAGGCAAGGTTCAATCCGTGGTATCAGTCTCCCCGTCGGTTTCCGGAAACAGCGGCGCCAATCTTGCCGCCGGTGCTGGCCTCAGCTATCTCTTCTAAGCGCATGAACAATTCACCACTGAACCTAATTCTGGCGGCAATCTACAGCAGTGTCACTTTGACGTTACTGGTTCACTCAAGCGCTCACGCCGCTGCGCCAGATCAGTCAGTTAAGCCTGCACATGCAGGCACTGTAAATGGTGCGTCGAGATTGCCTGCTCAGGAAGGGCTGATTCTGATCTCGCAGAAGCGCTTCAAAGAAGCCGAAACGCATTTTCGCAAACTTCTCGAGCAATCGCCCCGCAGTCCCGCATACCTCAACAATCATGCATTGGCACTGGTGGGGCTTGAGCAGTTTGAAGCGGCACTTGACGATTTAACGGAAGCCATTAAGATTGCGCCAAACGATCCCAGCCTCTATGCGAATAGAGGCGACGTGTTTCGAATGGTTCACTTCAATAAGCGTGCCTTGTTAGACTACACGAAAGTAATTGCACTAGACCCGAAGGCAGTACGAGGCTATAAATCACGAGGCGCCGTCCTAAACGCGCTGCATGAATATAAGAAGGCCGCGGAAGATTACACCGCGCTTACGCTGATTGATCGCCCGAATGCTGCTTTGTATCTGGACAACAGATCTTATTGTAATAAGATGTCCGGTCAATCCGGTCAAGCACTTGAGGACATGAACCTTGCAGTAAACATTGCGCCGAACTTGCCTGCGGTCTATATGGACCGTGCAGCATTGCTGATGGATTCAGGAAACTTTAGCGCAGCATCCAATGACTACGACAAGGCTCTGGCGCTCAATCCGAAACTGAAGTCGGCATTGCTGGAGCGTGCAGGCTGCAATCTAAAGCTCCAGGCGTACGATAAAGCTCTGGTCGATTGTGATGCTGCTGCAAAGCTGTCTCCTGACGCCAACGAAGCTGCGCTTCTGTTGCGATTGTCTGCTGCGGCATTCCTCGGGAAAGCATCCTACCAGCAATCAGCTGAGCTTGCCTCTCGCTCTTTGGACGTGATTGCGACAGCGGAGGCCTTGCTCATTCGGGCAAAGGCGCTCTACAAACTGGGGCAGTTCAATCAGGCTGTTCATGATTGCGATCGATTGATTCAGCAACCGCTTGCCGTGTCAGCGCAAGCGCGCATATTGCGAGCAGAATGCCTGGAAAAATTGGCGAGCAAAGATCGAGCTCTAGCAAGCAGCGGGCGCGTCTCTCCGTGAACGGTCGCATGGCCGATAGTACAGCCTGGAACGATTCACCTGAAGCAGTTTGCATTGCTTTCGGATGGAGAGATTCTTGGTTCTATCAACTAGATGAATCTTAGCTTTGCCAACGCTGAGCTATAGATCTTCAACACAAAGTGTAGCCTATTTCTGGCGATGTGAAGAACGGTGAGCCGGGCATATTGGCCTGCAGGAGCATGTGATGCAGAATGCAAGACCAACAAGAAGCCTCTGCTGAAGATTTTAGCGGACTTACCAGCGAACTAGAGCTACAAGGCCGATATTCCATACTTTCTCGACTTGGTTCGGGTGGGATGGGCGAGGTTTTCTTGGCTCGCGATTTATTGTTGGATCGCACCGTAGCTATAAAGTTATTGCTGCCCGCCTTGGCGGAAACGCACGAAAATCGCGCTCGATTTCTTCGAGAAGCCAAAGTATTGTCGGCGCTAAGGCACCAGCATGTACTTAAATTGCATTCGTTTGGTGTGACCAAACGAGGTCCCTATCAGGTCAGCGACTATTTGGAGGGGCGAACGCTGGGGGCACGGCTAAAAGAAGGAGGACCGCTCAAGTTTGACGAGTTTCGAGTTATCTTCCTTCAGATAACAGATGCGTTGCATCATGCCAGCGAGCTTGGGCTTGTACATCGAGATGTCAAACCTGGCAACATCTTTCTCTGTGCCAGCAAAAATTCTGACGAAATGAATGCAGTTCTGCTTGATTTTGGTATCGTCCGAGACTCTGAGGAGAAGTCGCAACAAAAAGCTACTACTACTATCACAGAAACTAGCGCCATACTCGGTAGTCCTGCGTATATGAGCCCTGAGCAATGTTGCGGTGCCAAAGTCGATAGGCGCGCCGACATTTATTCACTCGGTTGTGTGATGTACGAATGTCTCTCCGGTAGACCGCCATTTGTCAGCGATCACAATGTCTCCCTTATGTTGAAACACATGAATGAGGAGCCCGCTACCATTCGCTTGCAGATGAAGAACAAGGCACTGAAAACAGAAATTTGTAGCTTGATTATGCAGTGCTTGCGAAAGTCCCAGAGTGAGAGACCGTCTTCATTCGCCGAGATACATGAGCGTCTTCGTGATATCGAATATGATGCATCCAGTGAAGCCAAATTTGTCTGCTCGAATTCAAACATCAAGTGGGGCAGACCTGAAGTTGCGCTGGGACTGTTGTTTGCATTGATAGTTTCGGTTGTGCTCTTGGTAAGCAATGTTAGGTCCAAACCCGTCTCGACAAAGACCATGCCATCATCATTGTCTGGCGCTGGTATTCCTGCCCGGGCAATTCAATTAGAATCTGAGGTTGACCGGCTTACCCATCGATGGACACAGTCTGTCGGTGAAACCAAAGCTAAGCTCTCTTTTGAAATTTGCGACAGATCCAAAAAGTTAGCGCGTATGTATTGGGAGAATCTATGCCAACCGCAGAATGCGTGCCGCATACTGTTTGCGGCAGTCCCTTACGCACGTGTTGCAGATTCAGCGAACCAAGAATGCACAGAATTGTATCTCGATGCGCGTGAGGTCTATTCTTCCATGGCACGAGCGGCTACGTCATCCTCCATTCGTGATGAGAACTATCAAAATGCGGAGAAGATGCTAGACCTGGCAGCCGAGGAGTGCGCCAAGACTAATAATTACAAGCTGTCATTACAACTAAGGCTAGATAGAGCAGAGCTTTGCCTGGAAACTAATAGATTTGCGGAGTCGCAAAAGGCACTACGATCTGCCCTATGCGATATCAATGTTCCAGACTCCCTGCTCTCCAATATCAATACTCCAGACGTGGCGGGCAGGATTGCGGACAGGGTCGAGAAGTTCTGCGATCGCTATTCTAAAGCGGCTGCCAGGGTGAATCTAAACCGCGACCAGAAGCTTCAAATATCAGGATGTTTCCTAGATATATGCGAGGCTTTTGTGTCTCTAGATAGGTGTTTCCGTCTGGTTGCTCCGATGCGTAATTGCAAAAACTGGCTTGAGGACTGCGATAAAAATTCGCCCACTGCACGCGCATACTGGAATCGCCTGCGTACCTATGAAGATTTGCTGGACCGGAGCCTGAGGGGTACACCGAAAGCTGGCGGCAACACCATTGTTGATGAGCGCTATCGCATCATGGAGCACATTGGCGATGGCGGTTCTGGTGCACGATAGCATTCAAACAGGTCTCTATGATCTGAAACGTGCTTCGGAATGCGGACTCCCTGCTGTAGTAAGGATCGGTCGCTGCAGCAGCAGGATTTTGAGAAATTCGCGGTGGTAAGATTGTGAGATGTGGCATCGGGTGGGAGTACTAGACATAAATTTCAGAACTCTACTTTTTTACACGCTTGCCGTGCTGAATCTTCTTTGTCTCGGTGTGCTGCCAGTATTCGCTCTTGAGCCTGCGAAACAGCAGGCTTCGACAAAACCATCGTACGGTTTTTTTACGATACTTCGCTCCAACTTCAATGCATGGGATTTGAACAAAGACGGAGCACTCACAGGGGAAGAGATCTCGCAAGATCTGCAAAATTCGGACATTAGTGGAAAGAACGCAGCAGCGCTATCGGCATTGAAGGCCCGGGAGCGATTTGATTGGCGTTCAGATAAGGCCTTTGAATGTTACACGTTTAACGAAATCGACCAGCTTGAGTGCGCTTTTATGAACTCCGACAGAAGTGCCCAAGCGCTGGTTGATTATTACAAAGGTGCCTTATCCAAGCTCAAGCAGCAATCGCCGGCCTTGTTTAATTATGGCGTCCCTCATATTGGGGCGATAAAACAAGGACGAAACTCAAATTGTTATTTCCTCTCAGCCGTTGCGGCATACAGTCAAGCGCGAACAGCCGAGTTCATGAAAATGTACGTCGAAAATGCCAATCAGACATATACAGTCCTGTTCCCAGGGCGCGAACCGGTCACTGTATCAGCGCCGTCGCCGGGCGAGTATGCTACCTACCCTGATGCCGGAATCGACGGTGCTTGGCTTACAGTTATGGAAAAGGCTTACGGCGCCGGAGTAAACAAGGCAACAATCGATGGGCAAGAAATGGTGGAAGATATCGATACCATTGTGCTTCATGGCGGTTCGACTGCTACGGTCATCAAGAACCTGACAGGGCATAGGGTCAGAGGCTTCCATTTCAACAACCCGGAAACCAGCGTGCAAGTGCCGGAGATTCTTGCTGGTGCATTTGCCGCACATCGTATCGTTACAGCGCACGTACCCGGTCATGCGCTGGCGGTTATTGAATTCCTACCGGAGCGCAATCTGGTGCTGATTTGGAACCCTTGGGGAACAACGCGACTCTATAAAGCAGTGGGCGAGCAAATGAAAAACGGTTTCTTCTGGATGCCTGTGCAAGAGTTTGTTGCAAAATTCAAGGCAATTTTGGTTGAGCAAGAATGACGAATGAACTTTCGCTGCGAGCCATCCAGGGATTGTGCACGAAAACTGGAGTTGCTGCAAAGTCATTGGCATTGCGAGTTGCTATCACGAGATTGTGATGCAGTGCCGTAGCAGCCAAGAGTCCGTCGATCACAGCGACTACTTTGTCCTGTGATTTTGCAGTAGCAGGTAACTGCCTCCCAATGATCGGCACTATCTTCGATCGGCAGCACCATAGTTCGATCTTGTCTTGGCTTGCCAAAAAATCCACTGTTTAGTTACTTGGACTTTTCCGTCGACTGAAATTTTGTAAGTTCCTCACGTTTGCCTCACAAGAAACTTGTAACGTGAATTTCAGTTGGCAAGGTGGCACATTGAATTTACTGGCACGATTTCTGTTGTACTTGCGGGGAGAATCAGGCTGTGAAGAGTGAGCGAAAAGAAGCTGAAGTATCAGCGATCTATCAGGAGCTCGCAGAGCTTAGTGAGTTGGACGACGAAGGTATGAGCTCGACAGTGGGCGGAGCCGCCGCGGCCACAGATGGACTAAGTCATCTCATGAAAAAGGCTACCGGTAGTCAGGTTCAGGCGCAAGTCGATTTTCTAGCGCAGAAGGTAGAAGACGGCTTCGGGCAAGATCGCGAAAACGGTCAGTCTGTGTCGCCGATCGTACAGTCTGCGGTGAGCCATCTGGATGAGGAGCTGACCAGTCGAGGCGAGGTTCTCACCGAAAAGGGCATGGAGACCTTTATCCACAACGTAGACAACCAGATCAACAGTTCTTTCGGCCAAGGGACAGAGACCGGAAACGCAGCGACAGTAGGGCATGAGTGGAGCAAGTTCGAGCACGGGCAGGAGAAGCTGGATTATGCCACCGCTACTGGCGGAATAGCCGAGCAAGAAGCGCAAGTTCGTTCAATCGAGAAGTCTATGGATGCCGCAGCCACGGGGCAACCAGATTCAAAAACGGAACAAGGTGATATACATGGCGCTGTCTCAACCCTGCTGCAGACCCTAGAGGCTGACGGAACTGTGCTCACCGAAGCCGGACTTAAGAATTTTGCTGAGAATTTTGACCAGGGCAAGTTTGCTGGTGACGTGAAATGGTCATCAGTTGTCAGTGCTACCGCCGCTCAGGAGTTGCTCAATGAAAAGACCGTGTCTAGCATCGAAGACGCGCTTCATCACGACCTGCAATCTGTTGATGGCAACTGGCAGTCTGCCCAGCTTTCGCAGCTTTCGGGTTTGAATGAGAAGACCCTCGATGGAGAAGTTCAGACGGCAATTCAGCAATTCGAAGCTAACGGTCATGTACTTTCAGGCAAAGATGTCCAGTCGATCGTTTCATCAGTTGAAAAACAAGACGGAATAGCCGCTGCGGCTCACGTCGAGTTTGTGACGGACCTGGCCATCTCGGACTATGAGACAGCCTCGCCTTACATGCAAAACAGCCACATGACTCAGAGCGGGATCGAAAATGACGTGCGAGCTGCTTATGGCCAGTTAGGCCAGGAGAATTTGCACAACGATGCTGCTGTGCTTTCGGAAGTCGAACAAACGTTGGGCATTACCTCTGCTGAGGCGGCGGTGTCGAATTCTGCGGCGATTGCCAAAGAGCTGGTTTCAGACAAATTGAGCGTGGCAGACGGTAACCTTCACAACTACATCCAGGCAATGGAAGACAAAGCCATGGAAGGTGTGTCAACTCTCAACCAGAGCGATCAAGCAGCAGCAAAAGCCGAAGTCGATAAAATGGGCAACCAAATTGAAGCGCAGCTTTCTCAGTCTATAGCTGCGAATAAAGAGACGCCCACCGCTGAGCAAATAGACGGCAAACTAGAAGTTCAATATTTAGAATCATCAGTCCTGACAGGCTTACAGACTCAATACGATTCTATCGTGAAGCAGCAGCAAAGTTCCATTCACAACGCCTCTCAGCTTGAGCAAGCGCTAGCCGCCGACAAGACCGAGTTGAACATCGCCTCAATGGAAGTCACTGCCGATGCTAAGGCGTTGTCGAATGCTCTAGGCCAAGGCGAGGTTCTCACGAGTTATGGTGCGGCTGAGTTCTTGCAGGACGTCAGCAAACAAATTCATTCCAACTCAAACTTTCATCAAGCAGAACAGACCGTTGAACAATTGACTCAAGGTGCAGGGACCGAGAGCATCATATCTTCCATGGTCGTTCAAGAAAATCAACTTCGAGGAGAATCAATCACTGCCAAACTATCGTCTTCAATGGACCTGGAAGCAAATCTAGCAGCTTTAGCCAATGATCCCCTTCTCGCGGATAGAGACAATTTGCACTTAGGCAAAGATGGCGGATTCTCGCAAGCGCAGCTTGCCGCGATGCAAAATGACCAGGGATTGCAGAAAGAACTTGGTATTACAGTCCAAGTTGATGATGGTGGTTACGGTGCTGCTCAGTGGATGGAAGATACGGGGGTCTGGATGGCAAACCACCAGGCAGCTACGGCCGGTATCATGGCTGGTGTGGCCGTTCTCACGTTAGGCGCCGGAGCCATCGTAGGCGGGGCGGCAGCTGCGTCCGGTAGTGTGGCAGAAGCCGGGGCTGAAGCAGAGGCCGAAGCAGAATCTTTAAGAAGTGAAGGTGGGGAAGCCAGCACTGCTGAGCCGAGTGAGCTGTCAATGGGGGGGACTCAGCAGAGTGAGCAAAAGAGCTTCGACCTTGTCTCTGAATCGGGACAGAGCTTCGATCGTGCCCGACTGACGACGCTCAATCTCGATAATGCCCAAATGACGATGTTCAATCGTGACTTGGCTAGCATGACAACCAGCGATGTTAATATAAGCGACTGGAAAGCGGAGATGCGATTGGCGAATGATGGAGAAGAACTAAGCGATCCAGTTCCTCCCATCGAACCTGAGGACCATGGGGCGAATGCATCTGAGGACGATGGGCTGGTTTCCATAGTGTTCAGAGACGAACCTTAGCAAAGATGAATCGACCAAATTTTGTAAGTTCCTCACGTTTTTCTCATGAGCCTTGTAACGTGGACGTTAGTTGGCATGGTGGCACATTGAATTTACTTGCACGATTTCTTGTTGTAGTCGCGGGGAGAATCAGGCTATGAAGAGTGGGCGAAAAGAAGCTGAAGTATCAGAGGTCTATCAGGAGCTCGCAGAGCTTAGTGAGTTGGACGACCAAGGTATGAGCTCGACAGTGGGCGGAGCCGCCGCGGCCACAGATGGACTAAGTTATCTCATGAAAAAGGCTATCGGTAGTCAGGTTCAGGCGTAAGTTTCGTCTAGTTATTCCTTTGTCCGCCGTCGGTCATCGAATGGTTGGTATCACCGGCGATTACTTTCGGACTCGGACCATAAAACTGTCGTTGAAGTCGGTGCCACCCTTTCGGATCTGAAGTCCGATCCGCAGCTTGTCATAGGTGCCATCAGCGCCTTTAACGTTGAGAAGGCGTATTTCGTACTGTTTGGACCGGTCCGTTTCGCCGCTTTCCTTGTAAGCTTTGGTCAATTCTTTGTTGATACTGCTGACAGCGTCGCTTAATGATTTCCTTCGGGCGTCATCTGTTTTGCCCGTATTTAAGGCTTCCAGCAAAAACTCTTTGGCTTGTTCATTGAATTTTCCGGTCTTGATTTTCTGCGCGATTTCTTTTATCGCGGCCTCTCTCTTTGATTCGGGATCCTTCTCATCCACAATTTCGAAGGGTGGTGGTTTCTTGCCTTCCGTGGGCATTGTCTTAGCTACTTCCGATCGCTCAGCCGCAGAGCCTGCGCCGATTTGCAGCTTGCCGCCGATGGCGGAACTATCTTCAAATAGCCTCTGGTTTGCGTCGTCTTGCGAACGTGTTTTCGTATTGATTTCAGTTCTGAAATCCTGTTCAAAGCTAGTACCCATGTCTCTACCCCATGTTCAAATTTCGTACTTCCTGCTCATAGGTAAGCTCGGAATTGTCTGCAATTCGTGAACGTCTTTCCGGGAGGGGCGCTGCGGTGCCGCGTGACGCGGGTATAATTTGGAAGCAATCAAAGGAAGGGGCTCATGACATCGGAGAGGAGCGGTCATTCGCTTGCAGTCGTCAAGTTCGCAGCTCTGGACAAACCTGCTGCAATGGCGCACAAAGCGCTGTATGTGTTGGGTGTTCTTCTGATGCTATTCATACTTTGGTCAGCGTTTGTAGAGAGCGACGTCTGTGCGGAGGCGACCGGCACCATCGAGCCCACGAGCCGCGTTCAGGTCGTGCGTTCATCGCAGCAGGGCATGATTGAAAAATACTTTGTGAAAGATGGACAAGTCGTACGAAAAGGCGAAGCTCTAGTCGAGCTGAATAAGGTTAAAGCTGAATCGGAATTGAAAGAGCAAATGCACCAATTGCGGTTGCTTAGCAAACAGATCGAGCAGAACAGACAAGCCAAAGAAGCGCTAGAGGCTGCTCTGTGCAGTCCCCCTCGAGAAATTGCCGCCGATGTGTCTATCGAGAGTGCGGATCGCGCGTGTCGGGGGATATTGGCAGCGCGAAGCTCGCTGGAGAATGCGTCCTACGATACGTCAGACATCAAATCATCCAATTTCGCGAACATACCTGATGTGCAACAGTTGCAAACTCAGCAAGTTAGACTGGGCTTAAGCAAAGAAGGAAAGCTGGAAGCCCTTCGCCTTCGCCAAAGCCAGGCGGGCGCCAACAAGCGGAAATTGATTTCCAAAATAGAGACTTTGCACAAAGAAATAGAAAAGGCGCGCAGCCTTTTGGAAGAGCAGCAGACCTCACTGCAATACGCAGAGGAGGAGTTGAAAATTTACGAAAAGGCAAACCAGTTGGGTGTTGCTTCCGGCGTAAAATATTTGAATGCAAAGAGTTTTGTCCATGACACTGAGTTTGCCGTTCTCCAGGCAAAGAGCCAATTGGCGCAATGCGAAAGGGACTTGATTAATGCAGAGTCGGACCTTAAGGCCGCGGACCTCGGCGCCGCAGCCTCGAGCGCTGAGATAAAGGCATCAATAAAGTCGGCGGAGTCACAAATTGCAAATCTGCCGTTGTCTATTCGCGATGCAACGCGCAAAGTCGCAGAACGCAAGGCCAATTTTGACATAGCGATCGTGACTGCCAAAGCTGAATTGGCTAAAGCCAATTTCAATCTAGAGACTTTGGAGAGAAAGTCTCGTGAGCTTCAAGATGCAATTTTACTCTCGGAGAATATTCTCAAAGACCGCATTATTACCGCGCCCGTTGCAGGGGTTGTGTCGCAGCTGATCAAGTTGGTTCCGGGTGAATCGATTCAGAAGGGACAATCAGTCGCAACGATTGTTCCAATTAGCGAGGAGCTTATTGTGGAGGCGCATGTGCGCAGCGAGGACATTGGTTTTGTGAAACCGGGAGAAAAAGTCCGCTTGCGTATCTCGGCGTTTCCGTGCGAAGAGTTCGGTGTTGTGAACGGAGAAGTTAAGTGGGTTGATGCGTATCCGGAAGAAACGGTAGATAAAGGCGGACCTGATGGCATTCACGTTCTCACCTATCGAGTTCATATTGTTCCGGACCGGACCTGGATAGCGACCGGGAATCAGCGCCATCAGTTAAGGGTCGGACTAGATGTAGCTGCAGACATTGTTGTCAGAAAGCGCAGCATGCTCACCCTGCTGTGTGAGCCATTTTTCAAGTCCTCTTCATAGTTCGGGGTGGCTATGGAGAATGCGAAATTTAGAGCCGCTTTCGAGTGGCCCTCCAAATTTTGCAAGAGGCCTGCAGGGGATTTGTAGTACAATGCGTCCGTATCTGGTTGGAATCCCATGGTCACGCCCTGTTCGCCTAAAGTTTCGGTCTGCCTCCTTGGCATGATTCTTCCGCTAGTTCTGACCAAGCCTGCCTGCTGCGCGGAAAGCGGAGCGGCAAGCGACCCGGGAAGCAAGCTGGAGTCTCTGGATTCTCGCCTGCGTGCTGGATTGTCTCAAGTACCAGCGGGGCCGGGTACCGCACTTTCCGACTCGTCAGACTCGCAGGCGGACGACGCGAAATCGCCGAAAGAGTTTCGTGCCCCTCTTGCAGCTCGCATCACGCTGACTCTTCAGGATATTCCAGATCAGGAGCCGCTCAAGCAGTTTAGCTCACCGTTGATCCTCGATGCACTTAAGCAGAAAGAGCTTGCCCTTGACCAGGTCCTAAAAATTGCGGTGAGGAGAAACTTGCCGTACCTGCAGCAACGATGGCTTGGCCGCTCCGCCAATCTGCAAGTGCTTGGCGGTTTGGCCGCGCTTAACGGATTCAACCTTTCGGAAAATGCTCAGAACGTAAGAGTGCTGACTCCACCTCCGTCGCTTCCAGAACAAACGGCACAGTTGGTTGCTTCTTACCGGAATAACACGCCCCCTCCGGCGCAGCAATCGACAATACAAATCGAGCGGTTAAGATACAGAACTTATGGTGTTACTATCGCCAACGGCGGGCAGACCCTGACCGCCTTGCTAGTAAACTACTTTCAATCTCGAGTTCAGGCCGCAACCGTTCGCACCAGTTTGCAAACCGCATTGTTCAACGCGGCGAACAGCTATTTCGCGCTATGTAAGGAGATAGCCCTGCTTCACGTAGCTGATATCTCCGTGGAGAATTCCAGAAAGATTCTCAGTCTCAATGAAGCTCTGTGGCAAACAGGAATGGGCACCAAACTGCAATTGCTCCAGGCAAAGACTCAATTGGCACAAGACCGCCAGTCGTTAGTGTCGCAACAGGTGCAGACTCGGGCCTCCGCTATTAACTTGGGAGTCACGTTGAATTTGCCGTTGTCCGATTACATAATGCCGATGGCGGCTCCGCTGGATAAGACAACTCTTGTTGATCCTAAATTGTCTGTTGACCAGCTTGTTGCCCTTGCCATGAAACAGCGTCCGGAGATTCCGGAGCGAAAGAATGCTGTGCGGCAACAGCTGGCGCAGTCGCTGCAAACACTGACACCACTCGTGCCGACCGCATCGTACCAGGTTCAGGAGGGCAAGTTTTTTCCTTCCGACGGCGCAGGCACCACAGATGGTACTCAAAGGACCCTTCAGTTTGCGTGGCAGTTGAATGCCCTGGGTGTTCCCGTGGGAGCCAACTTTGCAGCAGGACTGTCGTCCTCGCGCGCTGCTCAAATGGCTCTGTACAATCAAGAACTGCAAATTCGCGCGCAGGTCCGTCAAGCGTACATTAACTCCGCTGCCGCTGAGCGCAATATTGAGATTGCTCGGCAGGCAGAGGCCGAATCAGAAGAGCAGCTCAGTCTTGCGGAAGAGAGGCTAAGGGCGGGGATTGGGATAAATATTGACGTGATACAGGCCCAATCTAACTTGACTAGAGCCCTGCAAAACTATGTAAACGCTGTTTACAACTATAACACGCAGCAAGCACAGCTTCGGCAGGCCATAGGAGGCTTCACCGTGCGTAGTATCAATACCCGACTTCGCTATGATTGAGGAATAGTAACCAATGAGTACTGGCGAACCAGGCAACAATTCGGCTGCGCCATCCTCGGCAACTCGCCAAATGCAATTCGTGCAGCTCGGTAATCTCAAGATTACTCCGTTTGAACTTGTTCAGGGTCTAATCATAGGTGGGCAGTGGACGGCAATCGAGCAGGTTCTGAACGAAGTTTTGATAAGGCGGGAGTTGCAAGACCGCGGGCTTAGTCCGGACCAGGAGCACTTGTCCAGGCAAATCATCGCGTTTCGCAAGAACAAAGGGCTCATTTCCGCAGAAGATATGCAGGTGTGGTTGGCGAACCATCACCTCACTGATGTCGGACTGGTTAGCATGTGCGCTTATGAGGCTGGACTCGAACTTCTCAAAGAAGCACTATTTGCCGAGTCGATCGAAAAATATTTTGAACTGCGCAGGCTGAGTCTGAATTGCGTAGAGATGTACAAGATAGTGACTGGAAAGGAAGAGGCCGCCAAAGAAATGGTGGCGGCCATTCGGGAGGATAACGCTTCCTTCTTCGATTTTGCGCGTCGCTATAGTACCGACACTAAGACAAATTTGGCTTGCGGATATCAGGGCAAAGTGGCAGTCGCCAGTCTCCAGCCGCAAGTTCAAGAGCTGATTGCAGATAGTCCCGAAGGTGCTTTGATAGGACCGGTCAAGATTTTCAAACATTACGAAATTATTCTTGTGCACAAATTTCACAAGGCCAGCTTAGATGCAGAAACCCGGGAAAAATTGATGCAAGAGTTGTTTGATCAATGGCTTACTGAAACTCGATCACGCAATCCCCTAACGCTGAATCTCTAGGTATCATTTGTGTTGTTTGCTCCGAAGTTTACTCCCATAAATGCAATATCGCCGGGCAAACTACGGCACAACTCGAATGATGGCGAGCTTGGCAAGAAGTCGGAAAGAGTCGAATTCAACAGGATGGGGCGCGATGGTGCGACCATCGTAATGGCAATGACAGTGGTGCTGCTGTTGCTGTGGTCCTGGTTCACTGAAGTGGATGAAATCGCGCAGGCTCCGGGGCGCCTTGTTCCAGAAAATGACGTTCAGCCAGTTAAGGTTCCTTTCGACGGAAAGGTTACGTCCATTTTTGTCAAGTCAGGACAACACGTCAGTAAGGGGATGGTAGTAGCATCGCTAGAGAAGTATCGGATGGCTGCGGACGTGAATCGCTTGGAGCACGAACTGCAGGTTGCTCAGCGCACCTTGCAAAGTCACCGTCATGCCAAGACAGTGCTGGAAAATTATTTGAAAGCACCGAATATGCTACCGGCGGACCTTTCTAGCAGCGCACCTGTTGCAGAGGCGATCGGCCGCATCTATGCTGCACAGCAACACTTGCGGCAGGTTGAGCAAAACATGCTGAGAGCAGAGAACGGACCTGTTGCGCGAATGATGGTGTTGACACAACAAAAAGACGCACTGGCGCAGCAAGAGAAGTTTAAACACGAATCGCTCAAGAATTCAGCACAGCAACGTAAGATTGAAGAGGACAAACTGTCGGTAACCATTGCCTCCTTGAAACAACAATTGGAGTACCAGACTAACGAAGTCAGTCAACGCGAAAGCTCATACAAACTTGCCAGAAAGCAGTATGAAGCTTATCAGTCTGCCTTCAAATCCGGCGCCTCTTCCAGAACTGAATGTCTGGACTCGCGCATGCAGATGGAAGGCAAGAAGCGTGCCCTAACGACAGCCGAGTATTCCTTGAGGCAAACGCAAGGCAGTCTGGAGTCAGCGCAGCACGAACTTGATGAGATCAGGAGCGCGCATGCAGTCTCTAACGCTGAGACCTTGAGCGAGCTGAATCAGTTAACAGCTTCTGCCGCCAATATTGGCCTCAAAATGCGGGGGGAAGAGGTTCAACTAAGAGAAGCGCGAACTAGTCTTATCATGGCGCTGCGTCAGGGGCGATCCACTTTGGCAAGCGAAAGCAGCGCAACCGTCGAAGAAGAAAATCAGATACTGCGTTTGCAGGAGAGACTGCGTGCCGCATCGCATGTATTGGAAAAATGCGATCTTCGAGCCCCGACCGATGGCGTCGTCGCGCTGGTAAATTTACAAGGACCCGGTCAGGTTGTTCAGCCCGGTGAGCAATTGATGACCATCGTTCCGGACAACGAGGCTCTCATGGCTGATGTCGCCGTACCGAACGACAAAATGGCCTTTCTGAAAACCGGACAGATTTATAAACTTCAGTTTCCTGCTTATCCTTTTCAACAGTATGGAACCGTTAATGGAACAGTAAAACTAATTGACGCTGCTCCGACTGTCTCACCGAGGGGCGTCTCTACCTACCGCGCTTTGATTTTACTGAACAGGGACTGGATTACCTGCAATGGCGAGAAAATCAAACTGAGGAAGGGGCTTGACGTGCAGGCTCGATTAGCCACGCGAAAACAACGGTTGCTGCTCAAGCAGTTGGCGCCACTACTGAAGCTTCAGTTCACCCATTTCAAAGACTAACCAAGGAGTTCCTATCAGCGTACCGATAGATTTCGAGACTGAAGCACTGCAGCTACTGCAGCATACTTTGCCATTCTCAAAGCTCACCAACCAGGAATTTTCTTCGTTATGTGAGCGGGCGAAAGGCATTTCGTATGAATTTGCCGAACAAATTTCATTGGGCAACTCGTCAGTCTGCCATATCGTGCTAACAGGCAAACTGAGACTTTTGAGCCACCAGGCCGAGGCGGAGAGGACGTTCGACATTCTTGAAGCAGGCGAGTTCTGGATTGATTCCTTTCCGCAGTTCATAGAAGGTGGAATATATGGAAGAGCCGGCGACAATCTTACGGTTCTGAAGCTCGATGAGAAGTTATTGCAAGATGCACGCTCAAAGAACATTGAATTTGACGCCGCCTGGAAAGAGTGCGTGGAACAGTGGGACTTTCTGCTGGCTTTTCGTGCTACTGGCATCGCTGCTAGTCTCTCTCGTTCGCAGCTCAGGGAGCTAACTCGCTACATTCGCCGATTTCATATGGAAGTCGACAGCACTCAAAACCTGGCGACTCATTCCGGCGTCAACATCCTAGAGCAAGGGGGGCTGCGCGTAAGTGGCTCGGGCGCAAGTCATGAATTCTCCGCTGGGGATTATTTCTTGTCCGGAACTTTTGCATCGCTTTGCGGAATCGACGGTACGGTCGAGGTCGTGGAACCAGCCGCCGTGATTACTTTATCTGCGTCTCAGCTTGAACTATTGCAGTCTCGCAGTCCGGAGATAAGTCGGCAACTCCTTCGCGAGTTGAGCAAGAAGCCCGCGTTCGACTCAAGCAAATCCGGCGCTAGAAAATACAGCGCGGCGGTAGGGGCAAATCCACGTCCTGCTGTCGATGAATCTCTCCTGGTGCAGTTTCGCGATTTGCTGCAAAACTATCCGGTCGTGACGAGCAAAGATGCCGGGAGTTCAGCAATGGCATGCCTTTCCATGGTCGCTCTTTATCTGAACAAGTCTATCGATTTGCAAGAAGCCGGCGCTCCCGGTGAGCATGATTTGGTGCGCGACGAAGTGGCGCACTTAGTTGAAACTGCAGAAGAACAAGGTTTCATGGTTCGAGCAATTCAGGCTTCGTTCGACGGGCTGCGTAACGCCAAATTACCTCTGATTTGCCTTTATGGCGACCAGGATTTTGTTGTTCTGTATGAGATCGGGTCGAAGGATGCTTTGGTTGCTAATCCGAGCACCGGGCTGAGCCGGATATCACGCAACGAATTCGACACTCACTATCGGGAGTTGGCAGTGGAACTGGTGCCAGTGGTATCTCTGCTAATGCCTCCGAACTCGAAAAACCCGTTGACGCTGATTATGCCCTTGTTGAAGCCCTGGGGGGCGGAGGTTCGAGACATCATACTTGCCAGCCTGACTTGCCAGCTGATAGCAACCATGGTGCCTTTCTTCACACAAACAATAGTGGATCATGTCATCGTTCACGAGGATATATCCATGCTCAACATGCTGCTTATTGGCATGCTGATTGTAACCGTTTTTCAGATGGCAATGAACTTCGGGCGCGGAGTGCTAATCAGCGCTTTGTCCAGCAAAATTGATCATGCTTTGTTCGGTCAATTTTTTCGACACCTGTTTAGCTTGCCGATAGCGTATTTCGAACAGCGAAGCATCGCGGATTTGTTTGCTCGGTTTAACGAAAACAGCAAGATAACAGCATTCCTATCGTCCAATGCAATTACAACGCTACTAGACGGACCGGGAAGCCTCTTCTACATTTGCATTCTGTTTAGCTACAACGTTTCCTTTGGTTGTGCTACTCTTGCTTACTTGGCAATTCTCGTTCTGACCACCAGATTGTACACGCCGCTACTGCGCGGTTACACACAGCAACTCTTCAACAAAGAAATTCTTGTAGACTCTGCGGTGATCGAGTCTGTCAAGGGAGTGGAAAGAATTAAAGCAAGCGCGGTCGAACCACGATTCCACGCTCGTTGGGAATCACATTTTTTGGAGTACATGGCAATTTCTTTTCGCCATGAGTTCGCGATGACCGGATACAGCTCGGTCACGCAACTTGCGCATCTTGTCGGGCGCATCTTGATACTGTTCCTTGGGGCACATCTGGTAATCGAAAAACAGTTTACAGTTGGGCAATACATGGCAGCGACAATGATGGCCTCGATGGTTGTGGGACCTGCTATGCGCCTTTTTCAGCAGTGGAGCAGCGTGCAGTCGATCTCAATTGCTGCCGGTCGGCTAAACGATGTATTCAAGGAAAAACCGGAAGAGCTCACCGGGAAAACTCGTCTGCGTAGCATACAAGGAAGCATCGAGTTTCGTAATGTGTCATTTCGCTACCCGAACTCGTCGCGATACGCGCTTAGAAATGTCTCGTTCGCTCTGACGCCGGGACAGATGGTTGCAATCGTTGGAAGATCCGGTTGTGGAAAGTCTACATTGAGTAAGCTGATGCAAGGGCTTCATTCACCCTCGGCCGGCAGCATCCTGGTTGACGGGGTCGACTTGTCACGACTGAATCTGAAGGATTATCGCCGGCGAATCGGATCGGTCTCGCAAACCGATTTCTTCTTTGCCGATCTAGTAAAAGAGAATCTGTCTCTTTGCGCGCCGGAGGCACCACTTGAGACTGTGATCGAAGCTGCTCGCAAAGCTGGAATTCATGAGCGCATTGAACACATGGCCAGCGGCTATGACACGATGCTCAGCGAAGAAGGGAAAAACTTGTCGGGTGGCGAGCGCCAGAGGCTCTCCATTGCCAGGGCATTGGTGCACGACCCGCGCATTTTGATTTTTGATGAAGCAACTAGCGCGCTTGATTACGAGTCTGAGAGACAAGTGCAGACCGCTATCAATGAGCTTCGAAAAGACCGGTCAGTGCTTGTCATTGCCCATCGCCTTTCCACCATTAGCACTGCGGACCTTATCTTGGTAATGGACGATGGCGAAATCATACAAAGGGGCACCCACGCTCAGCTGGTAGCTGCTGACGGTCCCTATAAAGTGTTGTGCGCGCAGCAAGCGGTTGGAGGCTAAGATGACCACCGCACCTTCGGCAATTAATCGTGAAAATTTGGCTGCTGCCGACTTCGATTTGTTTAACTCGCTAAGTGATACGGAGCTTGCGGGTCTGTTTGAGGGTGCCGGCCTTCTGCGCGGTGTATTCGGGCAGCTCTTACCACGGGATTACGGTGGAGATCTATTTGTTTTGCTTAAAGGTAAAGTTCGCCTGCTTTGCCGCTCAGACCAGAGTGAAGCAACTGTGCTGACGAAGGACAAATGCGGTAGTGCCTGGATTGACATGCCTATTAGGGCCTTGAGCACGTTAGGTCACAATGATCATAAGCTGGTGGTTAGAACCGGGGCCGATGAAGTCTTCGTCGCCAGAATTGAACGCCGCTTAGTCGAAGACATTCGCAACAGGAATGCTGAATTCAATGCCGCGTTTGCCTCATTTGAGGTAGCGAACAATCAGTTGGTCTTATTGCGTTCGTTGTCCACATGGGCAAAGCTTCCGCCGAAACAACTTTGGGATCTTATACGAGCATGTAGGTGCGAACTGGTTACTGGTTCCGTGGAGCAGTGCATACCCAACGGACTGAGCATTGTTACCGGCGGGTCTATTGCGGATTCTGCCGGGAACAAGCTGGTGTCCGGTGACTTCTTTGTGCAACATAGTTTCGCCGGCATGAGCGGCACCGCGGGGCTGGAAGCAGGTGAACGCACAGAAGTTCTGGTTCTCTCCGACGAACGATTCAAAGAACTTTCGGCACAGAATCCTAAACTTGCGGCTAACTTAATGTCAATCGTGGCGCAGTCCGTCAATGATGCCGCCTCTGCGCCTCTTGCGCGAATAGGAATGAGCGCCTCTGCCGACAACAAGTTGCAGAACACCGTATTGGCCGAGCCCGTCCCGAGCCCTCCGTCTCTTGTTGTTCGATGGAGAAACAAGCTTCATCTCTACCCGTATTTGATGCAGCAAAGCCAAATGGATTGCGGAATCACCTGCATCGCGATGATTGGTGTCTTTTACGGCAAACGGCTAGACATTAACGACTTGCGCGCTCGTTGCGGTGTGTCCACCGAAGGATCTAGCCTGCAAGCGCTGGCCAACGCTGCTGAGCAGGTCGGATTCGTTACGCGTGGTCTTAAAGCGACTTACGACGGACTTCTTAAGAGTTCGCTTCCCTCGATTTGTTTCTGGCGGAATAATCACTTTGTTGTGCTCTATGAGATTTGCAAAACCCATGCAGTAATAGGCGACCCCGCCGAGGGAATCCTGACTGTTTCCAGAGAGGATTTCATTGCAAGCTTTTCTCACCACGCGTTGGAGTTAAGGGCGACCAAACAGCTGGAGCTCGCACCGTCGATGAAAAATCCAACGGCCGTGCTCCTCCCCTTGCTTCATCCTTACCGAGCGCAAGTGCGAGACATTATGCTTGCCGGCTTGATTTTTCAAGTTCTGAGCGTTGTTACTCCCTTCTTCACGCAATCGATTGTTGATAGGGTTCTAGTACATCAAGACGTTTCACTGCTGAATGTGCTGTTGGTTGGAATGCTCCTGGTTACCGGCTTTCAGCTGGCAATCAGCTTCGTGAGGGGGATTCTGCTTAGCGCGCTTTCGACTAAGGTTAGTCACGAACTGTTCAGCGAATTCTTTCGAAAGCTCTTTCGCCTTCCGCTAAAGTTCTTTGAAGATCGTTCCACGGGCGATATCATTGCTCGATTCAGTGAGAACAGTACCATCGGTGCGTTTCTTTCCGGAGCGTCGATAACGACTCTCCTCGACGGCGGAATGGCGATTATTTACATCGCTGTATTGTTTGTGTATAACTGGCTCTTTGCGGTAACGACGTTAGCCTATTTGTGTGTTCTCGCCGTGCTTACAGTGGTGTACACTCCGTCTATTAACAGTTACAATCGCGAAACATTTAAACGCAACTCAACCAATGACTCACTAATTCTTGAGGCGCTCAGCGGTGTCGAGATTATCAAAGCCGCAGCTGCTGAAAATCAAATCCGTTGGAAGTGGGATTTAGCGCTAGTCGACAAGTTGAACGTTCTCTTTCGTCAGGGACTGTTTTTGGACGGCTACAATACCGCCACAGAGCTAGTTCATTTGTGCGGTCGGATTCTCTTAATGTGGGTCGGTGCGCACCTGGTTATTTCCGGGGGATTCACCGTCGGTCAATACATGGCGGCAAATATGCTTGCTTCGATGACGATAGACCCGTTGATGCGAATAATTTCGATGTGGAACCAGTTGCAAGCGGTGCGTGTATCAGTCGAGCGACTAAATGATGTAATGGATTCCGTGCCGGAGCCTTTGAACGTTGATGGTCCTACCCATTCATCAATTAACTCGCTGGAATTCCGAAAGGTCACCTTTCGCTACAACGACCATGCGCAAACGAATACACTCTTAAACGTTTCATTCAACGTGCGCCCCGGACAATTCGTGGCTTTGGTCGGGCGTTCGGGTTGTGGAAAGACAACCCTGGCCAGACTGATTCAATGTCTTTACCCGCCTACTTCGGGCGGTATCTTTGTTAATGGAACTGACATTCAAAAACTAAATCTGCTGGATTATCGCCGACAAATTGGCACGGTCGCTCAGCATGAGTTCTTCTTCAGAGGAACTATTCGAGAGAACATCTGCATGTACCGGCCTCATGCCACCATTGAAGAAGTAATCGCCGCCGCAGTGAGTGTTGGCATCGACAGCAAGATCCAATCGATGAGCAAAGGATACGATACGCTCATAGAAGAAGGCGCGAAGAATTTCTCGGGCGGAGAGCGCCAGCGATTGGCGCTCGCACGAGTAGTCTTGAACAAGCCTGCAATCTTAATTTTCGACGAGGCAACCAGCGCCCTTGATACGGAGTCCGAACGACAGGTTCAGCAAGCTATGGAACTGCTCCGCCAGGGGCGAATCATGTTTGTGATAGCGCATAGGCTGTCTACGATTAAATCAGCAGACCTGATTTTAGTTTTGGATAACGGTCAAATTGTCGAGCGCGGAAACCATACCGAGCTGCTGGCTGCGAGAGGGTTGTACTACAATCTGTGCGCTAAAGAAGCTACGTGAACGAACAAACTTCGCCCACAACCGAACCGAAAGTGACCTGGCTCTTGCCAGTGCACAACGGCCAGCCTTTTCTGGAAAAATGCCTCGAGTCCATCGCCAACCAGGAATACACAAACAGCGAGATTCTGGCACTGGATGACGGTTCGACTGATGCAACGTTGGCGATTCTCTCTGAGTGGATTCCGGGCAATATCCCCGGACGCATAATTCATAGAGAATGCAAAGGACTGGGGCACTCACTAGCTGAACTGGTTCAAGAGTGCCCCACGGAACTGTGCGCCATTATGAACCACGACGACATTAGCGCCGCAGACCGTCTGCAAAAGCAAGTCGCTTTTATGCTGTCCCGTCCGGAGATAGCAGTGGTGGGCACGTTCATGTATCTCATCGATGCAGATGGTCGACAGGTTGCAACGATGGATTCGGAGCAGCGGGTCACGTTTGCCGTGGTTACCGGTCCGACAGATCCGGACGATGTACTCCATGCCTTGTTCGTCGAGAATCCGCTCTGTCATCCAAGCATCATGTTTCGGCGTTCGGCAGTGCTGTCCGCAGGAAACTACGCATCGCATCCGGCGGGAGGATTCGATCATTATACGTTTTTCGAGGACTATGATCTGTGGATCCGCATGGCGGCTCAATTTAAGCTTGCAAATATTCCCGAGCCGCTAGTCTATTATCGAAGGACTCCTGACAGCATAACGGCCCGAACGGCCGGAGAAGGCTTACTGCGCTCCAAAACGAACGAGTCTGTGCGCCGTTCTATCAAAGCTACTTTCGGCATCGAGCCGGAGTCAGCAATTGCTCTGCGCGATCGGCGAAAACTGTTTGCTTTGCCTTGCATTTTGCGGATTGCAGAAACATTGGGCCGCAGTGGTACGGCGGCTGCGACCGTGAAACAGCGGCTGAGAATGCGGAGTTTTACGAACATGTCTCGACGCA
Organism: Candidatus Obscuribacterales bacterium; assembly: GCA_019752635.1. GTDB lineage: Bacteria > Cyanobacteriota > Vampirovibrionia > Obscuribacterales > Obscuribacteraceae > JAKFUT01. Next base: position 89,823 of record JAIELX010000008.1, on the reverse strand, counting down.
TTGTCCGCAGGCTAGATATTGGCACACGCATGACACTGGCATACTTTGAAGATGGACCGGTCGGGATCAAGAAGGAGCTTACAGCTCTGTCCGCCGATGTGCGCGAGTTTATCCAAATGCTCTTTGCCGCTAGGAGCCAGCGGTAGCCGTTTAGTACCAGTAGAACTTTCGTGGTTGCTTCAGCAATAAACGCTTATAGAGTCTCGGACGAGCACACATGTCATTGAGCATGAATCCAAGGGCTCGGACTACGTTATAGCGATGGTCTATTACCTGCCATTCCGGACAATAAAGATCCCTCGGATCCATCTCTCCACCAATTCTGTACGAAAGTGAAAACCAGTTGGTCGGAGCAACAATTCGTTTGTCGGCGAATTGCGACAACCAGCTACCCCACCAGGAAAAACTCGAGTTGGCGATGATGTGATTGTGGCATCGACTTAGCAGACACAAGCTCTGAACGTTATCTATATCATCGACGAAAACTAGATCTTTCGGCAGATTTTGCCTACACCACTCAATATCATCAGAGAACACCAGAAACGACCGGGAACCACACTCGCGCATAATCTTGATCGCGCGCAAATAGTAGTCCGCTTCCAAATTTGTGTGAAAGTGCGGCTTGTTAGTATAGTCCGTCCGGCGAACGTGAATGGAGCAGTCGTAACGCTCATTGCGCCAGCGGAACGGCAAAAGGTCGTCCACAAATTCGAACTGCGACCGAATGAAATCAGCACAATCGACAAAGTGTCTTTCGGATTGAAAGTAACCTTGCAGATCCAAATCAGGGAAATACGGAACAGGAGCATAGTGAAAATGAGGCTCCCGGTAGACAGCCTTTATCTCCGACTGGGCAAGAGTTTGGTCGAACTCGCCCTTGAAAAATTTCGCGAACTCCCAGACCGGAAACTTGGCTGTGTCGTCGAACCGTTTAGCAGCAGCAATCGTCGTCGCGATTTGAAAGAGCTGATTGCCCAGCCGACCAAACTTTCCCAGAGAGCTGAAACAGATCACCTTGATACCAATTCGACGTGTGGGTGATTGATTGAAATTATAACCTCGACAGCCGGATTGCATGCTCCCGATTGGTTCTGTCCCAAAAACCAACTCGATTGAAGTTGGTACATAAATGGACAATCGCCGACAGCTATTGTCTGCACGCAAGTTTTTCCAATAGGTCCGCGCGTATGGATTTCAGCGCCGGCACCGGGTAACTCATGTCGGGAAGATCTGCAAACATGATCACGACTTCTAGTATGCGGTGAAGCTCAAGTGGATTGCCGGATTTGTAATCGCGTAGCATTGACGTTTCATGCTTCGCGAGGCGTCCTTCGCATCGCTGAATCAGAGCATTCATGCTGAAATCATTGCGTGTCAAAACTCCGAGCCGCACTCCGATTTCCAGGGCTTCCTCCACTAGCGATATTGCGCGCGCTTTGACTTCGGGGTTTCCCATCATCTGCCCGATTGTTTGTTCCGTCATCACGCTTAGCGGATTCACGAAGATGTTTCCTAGCAATTTGACCCAGATATCGCGATGAATGTTGTCACTGATCTGTACGGTAAAACCCGCATCCTCCAGCAGAGCTTTGAGTGCGACAGTTCGCTCCTTTGTCGTGTGGTCAGGCTCTCCGATGACATAGCCCGTGCCGGAATTGTGAAAGACTCTGTAGCCGTCCTCCCGTGTGACACTACGCTCAATAATGAGTCCAATGATTTGTGCCGCTGGAACACAGGACAGGAATTGCTCGCGAGGCAGGCTCTTTTTTAGATAACGGCAGACTGTGTCATCTTGAAGATACGAATACCATGGAGGTATTCCATTTGTTGCCGACACTATAATGGTGTGGTCGCCGATGAGATGGGGCAGTTCTTCTCTGATATCCAGCAACGCGTCGGCTTTGACCGTAAGGATGACGTAGTCTTGTTTGGTGAGTGTTCGGGGTGAATCTGTGCACGCGAAGCGGTCCGGTGAAATGCTAATTTGATTGTCCGAAGACGAATACTCAATTCCGCGACCTTGCAGTTTCGATTTCGTTTCGCCGCGAGCTATCAGCGAAACGTTATGACCTGCCTCAATCAAATGCACGGACATGTCCAGACCTATGGCGCCCGGTCCGTAAATTGCGATGCTTTTGGGTTTTACTGTCATGCTACTTCGTTGCTCATCAAGTTGGTTGTCTAGGGCATGGATAAAAGCGCATGTTCATCTTTATCACTTTTCCGCATAATGACCCTCTATAATACCTTGAGTTACCAACGGATTGGTGCGCCGGACTACTGTTCGTCAAGAGCGAACGCAAGGAGACATTGCCGTGTATTCGTTGTTCGGTCCTGATCCCGAATTTGAGAAGTGGCTCAAGTCTGCCTCGCCGACCGAGCTTGTGGATAGGCTGCTGTCTATGGCGAGTATGGATGGTTCGCTGCTCGAGTTCACCCTGATTGTTGACAGAGTAACTGCTGTTCTGCCGGACTCAGACCCCACTTACTATGACGTACAGATGAAGATCGCGCGGTGCTGGCAGAATAGCGAGACCAGAAAGGCCGGCGCACATTTTCGGCGAGCTGCCGATAGTGCATTGCAGGTTCGCGGCGAGACCAGCGCAGAGTACTTTGCGGCGCTTGAGGCTCTGGGGCAGTCTATGTTGAGTTCTCGGGGACCCGCAGGTCCCGCCAAGAAAGTGTTTCAGGAATTGCTGCACGGTCAGGAGCGAGCCTTCGGTAAGGATGATGTAAGCTTGCTGCCGACTCTGGATTCGCTACAGTGGTGTCAATTCTTGATGTATGGGTGGGACAAGAAACCCTTGTTGAAACAGCTTGAAGAGCGGGATCAGATCATTAAACGAGCGATTGCCCTGTGTGAACAAAGCGGTGGACCGACATCGTTGCCGGCTTTGAAGTGGAGAATTATTCAGGCGGAGTTCTGGTCGGAAGACCATCCTATAGGCACCGCATCTGATGCACGCGCTCAACTAGAAGCTGTGCTGTCGGTGCTTGAATCGAACCAGATTAAAGATCGGTATTTGCTAAGCGATTGTTGCCGCTATCTCGCCGATATTCTGGTAGCCGCAGGGCTGGAAGCCGACGCGCGGAAAGTTAGAGACAAGATTCCTCAAGATACTGGTGATCCTTTCTCGGCCGATGAGCTCGCGAAGCTACAAAAGGATTCGATCAAGTCGGCTATCAAATTTCATCCCAAGGAATAGTTCGTGGCCGCCCGGGCCGTAGTCCTCGTGAGCGTAAATCAATTGTAATTGCGATGTTCGCACTCAAGCAGACCGGATTCAGCAGCGCCGATCAACCGGCGTCAGAATCTCTGCAACACCGTCCGTGACCCGCACAACTGTTGCAGGATGCGTCGGTTGGTAGGACTCGTCAGCATTCGCTGCATTGACGAAAAGTGTTCCACCTTGTCGATGATTTCCATATGAACAGTGAACGTGACCAAAACAATGGACCAGCGGTTTGACTCTGGTGATATTGGTGCGTAGTTCTTCTGAGCCGATGTGACTGCCGTTCGCCGCTGTGTCCAAAACTCCGAGCGGGGGGTTATGCGTTACCAGGACGTCCGTCTCAATTGGGATCGTGTCCCATACCGATGGTCCATCCCGGAAGATAGAACGACCACGCCACGCGACGCCGAAGAAGTTCAAGCCCTCAATGACCACACCTTCATCACGGAGGTAGGTTGCGGAAAGGCGAAGCTTTTTCTCCGCTGCCGGCCTGTCAGCCGCCACCATCATATAGTCATGATTTCCCGCTACTACAATCTTGTGGCGATGAGGCAACGCCGCCAGCTCAGCGCAAAACTGATCAAATTCGGACAAACTTCCGAACTTGCAAAAGTCGCCGCAGTGAATCAGAACATCGCCATCAGGTACGCTGATGTTACTTAACTTGCCGTGCGTATCGCTGACGACCACCAGAGTTGTTTGCATAGCACAGATTATGCCCAATGGTCGCTCGCTCTATGCCTATCTATTGCAATGCTACTTCCCCGGATTCTCCGCTGCCGATACGCACCGAGCCAAGTACGTCCGTGATGAAAATCATTCCGTCGCCGCTCTTTCCCGTGGTAACGGTTTTTTGAATCAGTTCCACCAGTGCCTCGACTTGGTCGTCGTTGACAGCCAGCTCAACTTTGGTCTTAGGAGTGAGGTAGCCGGCAAAATCCCAATCTGACAAGAATGTCTCTCGACCGAATCCCTTCGCTTCTACTACGGTAATGCCTGGTACTTTGGCTTTGCGCAAAGCGCTGCAGAGCCGCTCCAGCATCTTGGGTTGAATGACAGCAGTTATTAATTTCATCAGAATTCGCTCGTCAACAATACTCGTTCACTAGTATAGCTAACGCCGATCTTCTCCGGTGGTTGATTAACTCAACTCTCAACGTGAAATAACCTGAAACGGCGTCGACCAAGCTGCAAACGCTTGCACTGGAATCGGCTTACGGGTGGAAAGATAACTGAAGGAAAACGCAAAAGCTTTAAGCTGCTGAGGTATAGCGTTCTTCGATCGCTTGTTTAATCTGTTGTCGACTTTCCTTTGGTGACAGATTCGTGTTCTTCTCGACCTTTGCCGCTTCTTCGCCAGTTCGTTGTCTTTGATCATTTCAGTGAACCACTTGGAATACTGCTAGTGCTGTCACCACTCGTGGTGCAACCTTCCCTCGGGACGCGAGCGTCCCGTCGTAGTCCGTTGCTATATATTGCATTAGTTAGTCCGTCGAATCCAACCTACGTAGCCCGAGATGAGGGGCTGTTCGGGCTACGTAGGTTGACAGACTTGAGATTGCGTTGGTTCCACCGGTGGTGTGTACGAGCAGACTAAGTCTGGATTTCGCGACTTTCTTTCAAGATGATGCGATACACGTTTAGGACCGATTCTCGCAGTTGTCGGTCTTCCGTGGCTTCCGCCACTCTTGTCAGCACAACAATCTCTCGGCGTGGATCTTCGACAGATAAATCAAACTCACGCTTGAGCTTGCCGATTTCACTGCATAGAGAAAACCGTTTCTCCAGTAAGCGAGCAATTTCCGCGTCGACCGCGTCAATATCTTTGCGAAGATTGTGAATTCGGGTGTATTGCTCGCTGCTGGTCACGCGTTTTGCCTGTTGTTGACTCATTGCTGTCTACCCCAATTTGACGAACGGGTGGATTGGTGGCGGACAGGTAGCGGAACTACGGATGAATGTGATTTTTCGATGCACTCTTCCATCGTCCTACCTACAGCTCTTGCTATTGGACGCAAGCTTGCAATGAGTTCAAGCATTGATTCCAGGGCGAGTGCTTGCCTTGCGTCGGAAATGGATTTCTCCGGCTCGGGATGACACTCTATCATGAGTCCGTCCGCTCCGCACGCGATGGCTGCTTTTGCCAGGTCGGCCACTAATTCGCGTTTTCCGGCGGCATGGCTTGGATCAACTATAACCGGGAGGTGAGTCAGTTGCTTCAGTGCGACAACGGCGCCGAGGTCAAGTACATTGCGCGTGTAGTTGTCGAAGCTGCGAATTCCCCGCTCGCAGAGAATGACGTTGGGATTACCATGACTGACGATGTATTCCGCTGCGAGCAAGAACTCTTCAATCGTAGCTGATAAGCCTCTCTTGAGCATTACGGGGCGTGATGCGCGGCCCAGCGACTTCAGCAGTTCATAGTTTTGCATGTTGCGGCTGCCAATTTGCAGCATGTCGGCGCACGCATCGACTCCTGCGAGTTGTTCGCTCGACATAATCTCGGTAATGACCGGTACGTTGTATTTCTGTCGGACATTTGCGAGCACGGTTAGCCCGTCTTCGCCCATGCCCTGATAAGCGTAAGGCGACGTTCTTGGTTTGTAAACGCCGCCTCTGATCATTTGTACCGGTCCGGAAGCAAGTGTGGATGCAACCGTTTCCATTTGTGCACTACTCTCAACCGAACAGGGACCGGCGATTATGGTTAGTGCTTTTCCACCGATTGAACAGCGTTCCGAAACTTTGATAATACTTGTTGATTTATCGAGCTTGCTAACTTTGAGTCCTTCCACGATTCCTCCTTACGAGCGGCATTCAGGCGCGCTCAAACAGTAGTAATAAAAAACCCGGAACCTCTAGTCCCGGGTAAATGCAAATCCTTGACGGAAGAGCGAGTCACCCGGGACTTTCTCTGCTGATAAAGGAAAAGTTGAACAGCCATAATTTCATTGAGCGAACTCCTAAAAAACAAAAGGACCGCAGTTTCAGTCTGCGGTCCATCCGGTTAAACGCGAGCTTCCTGGCTCATTCCGGATGAACCTCAAAAAACCAAAAGCTAAAGAAAGAAGTTTGCACGGTGGGGTCCTGCTTTATGCAGCGTTCTGTGCGCCGCCTGATTTGAGTCGATTACATGATGCTACAGGACAACCTTCGTACGCACAAGTAATTATTAACAGAAAGTGAATGTTGATCTGGGCGATGGCTCGCAATGCCTGTATACCAATCAACTACGCGTGTTACGCTTTTTCGGATGTTAGTTGTAGTGGTGCGTCCGTGGTGCCTTCGGTCGTGCCGGTGCCAGCGGCAGTGTCATAAACACCGGTCGTGCTTCGGGGTGAGGAGCGTAGCACCTGAGCGTGCGGCCGGGGGATGTTTGTGATGAAGACTTTTGCGCGTCTATAATTAGTGTTGTGCCAGGCGTATTTCGAACCGGAGTTTTCAAAATGAAAATCATGCTTGCAATGGATGATTCACCTCATTCCAGAGACGCATTGGAATCCGTGTTGCAACGCCCATGGCCGGAAGAAAGCCATGTGCAGGTGCTGGTTGTTTTGGAGCCGTTTCATCCGGATTACGCCGGCTGGGATCCCTCTACAATTCAGGACGCGCTGGATTTTCAGGTCGCTGTTCGCAAAGAGTATGAAAAATTTGGCGACGAAGCCGTAAGGCGGCTTCGTCAAAAATTCGGAAGCGACTACGTGTCTTTCGAATTAAAGGAAGGCCGCGTTAAAGATACCATTATTGATACGGCTCACGTTTGGGGGGCCGACCTCTTAGTGCTGGGGTCGCACGGACGTAGCGGCATTCAAAAATTCTTGCTAGGCAGCGTTTCGCAGGCCGTGGTGGCACACGCGCCTTGCTCGGTGGAAATAGTTAAGAAGAAAGCAGGCTAGTGAGCAGGTGCTTCAGCGGGAGATTCTTCGGCGTCAAGCTCGCCGGAGAAAAACACTTGATAGGCACCAAGTCCGCCGCAAGCCGCGACCCAGAGACCCATTATCGAAACAACCCAGAACCATTGTCCTGTCAAATCTGCCATGTTCGTACCTTCTAAACGACGCACTATCCAGCATTATAATCATTCCCCGATTACTGCGTCAGTAACCCGGTTGTACCAGCTTTATAAATTGGAATGGAATTAAGGTACGGGATATGTCGGACCGAGGCTACTCTTCGCTCTCGGTGAAAGCACGCATTCCTTGCATTGTTTCTCGTCCTGGCTGATAGGACGGACCTCTTGCCGAAAGCGAGCGCTCGACCAGATGTTCGCGAATGTCTGCGAATGTGTATCCCAGTGTCCAATAAAGTGCCGACAACATGCCTCGTACGGAATGAGTGTCTACCTGTCCAAGCTGCAGTGCCGTGATGTCCAGCTTGTCCATTGCCTGGATCAATTCAGTGCGCTGCTCTCCCTGAATCCCCAGAAGCTCCACTATCTTGGTCTTTATCTCGCTGTCGCTTCGCATAAAACTCCCCCGGGCGCCCCCGGTTTCATTCCCTTTATCGTTTGTATTCTATCGTTTCCGTTACAGGTCTGATTGCAGTATATGCATTGGCTGTAAGCCCTTTCGGGTTGTCAGTTGCTTATAAACATTTGAGTCAACCTAGGGTGAAATGCGGAAAAGGTATGACGTTGGGGTGTTTTGCACGCTTAGCAACTTAAAGCTTTCTCCTACTTCGAAAAGATGGGTGTGCTATAAAGGGGCGGACCTAATTCTAAAGGGGTGTTCACGGATGAGAGTTGTCAACGTTACTCTGCCGATTGTGATGACAGCAATGTTTTTCGGATTTGGAAGCGCGGCGTGGGCCGGCGGGTCATCTGCGCCGTTAGATCCCTATTCTTATATCCAAGCGCCGACCAAAGAAGAGCGCGAAGCCACGCTTGCCAGAAAGAAGACGAAGAAGAAAAAGACCGAGGAGTCCGCTAGTTCCAACGGTGAAGTTCTGCACCGGTCGGTTCAAAACCAACAAAATGGTATCGCCGGACCGTTCGACGTAGTATTCGACGGTGTCAAGCAAAGCACTGCCGGATTGGGCAAGGGGGCTAAAGCTGCCGGGGGCAAGATTGCTTCAGGTACTGCCGGCGTGTTCCGCAGTACCGCGGCGCTTCCTTCGAAACTACTAGGAGGCGGCAAAAATGATTCCGCTTCTGCCGACAACAAAGTCGCTTCATCGACGCATTCGTCCACGCCAGCATCAAGTGCTCCGGCTAAAGTAGCGGAACAACCGAAGAAGGAAGAGAAGAAAGGCTCCGCATTGGGCGGAATCGGCGAAAAGTTCTCCGGCATGAATAAAGCCGTTGCCGGTGGTTTCATGTCTGCCGGAGGCGCTATGAAGAGCGGCACCGCTAGTGTAGCGAAGGGATTCAAGTCTGCTGGCGGCAAACTGGTTGATGGAACTCAGGCCGCCGGCGCGAAGGTCGCTTCGCTTCCCAAGGCTATCGGAATTGGCGGGAAAGCGCCGAAGCCGAAAACTACTGCGTTAGCGGCTTCTACTCCGTCATCTTCCGCATCGGGCGCTGCCTCCGACAGCTCGACCGCGGCAGTCGGAGCCGCTGAAGGATTGCGACCGGCGGTCCCAATGAACGCTTCCGCAGTTGCGCCGAAGTCCGATGGTGGACCGGTCGCAGGTTTCAAAAAGTTGGCTGGCGTTCCCAAATCCGGATTTACCGCGATAGGAAACACTTTCGGCAAATTGAATCCATTCAACAAAGACAAGCAAGCTCCGGAGAAAACTTCCACGGCTGCGAAAGAAGCTCCCAAGTCTCTCTAATACTTGGATTACATCAATATTCGAGACCGCGACTGAATTTCAGTCGCGGTTTTTTTTCTTCGGACAACCCTGTCGAAGTGCGCAGACCGAACACTTTGCGGATCGCAGTATCCGATTCTTGTTGAATGCTATTTGGGAACATTCTCGCATCGATTCCCGAAAGACCATTGAGCCGGGCGTCTTCTGTGGATGTGAAAAACGGTGGCGTGTAGTAGGCAATAGCCGGTAGCCAAGACTTGGTTAGATTTGAAAACGTATCCTGAAGCTAAGGAAAACGCCGTAAGACCAAGCTGGATGGTCTTTTTACGGCAAAATGGAGGAAGTCAGGATGTTCCAAGTATCGAAGGCAAACAAAGTCGCCCTGTGTTCGTTAACCGCCGTATTGGCACTTACTGCAGTTACTTCTTTTGCGCCGGTTTCTGCCGCCGAGCCGCAACTCAACTTACCAAAAGCGCTCCCCGCTCCTCGTGCCACTCGCCCTGCCGATTGCGTCGCCGACCAGCTTCTCGTGATGGCTTCCGGAACTGCCGACCAGGACGACTTCAGCGAATCCATGCAGAAAGTACATGGTACCGTTATTGAAACCATTGGCGAAGCCGGTTCGTTGGTCTATGTCGTGCAAACCGAAAAGGGCAAGATGGTTGAGACCGAACGCCAGCTCGCGAAAGATGAGAACATTGCTGTTGTTCAGCGCAACTGGAAAATGAAAGTGGATGTCGTAGCACCGCCGGCGGTGAATGATCCCTTCTTCCCGGCACAATGGCACATTCCCGGTGTTAATGCTGCCGCTGCCTGGAAGGTACCCAACGGCAACGGTAACCGCGCTATCATCGGTGTTATGGACACCGGCGTTAACTACAGAGCGCGTGACATGCAGGGCAAGGCCTATGTTGGCTATGATGCCGTAGCCAACAAAATGGGACAATCTGCCTCGACGGACCATGGTTCGCTAGTCAGTTCGACGGCCGCATCGCAAACCAATAACAAGATAAACGGTGCTGCAGTTGCACCTGGCGCAATGATCTACCCGATCAAGATCTCCAATGCGAAAGGTGAGATTAGCGAAGCTGCCATCATCCGCGGTATCGACTTCGCGGGCAAGAAAGGTATTCGCATTCTCAACTTGAGTGCAAATGCCGCCCCGCCTCATTCGCTGTCCAACAGGCAAGATCACCCGGCATTTCACAATATCGCAGACTGGTATCACAACAAGAAGAACGGACTTCTAATCGTGTCTTCCGGTAATGATGGCATGCAGGACAGTTCTCCGCTTTCGCCTAACATCATGGTTGTTTCCGGACTTAATCCGCTATTCAGCCTGGCTAGTTACTCCAATTACGGTAGCAATGTATGGTTGACTGCGCCCGCTTCCAATATCTACTGCACCAATGCCGCCGGTCGCGTGACCGTAGTTAGCGGGACATCGTTCGCTGCACCGTGCGTCGCTGCTGTTGCGGCAATGGTTTTGGGTCGCAAGCCTACGCTCAAGAATACGGACATCGAAAGAATTCTGGTCCAAACCCGCTATAAAGCCGGTGGACAAGAATACACCCCGTACTATGGATTCGGCTTGCCGAACGCTCATGCCGCTGTATTGAAGGCGATCTAACCTCGTCTCTTGCTTGATCATTCTGTTTCATCCATCCTCAAGGAGCGGCTGCCAGCGGTCGCTCCTTGTTTGTATTTCTGCAAATAGGGTGTAGATCTGTTCCTGCTGGGGTAATGAAGCTGTGTAGGCTTCTCCGTTGCGGAACAATAGAGTTGCAAGGCATTCACGTCGAGTCCGTTCATAAAACCTTTCGCGGCAGAGCTCTCAGACTGATGGGGATCTCAATGCCGGTGATGCGAGAGAAGTCTGTGAAAGCTCTGGACGGCATTTCGCTAACCGTTTCGCCGGGCGAGGCCGTGGGCGTTATCGGTCCGAACGGCGCCGGCAAAACTACACTTATGGGCTGCTTGCTCGGCTTTATCTATCCTGATGCCGGCAAGGTCGAAATTGAAGGACATAATCCAAATTCTACCGTTGTGCGTAGACTGATTGGGTACGTTCCCGAGCGTCTGAACTTCCAGGAATACTTCACGATGTTGGAGTTTCTCCGATTTCACTACCAATTGGCCGGATTGCCGGCTGGAAAACAGAACGTAAGAATTGAAGAACTTCTATCTCTTGTTCGTCTCGACAAATCTAAGTGGACTTTGCCGGTCGGCAAATGCTCAAGAGGCATGTTGCAGCGTCTGGCGATCGCGCAAGCGATGATTGCCGAGCCGAAGTACTTGTTTCTGGACGAGCCGACATCTGGTATAGATCCTGGTGGCGTGCTGGAGTTGACCACGGTTTTGACGGATGTACGAAATCAGGGCATTACCCTTGTACTGAATTCCCATCAACTAGATCAGGTGCAAAAAATCTGTGAACGAATGGTGTTTGTTCAACATGGTCGCGCTGTGAACACCGATTTGCTGGAGCAAATGAACAGTATCGGTCGAGCCGTAATACTGCGGTTTCAGCGAACAATCGAATCCGATATGTTGCTCAAATTGGAACAGATTGCTGTTGATCTTGAGCTGACATTGCAGAATACCTGGAACGAAAACGCAGAGTTTCTGGTTGAGTGCGATGACGACAATGTTCGCTTGCTAAAAGCCATTGTCCGGAAAGATTTGCCTTTGGTGGAAGCCGTGCCGAAGCACAATAAATTGGAACGCATGTTTTTGGGTTCGACTGATGCGACCAAACCAGCGGGTGTATCATGAGTACACTGATTTGGGCAACATGGGTAGGCTGGATGCGAAGCCCGATGAGGGTTACCGCAGTTCTATTGATTGTGGTCGCTGCTGTATTTCTTCCTTCACTCAGCATGGTGCTATCGCCGGACGGAGAAATGTCTTCGCTCAATGGATTGACCTTCCTTGTCACCGGCGCCGGTCTCTTGTTCAACTTCTCGACGGGAATTATAGCCAGAGAACGCGAGCAGGGATTGCTTGCCACTATTTTTGCGCGCCCGATCAAGAGAAGCACTTACGTTCTTTCAAAATGGTTGGCCCTGGGTCTGGGAGTTTGGCTTGTAAATCTGGGCGTGGGACTTCTGACACTGTTGGTTTATTTGGTTAACAGACCCGACCTCATCGTCTGGTCGGATTTTCTTAGCACCATTCTTACGTCTCTTCTCTTGACTCTGGGAACATCGTCGCTTTTGATTCTGTGTTCGACAATTGGTGCAGCGACTTCGGAGCTGACGCTCTTCAGCATGGCATTCAGCACGGCGCTCATATCGTTGGCCGTCAGTACCATGGCACCAATGAAGACTGGTGGAGAGCACGGATGGATTCTGCTGGCGGCTCAGGGGCAGCATCTCTTGAAGGAAGTTTGTACAGTAATTTCCGGTCCGCTGTGGTTCTTGCTCTTTCCGTATATCCGGTTCCCTCTGGATGCTACGTTGGCACCGCATACGCTTTTCTCCTACGCGTCAAACGTCGGACTGGCCTTGTTGCTTGCGGTGTGGACAATCAACAGACGAGAAGTAGGGTATGGCAATGCCTGAGCAGTGCAACAAGATTCCGCGATGGCTTGTAGTCGCAGTACTGCTTTCGTCCGTTGGACGATTTACGTGTGACGGCTGGGCAAGCGTATCGCAGAACAAGTCAGTTTCACGAATTGCCTGGAAGTCCTTTGAGGAAACCATTGAATCGAAGGTCGCTCCGTCGAAGCCTGTGTTGCTGTTCACAACTCACGGCGACGACTGCGCGAGCTGCCAACGGGCGGAGCGACGCCTGCAGGACGAAACTAATGCCAGGAACATAGCAGAGAAATTTGTCCCCGTAAAATTGATAGATACTCGAGGCACATCGGAAAAGAGTAATGAGGACGTAGTTGGAAAGCAGTTTCTTGACCGGCGCACGGGAATTGATGTGCCATGTTTGTCGATAGTAATGCCGGACGGCTGGAATGTTGATCATGGAACCGTTATCGCCGACTACAATCTATACTTTAGCTATCCTGGTGATCTGAAGGAGTTTTTGACTCGGGATAAACGACAATCGCTGCCGATCTCATTTGACGAGCATGGCGGCGGCTATATTTTTTGGGAGCGAGACAAGGCAAAGGCACTGGCGGAGATGTCCGCTAAGAAACCCTTGTTCGTTTACTTTAATCAAGTAAACGATTTGCATTGCTTGCGGACTAAGGGACCCCTACTGACAGAATCTCGGGTTCGGCGAATTGCAAACAGTAAGTGCACTCCGATTCTGGTTACGAGCGTGAGCCGGTTAAATAAACCTGATTCAGATATAGACCGGGAGCTTCTTAAACGCTGCAGGGTAACCGGGTTCCCCTCCGTGGGAATTCTATATAAGGACCGTGATCCTCTTGTTTATCGCGGTTCAGATGCGAAGGCGTTGGCTAACTTCCTCGGTGCGGCCACCGGTGAATCTTCGGACTATGAGGAAGCGGAATTGCCCGAAAAGACATCGAAGTAGCGACTATTGCTGCTATCGTTGGTTCAGCGGAATTCTGACTTTGAAAATCGCGCCCTTGTTGGGCGCGCCTTCAACGGAAATGGTGCCCCCATGCTGTTGAACAATCAAGTTTGATATTGCCAGACCCAGTCCTGCGCCTTCTTTCCTCTGTTTCGTGGCCTGCACGAAGCGATCGAAGATGCGCTCGCGTTCTGCCTCCGGAACCCCGGGACCTTCGTCTTCGACGGCAAACTCCATTGCACCGTCAGTAATGGCACCCTGGAGCTTGATGGTGCTGCCGGGCGGCGTGAACTGCAATGCGTTCGAAAGAAGGTTGACCAGGACCTGGATTATTCGGTCCGGGTCGACTGCGATGGCTGCTGTGGTGCAATTCACTTCTATAGCTACATTTTTCTGTTTCGCTACTTGTGTTACGCTGCTAACGGCTGCGCCCGCTAAGGTTGATGCTTCTACGCTTGTGACGTCGAGAGAGAATTTTCCCGACTCCAGCTTGCTTATGTCTAGCAGATCGGTTACCAACTTAATTAGTCGGCCTGTTTCGTGTTCTGCATCGACAACGGCTTCTCTATAATCTTCCGAGTCGAAGGAATTGGATTGGCGCAAGATTTGAAAGAACAACCCGAGTGAGGTAAGCGGTGTTCGCAGGTCGTGGCTGACGACTGAGACAAAGTGTCTGCGCAGGTCTTCCATCTCTTGCCGGGCGCTTCGATCCAGAATGCTTATCAAGGTGCCCTGCTTGTTGCGTGCTGCAAAGTCCGCACTTGAGAGGTCTACCGGAATCAATTGTCCCTCTGAATTCTTGAGCCATCCTTCAGCAGTGCCTGAATTAAAGCTCCGGCGGAGCTCGGCGTAAGTATCCGAATTGCCAAAGCCTTGCGGGTCTAATGACAGGTGGTCCGTAATCGATTTACCTGTCAACTGAGATACTTTCGCTCCAATCATTGCCGCTACGCGAGCATTCGCCGAACGAATCGTGCCATCCTCGTTCACCGATACCAACCCCATGGGGACATTATCGAAATACGCAAGATCGCGTGAAGCCGTGGCCAAAGGTAGTATTTCATCTATCATCGAATAGCTTTGGCTGATGCTTCGCTGCAGCCGAGGATCGGGGGGGCTGGCCACGGCGACCTTTACCGGTTCGACCGGCTTCGCCAAATCCGCTGTTGCTTTCTGACGTTTATTCAGAACTGTCATCGCCAAGGCGCCGAGGACAAACCCGAGCACCGCAGCTGATACCGGTGCCAGCAGCCCTCCGGCGAATCCGACTTTGTCTGCATTATGCTTCTCAAGAAGTTGGCTGAGCTGAAGTTCCAACTTCCGTTCCAAAGCCTGTGCTTCTGATTTTGTTGGAAGTTGTTCCGTGCAAAGTAGGGCTAATCCTCTCTTTACCTGCAACAGTTGTTCCTTAACTGCAGGAGGGTTTTTAGCCTTGATCTCAGCTGTAATACAGTCGTCTAGAAAAATTTCTGCTTTGCAGGTCAAATCGGAATTGCCGGTAATCCTGGCTGTGCGAAGTAAGGCAAGAGCACCGGAAACGTTGCTGGAAAACTGGTCGACAGTCTCTGGTTCAGCTTCTGCTTCGTCGGGACCTGCGCAAGCGAGGTTGAGACAGAACAACGCGCAAGGTAAGGCCAGAGCTGCGGCCACTAACATGTGTTTACGCTTGTAGTTCATTTTTCGAAGACGCCTCGTTCACTACTATATTGTAGTGCAGACCTTCTATCCAGCAAGCGCAGACCTATCAGGCGCGTCTCTGGCTCACCGTTGGCCTTCCGAAATCCAGGCAGTATCTCTGATTTCATGAATGGCGACGTCGGTGCAGCTCGTTTGGAACGTTCTAGCCCTTAAGGCTACTCGCTGAGTTTGGGCGTTCCGTAGAGGTGTGTGTGTGGCGGAATGAAAAGTGGTGCTTGGTAGCGTCGTCCCCTGACGGGGAGGTAGAAAAAAATCGTCATTCGAAAGGAGAGCTGAATTATTTAGGCTCCGTCTCCAGATGGAGAAGCCTGCAATCCTTCGTTGCGAATACTACTACCAAGCACCTGATCACAATTTACCTGATCGCGAGCTATTTGTCGCGCCAATTTCGGATTCATTAACCTTACGGTCTAACCGGCCAGCTGTTGACCTTCATGCTCACGCCAGTTGCGCTGCTTTACCGGGCGCGAAACTTCTGAAGCCAAGAAGCGAACTGCTCCCAGACCCATCGCTGTCTTTGCACCCAAGCCGCAAAACTCTGAGTATTTGCCGGCAAGATTCAGAATCTGGCGCACCTCAGTGCGATTTTGTACGACGAATGAAATTTTGCCCACGGTTCCCGCGAAGTTTACGCCGTCCATCGAGACGTGTTGCGATTTTACCTGGAATGAGGATGGTTGCACTTTTGAGGAGATATCTTCAAGAATCTGCGGGTCGTCCAGTTTTGCTGTTTCAGCAAAACAGTTCCAACGCGAGAGTGCACTTTGGACCATTAGTCGTGCTTCGGGCCATTGCCACACGTTTTGCTGACCGGATTTCTTGAATACCATGGGTGTGACAATCTCGAACGTGACATACTTCGGTGGCATTTGTTCAAAGGCACTATCCATGAACTCGGAATAGGTATTCGAAAAGACCTTCTTTACTTCGCCGACTTGTAGTTCCAGGTTGTAGTGCTCGAGAAAAAGTTTTTTTTGTTCGCTGGTGATCCAATCTGCAAGCGGAGCGGCGGCTTCGCCTAGTGTGTTGATTGTCCACACGTAGCGCCCTGGCGACAGTGCTTGGAGGTGTTGCGTATATGGTCTGACGGAAGACGCGCCGGAGTGCAATGAGTCGGCGCCGACTTCGCTCATGATAAGGCCGTGCATCAATGTGCCGCGGGCCGGTGATCGCCACAGCGGATCTTGCTCGGACTGAACTTCCAGAAGAATTTCGTAGCGCTCAATCATTTTCGACCACCATGTCCTTTGCAATTACGATCCATCCAAGCGGTTGTCTTTCGGAAACTCCTCCTCCGGCTGCTGCACGTGCTGAATACGGGTACGGCGTACGCGCTTTCATTCTGGGATTCTTGCGATAAATTGACGGGTGCCGAAGCGGTGCATCGGCTGCGTTACCGTGTTCTGCTGCGTAATGCTCTTTGTAGTCTATGAGAAGGCTAGTGCCGTGTTGACCCGTGCCGTGTCCCATGCGAAGCAGGTAGCAGTCATCCGGCGGTTTTGTCCCTTCGTCCAGGTAAAAGTCGGACACATCTGATTTTCGGCGCTTAAGTTCGCTTTGATTTGTTTTTTCGAACTCCCAGACACGCCGGTAAAACCGGTCGGCGGTTTCAAGCAAATCCACTGCCGATTTTACTGGCTTGTTGCGAAGCTTTTCCGTGCGCAAAACAATTTCAATTTCGAACTTACTTTGGCAAAGAATCACTTCGCAGTATTCGTCCTCATCAGCAAGGGGGCTTTTCTTCTCTCCCTTGATGTTCGGGCGTTGTCGCGCAAAGATGTTGATCCCCGCGATACCGATGTCTTTGTCGGAAAAGTTCGTAGTGTCTCGAACAATAATGCTCTGAAAGAGATCGTTGTCCAGCGAACGCAAATCGCGAAAAGGACGACCGATGTTAAATTGAAAATTCTTGAAGCTTACAGATTCATCGTCGGCTTCTCTGGCGAATATAGCTTGCTTGTCTTTGCTGCGGGAAACTCGGTCGGACATGTAAGCCGTACGTAAGGCGCCTTTGATCGAGCTGCCCGGTACATAGCAGCGAGGCGAGCCGGAGAACAGTTTGAGATTGCGAATTTGCCTGTCTTCTTCGTCGAGCTTCGCGAGATATTCCGGCAACGATCTGTAAGCAGCGGCGAGCTTCCGCTTCGTTAGAAGATCTCTTGTCCGCAGGAATGCGTGCAAGCTTCCTCCTGGATCCCGGGCAGCTTCAACCATTCTGTCGATAAGGTCGGGAGAGCGATTTGCTTCGTCCGCCAACTTTGCATAATCGAGAAGTACCAGCCTGTCTTTGTCGAAGTAGTATTCCCACCGACTCAGTGTTTTTCCGCAACCAACATGCACATGGGTCCACGTTTCCGCTTTGAGCTTGCAAGTTTGCAGTCGGGAGTTTCGTGCGGCAACCGGCATTGCAGAGACCTCTAGACAGATAGGACGAATGGAAAACCATAACGAAACGAAGGATGTTCTTCGCTTCCGACTTCGACTAAGCGTCCCTCCGGTTTGCATGAAAAAACACTGCCAGTTTCAAATGCGCATGTAACTGGTTTGCGAAAAGCCGTCGCCCTACCGTCCGCGTCATAGACCCAGCCGGAATTGTATGCAAGTGAATAATTATTGGAACCGGGTGTGGTTGCTTCTAACTGCTCGATAAACTCGGGAGTTGGGCAACATGCGGATAGTATAACGTGCCTTGTGAACTTTCGTTCGTTGCCTGGTTGTAATTTCTCAGATAGCTCAGTCGCGCTAATTGATGCAGACTTAATGGCACCGTTGCCGGTGCTTCGGTTCGCGCCCAATCCTTCATCGGACATAAACTCGATGCACGCCCTTAGTTTTTCGATCAAGGCTACATCGTCGGTCGCCAACCAGCCATGATAACTGCAAGTGTCCTTGAGCGGTTCTTTGTTAACACCGGTGAGCAGTTCGTGTCGCCGAATCGGTCGACCCTGCTGAACAGCGGCAAGGAATGCTTCTGCGCAGACTAACGTGTTTGAGTCTGATAGCTGCTCAGGCGACGCCACAGATCCTGAATCTCTTAGCGAATACGTAGTCGATTGCTTAGCGTTTGGTTCGCTTGCAGGGGCATCCTTCTTTGGCGATTCTACCGTATCCGCTGCGAAACGTTCACTCTGCTGATTTTGTTCTGCTTGTTCGCCTTGTACGTCCTTAGTGTCCGGCATATCGGTTGCGGCACTTTTGCCCGGGCGAGATGCGCGACCAGTTTTTCGCCACAACGCAGCATCTGGTGTCCATCGCGGCGCCGGGAGCCAAACGGAGTCAGCCGTGTGCAGAAAGAGGTCGGAATGTCGCCATGACGGGGTCCCGGACAAAAATGACTGCAGTGTTGAGCTGTAGTCCTCAATCCCGAACAACTGAAGCCAGCCCAGCGATAGCCAGGAAAAGAAGCGGTCTGCAGGCAGGGCGGGCGTAATTGTTGACGCTGAAACGTTTCCTGTTATCGGAACAGACGCAAAGTTAATCGACACTTCATAAACTTGCAAGTTCAGGCTCCCGCTGTTGCCGGAGATTTTACTAGTTCAACTGCTTCTTGCACCCAGCTGGTCGTTGCGTCTTTCGCGTTAGCGCGTTGGCGCGTTTTATAGTGATCCAGCGATTTCCACTCAAGGCTGGAAATTTGAAACGCTACTTTGCCGTATCCACGGGATCCGTTTGCGCCGAGGTATTCGTCTTCGATAAAGTCCAGCGCGGCTGCCAGGTTTTGCAGATCGTCGCTGACTTGATCGGTTGAGTCAGGGTTGTAGACCATTTCCAGATTCAGAATTGCTCCGGCCGGGAGTCGTTCTATTTGCCGGGGGTGTTCAGCGACGCCGCTGGCCCGATTGATTCTGTTTTCGGACTTGATCTCTACATACAGTGAGTCTGTATCCATGGATTCAAGTTTGGAGGCTGATTGAGCCGTCAATACTGCGTCTCTGACGAAAAGTCTTGTGCGTTCTTTCGAACTGTGATCGGTTGGAGCGCCGAAGAGTCTTGACACCTCGGGATGATGTGCTCCAACCAACAGTTCCAACGCGTGGCGCAGGCGACCTTTGAGGGATGAGCCCGGTACGATCGGGCGACGAGTTAGTGGATCCCGAACAAGCGGAGTATCGATCAGTCCGATGCCGCCAGTGATTCCAGCGCCTATGTGTAAGCCGCTCAGTACCGTGATCGTTCCGCGAATTGTTAGTCTTCCGGCAAAAGGCATTTTCGTCTCCTCTACTTGCTTCGTTGATGTTCGCGTGTGACTTCTTCAAACTTATGGTATGCCACTACGGCTGCTACGAAGGTGTAGAGTCTATCGAGGTCGGCTCCGCGAGTGAATGCTTCCTTATCTTTAAGCAGCAGGTCGAGTTCGTCACGTAAGGAAAGTAGTCCCCGCTCGCGAGCAGCCATGTAGGCCACTCGTGGACGGAGACACGCCAGGCGTCCCTTTACGGGAGCCGCCAGGATGGAGTCTTTGCCTTCGTGATGGCTTTGTTTCGCCCAAATTACCAAATCGAGCAAGTTGCGCAATTGATGATGCTTTACGTGACCGGTCTGTGATGCGAAGTCGTGTGCAAGCTGGACCAGGTCTTGGGTTGATTCTTCACCAGCGCGGAAAAGTTCAACAAGCTTTCCGCTAACAAGAGCAGGTCTGGGGGCTTGCGGTCTTTGTTGCGAGCGTTGTGGCTGTTGTTGCCCCGGACCTTTCGGGCGCATTCTCCCGCTGCCATCGCGATTGCCACCGCCTTCGCGATTGCCACCCTGGCGACCACCGCTGCCTTGGCGTCCGCCGCCCGGTCGTCCGCTGCTCCCGCTTGAGCGTTCTCCGCCGCCATGGCGTTCACCGCCGACTTGCTGCTGGCCGCTAACGGGACGTTCACTGTCGTTTTGCTGTGCGGCGCGGTTCGGGCTTTCGGCGCCGCCACCTTCTTGTTCACCGCTGCCCCCGTCGGCTTTTTGCTGCTCGTTACTCATTTATCCCCCTCCCACCGTCAAGGTGTCCGGCTCTTCTTCCGCCATCATTGGCGGTTCGACATCGGCAGCGGGATCAAGGACTTCCGCGTTCGAATCTGCTGATGAAACAGGATTGCTATGGTTCGTTTTTCGGGTCAATTCGACCCAAAGCAAGGCTGCCGCTAAAATTTGGCGCTGTCGCGGGTCTGAGTTGCGGCTTCCGAGCGGCAGGAGCCTGTGACGCTTGAATCGTTGCCATAAAGGATCGGCTTGTAAGTCCGGTGCTCGCTCGTCGACGCGCGCAACCGTGTATAGCAGTTGATAGAAGGAACCGGAAGTGGAGCCAAGTACAAAATTCAGCATCTTGTTCCAGAGTGGAGCTGCTGCTGTATTGCGACTTTTAAGTCTTTGCAGGTCGTGCATGAGCGGGCGCACTTCTCGACGCCAGTCGTGCCAATTGACTGCCTGCACATGTGAGCTGCCGGGTGATTCAGTGTCGAAATCGACGCACATGCCGCTGTTTGTGATGCGGTCTAGCTCCTCAGCCCTTATGGCCAGTTTCTGTAAGGCGTATCTGCGGTTTGCATCGCGTGTTACGGCCACACCGCAACTCAGTGTCAGGGTTCCAGAACTGAACTTATGCAGGCGTTGTTGAAACTGAATGGCGAAATCAATCAGTTTGTCCGCCGGTCCGGTGAATACCAGATCTTCTGGTGAGCAAATAATGCGTTCGATGCGAGCAAACGGAGCCGGATCTCTTTCGGCTTTGAACTCATCAATGTAGTTGCGAACGAAGCGCTCGATGTATCGTTTTAGAATAAGCTCGCGCTGGAACGAGTGTTTTAATGCCGCTGAAACCTTTTCTGAGCCGGGGGGCTGCGTGATCCTTGCGTGCATTACTGCGAACGGACCGAAAATGACTGTTGTGCGGATTGGGGAGGGAAGACCGCGTGGCGTTGCTACGAGTAAAGCATCGTCATCCCGTGAAAGAGAAAGTGCGCCGGTTTCGAATTTTGCGCTTGCTTGATTCCAGATCGGGAAGGCTCCGGTCGTTGTGGCGGTGCCCGAGAGCCGGTAAGGAGCTTCGAGCATGGAATCAAATTCGGTTGCCACTGAATCAACAGTTGTAACGGCGACACAAACAAGGCAATGCACGCTGTCGGGGTTGACATCCGTCGGTAATCGGTCTTGCCCGCACATTGAACACTGTCGGTGCGGCTTGCGTTCCGCAAAGACAGACTTCAGCATTCCGCGGTACGGCTCCTTAGAAGACTGCATTTTTTCGGCAGTAAGCTCGAAGAGAGATTTGTGATTCGATTTTACGTCGTGCTGCACTCTGAGATCGTTGTCGTTTACTTCGGTGCAATCGAGCACCAGATGCATTAGTCCGCCGAGTGTCTCAAGCAACCATTCGTTAGCGCGCACTTGCATACGCGCGGCCATCGCCAAAGTTTGCGGAGTATTCGGCAGCAGGAGAAAAAATTGATTTCCGGAGGAAAGAAGCAAGTTGTTCCGCGTGAGTCCGCACGCCCGCAAGAATTGTTCCGCCATCCACTCCCGGAAGAGGTCCACGTAGCGGGCTCTGGCTTTCATGGCCGGCGGTCCGCACATGGCAGTCTTGGCTGTGCTCCTGTCGCGTGCCTGCGCGTGACAGCCGCCTTCGAAAATGAACCTGCGGGCACCTTGGACCCGGGCTGTCAAAATCAGAAACAGGGGAGAGTTTTCCAGCGTGCCCTTATCGGGTAGTTCTTTGTTTTCGCCGATGAGCGCTTCCGGGTGCATCTCTTTCAACCAGAGGTAGATTGCGCTGCCGGTAGCGGCGCTCAAAGACATATGGTCGAAAAGAGATATGTAGCAAGGTTCGTCGGTCACGCACTCAGCAGGAACAAAGCTCAAATGATTTTCCAAGTAACGAGACACGTCATTGACCAGCAAGGCCGAACGCGGATCGCGCCCTTGCAGGTATGCCACTATGGGTGACACTGCGAGGTCGCGCATGTGCGAGTAACATTCTGGCGCGCGATCTTCGATCTTTGTTTCTTCCGGGTGAGGACACCGTTGCAACGTTATCCGTCTGCCCTCGAGCAGGGCTAGCGGAAAGTAAGCTCGCGCGGGTTCTTTGCCATTGGCTGTTTGCAAGAGTGCAAATACTGAATCGAGTTTGCGGTGACGCTCCCATTTGATTTCAGTCGGATACTCCGTCTCTTCCAATGGAAAGCCTGCTGCATCGCGAGCGGTCGTTTCGGCAACAAACTTATCGGCTTCGCAAGCGATTCTTGCGGACAGCTGCGAATGTGCCCGTTCCTCTATGTACTTAGCGTGATGATAGCGAATGCTTTCGAAAACGAGAGACCAATACTTGCTTTCCTTCAGCAAGCCGGCGGATTGAATCAGGTCGGCGCCGAATCGTGAGTGCCCCTGCCGGAGTGGCGTATCGTCCGCGCGTTGAACTATCTTGCCGATGTCGTGCAAGAGACAGCCCAATGCCACCACTGCTAAATCTTCCATTTGACCGCTTTCGATAAGGCAGAACCGGAAACACGCCGCTCACTCCGGAGCAACGTTGTTATCGGCGAGAGGGATTCCGCTTGCAGGAAAAGGCTCAAACCCTTGCGGGCTCGACGAGACTTTTTTGATTTGACTTTGTAGGCAAGTTTATCATTTCATAATCTGCGGCTTCAATTGCTTGACAGCCTCTTTAATGATCTTCCTTTATGTCCGGTAAGTATCCTTAGCTCTCTGATTTTGCTGCTTTCAGTTGTGATGACAGCTTAGCGACAATTTCTTCAATTGTTTTTGCTCCATCGACAATGATGGCTTCTGTGTCGTCCGGTTCTTCCAGGGTTGAAAACTGTCCTGCCAACATGTTGGCTTTCATAAAGTGTCCCTGGCGCTGTTTTAGTCGGGCTGAGATTGTTTCGGCGCCGGCCTTCAGATAGACCAGCACGGCGTTGTTTAGTCCGCCGATTAAGGTCTCGCGATAGGAGCGCTTGAGCGCCGAGCAAGCTAGAACCGCCGACTCACCGAGATCGTTCCAGTGAGTGATAGCTTTGCGCATACTCTGTAACCACGGCGCGCGATCCTCATCGGTTAGTGCCTCGCCGCGCGTCATCTTGTCTATGTTGCTCTGGCTGTGAAAGTCGTCCGCGTCATAGAATCGACAGCCTAACCGCTCGGCAAGCTTTCTTCCGACGGAGCTCTTACCTGAGCCTGAAACTCCAGTGATGACAACTATCATTGAGTTTGAATGCCCTCACAATTTCTCCACGCGGACCATGTAACGTTGGACCCTGGTAAACCCCGCACATAAAGTATGGAATAGAGGTTACAATTCAGGACTGCTCTTTTTTGGCAATCGTATCTATATGACAAGCAAATTGACAAAAAAATTCTTGGTTGCCGGGCTGGTCGCTTTTGTAAGCGTCGTTGTAAGTTCGTCGATGTTCAGCGCTGAGGCCGGAGTTTCCGGCGTTCCGACAACCCCCTCCGAGCCTGACGCCGCGCAGCGCGCTGCCACTATCAGTGGTGCGACCTGTCGCGATCGCACCACGCACTACCTGTCCGCCAACACGCCGGATGATCAACCGCCTTTTGCCGAGAGCGAAGTTGAACGGCTTCAGGCAGAAGGTTTGGGTAAATTCTCGCAAGCGAACTTTGCCGGAGCCATCAATGACTACACCGATGCCATCAAGTTGGCTCCGACGCGCGGTGTGTTGTACCTGCAGCGCGGTTTAGCGCGCATCGAAGAGGGCTTGTTCGACCTGGCTTTAGCTGATCTGGACAAAGCCCTGGAATTCGATAAGCCAAACAGTCTTGCCATTTCGATTTGCAGAGGCAAGGCACATTTTGGATTGAAGAATTATGAAAGAGCCCTTGATGATTTTAGTTCGGCAATCAAGTCGGACCCGAAGGCATCGTTGGCATTCATCGGACGAGCAGAGGCCTATCTGGCGCTCGGCGAAGACGACAAATCGTTGCGTGATCTTGAGCGTGCGCTGAAATTGGATCCGGCGCAGCCTCATGCTTACTTCTTGCGTGCGCAAGTGTTCAAGCGCAAGAATATGAAAGATCAAGCAATTGAAGACTTGCACAAAGCGGTTGAATTGGATAAAGCCTACCTGGCTAAAGACAAGGACCTGAACGTAGCGAGGACTGATACCGGCGACAACCTCGCGGAGATAATCAAGCTCAACGGCAAGCATTCAGCGATCGCAACCAAGCTGATAGGTCGCGGACTTGACCTTGAACGCGCGGGCGATCATCTTTCGGCCATCAAAGAGTTTACCGATGCGATTCTAGCTTCCCCTGACAGTCTTGAAGCGTACAAATGGCGTGCGGAGCTCTACATGTCCATGTCTTCGTTTGAGCTTGCTCGTGATGACTTGAGTCGGGCAATTGAAATCACACCGGCTGATGCGCGCCTGCATGCGCTACGTGCGAAGGCCAATCTTGAATTGGGTTATTGTGACGAATCAATCAAGGATTATTCTCAGGCGATCGACTTATCGGCCGGTGGAGCTCCGGCGAGCCTCTATGAAGCTCGCGGGCTGGTTTATTCGCGACACGGCAACTCGGAGAAAGCGGTTGCTGATTTTAGCAAAGCTATTGCAATCGAGCCGACCACTTCCGGTGCCTATCTTGATCGTGGTCTGGAACATATTGTGCAAAAGAACTATGCTGCTGCGATTGAAGACTTCACCGCGTCAATTAAGAACGGCAAAGATACTACCGTTTGTTATAAGTTTCGTGGACAAGCCAAGCGTGCCCTGGGGGACAAGACCGGCGCGCTTGAGGATTTGGAGAAGGCCGCAGCGCTCTACGAAAAGGATCGCGATTTGTTCGGCAGCAAGCAGGTCGCTAAACTGATAGCGCGTATAAAGCACGGAGAATAGGTGGCTCAACCTTCGAGCAAGCTTACCGTGAGCCAGAGCTCATTGGTGAGTCGAGTGCTTGCATAACGAAACTGCCGAGTTTCGCCTTGCTCTGATTCGAGCTTGACGTTGCCGAAATGCTCGCAGGGTGAATCCATGCCGTAGTTCTTGAACACGCCGTCTTGCGCAATGCAATCGCTCTTGTACACTGCTTCCTTGACCGTCCATAGTCTGATGCGTTCGTCGTCTCGCTGAGCCTCGTTGCACGCGTGAATCCATTCTCTTTCAGTTGTATTGAGAAAGAACCGCTCCGATCCTGCTTTTAGGGATCGGCAAATTTCGAGATCGACGCCCATGCCTTGCGGATCGTCATCCAGGCGAGCAACTGCTACTGCAATCTCCCCCGCGTGAGAGATTGAGTAGCGTTTATCGGGGAACGGCACAAGGCTAGTATCGGTGCGTTCGCCTATCGTCGCCATAAGTTCTTTTAGAGCACATCGCGCACGCAGCCACGACTGCTTGCGACGAGGGTTCGTGTAACCTTCATACGCCGCGCTTTCAGCGTTCGAGAGCGGAAGTGATTCGAAATCGCCGGAAATTATGCGAAATCGCAGGGGCGTTCTCACGGCGTTTCCGAGAGATTGCGCTAGTCTTTCGGTATCGAAGATATCAATCACTACTCGTCGGCGAGAAAAGCGTACGGGCTCCTCCAATAGACGCCTTGCAGGTGCTCCGCGTGCAATCCCTTGTCTTCAGCTGCGGTCACGATCATTGATTCTCTGATTTCCGGCGGCTCGATATTTTGAGCATAACGCAAGGCATCATCCACGGTATCAGCAACTATGTCATAGCTGGCGATAAAGGGGGGCGGTAATTGATCCGGCTCGAGAGGGAAATGCCATTGCCCGCTTAACTCAATGCGGAACCAGTGAGACGAGGGTGTTTTCATCGACATCAATTCGCGAATCAACCACAGGGCCGAGGGGTCTGAGCGATCCCACTCCAGTGCCTTGCAGGCATTCTCGAATGCGGCGTTTCCGTCGCGCCGACCAAGCCAGTTGGCGCGACCAAGTTCCGAGTAGTTTTGGGCGAGGTCCAGCATTTCGTCTTCCGACACTTCCGGCTGGTTCAGAAGCTCGGCGATATCGGCCAGCGCTACTTGTGCTGCTTCCTCGCAGCGACCGGCGTTGTTCAGCAATGAAGCTCGGAGCGTGCGGACTTTTATTCCCCATTCCGGATTGGCGAACTGGTCGCAGATGCCCAGCGCTTCCAGAGTTTGTCCGGCGCTGCGTAACATAACTGCCAGATCATAGTTGATTGCGTCCGTGTCAGCTCCGGTGCAGCTGAGCGCACGGGTGTACGCCTCTTTTGCATCATTGAAGCGATTGCGCTCGGAGAAGAAATTCCCCAGCAATTGCCACAGCGGAAATGCATCCGGTGCTTTGGTTACCCCGGTCTGAAGCGCCGAAATTGCTTCATCAGATTTACCCTGCTGGTCCAGGGCAAGTGCGACGATCTCAAACCCCCGGACTTGCTTCATTTCGAGCAATTTCTTGCCGAGATCCAGCGCGCGATCCGGTTCTTCCGAATCAAGAGCTACATAGGCTTCGTCAAGAAGCTGTTGGGTTTGGGTGGTCATTCTTCATTTCCTGAAGCGGCGGCTACACCGCCATATTCTCGCAGAAAAGAGGGGCGTAGCAAACCGGAATGTCAAGCGGGTTGCGAAATTTATGGCTTTTGCTCGCTAAGCCACGCCTGGACAGTATTCCTTTTCACTTTTCTTGTTGCTGTTTTTTCAAATTCGTCCATCTTGATGACAATTCGCGACGGTCTCTTGTACGAGGCGAGGTGTTCCGCTAACTGGTCGAGTTCTTTCTCGATTGTCTTTCGAAGTGCTTGCGGGTCATCTTTGTGTTCTGCGATAACAGCATCGGCAGGGACTACTACCGCCACTACTTCTTCCGTACCTTCTTTGAACCCGCCCTCTTTGGAAGACTTGTGCCCGAGTACGCAAAGTTCTTTCACTAGCGGACACTGGGACAAGCATGCTTCGACCTCTTCCGGGAAGATTTTCTTGCCGCCGCCGAGCACTATCATGTTCTTGATTCGACCGGTGATGTATAAGAAGCCGTCTTGATCAAGGTGTCCCAAATCGCCTGTGTGAAACCAGCCTTCCGAATCGATCACTTCTTTGGTCAAGTCTTCGCGGGTGTAATAACCTTGCATCAGGTGTGGTCCGCGAGTCAGAATCTCACCTTCCGTGTCGGAAGCTGTTTTCTTATCGATGCGCACTTCCAGTCCGGGAAGTGGCTTTCCGACCGAACCGACTTTGTTTGCTTTGATCGCGTTGCCGCTAATGACCGGGCTGGTCTCAGTTAAGCCGTAGCCTTGCAACATATGAATGCCGAGTCGATTGAAGAACTGAGCAATCTCATCTTCAAGCGGCGCCCCACCGGATATGAGCACTCGCAATTCGCCGCCAAGTGCTTCGAGCACCGGAGCAAAAAGTTTGCGACGCTCAGCGACGGGAAGCGCTTCCGCTTTTTCTAGAGCGCCATGAAAGCGCGCCAGCTCGTCGGGTCCCTTCTTCTTCACTTCTCTTTCGATTCCGCCTTTCAGCGATTTGAAGAATAGAGGTACTCCCACCATGCCTGAAATCTTCTCATCATGCATCATACGAATGATTTCTTGAGGGAAGAGACTGTGACAGAAGCACACCGTTGCTCCCTTGTTGAGAATGCCCAGGAATCCTCCTGTTAGTTCGAAAAGGTGGTTTAGCGGCAGAATCGACAAGAACTTGTCGTTCTCGGTCAATTCGATGATATCTACAAAACTATTGATCTGGAAAATGATATTTCCAAAGGTCGTCATCACTCCTTTGGGACTACCGGTGGTGCCTGAGGTGTAAACAATAAGAGCGACTTCGTCGGGGCGCCGCTCTACTCCAGCAGTCAGTTTTGCCGGCTCAAGACTGTGAATGCACTTGAAAGTGGTTTCTTCCTTCGTTTCAGCAAACAGATAAACGTTTTTTATCGATGCAACTTTCTTTTGTAGATTTTGCACAACGGGAATGTGTTTGACACTGCAGATCACTACTGTTGGCAAGCAATTGGAGAGAATGGACGTCAGTTCTGTTTCAGTTAGTTTCACGTCTAGAGGAACAATGGTTGCGCCGGAGCGAACCGCGCCGAAGAACGCCACGCCCCACTCAGGGCAGGATTCGCCGAGAATGGCTATTCGATCGCCGTGCTTCACTCCCGACTCAATTAGATAGGAGCCCAGCTTTACTGCGCGCTTGGATAGATCTCCGAATGAAAGAGCGGTGACTTCACTGCCCTCCTTAATACGGAAAGCTGTTCGAGAAGAAAATTGGTCTACGCAGTTGTTGATCAGAGCCAAAACTCGGGTTTGGGGACACTCAGAGGTTTCCACGTTTGCGCCGGTGGTGGTCATGGCTGCTCTCCTATCTTGATTTCTGCGGAATACCGCTCCCTGGCCGATGAAGATAGCATATTTGATGACCGACCGCCGGTGATCAGCGGTACCACAGTTTCGCAACTGTACCTACTGGTTGTTGGCCGCGGCGGCCGTGTCCGACATCACCGTAACAGATGAAGGCGACCACTTGCTATGGCTTTCCTTGCCGGTCGTTGTCTTGGCGCCGATTCCGCCGGGGGAGGGAAGCATTGCGTTTACTAGAGCCATGAGTTCGGCTGTCCACCCCGGGCAGAATCCGTGAAATTTCGCTGCTATTTGCGCTGGTACTGTCAACGTTACATGAGGTTCGCCTCTTTGACATGCGGAAAGGATTTCCTTAGCTGCCTCTTCTGCTGCCATGCTTATGAATGGCAGTGAGTTTCCGATGCTGAACCACGCGTACTCTAACTTATTCCTTCCTTTGAATTTGGCGTTGACATGGCTACCTGTCCGCATCATTCCAGGGCAAACCGTGGTGACTGTAATATTGTCCTTCGCCAATTCGGCATGCAAGCCCTCTGACAGACCCAGCAATGCGAATTTGCTGGAGCTATAGGGAAGCATGTGTGGAATGCTTATCAATCCGCCGATGGAGACTATGTTTACGATTCTCGCTGCTTTTTGTTTGCGCAGCATAGGCAGCGCTGCAAGTATCAAGTTGAGCGGACCCCAGTAGTGCGTTTGCATTGCCTCTTCGTAGTCTGCCTTGGTTTGTACTTCTATGGGACCCACCTGGATGGTGCCGGCGTTGTTGATGATTACGTCGAGCCGACCGAATCTTTCGTTGACGCGTGCAACCAGTCGTCGGACTTCTGTTTCGTTTGTCACGTCGCACACTTCGGTATGCACGGTTCCGCCGCGCGCTATCAAATCGTTTTTCGCAAGACGCAACTCGTCAACGTCTCGCGCGACTATTACTACCTTGGCTCTTTGTGAAACGAGCCGGCGTGCCATTACAAGTCCGAGGCCGCGTGAGGCTCCAGTGATTAACACTACTTTGTCTTTGAAACTCATGTATCGTCTCGTGGTGCGCAAGTAGGCCGCTACTGCGCCGATCGCCATGCAAATTCCGAACAGACTCATTTTTCGCATGATCGCGATTCCTCAAAATGCCGCTGCATGCTTGACGCACGTGTTAGCGAGCCGGTTCCCTGTGTGCACGGAGTGAGGCTTGAACAGAGGGGGGGGCTCGACAGCTTATCGAAAGATTTGCTCTTCTCTAAAATAGGCTGCTAGCGAATTGGCGAACGGTTATTTTCGCTCTGCCGCGGGATGCGCCATGGCGCCTGGTATGAGACAATGTCCCACTGGTATATTGCGGAGTCACCATGAAAAATTGCGTTCTCGCGGCTTGCTTCTTTTGCGTCGTAGCTTCTTCATCAGCGTTTGCGCAGAACGTTACGGACGAGAAGGCGATGCCGTATCTTCATCAGGGCGCGCTGCTTATACGAGATGACAGCAAAAAGGCTGAGGCTATTGCTGCGTTCGAAAAGGCGATGCAGTACACACTATCACCGAAGAACGAGTCCATGGCGCTCGCTTGCCTTGCCAATCTTTACCATGAAACCGACAAGGATAAAGCCTTTGAATTTCTGAAGAAAGCTCGCGAGCTTGATCCAACCAATACCAACGTCTTGGCGCCGCTGGGTTCAGCCTATGCTCAGCGACGAGAGTATGGTACCGCGCGCGAGTGTTTGCGAGAGTATCTCAAAGGGCATCCTGATGGCCAGGCTGCTCCGTCGGTCAATCGCCTTCTAACGCAAATTGATCAGATTGAGGCCGACGACGCGTTGCTGGGCAAGATCAACAAAGCCGTTACTTCTTACAACGAGAAGAACTATAGGGAAGCAATCGAAATTCTCGAAGCTACGCAGAAGGGCGGCGAGCATGCGCACAAAGATAAGGAACAAGAAATTCTGGGACTGTGCTACGTGCGTGAAGGAAAATACAAAGCAGCAATAGAATGCTTCAAGGCAGTGCTTGCTGCCGACCCGAAGAAGCCTGCCATAGTGAGTGCGCTTGCTGGTGCTTATGAGGGAATGGGGGACTTGAAGCAAGCTCGGGAATGTTTAAAACAGTACGTTCATATGGATAGCAAAGGCGAGATGGCCGTCGCTGCTAAAGATCGGCTTCCCGTGCTCAAGAAGGTCATGAAAACAGCCGGTGACATTGAAAGCTCCGACTACTTTCAAGCCGTTTCGAAACCATTTATTAAACGATGGAGTTTGACGCGCATGCCGCTGAAGGTTTATTTCGAGCCTGCGGACTCAGTGAAGAATTACGATAAGGCGTTTCAGGGATCGGTTCCGAAGGCATTGGATTTGTGGTGCAAAGCTACTGACGGAAAAGTGTCATGGACAACCACAAGCGATCGAGCCGAGGCGAACATAGAAGTCGTGTATACGGATGATCCTGCGGCGGTGAGCAGAACTCAATCGCACAGTGAAGCTGGCGTTTGCGAGATTAAGGCCGGTGGACAAAAGGGCGCCAAGATTGCCGGAATCAATCACGTAGTGATTAAGTTGTTAACCACTGACGATAACGGCAAGGCTTTCACCGCGGCCGAGTTGGAAGCCACTTCGGCGCACGAAGTGGGGCATGCTCTGGGAATCAGCGGGCATTCTGCCAATCCTAATGATGTTATGTTTTTCGCTGCGACAAAGAACGTAAAAGATGGCCTCACCACCCGTGATGCCAACACACTGAAGTACATTTACGACGCCGTAGTTTATGACACCGGTAAAATCGAAGTGCCCGGCCGTCCCGACCCGGAAAAACACGACTAGAATTTTTCGTGGACCAAATCTGGACCGATTCACGGAAGTCCGCAGGATGTCTGCGTGCTGGTACCATACAGCCAGCTCCGCGGATACCATACGAAATCGGACCAACCCTCTGATTGATCTTCAAAAAGGACATGCGGAGCGACCGGCTAAGTCGCTCCGAATGAGGGAGGAACTGATTTGTGTGTGTGTGTGATCATCAACTTTCCCTATCTGTTAAGATACCATACATACGAGTGGTAGGCAAGGCGCTTGGCATGAATTTACAAATCAAGGAAGTGCAGGCTAAAAGTATCCTGACCCCGCAGGCGCTGGGCTCGCTATCTCGCGGGTACGACTACTCTCTGAATCCATACGGCGGCTGCGCTTTCCGTTGTTCTTACTGTTACGTCCCGAAGTTTCCTAACGCGCACCACTCTCCTCAAGAGTGGGGGACTTGGATTAATGTGAAGGTGAACGCGCCAGCCTTACTGCAAAAGGACCGGCTGAAAGTTTTCGGAAGCAGAATATTTTTCAGTTCCGCAACGGATCCGTATCAATACATAGAATTGAAGTATCGATTGAGTAGGAAATGCTTATTGGAGCTACTGCGCTATCAACCGGCCAAGGTAACTATGCACACTCGCAGTCATTTGATTTTGCAGGACCTCGAGCTGCTCAAGGCATTCGGAAATCGGCTGCAAGTCGGAGTGAGTCTCACGACCAATCGCGATGATATCCGCTCTGAGTTCGAGCCGTCGGCACCATCCATAGGGCGACGTTTGAATCTTATTCGCACCCTTAGTAAAGAAGGTATTCGTGTCTACGCTTCGGTTGCGCCGTTGCTGCCCTGCGATCCGGACGAGTTGGCCGAGTTGTTGGCGCGTCATGTAGACAAAATGTGGATTGACCGGATGCGGTGGGCTGAAGTGAACACGAGACCGCATTTGATCGAAAAGTACAAAGTTTTTTTTGAAGAGCGCAACTATCGACAAGCCATCGAGCGCCTTGCTTCCCGGGTGCATTTGATCAACGAAGATGAAATCGATTCATCAATGCTGTTAGGAACTACTTCCTGAGCATGGCGAACATAACATCCATGAAGATGTCGACAGGTTCTATATTTTTCAAAGTTTTCGAGCGAGTGATTGCTCCGCTCCAACCGGAAAGGAACAGTTCCGCCAGGTGGTCCGCTGGCCAGTTCTTCGTTATCTCACCCGACTCTTGCCCTTCTTGTATGCAAGAAGAGAACATATCGCGCCACTTACCCATTACCAGGCAGAGTTCCTTGCGAAGCACTTCACTTTGGTCTGCCATTTCCTGACTGAGGTTGCCAATCAGGCAACCCTTGCGACAATTCTGTGCCACTAAGTTGGTGCGACCCGTTTCACAGTAGGCTTTGAGCCTATTCATAGGTGTTTGCTCGGTATTTCGCAAAGTTTGGAGCAAATTTTCGCAATAGCATTGGTCGAAATGATGAATGATCGCGACGGCATAGTTCTCTTTACTTTCGAAGTAATGATAGAACGAGCCTTTGGGGACGCCTAGAGTATTCAAGATTTCTTGAATGCCTGTGTTTGTGTAGCCCTTTTCCACCATGATGTTCATGCCGGCCTCAAGCAATGCGACCTTTGTTTCTTGTTTTCCGGCTACTTTCGAGGTCATTGCTGCGATACCTTAGACTCTGGGGCGATAATGTCATTATAAATGCTCTTCAGTCTTGATCGGATTTGTCGCCGGTTTTTCTCAGCAATGAGTGCCGCTTGCCCTGAAACATCGGCGCTGGATAGGGCTTTTCAAGCTGTCTCATCAACTCTTGCTGTCTTGCTCTTATGGCGAAGGCGGTACAGGTGAGCGCGGTAAGGAATATGCACGCGGCTATGGTTTGGTCTGACATTTTTTTGTCTCCGATTGTTGAAATGCTGGCGGGCTCAACTTCTGTAAGTGTTGGTGTCGTTGGCGATACCGTCCACTACTTCGACCTTTCTGATGCTAGCGGTTACGCGGCCTGGCTTACTCGAAATTTTGCCGCCTTTTCGTCTGCGTCTTGTTGCGATACCGCACCCTGGTCGCCGATCAGATGCCAGCGCGAGTAAATTGACGATGCGTATTTGAATCAGTTGCAATAGCCTGGGCACCGCCCCTAGTGGCAGTGCCATCGTCCGCAGGGCACCGGTAGTGACCAGGACGCGCGACAGACCTGACGGAGAATTGCGAGTCAGCAACGGAACGGCTAAGGTTTCCTCTGCGGTGGTTTTGGTCTTGAGAGCGGCGTGGGTCTGCCATGAGGTTCAACTCCCGCTCTATACTTCAAGAATAGACCGGTCGGTCAAATTCGTCAAGGGTTCCCTTCGATTAGCTATTGACTCTTCATAAACATGTTTCCGCATCGGAAAGCGCGTCGTCTCTCAAAGCGGTGCCCGGCAATGATGCGATCAGCTTTATCTCCGGTGGCGGCACGATCGGTTCGAGCCAAAAGCCAATGGAAGAGATTGCTTCGAATTCTTCAAGCCGGCAGTCGCTCCATCGCAAAGTCGTGTGTGAGGTCTCGGCTGTGCTAATTAGTAGAGTTCTTTCAGTGCGTTGATGCACGCTTCGTTTTCGTCGGGCAATCCGATTGTGATGCGGAAGCAGTGCGGAAGACCGAATGCGGTGAGTGGGCGAATAGCAATACCGCGACGCAGCATGCCTTCGTTGATTTGTTTCACTTTCTCCGGCGATTCTGTTGGAAGCATAACGAAGTTGGTGCACGAAGGGACGTATTCCCATCCTAGTTTCTCAAACTCATTCGTCAGATAGCGCATGCCTTCGTCGTTGTTCTCAAGCACACCGCCTAGATATTCGGTGTCTTTGATTGCAGCCGTGGCTGCAACTTGTGCAAGCATGTTCGGTTCGAATGGCAGTTTTACTTTGTTGACGTAGTTGATCAAGTACTCGTGGCCCATTCCGTATCCAACGCGCAATCCGGCGAGAGCGTACGCTTTGGAGAATGAACGCAAGGTCAAGACGTTGTCGTAACGGTAGGTCATCGAGTCGGGGAACTCGGCGATACCCATGCTGAATTCGAAATATGCTTCGTCCAAAATAACCAACACATGGTCGGGAATCTTCTTGATGAATGCTTCGAAATCCGCACGCGAAAACATCGTGCCCGTGGGGTTGTTGGGGTTGCAGAGATAAACTAGTTTCGTTTTTTCGCTTACGGCGTTTGCGATTCCATCCAGATCAAACCCGTAGTTTTTCAACGGGACTTTGACAAGTTTGACGCCTTGCGAGTTAACCAGCACGTATATTCCGATGAACGTGCCTTCCGAGGTGACGACTTCATCATCGCCGTGCAAGAAAGCACGAACAATGTTCGCCATGATACTTTCCGAGCCGCTTCCGATAACTACGTTGTCGGGGCGCACTCGATAAACTTCTGCGAGCGCTTCTCTTAGTTTGAATCCGCCGGACTCAGGATAACGATTGATTTCGGTAAGCGCTTTTTCAATAGCGCGCAAAGAACTCTTCGGCGGACCGAGCGGGTTTTCGTTCGATGCGAGGTTGATGAATCGGTCTATCCCCAGCTCTGATTTGAGCGCGTCCGCAGGACGACCTGGCTGATAGGCCTGTAATGCTTCAATGTGGGGAGGGACTAGTCGCTTAGGGACGGCGATTTCGTCAAGCCGAGAAGAGTCTGACATCCGCCAAAGTTGCTGAATATAAGTGGTCACCATGGAAGCATAACCTAAAGCAGAGGGATTGCTTAATCAAAAAGTCAGAAAGTCGATTACGAACCGTAACAAGGGTACAGTAGCATCTACACTTTGCCATCTCAACCATCTCCAGCGTCTTGATAATGTATATCAGAAAGGTCTAATGCATATAACCTTGACGAGGGACAAGATCAGTCTGCGTATGAAGTTGGAGGCATCATGAGGAACATTGCCGAGAAGCTCGACACTGGTGCAACTGTAACGCGATGTCAGTGAAACTTCTGTGACACACTATATGAATAATTTCGCAATTTTCACTACGCCACGTAGCAGGAAAAATTCCAAATCCCTTAATGCTTGCACACCAAGAGTCTGCGATTCGGTTTCCGGGAAAAGTGGTGGCACATGTTTTTGCAAAATCTCTTAGTAATTCTGCACAATTTTTGTACTTACTGCACTGAATAATATCGAGTGTGCATATCGAATGCTCCATCACGAAGCCAGAGCCAGACTGCGTTTCGGCGAGCGGCTGTCTGAGATTTTGTTGATTTTGCAACGACAATTTCGTTTGTCGCGGCGTTAATCGCCTGCGATTGTCGTGTGTTAACGCATGATCACTTCGGTCTCGGATTCGGCTCACAGTCATGATATCGAGCAACAACAGTTAAGTGAACGATTGCTGAATTACTGACGCAACCCGATCACTCGTTAGCTTCGGATCGTTGTTCTTGTGATTACGTGCGCGCTCGGAAAGCGGGCTTTTCCAAGCGCTTCGGACTTGTCTTAACAGCTACGCGCATAGCAAATTTATTGAACGTAAGTTGCACGATTGCTGGCGTGCGATTGGAGATTTGGTGAGATCCATGTCAGATTCAAGTTTGCAAATGCTCTTGCGAATACGTTTCCCCGAGCACCGAATGCGGGGCGGCCTTGTTCCTTTCTGAGGGGTTTCAGCTGGCTGCTTCTGTCAAAGCGACTTGCTCTGTTGAACTTTTTTGTGGCCCACCCTTTGGAGTGAGAGGCCGTTTGGATCAACCTGCGCCAAAGCCGTATCGTAGTGAGAGTTTCTCCTCAACCGCGCATGGGATTCGAGACTGCAACTAAATGTCAACGCGGCAACAGAGCATTGCGTGTTGATGCGAAAAATACTTCTTCTATTGATTTAGAGCGGGTAGTGGGAATCGAACCCACGTGTGCAGCTTGGAAGGCTGCCGTTCTACCATTGAACTACACCCGCATATTCTTTAGATGTTACCACAAGGTTGGGAGGACAGGCAAAGGATCGCCTCGCGTTTGCAAACATCTGCAAAATCAGGATTCCCCCGCTTGTTCGCAAAGGACGGCGGTGTCTTGCTCCTCTTTGCAATCGGGCTGCGCGCTTAACACCTTGAGCAAGGAGAGCAATTGTTTGTCCTGTCCTTTTTGCGCCATGAATGAAACTCCGAAGCGGGCATCGGCAACAGGCGACAGGCCGGGTGCCGCAACGGGCATCGTCACCTGCGGTCGGCCCGTCAGTGAGGCGAGCACTGATATTTTGACGTTAGTCAGCCTGTTCATTTGGAGCCTCTCTTGCGATGAGTCGCGAAGAGGCGGCCAGTCGCAGACTGTTGGCAGCACGAGCAGTCTGCCTCCCGTCAACTCTTGGAACTGTGTTCGCAATTCTTGCAATTCAACCCGGGCGGTTTCGAATTGAGTTTGAGTAATCAACTTGCTTTGCTCAAAGCGCTCTCGAATTCCCGGACCGAAGGCCGGGTTCACGTCGTCCATCCACTTGCCATGTAATTGAGCTGCTTCGTAGCCCCGAATGGCATTGAACACGTTCGTGCATCTCGTCAAAAAGTCTGTCGGCAGGGCCAGTTTGGCATGTCGAAAATTTTGCTGTCTCAATAATTCGATTGCCGAAGCCTGTACGTAATCGCGCAAATTGTCATTAGGCATCAGTGCGAAACAATCGCTTAAAAGGACCGCGTCCGTCCAGGGCGTAAGTGGTGCCTGCAATTCTTGCAGCAGAACGTCACCGACCCTGGCCAGGAGCTTTGCCGAGCGTGCACACCAGCCAACGGTATCGAAAGATGGTCCCAGCGGAATCGCTCCCGTCAGGTCGACACTTCCCATGGTCGGTCGAATACCGAATAGACCGCAATATGAAGACGGCACCCGAATGGAACCCAGCGTATCGGTGCCGAGTCCGAAATCTGCATAGCCAGCGGCTGTGGCGGATATGGAACCGCTCGACGAGCCTCCCGGAATGCAATCGGGAAGCTGCGGATTCAACGGCGTTCCGTAATGGGTGTTGATGCCATCCAGGCTGAGGGCCAGTTCGTCTGTGAGCGCTTTTCCGACGAGGTCGCTGCCGGCGTTGAGTAGCTGTTGAATCGCTGCTGCTGTGCGTGCGGCAGGCTCATGAGTCCGTTTCCAATCGGGATTTCCGGCCCCGGTCACAAATCCCGCAACATCGAAAAGGTCCTTGGCTACGAAAGTAGTACCGGCAAGAGGACCGATACTATTGCCTTTAAGATGCAGTTCCTCGACGATGCCGAGATATGGTTTGTTCTTGCTTTCCATTTTTGCCTGCTTCCGAGGATCACATGAATCTTACTATGGTATGGCGCCTCTGCTCCGCACTGTATATGGTGCGGATCTTTCGGGATTCGCACCGGGCTTGTAAGGAGGAGTCGGTAGGCTGGCATCGATCTTCGCTTGCTGCCACAAAATGCATTCCTATATAGAGTATTATTCCGGTTCGTTCCGAGACCTCCACGAGGGTGTATGAAAAAGCCGATTTGCTTTAGCGTTGCGCTTGTTGCCTCTATTTGCTCCGGTGTTCCGTCGTTTGGGCTTGACGGCGGTGTCGCCTTCAATGAGACGCTCGATGCCGCGAACAGTGCGCTCAAGAATGGTGAGTTTAATCAAGCGAAGACATTGTTCGATCAGAGTTTGAAAAATTCAAATCAGTCAGCCGAAACTAAGTCTATGCAGTGGAAGGCATGGAAAGGTCTTGGCGAGGCCGACCTGGGAATAGGAGACTTTAAGCAGTCTCTGTCCGAGTTAAATAAGGCTCTGAAGCTGGTAATCAAAGAAAAAGGCGTCGATTCTATTGAAGAGGCTTCTGTTCTGGACTCGCTGGCTTGGGCGCGTCAGGCGACAGGTGCTACGCAGCAAGCGCTTGATCAAAGCCGTGAGGCATTGGCGATGAGAACGGCAAAACTGCCGGCTGATTCACTGGACCTTGCCGATAGTCTCGAGCACGTCGGGTACCTCTACGAGCTTTCTAAGTTATGGGATGCCGCTCAGTCAAGTTATATCAAGGCCGCGGCGATAAGAGAGAAGACCGCGCCAGGAAGCATGCAGTATGCAGATGTCGTGGAGAGAATCGCCTATGTCAGTTTCATGGCGGGCAAGCAGGAGGTGGCGGCGCGATATTACCAACAAGCCATCGCCGCGAAGGAGGCGAAGGACGAAGTTCATCGCCAGTTCAGCCCGGGAGCGTTGGATGATCGAACCGTGTTTCGTTCGTTGCAAGGCGCGCCGAACTGCATGCGTGGAGTTCGTGATGGCAACCCGATCGAGAGAATAACTGCAAACGGTATGATCGTGGAATCTTCGCTTTCACCGCAGAAAGATGAGTTTTCTAACTCCGTAGAGGCGCGTGTGCGCTTTACTAATCGAAGCAGCTCGCCTGTTCAAGTTTTGGGAGACCGCTCGTCCGTCCTGACATTGCGTCCGCAAATCAAGCGCTTGGACGCGATAGAAGCACGCGACCTGGCCGCAAAGGTCGAGAAGAAAGGAGAGAAAAAAGCGAAGCTGATTCGCTTCTTCGGCGAGAATGCGACGACCACAATTACCAGCACCCAGTGGGGGTACGGTCCTCCTTCGTTCGGCTACCTTCCTCCTGTGTACGGTGCTGCACCGCCGGCGGTGTGGGCGGGGCGTGGTCGTAATTGGAATCGCAACTGGAACAGCAACAACTGGAACCAGCAAACGGTCATGACGAGCGTTCCTGACTATCAGGCCCGTGAAGAGGCGAGAAGGCGCGCTGCTGAAACAGAAGCTAAGTCTGCGCAGAAAGCTGAGGACTTACGTCAAAATGCACTGGACAATATGACTATAATGCCTGGACAGTCGGTTGACGGTGTTCTAGAGTTTGAGCCCGCGAAGTTTTCTGAAGCCCTATTGCGCATTCCTGTCGGAAACGCTTTCTTCGATTTTCTGTTCGATTAGCTCGTGACGTTGTTAGTGTCATTGAGTTTCGCATGAAACGTAACGATTCCTAATTGGCGTTACTGCGGTAATCGAGCATAAGTGTCACTGGACCATCGTTGGTCAGTGATACATCCATGTGGGCCCCGAAAACGCCGTACTGAACGTTGATTCCGAGATCTTCCATTACTTTGCCGAAGTATTCGTATAGTCGCTTGCCTTCCGCTGGACTGGCTGCGCCGGTGAAGCCGGGGCGTCTTCCCTTCTTCCAATCTGCGGCCAGCGTGAACTGAGAAATGAGCAATACTGAGCCTTTGACGTCGATCAAGGAGAGATTCATCTTGCCGTCTTGATCGGCGAAAATGCGCAGCTCACTGCATTTCCTTGCTAGAAAGTTACATTCGTCCTCGGAATCTTGTTGCTCGACACAAAGCAACAACACAAATCCCGCTCCAATAGCGCCTACCTGCGCTCCATCAACCACGACGGACGCACTTGATGCTCTCTGTAATACTGCCTTCATCTGTGTAAACCTTCTCCTATGCGCAATCTTGGGGGTGTGTGAAGATCAATTTATTTCCTTCGCGTAAGCCCCGAGTGTTTTATGCTAACATTCAATGAGTGACGCGGGGTGGAGCAGTCCGGTAGCTCGTTGGGCTCATAACCCAAAGGTCGCAAGTTCAAATCTTGCCCCCGCAACCAAATTGAACTACTGAAGAATCGGCAGTCGTAAAAGATGAGCCGATTTTTTATTGGGTTAGGCAAAAGTGCGCGCCTAACCCATGATTTGGGAAACTTGAGCTTTGGTATCAAATGTGGTGTCGAAAACTCCAGGTTCGTCTAGCGGCTGATGCTGCTGAAGGGTTACTCTTCGTATCTAGATTCGGGCGGCTGTTGAGCGAGTGTTCTGTGGACTCAATGAACGGAATTCCCGCTGCTATATTGTTGAAGATCGACAAGCTTTCTGAATAACTAAGGCCTTCGTTGTTGTGGGCGAAGCTTTGATTGTTGCGGATTCATCGATATTGTTTTCGCCTACGAATGATGCTTTCGATAAATTCTCCTCTCGAATTGAACCCGGATTCTCTCCGGCAGAATCCGGCGGAGATCGTCCCATTGGTCATGGATTATTTTCTGCTGGCGCTTGACGCTGTGTAGACAGGTCTGTATACTCAGGGCATGAGCAAGGAACGAGCAAACAAATCCGACACCCGTAAGCGAATCGTGGAAACCGCCGAACGGCTGTTTTACGCCGAGGGGGTGAGGGCTGTCGGCATCGACCGAATCATTGCCGAGGCGGAAGTGGCGAAGATGTCCCTGTACAACCACTTTCCCTCGAAGGACGACCTGATTCTTGCGGTGCTTCAATATCGGGAGGAGAAGTTTGACCGCATGTTTGAGAATTGGATTAGTCGCCATGTTTCCAAAGGAATGGACCGCCCGGAAGCGTTCTTCGCTGCACTGAAGGATTGGTTCGAAAGTCCCGGTTTCCGAGGTTGCATGTTCATCAACGCTCGTGTGGAACTGGCGGATGCAAAGCACCCGGCCTCGAAGTTCTCGGCGTGCCACAAAGAGCGATTTCACCATATGCTCCAAACAATTATCGAGGAATCGGCGGGAATGAAGGTTGCTGAAACCGTGACCCCGGCGATTTCTTTGCTGGTGGAAGGAGCGATTGTTACCGCATTGATGGCACAGTCGTCGGAGCCCGCTGATGTGGCGAGAGATGCAGCGTTAGTATTGGTGACCAAGGCCAAGCGGAAGTAATCGAGTCCACTCTCTTTTTTTAAAGAGGATAAACAGACCTGTCTGTATGAATTCGTTGAGAGACACCAAACCAAGGAGAATGAATCATGACCACGCTGAGGAACGCCGCGATTGCACTGCCGATCACGCAGGTCTTGCACCGTACAGTGAAGGTTGACGGACTCGACATTTTCTACCGAGAGGCCGGTCCCAAAGAGGCCCCCGCAGTGTTGCTTCTACATGGTTTCCCGACTTCCTCGCACATGTTTCGGAGCTTGATCCCGGCGTTGGCCGACAAGTATCACGTTGTCGCTCCGGACTATCCCGGCTTCGGCAACAGTTCGGCCCCATCCGTCAATGAGTTCGACTATACCTTCGACAACTTGGCGAACGTGATCGACAAGTTCACCGAGATGGTTGGATTCAAGAAGTACTCGATCTACCTGATGGACTACGGTGCGCCGGTGGGGTTCCGACTCGCATTGAAGCACCCGGAGCGGGTCCAATCGCTGATCGTTCAGAACGGCAACGCCTACGATGAAGGCATCGACAACGAATTCTGGAAGCCGATCAAGGCGTACTGGAAAGATCGCAACAAGGACAAGGGCGACGGACTGCGTTCGCTGTTGACTCTTGATGCAACCAAGTGGCAGTACACTGCTGGCGTTCACAATGTGGAAGCGATCAGCCCTGACACATGGGCACACGTTCAACCGCTTTTGGATCGTCCCGGCAACCAAGAGATTCAACTGGCGTTGTTCTTCAGCTATGGCAGCAACCCGCCCCTGTATCCGCAGTGGCAGGAATACCTCCGCAAGCACCAGCCGCCGACGCTGATTGTCTGGGGCAAGAACGACCCAATCTTTCCTGCTGCTGGCGCGTTCCCCTACAAGCGTGACCTGAAGAACTTGGAATTCCACCTGCTCGATACTGGCCACTTTGCCCTCGAAGAAGACGGAGTTGTAATCACCACTTTGATCCGCGAGTTCCTCGGCAAGCAACTGACCAAGTAGTTTGCGCACCCGGGTGTTCCGATGAAACTTTAGAGGCGACCATGCAACGCCTCAATTCCGCCAATCCGCAATTCGCGCACCTTCTGAAAGGAGTCTGCCATGACCATCATTCGACCGCCCTTCACGCTGGAAACCGCAAACGCCAAAGTCCGAGCCGCCGAAGATGCTTGGAACAGTCGTGATCCGCAGCGTGTGGCGCTGGCCTATTCGGAAGACTCGGAGTGGCGAAACCGGGATCAATTCTTGCGCGGTCGGGAGCAGATTCGAGCGTTCCTCACCGGCAAATGGAAGCGAGAACTCGACTACCGGCTCACCAAATCGCTGTGGACTTTCACGGACAACCGAATCGCTGTTCGCTTCCAGTACGAGTACCGCGATGCGGCCGGCACGTGGTTCCGGGCCTACGGCAACGAACTTTGGGAGTTTGACGAGGCCGGGCTGATGCGGCGTAGGGAGGCGAGCATCAATGACGTTCCGATTCAGGAAAACGAACGAAGATTCCGCTGGTTTGCTCCCGGCCCACGCCCTGCGGGGGACGCAGGGATTCCCTCCGTCCGTTGACCATCAATACGCCCGTGACCTGTTTGCGCGACATCTGAAAGTTCGGAGGACTCCTACCATGCGTTTGTTTTCCAGCGACGTGGCCTTCACCCCCACGGTGAAGGCCATTCAAACGAAGAAAGGCTCTCGGTCCAGCTATGCCCGAATGGAATCTGGCGGAAGCTGGGAGACGATCGTCACTCCGGAATTGGAAGCGTTCCTCGCTGAACTGGATATGTTCTATCTGGGAACGGCAAACGCCGAGGGGCAACCCTACATTCAATATCGGGGCGGTTCTCCGGGCTTCCTCACGGTGGTGGATGAGAAAACCTTGGGCTTTGCCGACTTCGGCGGCAATCGTCAATACATCACGCTGGGTAATCTGTCAGAGAACCCGAAGGCGTTCATCTTCCTGATGGACTACGCCCGCAGCCGCCGCATCAAGCTGTGGGGCAACGCCCGTGTGGTGGAAGACGACCCGGCGCTGCTCGACCGGCTGCATGATCCTTCGTACCCCGGCATGGTTGAACGAGCCATCTTGTTTGAGATCGAAGCATGGGACGTGAACTGTCCGCAACACATTCACAAGCGGTTCGCTCAAAAGCTTGTCGCTCCCGTAATTGAGCAGTTGCAGGGCCGCATTGCGGAACTCGAAGCCAAACTGAAGGCTCTCGAAGGGAAAGGACAAAATTTGTGAGCGAAGACCATCAGGTCATGAGCGCTTCATGCATCGTTGAATCAAACTGGCTCGTGAAAGGTCGCAAGTTCAAATCTTGCCCCGATGTAAAAGCTTCTGAAACTGTTTACTAAAGTGTCAGGTGCTCCTTAGAAACCGCGCACAGATTGTGAATTCGCTGGCAGGTCATCGGCAAATCCATGTCGAGCCATTCATTTTCTCCAGTGAGTTGCTCTCGCGCCTCTTTAACTGCTTGTTTGATGGCTATGTAAGTGGATGCGCCCAGAGTTAAAGAAGATTCGGTGAATGACTTAGACATCTTCACCGCGTGCTTCTCTGCGAGTGCTTCGCGCTGATTGCGCGTCTCGTCAACCGGGTGCAATCGTACTCTGAAATCGATAGGGATAGTTTTACTGCACGGCGGCTTGTAGCTCCAGATATTGTCTGTTACCAATTTGCCGTTATGGTCGTAAATCAACTCCTCTGTTGTGGCAAAGCCGATGCCTTGAACGAACCCGCCTTCAAGCTGCCCGATGTCGATTGCCGGGTTGGGAGATTTATTCACATCGCAAACAACATCAGCT
The DNA here is from genome assembly GCA_019752635.1 of Candidatus Obscuribacterales bacterium. Classification (GTDB taxonomy): domain Bacteria; phylum Cyanobacteriota; class Vampirovibrionia; order Obscuribacterales; family Obscuribacteraceae; genus JAKFUT01. The sequence continues at coordinate 46,139 of JAIELX010000008.1, read as the reverse complement.
CGCAGTATTTTGAACTCACCCGTGAGCACGTCGATTTCAACTTCCGTAACGGCAGCGCCATAGGCAAAGTAAAGGAACGGCTTGCCACGCGGATTTCGCTCGGTCGGTCCCTTATAGTGCGGTGTTTTGTATAGTTCTGCGACACTTAAATTGACGCGCTCAAACCAGGCTTTGAAGACTATCTCCGGCCATTTCTCCGACCAATTGGTACGCCAGTGCTCAATCCTTTTGTGCGGCGTAAACTGTTCCAAATCGCGGCAGAGGTCTTCCAATCGCTTGCGCAGCACGCGGCAGGCTTGCTCAACTGCACCGCCGTTCAAATCAAACCCTGTCGATGCTGCTGTTGCTGGTGCGTTCGGAATGGTATCAGTATTATTTCCACCAACGCGCACCATCGACAGTGGTATGCCAAGTGTGTGCGCCGCAAGTTGGGCAATCTTCGTATTCAAGCCTTGCCCCATCTCGACACCGCCATGATAGACCAGCACAGACGCATCCGCCATGTTCACCGTCACCATTGCGCTCGATGAATTTAAAGAGCCTCGCGGTTCAGTGAACCCGATTCCATGCTTCTGCGGAACCATTACAATTGCCCGCTTACGCCAGCGGTTCTTGCTGTTGAAGTCTTCAACTTCCTTCTGACGTTTCTCGAAATCGGATGATTTATAAAGTTCATCCCAGATGTCGCGAATGTTGCAGAAATCAAGTTCTTGCCCGAAGTGTGTCTCGTCCCACGAATCTTTTGTCCCATTGCGATACATGTTCTTGTAGCGAATCTCTTCGGCTGTGACCTTTCGCCCTAGATCCTTCGTCAGTTTCCACGCAACGTGCTCTATTGCATTTTCGGTGATTGCCCAGGCTTGCACCACACCAAATGTTCGGAAGGCCGTGTTGCTGGCCTTGTTCGTTCGATAAGCCGTTCCGTTTGCTTGCAGCGTTTCGACCATGTATGCCTGGTCGGCATTGAGCAGGCTCGAATCCATTACTGCGAAGGTGCAGTCGTAGGTGTCTCCGGCGTCTGAATTCAGATCGATGCGCATACCCTTGATGATGCCGTCGCGCGTGTAAGCAACATGATATTCGCCCGAGTAAGGATGCCGTTTGCCAACAGCCTGCATATCCGTCGAGCGCTCATACATCAACCGCACGCCTTTTTTGACTTTTAGCGCTGCCACTGCCGCCTGCGCGCCCGGGATGTTCGCACGGTGCTGCTTGCCACCGAATCCACCGCCAACTTGCTCAATGACAATGGAGACCTGGTTGTTCTTCACGCCTAGCGCGCGCGCAACTGCCGCTTGCGTACCATTGGGGTTTTGCGTCGAGCAATAGACTGTCATTTGATCGTACTGACCGGGCACGGCCAGAGCGCACATGTTTTCCAGGTAGAAGTGGGCCTGAGATGAGGTGCGGAACGTGCCGTATACGACTTCGGTTCCGGGCATCGGTTCCTTCGGATTCTCGAGCCACGCCATATTGCTGCCTTCGCGAGTGATGGTCGGAATGCGCTGTTGAATATCTTCATCCTCATCCTTAGCCGTGCGCACTGTCGGCATAGCCGTATTTTGTTTGATAGCTTCCTCTAGCGTAAGGACGGCGTGCAGGTCTTCATACTGAATGCATTCTTTCTCGATGAACTGACAAGCAGCGCGTGCGGCCTCAATAGTCTCCGCCAATACCATGCCGATCGGCGCACCAACCGAAGTGACAATCTTGTCGGAGAAGATAGGATCATCATCGTTTAGTCCAATATAACGCTGTCCACCTTCGGGAACATCCTCGCAGGTAATCAGGTCTTTGAAGCCAGGAAACTGCTTAGCTAGAAGTTCCTTCAGTGCACTGAGCCCTGGCGTGTTCTTGGTGAATGAGAATTTGGCATGCGGGCGGCTGCTTTTCACCATGGCGCCGTGCAAGCCACCGACGGGCAGTGTCATGTCGAGAGTGTATTTGACCTCTCCTGACGCTTGAACGAATGCGGCGCGCTTGATGATTGGCTTGGTTAACGGATACAGCTCCGGATATTCCTGAAATTCCTGCGTGCCGCGGGAGAGCGGGCGCTCGTCGTGAAATGCTCCCGATTGATTCTCTTGCGACACCATTGACGGATTCACAAGCATGGCAACATGCAGGAAGAATTTGTAAAAGAAGTTCAGCGCCAACTGCATCCGGTACTTGTTGGTGAAGCCTTCTTCTTCCATTGGTATTGTTATCTCTGCGACTTCGGCGCAAAGCGTGTCGAGCGCAGCCTTTAGTGTGTCGCTGTTCCATTCCTTTCCTTCTATAAACTTCTCAGTCTTCGGCATACGGCAGTTGATTGAAGTCAAGCCACCAAATACGAAGCAGGCTTCGCTCGGCAATACGATGCCTCTCTCATCCAGGCAGACGCGCAAGCCAGCGTTCACAATAGGGTGCGCCATCTGCACTCGGCGGGCAATTCTGTATGTTTGAACGTACTCGCGCTGGCGCGTGAAGGGAATTTGGAATGATAAAATCACCGCGTCATCGGGCAGAGATGAAACGGCGGGCATGTCAGTCAAAAGACACGTTTTCGTGCCACCATCAAACTCCGTCGAGGAAATGGTCAACGTAGCGCCAAGTGCACCAAATACGGTGAATAGGTCGGAAGGGAATGGTCCGCCATGTTCGGCGTGGTCGCGAGTCATGAAGATATTTCCCGCAACGCTGCCTGCACTCCTTATCTGATATCCGGCAACAAATGCGCCATGTCGTGTCAATTCCTGCAGTCCTCTCGTTTCGTCAGGACTGCGCTTTGCGATAACTCGCCCGGCAAAATCAAGAAGTTCTTGAATGGGAACAGCAGCACCCACCAGAAGCCCATCGCCGGTTTCACGAATTTCCGCCAGTTCGCGCACTGCCGTCAAGTCGATGAAAATGCGTGGCTTCTCGTCTTGGTATATGCCCGAGGCGGTGTTGCCCACGACCAGCTTGACGTTAGCCTTGCCATAGTCCTTGCTGAATTTCTTCTTCAGGCTTTGTACTTGCGCCAATGTCGACGGGCGAAACCATTCGGAGCGCTGCCCGGTGAAATGCAGCTCCCGCGGGGGCAATTCGTGCGACGGCAGTTCGTCGAGGCTAATCGGGGTGAGCCCGGGTTTGCATTGGACTTTAAAGCAAGGATCCACCAGGCAATTTTGTGTTTCGTCGTTAGACTGATCGTAATCGTTAGCCAAAGTGCGCATGGCATGCAGAATGGGACGATATCCGGTACAACGACAAAGATTGCCACCAAAGCTGTCCTCGATGTCCTGCTGTGTCGCTTCCGGATTCATTTGCAAAAGGGCATGCGTGTTCATCACGAATCCCGGTGTGCAAAATCCGCACTGGCTGCCGTTGAATTTCGCAATACAAAACTGGGTGGGGTCCAGTCCGTCGTGCACGTTTCCAATGCCTTCGGTCGTTGTGACGACCATACCCTCGACAGAGCACAAAGGTTTCAGGCAAGCGTTTATGGGACGGTGCACCGGTGAGCCGTCGACAGGATTGCGGTGCGATATCATCACGGTGCAAGCCCCGCACCCGCCCTGCTCGCAAACCACCTTTGTTCCCGTGTAACCGGCCTTGCGCAGGTATTCAGTCAGCATCAACGAGGGATCCGGATTGTTGATTTGCACGCGAGATCCGTTGAACCAAAATATGAGCTGGTCGGAGTAGGAGATTTCCTCGTCGCGGCTACACTCCGTGGCATTGATTGTTGAGTCGGACATTAGAGCAACCTCCATAGAAGCGCTACTTCAATTGCAAAAATTGCAACGAGCACCGCAATACTTACCGGACTAACCCAGCTAGGTGTCTCCTTCTTCGGAAACAGCCACGGCGTAAAAGCCTTGATCAGCAGAGGCATGGTCACCCATGTCGTCAATGCTACGCTAATGCAATTGCCAATGAGGTTGGCAATTGCCGATGGCACACCGTGCAATGTCGGGTTCAAAAAGCGAATCTCGAGCATGACGATTGGATACAATCCCAAGAGAATCAACAAGGCTGTCTTCCAGTTTGCTGGTCCCTTTTGTCCCCTTTCCTGCGCAGGGAACCAGCCGGGGAACGATCCCGTTACCCTTTGGTAGTCAGTGGAACTGACTACTGGCTCAGCAAGTCTTAAAAGCTTCTTTCGCTCGTCGGATATGAACCATTCATCTAAGGCATCCGGTGAGTCGAAGCGAAGCAATGTTGTCCAGATTCCCGGAGTTTTCTTCGTTGGTGGTTGCAGATAAACACCGCGATAACCTCGCCGTCTCGCCTGCGCTGATTGAAACTGTTTCTCAAACTCCAGATAGGCGGATTCTAGTCCGGATTTTACCCTGGTAACAATAGCCACTGCGATACTACCGACGGTGCCATGGGTGGAACCTACCGAATCAGTTAAAGCGAGTTCTTTCCCTTCGATTCTTGGTGCCACTTCTTCCAGTAATCTCAAACGGTCTGAATTCGCTTGCCATTCGGCTATCAAATAATGCTCGTGAAATCGCTGCACCAGCGTCCACTCATTCTCATCGGGCGCGCCCGACGGGATAATTTCCGCCGACCAGACCGCTCCGCTCCCCACTCCCACCATCATTAAACGTGTGAGCCAATCAACATGCTCAGCAACGTCCCCTGTTTTTACCGACATTTTGGTCAGGTGAACGGTGTGGGGGACCGAAGGTGTTGAAGGTTGAGTCATATGTTCCTCAGTGAATGTCGTCAGAGACCAGGGCCAGTTATTGAAGCGCGCTCAATTCTCCATGGCCGCTGGTGGCTGTCTCTCTTCTCTCAAAGCTGTTACTAGCTGTTTGTCCATCGAGCCGATTGTGGTGTGCACATCATGCAACATCACGATTCGATCAGTGATGAACTGAATACTTTCTCGTTTACTTGCCTGCGTGCAGGCGGCCAGTTTGTCCAAATTGCGCGCGCTCTTCAAGTTTGTCGCGATCACTCCCGACTTTTTCCAGCGTTCGATCAACGATTCTCGCCTTGTCATACCGTTTTCCGTAGCCGGTGAATTCAAGTATTGCCATACAGATGGGAGAATACACTGTTTATAAGCACCGGGAACGAGGACCTGCGCAAGCATATTTATTTCTGGTTTCGACGGTCTTCGCCCCATCCGCTGCTGCAGCAGTGCTGCCGAAGACAACAGCAATACGGCGGATCCCGAAACGAGATTGAGTGTGTCTGCCTGCACTTTCCGCTCGCTTAAGACCAAACCTTGAGCAACAATCCCGAGTGTGCCGGATTGAGTAAAGTTGAGAATGTTGTTGTATTGAAGACCGCGACTACGTGTAGCAAGGATCGCGCTCTTTGCCGTGTACTCTTCGGAAAGTTGACTGTCTATCTGATCACAGGAACTGCGGACCTCCAGGGCCGTTCGCATAATTCCCTTAATCAATGCCAACTGTCGATCAACTCTGCTGTCAGCCGGTTTCTCAGGCGAAGGTAAAATCACAGCGGAAAGCAGCTGCAAAAGCCCGGAATCGAGAGTTTCAACGGTGTCTCGCACATCAAACAGCATTTGTATCCGCTTATTGACCAGTTCAATTGTCTCCACTCGTTTGTCGTGCATCGAGGGCAGAGATGCCAGTGCTTCTGCAGATCGCTTTTTGGAAGCTAACATGCCCGTTAGCTTCCAATGATCCAGCAATTGCTGTTTTCTAGTAACGGCGCTTGCAGAGCCCGGGGGAACTCCTTCGAAATAAGAAGAAATCAAAGGTGTGAAGCTAAATTGGCCGGGAGAATCGAATTTGAGGACGTTTGCCAGTACGTTAACCGGCGAGTCCTGCTTGTGACGATGGAGTGCCGGGTAAACGAAATTGGCTGTCGAAAGCAGGAGTGTGATAGCGTCCATAGTTGCGATCATTTCGCTTCCTGCGTGGGTGTTCTTACGGCTGAAGTCCCTGCCTGCTATGTTTTTCAATACCCCTATTTGAGTGAAAGTAGCCGTGTTGGTCAGCAAGTTCATGCGATCCTGCCCGCGCACCAATTGTGGAAGTAGTACGTCAAATTGATAGTGCTTCTCCTGATCGATACGGTCGACAACTTGGCGGACTTCTAAGGCGGCACCGAGAATTTTCTCAAGCATATAGAGGTCGAGGGCGAGCGTTTGCAGATCAGCGCCGTTGCGAGCACCGGTACTATTCATATTTATGATGTCTGCAGCACACTGCTCTACGTGAAGCAATTTCGCTGCCTCGATACCCTGCGCTCCTATCTGACTGTTGGCGGCAAGAGATGAACTATTTGTAGGCACGGAAGTGCTTTCAATTGCGCGCAGGAGTGCGAGCAACTCGCTATCGAATTGCTCGGCCAGCGCGTTAAGGGAAAACAGAAGCGCCAGTCGCTGATTGAGAAGGTGAAGCGATGCGTAATGACGTTTGGGCGATTCAGCCGCCAGGATTTCTTGCGAAGCGCTCGATTCATTAATCCCGAATTTTTTCTTCCACATATCGAGCATTGCGGTCTTGCGTGACTGCGTGTTTCCTGCGGGCGTCGACTCGATGTATCGGCTAACCAGGTCAGGCAATGGCACTGATACTTTATTCAATCCAAATATGTCCGCGAGCGGATTGGGGCGACATCGATCTATTGAGGCACCCGTAAGAGAAAGACCTGCCGCCACGGCCCCCAATCCCGCAGTTAGGTAAGCGCTGATAAATGTCAAAGTATTCGAACGCTTAAATCGCTTCTGTAGGCGATCGGCAGCCGCGATGTTAAAGAGCACACCGAATGTGGTGAAGTTTGCGATGTTAGCCAGCGCGACGCGACGGTTGACCGTTCGCACTTGCTTATCGATTGCATCGTAAGTGTCGTCGATTGCTTCATCCAGCAAATCAGAAGTTTGGCGAACTTCCAGATAGCCAAGAAGGAGCTGCCTGAGAACGATCGCTTTGTTCCAGAGCAGTTCTTCACTGGGAGCGCCGCCAGCGGCTTGCAATGCAAGAATGCGATCGACATTGGTGCGCACGCCGAGAATGTTCGACGCTTCGGTTACCGCGGAAGAAGCGCGTGCTTCGCTCGTACCGAATACAGCGAGCGGCAATACCGACTGCCCAACCAATAAGCATCCAAGCAATAAAGCAATAAGCCGCGCTGAAATGACAACCTGCGTCATGGGATTCTTTTGACTCGGAGCCGTTGATGCTTGCCAATTGAACCATATGCGCTCAAGATTATGCTCTTGGTAAGGTTCGTCTCGAAAGGCCTGCTCTCAGTTTCGGATACAGGCAGCAAAGTGACTCTGATCGCCGAATGCTTACGTTGCTGGGGGACCGCAGCTCGCTCGCGGCGATGGTTGCGCCCTAGTCAAGATGATTCAATTGCAGGGGTTTAATAGATTAGATCTGCAACTGTTGGACGATTCATTGGCGTTTACGGTATTCCATAAGTCGATCTCTCGATTCTGGCGTAGTGCCGTTTGCCTATTGGCCTGCTTACTAATCCAACCCTGGTACCTTGCAGCGTCAGCGGAGGTAACTGCCGGAGCTTTTACCCCGAGGGCGGCTCAGACAGCAGATATTCTCGGCATTCGTCATGAGGCGGAACAAATCATTTCTCTGCGACTCCGGGCGAGTTCTGAGAGTGAGAGGCATCAACTTAATAGCTACAGGGCATTCGTGCTTCGCAGAATTTTCGAGGCGATCCTGCAACTGCAAGCAGTCGAGAGCCAGTTAGAATTCGAGATTAACTACACCTATGATGTGATCGCACGAGAGCAGCGCAAAGAAAACGCTGTAAATCAATTTCTAAATGCTGCCAATTTTGCGCAAGGTGGCACCTTTGGGATTATCGAGCCTGTTGCCGACCTGCGTAACAAATTTGTATTGGAATCCACTTGTGGCGTCGTGAGTGCCGGAGTGGGAACCGTTTTGCCTGTCATTGGTATTGCTTACAACAAGTTCGCTAAGGCTTCTCATCTAGCTCCGCCAGCATTTATGTCACCTTATCTCAATGGTAAGCCTGTTGATGGATCTGGTTTGCCACCGCTAGTATTGCGATACTTTGACTCATTGGCTCCGGGCGAGAGCCGCACCCGTAGAGAGGTTCTCAATACAGACTGGAAGAAGCGCTTTCGAGCGGACATAAATAAGAAGAAGACATTGCATGGCATAGATGATGGCAAAGCGCGTAGCCAAAACTATCTCCAGGGGCGGATGAATTTACTGTGGTCTCTCTACACAACCATTGAGGATTTCGACTCGGATCTTCTCTCCTTCCTGAACCAGGTAAGGGGGATTCCAAATGCCGAATACCGGCCTTCAAAGACGATAATCGGGGCATCCGGTGCCGATGATGCAGCGCGCTTGCTTCACCTGGAGCCTGTAATAGCTGAGCTGAACGCGCTCACGGGTGCGGAAAACGAGCGAAAGCGCGACTTGCGGCTCACACTTCTGGAAACGTTGGTTTCAGGCAGTCTCGACATGACCGTTGCCGGTGATAAATGCCAGAAAGAACTTAACTACCAGTATGACGTTGTTCTGGCACAACTGACGGACAGGCAGTCCAGTTTCACTCAAAAGATATACGAAGCGAATTTCATACAGGGTGGCACATTCGGTGCAATCGCCAGCGCTTTGTTTCTCAAGAAGCAGTTAATCTCTGCCGGCGAGGTTTTGCTCGTATCTAGCGGAATTGGTGCAGGCTTAACCGCCATCTCGTTTTTGGCACTGCAAGGGGGCTGGCGCAAGAACCAGACTGGACCAAACTCACTGGCGGATTTTTTCAATCTTAGACCTGACCACGGCTTTTCTCCGCTGGTCTTCGCCTATCTGAATTCAGCTTCGCCCAAAAGGTCCGACGGCAAAACCAGGCGCGAGTGCCTCATGGAATACTGGGCCAAGAATGGTGTTACAACCGTCAGCCTCAAGGACAAGCGCACCCTGGAAAAGTTGGCAAGCATGCCGTCTTGCAAATGGGACACAATCAAATTGGTTCTCAATCGCACCGCTCTTTTGAGTTCTTTGCGCGAGCAGTACAACGAGTTCAATGTGGAGCTGCGGGATTTATTGCGTAAAGCCTGGCCTGTGACGCTTGCTGCAAATTCTCCCGACGTTAATTCAGGGCTTAGCCCTTCGGTCGACGCTGCAGCAACAGTGCTAGGAGTTCAGGGATTGCCGGCCGGCAATCAGCAATCAGACGAGAACGCCAAGTTGTTGATCACACGAGCGGTGCTCGAGGGATTTCTTTCCATGACCGCTGATGCCAATGTCATTGGCCTGGAGGTCGACCGGGAGTTCAAAGTTCTCGACCGCATGGAAAGGCAAAGGGACAAAATCATTCAAATTACAAACAATGCCAACTTTCTTCAGCAAAGCACTCTCGGTTTCGTCTCAACGTCACTTGGTCTAGCCGGCACGCCAGCAGATGTGCTGGCTACAAATAGAATAAGTATCGTTTCTGCGGGAGTAAGTAGTGGTCTGGCGCTCGCGACCATGTTGGAACAGTATGGAGGATGGCGCCGGGGCAAAGCCGAACCGAATGCCTTAGGCGCTGTGTTCAAAAAGGAATCCGAGCACAAATTGTCTCCGGTTACGATTCGCTATCTCGATATGGTCGTGCCAAACTCGACGACGAATCTGTCAAGACGCGAAGTCTTGATCAAGTACTGGAAAGAGTCGAAGGTCCTTAGCGTCAATACAAAGCGAGACTCGACAGTTCAAAAGCTCTGTGTTGAGGGCAACGCGCACCGCTGGTGGTCTGAAACAACCCGTTTGATCGACAATCGCATATCCATGCTTCTCGATTTGCGTGCCGTAATGCGGAGCAGCAATGTTGTATTTGGTGAGCTGCTCAAGGCCATCGACTGAGATTGGCTAATTTCGCTTTGAAGAATCGAATTGTAACCGCCAGACCATCGAAACGGAGTGTCCGGGCGGAATACTCTCGACAGTCATGAAGACGCCGCCATCGGGATCGACGGCCATCTCGATTGGAAGCAGAAACTTGCACGGAAGGTTGTACTCCTGCACGCGTCCAGTGGTGCTGACCGCGAGAATTGCTCCTTGGCCGTTCGCTTTGATAGCTCCGACAAAGACGCCGTCTTTGCGTCCGAAGATCGCGCCGGTTTTGACAACGCCCGCTGGAAGAGGAAATTCGCTCAGGGTGCCGTCGGTCTTCAACCTCACAACCGAAGTGTTCGTCGGGGCCCACAAAGAACCGTCGCTGGTGTTGGTCAAGTCGCCGGTGAGCCGCCCCTTACCGGTGGCGAAATGGCGAACCTCGCCGGAGGTCGTCAAACGTCCGATGCGACTGCTTCCGACTTCGGTGAACCAAATCGCTCCGGATTGCGCAATAAGGGCCGTCGGTGTATCGTTTGCCGCTCCGACCGCGTACTCCGTAATCTTGCCAGTCGAATCAATGCGCCCGATCTTTCCTGCCGCCGATTCGGTGAACCACATCGCGCCGTCTGTTCCGTGCTGGATATCCAACGGCTTGCTCCCTGGAGTCGGGATCGTGTATTCGGTTATCTTTCGCGAAGAGTCAATTCGTGCAATCTTATTTGTGCTCGTCTGCGTGAACCACAATGAGTCGCGGCCCGGGACGAGATTGATTGAGCCCGGCTGCGAGGCCGCACTAGGAGTAGCATGAAAGGTGGTCTTCCCTGTCTTGTACAAAAACTCTACTGCGCCCGACTTCGCGTCGAGGGTAGTGTTGGTGAACCAAATGCCCTTTAGCGGACCTGTGTCATGGTAGACGATGCCGTACGGGGACGCATACGGAACGGGATACTGCGTGAACTTGTAGGGCGGTTTACCTGCGCATGCTGGCTCTGTGTGCGCAAGGAATCCAATCACAACGGCGCCGAGTGCAGCCAATACAAATAACCTTCGGTTCAGCACTTGCTCCTCACGTTGACTTTCGTGCCACTATCTGTAGTGATTAGTTGATTACCTTCGGCGTCTCGAATCCTTGCCGCTATCGGTCTGGCAAATCATCCGATGTTATTAGGGGGTGAATCATCTTGACTGGCGCTACGACCAGCATCCGGAAGTGTACCATCAGGAGCCGAACTGCCAGGAATAAATCGTCGGATCGCTCAGGCTGTGCTATAAGATTAGGTGCTCTGATTGCAGGCGCCGAGTAATTTACTCGTGGAGGTTCTATGAAAACTTTGTGCTCTCTACTGTGCGTGGCTATTGCTTTTGGTTGCAGTCCTACGTTCGGGGCCGACAAAGGCAAGATCGTCAAGACCGTAACAGCTAAAGTTTCAAAGGAAAAGGCACAGGCGGCCGCAATGAAGCTGGTCCCGGGGGAGTTCCTCTGTTGGGACTTGCAGATCGAAGACGGCACACCGGAATATGCTTTTTATATTAGAGGCAAAGACGGAAGAATCAGTGAAGCCGAGATGGACGGGAATACAGGCAAGAAGACAAATATCGGCGTTTTGATCGAGTCTTCTAGCGCCGATGGCAGCAAAATCAAAACCACAAACGCGGCCGACCTTGCCAGGCTGAAGGAACCCAAGCTCACGAGAGAGCAAACTCAAGAAAAAGCACTCAAGGCCTACCCCGGTACTATTGAGGCCTGGGAACTTCTTCTATGGGAATCGGGAGCAGAGGGCAAGCTTGTCTTTGACTTTCGCATATCCGGCAAGGATGGGAAGCGCGTAGTCACTGTTGATTCCAAGACCGGCGCGATTGTATCGATCAGCACATTCGTCAAAGGCCAAGGCCGTTGAGCCATACAAAAACTCATGGTGGCATTCTCTCTCAGATCGCTGCAACTTTAGTTGTCTCAATCCGTGGGATTCTTTCTGCATAACAGCTAAAAAGGACCGTTTTCATGTCAAATGCTCACGTGTACAGCTTACTCCTTTTGGGAGTAACCGCCTTTTGTATGACGTTTTGCTGGTCGGGCGAGGCTGCATGGGGAAAGGCAGCAGACAAAAAAACAGATCTCGCCATTCGACGAGATTTTAAAGAGCCCGTTAAGTTAATGAGCAAGGATGGAGTCCTCGAAATTCGGCTCACGGCAAGACAAGCAGCGGCAACGCTCGACACGGTAGCTAAGCCGGTTAACAATTTTCTGCTTTTCAGCTACGAAATAGTCCGAGGCACCGCATCAAACGGACAGGTCTCCGGCCGCAATCTCTATCCGGCACCAACTCTGCAGGTCTTTCCGGGGGAGAAAATGATTGTCCATTTTGAGAATGAACTCACTAATCTCACCATCAAGGATTATTTCATTCCACAATACACTCCCAAGGGGCAGCCCGTTGCGCTGTACCCGGAGCCGATGACGTCGTCACCGATCAATTTGCACACTCATGGAGCTCACATCAGTCCAAAGGGAAACGCCGACAATGTCATGCTGGACATTCCTCCTGGAATGAGCAACACCTACACTTACAACATACCAAGGAACATGCCTCAAGGACTGTATTGGTATCACTGTCACCTTCACGGGCTCACATCACCGCAGACTTACGCCGGGCTCGCCGGCATGCTTGCTGTAGGACGAACGGATGGCAACCTGCCGCTTGTCACCGACAATAACATTCCTATCCGCAATATGGCACTCCAGTATAACTACGTCTTTGATCGCGCGGGCGGTTCGGCGGACCTCAACAATTTGATGTGGCCGATGTGGGTCAGCTCAATAAATCCGCCCAAAGAGGGAGAGTTAGCGAAAGGCACCTACCGTCCCTCGTTTGCGCCAGTCAATTTCAATCAATCTAAGAAGGGAACCAAGTACGCCACCATCTGGTACACAGGACCACTTTCAATCCGCAATCATAGGGGGCAATTGTCATTGATTCCCGGCAATCTTCAGCGCTTCACAACGGCAGACCGCAAAGCTGGCGCCGATGTGCCTGAGAATCCATCGCTTCCGGACCATCTGCGTGACGTGCAATTCACAGTGAATGGTCAATTCCAGCCGACCATAAAAAGCAAGGCCGGGCAAACCGAAATTTGGGTGCTCGCGAATGTGAGCGACCTTGCCTATATGAATGTGCAGCTAACCGAAACGGCGACAGGACGGCATCCCAAGATTGCTATCGTGGGACAAGATGGCAACCCCTATTCATCCGTTCATTATCCGCAGACAGGCGGGGGCACTCGCCTGGTCATTCCTCCTGCGAGTCGCTTCGCGATTGCTGTCACGATACCGGCCGAAGGCGAGCTCGTGCTGGAGATGCCCGAGATCGGAAAAACCGCGCCAAATGGACAATTCGATCCTGGCAAGACGATCACCTCGCCCGGTGTTCTCTACACAAATAATGGAAGCGCGAATCCACCCGCCGTGCTGGGGAGCGTAAGCGTGCTGCCCAAGTACATCAGTTACTTCGATGGGTTCTTCGTGTTTCCAACACAGGTGCTAGCGCGAGCAAAAGCTACGGAGCCCGGCGGCGTTACGACTGCATTTGTGGAAGGTCAGAAGCTTGGCGCTTTCTCCTCCTTTGTCGACCTGTCCAAGGCTGTTCCGGACGTGAAGCGAGAGATCGTGATGTCCGGCGGGTTTCTCAATAGCTTGGCGAGCACGAATGATCCCAAGGCATTCATGTATGGATTCGACGGACAAACATTTCCAAATACGCCGGTGATCCAACCCCGACTCAACTCCATCGAGGAATGGCGATTCGTCAACAACAATAACGACGAGCATCCGATTCACGTGCACGTCAATGACTTTCAGGTGGTCGAATTCCATGAGCCTGCAAGTGGTGTGCATTCGGGCCCCGAAAATTTTTCGGTGGACAATGCCAATGCACCGGCACCAAAGATGGACGCTAACGAGGAAGTTGTCCAACCGGGCATTCTTTCGTTTCGCACTCGATTCGACGAATATACAGGGGTTTATGTAACGCACTGCCATCGTCTCAACCATGAGGACAACGGGCTGATGTCACTGATCAACGTGATACCGGCGGTCTCCATTTACGCTGTAGCGATTCCCGGGGCGCCCGGCAGAGCTTCAGAGATTCATCTTTACGATGGCGAGGGCGATCGTCTCGTCGCCACGGTCATTCCGTTTCCTTTTTATGAAGGCAACGTTAATGTTGCGATGGGCGATGTGGACGGCGACGGTGTACTCGACTTACTCGTCGGTTCCGGTAAGGATCATGCACCGGAAGTAGTGGCATATGCCGGGGCGTCAATCTTGGGCAAAGGTATCTTCGGAACAGAGTTGGCGCGATTCCAGCCGTTTGATTCCTCTGCGCGCGAGGGTGTTAGCGTTGCCTCTGCACAGATTGACGGTTCACAGTCGGACAATCTGATCGTGGGGTCACCCGCTGGTATCACTGATGAAGTGAAAATCTATAGCATCCCGCTGGCGGGATCTAGCACGGGACCCTCGCTATTCGGCAGTTTTAAACCGTACGGCGAGGATCGGTCCGGCGTAAGCATCGCGACGGGAATGGTCGATTTTTCAACCGGTCGTGAGAGCATCGTTACTGCGCCCGGACCTGGAAGACCAACGGAAATTAAGACATACGCCTACACCCTTTTTCAGCCAAACGCGAAAGCCCGCAGAGGCGATACTCATCCCGCGGATACTCTTGTAAATAACACTAGTTTCTTTCCGTTCGGCAAAGATTATTGCGATGGAATCTCTCTGTCCACCGGGTGGATAGCCGGATCGCTCGGCGGGGCGAAATCAATCATTGCTAGCCAGCTAACGGGCAGCGGTTCTGTGAAAATTTTTTCAAGCGGCTCCGCATTGGACGGAGGACCTGCAGTCTATCTAGGTTCGTGCAGATGTGGTAAGGATGCCCCTTTCCGCGAGACCGCGAGCTTCAACCCGTTCACTGAATCCGGTGGCGTACGAGTGGCCACGACGAGTACAACGACCGGCGCAAACCTTCTCGTAAGTGGTTGCTTGCGCGGAAATACCAGGGCAACCGTCCTCAAATACGATTTCAAAAGACCGAACGCTGAGGCAAAGACGCTTGAGCCCGTGCGCATCGGAGAAGTCTGGTCTGGAGGAGCGTCGACACCTGCCACCCTCGGCGGTTACTAACTGTTTGTATTTGTACTAATTCGCAATGGCGTGTGATTTGCTGTTCATCGGGTCTTGGCGCGCGAAGCAAGTTTTTGCTTTGTTAGTACAATCGCACGCTCGAGATCCTCAGGATAGATAAACAGGATGAAGGAGACCAGCATGACATACTCGAACAACGGTATATTCATTGTGTACTCAATACCGAGGTGCAGCGCTACAGCCGCCAGCAGCACCCAGTAGCGGAACTCTCGGATCCAGATCAGGGTCCACAATGACAGTTCAATTGCTAAGCCGGCCCAAGTCGAAAGCTTGTAGAACCACAATTGATCTACTGGTTCTGCGAATCGATAGAATTCTTCCAGTCTGAGCGCGTAGTAGACCGCCGTTCCGTCCCACCAGGTCGGTCCTTGTAGCTTTGCCCAGAAAGTTTGGCAGTACACCGCAGCGATTTGCAGCTTGAGTAAGTTGATCGGCCACGCCGATACCAGATCGTCAACAGGAGCGCCGGGGTTGCGTTTCTTGCGAATCCAGGCATCCACAGACAGTATCTTAGAGCAATCCGAGAAGATTAGCAGAAAGAGAAAAAGGCGAAAAATAGTATCGGCGCTGTTCAGGATCATTGGATTGCGGTGATGTAATGAAACAAGCAGCACGAACAGCGCAATGAGACTAGCTCGTGTAAATAGTCCTGCTGACACCAGAAACGAGAAGAGAAGCGCTAGAGCCAATAATAGATAGGCGCTAGAATCTGTCGGGGGCATGAAAAAGAGCAAACTAAAGCGAGCGTGGGCACCTTCCCATGCTTGAACTGTCTGGATCGACGCAATTCCTTTCGGACCGTAGAAGTTGGGCACTTCCGGGAGCAGCATCAATAAACTGAGTGCGATCAACGCGCCGATAAGTATCCGGAATATTGCCAGCGGCCGACCCGAGGTTTTTCCAAACCAACAAGCTTCCCAAAATTTACCGATCTCTGCCAGTATCATTGAAGTTCGTCTGCTGTGAATGTTTTTGAAAAGAATGAGTACTTATGGTCTTGAGGCGGGAGGGGCTTGCCTACTCCTATTTCGGGTGGAGGAATCTCCGCCCAGTATCTTATGAGTTCAACGGTTACCGGGCACTTATCCGGTTTGAAATGGGACCGCGCCACAAACCGTGCTGCGTCACCCCACAGTATTTTGTCTTTGTCCCAATTCAAAAAGTCGTTAGCGTACTTTCGATATCGCTCTTTTAGTATGCGGGTTCCAAGGTCCAGCTTCTCCATTCGCGGAAACGTATAGGCTACCGTGCTGCCGTCGCTGTAGGTTATCAAAGCTTCGATGTGCAAGTTGATCTTCCGCGGGTCTGGCGCGAACATTGCAAAGTCTTGCCAGAGACCCATCCACAGAATCAGCGGTTCGTAGTGGCGGACTATATTGTCTCTCCAGAGACTGGGCGGGCAGAGCCAGAGCCCTATGCCTGTGGCGTAGGCGGCGATGAAGCAGGACACTGCGGCGCGGGGCAATTTCGAATTTGTGGAGGAGCTGCCTGTTTCTGGTGTCATATACGGGTTTGAGGTTAACTGCGATTACCTGTTGGGTTTGCGTGAAGTCCGGACATTTCTTTCGTTTGCGCTTCGTACAATTCCCCTCCTGACACATAATTGTCAGGGATCTGCGGTTTTCACCACTACTAGTGTAAGGCGTTTGCGGACATTATTGTCCTCCAAGAGATCGAGGATTGTATTTTCATGAATGACCGAATCAAACGTTCGTTAGCGGCTACACTCACGCTAATGGTTGGCTCCTGGTCTGCCAACTGCCTGGTGCTCGCGAAGCAGGACGAGGGGATCACGCCGACGCAGGTCATCGACGCTTCGACATTCGCAGGCTCCGGATTGAACGTTCAGCACGGCGAGACGGTGGTCATCGACTATTCCAACGGCTCCAACCTCAATTTGACGGGTAATTTTGTTAATGCAGGGACGGTCTACGTTGTTTCCGGAAACAACAATGTATCGTCAGGCATGATTAGTGCTGTCAACATCTCGAACCAGCAAGGTGCAACGCTTACTTCTATTCTGCCGAGCGGTGGCATTGCAGGATTGGGTCGCCTTGTTAACGATTTCAGTTTCGTTCTCAATGCAGTTCAAAATATTACAAATGCAGGCATCATCAGCAGTGCTGGCAATCTTGGTTTGACGGCCGGAGGCTCCATAAACAATGTTTTGCCCACTGGTGTCACTGGAATTAGTCCGGTGATTTCAGCACTTAACAACCTGGCGCTTAACGCATCGACAATCAACAACGCCGGCGTAATGGCTGCGATGAGCGGCAACATCAACGTTGCTTCTCAGTTAACGCAGAGCATTTTGTTCAATAACGTCGGAGGTCAACTTCAAGCACTCAATGGTGCAATCAATATTAGAGATGCAGCCTTCGTTGGCAAGTTCGATTTGTCACTGGTCGGCGGAAACATCTTGTCTGAAGAACTAAATGTATTCTCCGGGGCCGGCAATGCTACCGTCAACGTCAGTGACTTGAGCGGTATAGTCAATATCGTTGCCGGGTCGGCCAGCCTGGTTGCTTCCAGCGACAGCCTTAAGATCGGCGCAATTAATCTCAGTGGCGATCCACTCTTTGCAAACACTGGCGATATCGAATTGCTCGGGTCCATGGTGTTCAATGACAATCTTGCGCTCGTAGCCGGCGGCGACGTTGTGAGCAAGGTAAGTGGCATCGACATCTCCACCAACGGCGGCGATTTATTGATCGCCGCTGGTGCTGCGTACTCTTCCTCGGGTCCGAACACCATCACCATAACTGGTGGCAGTGTCTCCGGTGGCAGTATTTTGCTTGGCGACAAGAAGACAGCAATTCTTTCTTTAACCACCGCACCGTCAGGTGCAAATCAGAGCGGCGGTGACATCAGGCTCGTTGCATTTCGTGGCGTTGGCGGCGGTTTGATTGTTTTGCCGGAGAACGTGAGTATAACTTCTTCAGGTAATGGAGCTGGCACGAACGGGAATGTAACCATGCTTGCCGGTGCTTCGTCCGGAACGCCGATGACATTCGGACCGATAAATGCTTCGGGCGGAGCCTCGGGGGGGAATGTGTTTGTAGCGAACGCGACTCCCATCGTGCCTGGCAGTGGTGTGACGATTGTCGACGGTTTGATCACCGCCGGCGATTTCTCTGCCGGTGCGGTTCAAAGCGGCGCCGTATCCACCAAATCAATTACTGCAGGAGGAAGCATTACAGTAAAAGCAGGTTCTGACCTGGATGTGTCTGGCAATCTTGTTTCCGGCAACAATCTCGACTTGAGCGCGCGATTGGGCTCCATCAGTGTATTTGATGCGACGCAGATCACCGCCGTTCACGACATTATCATGACCGCTCCCGGCGAAGTCCGGATCAATAAGACAAACAACAACGCAATCGGCAGCGTCACGTTCAGCGCTGGCGTCCTGGCTCCCGGCGCTAATACAAATGCTACCTTGGCGGCTAGCGATATTTTGCAGCAAGGTAGCATAACTATCCTCGGCGGAACGGGAATCCTATTTGGTCGAGCAGTTAACACTACCGCTGTAGGTGGCGACATAAAGTTCTCGACCGCGGGACAAGTTGACGTTCAATCGGATAATAACATCTCCGCATTAGGTGGATACGTCGCTATCAACTCTGCTCAACAGGTTCAAATCCACCGCGATTCCACCGTCAAGTCCGTCGCTCGTTACACCACGGGGACCAGTTACACTGGTGGCGGAATCGGCATTTACACGGAAGTTCCGAATCTCGATGTAGTTGCAGCTATCCAGGCATTACAAGCGCAGCAGCCCGGGATTGGACCCGGTACTGTTAGCGCGCACTTGATCCAAAACCCCACATTCACACGGGTAAACGACGGTTACATCGGAATCAAGGAGTCTGTTAACGATCCAATCAACTTATCCGGCGGAATATTCCTCGCCGATGGCGGCGTAATAACAATGCAAACGCCCGGTGGTGCTCCGTCTGAAAAGATAGACATCGACAATGCCAGTTTCATAGCCATCGCTCCTGGTGGAACGACCGGTGGAACGACTGGCGGAACGACCGGTGGAACGACTGGCGGAACGACCGGTGGAACGACTGGTGGAACGACCGGTGGAACGACCGGTGGAACGACTGGTGGAACGACCGGTGGAACGACTGGTGGAACGACTGGTGGAACGACTGGTGGAACGACCGGTGGAACGACTGGTGGAACGACCGGTGGAACGCCAACGACCGGCGGAACAACTGGTGGAACGACCGGCGGAACAACTGGTGGAACGACCGGCGGAACGACCGGTGGAACGACCGGTGGAACGACTGGTGGAACGACTGGTGGAACGACCGGTGGAACGACCGGTGGCGTAGCACCGCCGCCCCCTCCTGGAACGACTGGTGGATCGACGGGTGGGACAACCGGATTTTTTCCTTTATTCGAATTGCCTTCATTCTTCACCAACCTACCGCCGTCGGACCTGACTCGGCGCTCCGTTGCACCTGTTCAGCCCCAAGAATGCTCGCCTATCAGACTTGGCGAGAGAGAACGTAATGTCGAAGACACTAACGAAGAAGGTCAGGATGCCCCGAGTTCAGAAAAGCTCGCTTGGGTTATGGCTATCGATGCCAGTGCGCCGTACGCATTAGGAGACGATGATGAAACACTTGTTCTGGCAGAACCCGGCAGCAAATTTGCGAATTTAGGCGACCGGACCGTTGCTCTTAAGGATGGCACCGTCGTAATCATTACCGGATCGAAAGCTGTAAAAATTACGACCAATCTGGGCACCGTCCTAGTGAAGCCAAACAGCTCAACTACCGTTAGTCAGGGACGTTTCGGCGGTGTCAAAGTCGCCGTTGTCGAAGGGCAGCCCGCGCAAATGATGATTTCTCATCATGGGCAGACCGGTGAAGTAGCTATAGCAGCTGGAAGAGAACTAGCCTTGTCGGATACCGCCGTAGCATCGTCCGGTACATCGGATTTTACCTCGTCGCCTGATGCGGCATTCAAGCCGAGCCCCGTTGGTGGTGTCAGTATGGCAAGTTCCGGTGCAAGTGCCGAATCAACTGCTGCGCTCAACAGCGTTCGTCGCTGCCGCACCGGTTGCTTGACTTTTGGGATGAAGCGCCGCTTCAAGGAAGTGGAGCAAGCTATGAACACGGGACTTGCCGCAAAGAAAAGGGACCGAGCGATCATAGTGCCGAACAATCCGCTTCGTCCTGTTGCATATTCCGCGCCGCAAGTACCGGCCAACAGTCTGCTTGATATCATGTCTATCTCGACCGAAGATGTGCTAGTTAAGTACAGCAGCGAGTCCAAAGTTACAGTGGACGGGAATGGAACCATTGTGCTCAGCAAAGGTAGCGTAATCCTGAGAGCACTGAATAAAGCTAAAGTGCGAGTCGGAGAGTGCAACATTAGCCTTCGAAAGGGCGCTATCGTACTCGTTACCCGTGACGAGAAACACACAAAAATTGAGAATCTAGTCGACACTACGAACAAATCCGTAAAAGTATCGGCCCGGGGGCATCATGTATCCTTGAATGTTGGACAAGAAGTTGTTCTCGGTGAAAACGAGCGCGAACTCTGGTCCGCTATGCGAGACGATATGGTGGCTCGTCGGCGCGTTACTTTGTCGAATTGCGGCAAGGCGGGTGTATTTGGCGTAAGCGACTATTCCTTGATTACACTTCTGCAGAATGCGAATTTGCTCAAAATGCTCTATGCAAGTTCTGAAAGAGCGGATCGCAAAATGGTTGCATCAATGATGAAAATGTCGGTTTGTTTGCAGCGTGCAACCTCTAGTCACGGAAGCTATCACCCTGTCAATCACTAGTCCGGGAGTAATCAATCATCGTTCGAAGGCCTGAGCAAGCGTCTACCTTAGAGCTCGGGCTTTCGCCATTAGCCATGGAACTTAGCTGACCAAGCGCATCCATTGCTGGAGCGAATCGAACTCCCTGGTCCTGGAGAAACGCGTTAGTCGACGCGGTAGGTTGCCGTCGCTTGGAGCGGGAAGTGGCTGCCGATATTGAGCGGGTCTACATAGGGAAACTGTGAGAGCCCGTACTGGCCGGAACGATAGTGCACGGTAACAGACACAGTCTTCGGATCGGTATCGAGATTAAAGGTCGCTGGATCAAACTGCTCAGAGGCGTTAATCACGCCGCTGTTCCGAATGTTGTCGTACACGAGTGATTCTTGTAAGGCTTGCGAATTGGCCACTGAGGTGTCGTTGGCGTACTGAATCGCCAATTCGCGAGCGGCAGACTCGGCACCTTGAGATAGCACCGCATTAATCAAATAAGCCTGAGTGACTTCGGCTGCAACCAGAAGCAAGCCGATAACCAGAGGGACAAGGAAAGCTAACGCAGCCCCGAATTCGATGATTGAGGCACCACTGGCTGATCGAACTGTTCCCGACATCGTACGCATTTCCGTTCCTTTGAGAGAGAGAGAGCTACTCCAACGAGTATGTTGCAGCCGCATTCAAGTCAAAATTTGCTCCGAGATTTAGAGGATCAAAGCTTGGAAAGGCTGGTAATCCTGTCGTGCCATCGCTTTTGTAATGTACGTTCACCGTCACCGTCGGTGGTGTGGCCGAGGTGTCGAATGTGGCGTTATCAAACTGAGACTTGTCGGTTACGATTCTGGGTATCTTGATCTTGCTGTAAACCATGGAATCTTGAAGCGAGCGATCATTCTCAACCATATTGCTTTGAGAATACGCCACCGCTAAGTCACGCGCGGCTTGGCGCGCTCCTTGGGCGAGTCCTTGTTTGATTTGGTAGGCTTCTGAAACTTCTTGCACGGCCATGACGCATGCAATCATCACGGGGATCATTACTACTGCTGCTGCTGCTGTTTCAATCAGACTCAGACCGGACGACTTCCGTGACATTCGAATTTTTCGCGCCTCCTACTACCGGGTAGCGTTTTTCCTTACCTACTTGTCATTTTCCCTGTACGCTGTCCAACAAAGCTATTGGGCTTGAAGTGCGCGTCAATTTTTTTCATAAGTCATACTTTCCCTTACAGGAGCTGACAAAGAGCCCTGCGCAATTAGACGGATGTCAAGGTATGTTACGATTTTTTAATGCTCCGGCTTTTGATCGCATTCTATCGCCATTTAGCCTTTTGGTGTCAAGTGGAAGCGCTCGGCCGCCGGTTGTCTTGGCTCAACGCCATAGCGAGGGTGGCTCCCTGGCGGGAAACGCGGAAGCAAGGGCAGATTAGAACTCTTGACGGGCAGCAGAACGTGAACCGCATTATCATTGTTGCGAGTCGGAGGCTCGTGTCTCGGAGTTTCGAGGGGCAATCATGGTGCGATTGGAATCGGTTCTTTTGGCAGCGGTCATCACTTTAGTGTTTGCGACTAACTCGACTGCGGAGGAGCATTCGAAGTCGTCGGAGTCTGCGTCGATTTCGAGCAGGCCCGTTGAAGAGAAGCATCCCTCTGAGCATATAGAGCGTAACGAGCCCGCGCAGCCTACACCCGACATTGTTCCCAACCTGTTGGGACCGAAGCTCCACGATCCGCAGGCATACTACAACCGTGGATGCGAGCTTTTGAAGGCAAATCGGTTTCAAGACGCGTTGAATCATTTCAACAAAGCACTCGAGCTTAACCCGAAGATGTACGAGGCGTCCTACAAGAAGGCGCTGATTTATCAGCTTACCGGCTACGACAAATTTGCCGCCCGGCGCTATCAGGAGATTCTAAAATACAGACCTGACATGGACTTAGCGCGTATCAATCTGGCGACGCTTCATCATAAGCACAAACACTACAAGGGTGCGGAAGAACAACTGAAGCTGGTGCTTGCCCGAAACTATTACAATTTTGAAGCGCACTACAATCTGGCGAACGTCTACCTTGACCAGCAAAAGCCGGAAGAAGCTATCAAAGAGTATAAGCTTTGCCTGAAGCTTCAACCGACGAACGGACATGTTCATAACAACATGGGCGTGATTTTTCTGCAGAAGAAGTATGTCGACGAAGCCGTTCAGGAGTTCCGAAAAGCCGCTAGCCTGGAGCCAGCCAACAAGACTTTTTCGACTAATTTGGTATTAGCTCAGAAGATGTTGAACAAAAAGAAGTCCGGCGACGTTACGATGTAATGTTTGCAGGTTAGTTAATCTGCAGACCCAAGTCGTTCGTCAAAAGAATCTCCAGCTCTTGCCCCGGAGCGAGACTAATATTGTCTCCGGTTCGGAACAGCGCTATGGCTGAACTGCCGATTGCAGTGGCTACGATTGGTGCGCCCAACGTCGCAACATTGGCAGCTACAAGAGCACCGCGTGCGGCGCCTTGCTCGTTGAGCCCGGCGACTGTGCGGACGCTGTCGCCTACCCTGCTCCCGAAGCTGGTGCCGGGATCAAGTTGACCAATTTTGTTAGTGGTTCCCTTTGCGAATTCCAGCGTTGCATCCAGGGGAATCACTTCTCCGGTTGGCGTCACTATCTGATCCAGCTTGAGTCCAATCTTCGCTGCGCGACTGATTAGACCGGCTTTCTTTACTTCTGTGATTCGACCTCGTACCAGGCTGCCCCTGGGTAGCACAAGCGACCGGCCCAAAAACAAGTCTTCCTTTACGTGCCCCTCAAACAAGTCGCCTGGCACGCTAGATGTGGCCGAGACAGGATATTCCACTACCAGTTTCATACGAGTTTGAACAGGCAACGTTGCCGACTGCAGTCCGGCCTGCAATGGGGTGCCACTACTTATGGTGCCACTGGCTGCAGAAGGATCTGTTTTGCTGTAGTCCACGAAATCTGGAATGTTTTTCACTTCCATCGGTTTAACGACGAAGCTATCCATCGCGCTTTTGCCGGAGCGCGCAGCGCGCGAATCCTGCGGCGCGCTATGGGACGGCGCAGTCAGTATGGCAATGCTGCTTACCGCTACCAGGACCGAGAAAAAACTGCGAGTACTCGCTCCCATGACATCCTCCGCGCTTTACAGATAGATTCTAACGGAACGTCGGCATGCCTGCCACAGGTTTGCACTTAGCTAATTGACGTCGGCGCGGGTATTGTCGGTATTCCGGGGGTGAAATCGATGGTGTCGGCGATGAGCTCTCTCTCGACAAGTGCGAGGTCTCCAGGGGTATCGATGGCCGGTGAGCGGCTTGCGACCTGGACTACGCGAATGCGAATCCCATTTTCGAGTGCCCGCAATTGCTCCAGTGATTCAGCGCGTTCAAGCATCGTTTGTGGTGCCGATGATATTTTCAGCAATGTTTCGCGCCGATAACCATACAGCCCGATATGGGCTAAATAAGTAGTTTTTGCTGCCTCGTCCGCGTCACGGATAAATGGAATCGGGAAGCGGGAAAAATACAAAGCATTGCCGCCATTGTCGACAACGACCTTTACGACTGTATTGCTTGCGATTTCATATGCGTCTTTTATCGGTGCTGCAACCGTAGACATTTGTACGCTTGATTCTTGAAGTAATGGAGCAATTGCTGCATCAATAGTGCCGGGAGCGATTAGCGGCTCATCTCCTTGCACATTTATGATGATGTCGAATTCCGGATGTAGTCGGGCAACCTCTGCGAGTCGATCCGTGCCTGAGTTATGATGAGAGCCTGTCATTGCGACTTTTCCGCCGAACTGTCGCACGGCCTCGCTGATGCGCTCATCATCGGTTGCGACCACCACGTCGTCGGCGTAATCGCACTTTTGCGCCTGACGATAGACTCGTTCGATCATCGTCACGCCGCCAATCTTAACCAGCGGCTTTCCTGGAAAGCGCGTCGAAGCATATCTCGCCGGAATAACAATTGCGACTTTGGGCGGGTGGGGCACTATCTGCACGCTACTAGAACCTCGTACCGGGTACTTTGCAAGCGTAAAGTTTAGACGCGACTGACCATTTCTGCCTGTGTTTCGCTTCATTCTAGACAATTCGTGTCCTTGTGGTTCAATCGCGACCAGCTAATTGCCTCCGGAAAGCATGGGGCGTTGCCCGAGTCTCCGTACTTCTTGTCCTGCTGTGTTTCGGAGCGATTTAACATTAAATGCGCTGGACTAGCAAGACTTTTACTTGTTGAAAACATTGTCTGGCAACATTTTACGGGAAATGCACGTCTCTGCTCTGTCACTTGTCAAACCGGTGTTTCCTGAGGATAACTGGAAGTAAGACCCTAAATTACATTGGATCGAGAGGACGCAACGTGAATTGTTCTTGTCCTGAAGAGAAAGTGCGGGTGGATCTATGTGATCTGGTGGAAACCGCCAAGAAAGTCCTTCGCACTGCGGGCGACCCCTTCACCGCCGTGATCAAGTTTTTGCATGACCGCCCTGAAGACGTATCTATGGCGGGGCTTTCCGTCAAACAAATACTTCTGGACGCCTTTGGTGCACCCGAGAACGTTCCCGGTTTGGTACGGTTGCTGTCGGCTCACGTTCGTGAAGTTGTCCGTCATCACAATGTTATCGATGTGCGGAACGAGCACCTGGCGCAGGAATTTTGGAGCGGGTACCTGATCAAACTGAAAGAGCAGGTCAAGTTCGAGGTGGCGCGCGAAAGAGACAAGCTGCTGCTGAAGAACATTGCCGGCCTGGTGGCGGTGGAGCACGGGATCGAATTACCGCTGGAGCGAATTCTAGTGAACCCTCCCAAGCTCGAAATCACCGTAAGGCTCGGACTGCTCCGACCGGTACGATGCGTGGACATAATGGCCTCCTAGTGTCTCTTTGGACCTCCGATCCATGTCTCCAATTCTGCAGATTTGTAGACATCGGCAGTGTGCTCCGCGCCAGGGGACAGCGGCTCGTCCTGATTTTGTCGCATCAAGCGCCAGTGGGTTGGCTAAATTGTTAATTCCGTATATGAATTACGAGCACTAGCAAGTAATCCATATCATTCTGTCGCTGAATCTGAAGAGGGCTTGTGTGTCAACGCTTAAAGGATTGCCTCTTTGTAATGAAGTGTAACCGTGCCTACGCGGGGCTGTAGTAGAGAAGAAGAAGGGCGAAGGGACGACTGGAGGAGCGGGGAGAGGTGCTACGTTTTCCGATAGTAGGGACCTTGGGGTGTTTGCGAAAATGCCCGGGGATGCTATAGTGATCTCACTGCAATTTGTAATCACGTAACTACAAGTCATGGGCGAGAAGACAGCTAACGTAAGTATTCGCATTCCGGACGATTACCGGAAGCGCTTGCAACTTCAGGCTGACAAGAAAGGAGTCAGCTTCAACGCACATGTTTTACGTGTTCTAGAGATTCATTTGATGAGTTCGGGGTTCGGACCTACCTCCCTTACTTCTGCAAGTGGTCGGCTGTTTCAAATTCGTTGCGAGCCTTACCTCGACAATGTTGAAGAAACAACCTGGGCGTTCTTTATTGACGAGCCGAAGTTCGAAAAAGAAAGAGCGTACTATCTTATCGGTATAGGGCGAACAATCCTGCGAGACTGGCAAGTCAACGACAAAGCCTCTGTCTCCAAAGAGGTTGGACTAGCGCTGCTCAGTTTCTATAATCGAAAAGGCATGGAAATTGATCGGCTTACATGGAATCAGTATCCAGGGCCGGACAACGATAATAGAAGAGTTTTGCAAGTTGCCGAGGTGCCGGAAACAATGCCGGAGCTTCTTGATCTGCTGATGGCCGACAAATGGACCGATAAGTTTGTCGTTCAAGACGAGAAGAGCCAGGACATGCGTCGCGGTCGCCAGGAGTCAGCCTTGTATCGCTGATTAGTTCAAACGTTACCGAGTTTGTTCGGTAGCATGCGTCTAGAGTTTGCTGAGGCACCGGTAGTGGTGCTATGAGTCACTGTTTTCCGATTGCCCGCCGATGCGCATTTTTGCGTGCGGGCACCCTACATCCAGAGTTGAGGATCGTCTATGCTGGAATTTGCTGTACTGTTTGTTGCCTTCTACATTTGGCACGCCTGTGGTATCACGATTGGTTACCACCGTTTGCTGTCACATCGGTCATTCTCGTGCCCGAAGTGGGTTGAATATTTCTGGGTCTTCCCCGGATATATGGCGTTTGAAGGCTCCCCCATCTGGTGGGCAACATATCACCGCGCGCACCACAAGCATGTAGACACGCCGCTCGATCCGCATTCCCCTCGTAATGGATTGAAAGAATCCTATACCGGTTGGTTGACGGCCAAGGTTTATCCTTCGCACATCATTCCTGCAGAGCAATCGAAAGACCTGCTTAAAGACCCCCTGTATCTCTTTCTTGAGCAAGGCGGTTCATTGCCCAGAGGGCACGCACTGGGTTTCTTCTTTGCTCTGAGCTTTCGCGTTATTCTCTGGGCTTGTTTCGGGTGGCAGGTCGCCTTGGCGAGCTTGCTAGCCGGTCTGGCCGTGCTGCATATCCCGCTGATGCTGAACGTGGCCTGTCACTTGCCTAAGTTAGGGTACAAAAACTACACCATCGATGACGACAGCGTCAACGTTTGGTGGGTCGGCATTCTAGCAATGGGAGAAGGTTGGCACAACAATCACCATGCTGCGCCTGGCTCTGCCAAGACCGGTTTTATGCGCCCGTGGGAATTTGATTTGTCCTGGCTGATTATTTGCTTGATGAAGAAGCTCAATATGGTGCAAAGAGTGAACTCCAGAACCCATGAGCAACTGCTTGTTCATACAAAAACAGTTAGCGCAAAAAACACTACCGGCCTTGCAAATCCGGCTGACGTAATCAGCGCTGCAGCCGCGCCTCTTATGGTAGCGCAACCGCAACCGGTAAAGGTAAACGTATCGCGGGACCACAAAGCTCCCGCGATAGCAGGTCGTCCAGGACGGTACTAAATTTGGTGCGATCAACCGTTGAAATGAAGAACGAGGCGTTGAGAAATCGATGCCTCGTTCTCTTTAGATTGCAGGGCTGCGGTCTACGACGAATGCCGGCGCTACATCGCCCGTAATCTATTTGCCTACTGAGTTTTTTTACTGATTGCCTTGTGGGTCGTACTCTGCGATGAGTTGAGATTGCACTCGCACTCTGTCCCATCTCGTGGACCCCGGCATTGGATGCACAAACATGTACAACCCGGTCGGTCTGCCACCATAGGCCGGCCACCAAGTTTTGATGCACTGTTGAATGATTTCCAACTGCTGCGACAGATCGCCTTCACCGAAGAAGAGAACGGTATGTGACTTCGGTCTGAGTTCCGGTTCTTTCTTGAAGGTAATAGCATATACCGCCGACATTACGCTCGGAGACCATGTTTCGAGCTCGCCGACGGCTATGAAGCCGAATCGCTGTTTCTTTCCTAGTGATATTCCGGCAGCCATAAGCACCTCAAAGACATTGTAAATGTGCCACTGGACAGCACGTCGAAGAATTTCCGAGAGGGACGATTCTCAAATAGTGAATATATTATAGTCCTATTATCTCATGAAAAATTACGCGCCCTTCGGGCATGGTTTGAGAAACCGCTGCATGGCGAAGTGACTTCGCTGGTGGCGGTGCGATCTTATCGTGCAGCTAGACTTGCGGGCATTTCTCAATTGGTGCTACAGCCTGCAATGCAAACTTGCTAAGTGCAGCAAGTGATTGAACAGTTGCTGCATTCTCCTGTTACTGACTGCTTGCAACGGATGCTCAATCATGAAACAAATATGTTAAGTCTTGTTCTCGAATATCAAGAATGTCATAATTGACTACAGGCCTGATGGGAAGTCGGGCTTCTGGCGATATCTAACCGTGATTTCCTTCGCCAGTCTAAGAGAGAGAATTTCATGACTAACAAATTATTTGTGGGCAACCTGGCGTACAGGGTTTCCGAAGAAGAGCTTGGCCAATTGTTTGCGCAAACCGGTTCGGTGGTGTCTACTCACATCGCAATGGACCGTGACACAGGAAAACAACGTGGCTTTGGTTTCGTGGAAATGTCCACGCAGTCCGAAGCGGAAGCTGCCATCAAAGAATTCAACGGACACATGCTTCAGGGCCGTCCGCTTTCCGTCAGCATTTCCCAGCCGAAACCGCGCGGTTCGAACCGCTATTAATTAGCGCTGAAATGAATTGAAAAGGCGTCGAGTTTTTTATTGCTCGGCGCTTTTTGTTAGATTAGCCCTCGTTAGGAAGGATGATGCACTCATGAAAATACCGAAAGTAATTGCGCACAGAGGTGGAGCTGAGCGCACGCCTGAAAACACGCTTGCGGGTTTCAAGCGTAGTGTCGAGATTGGCGCTGATGGCGTCGAATTTGACGTGCATCGGTGTGCAACCGGCGAGCTTGTCGTCATTCACGATGATGATTTGCAGCGCACCACTAATGGTGTCGGGCTAGTCAAAGAATCTAGTTATTCCGAGATCGCTCGTTTGAGCGCGGGCAAGTGGTTTTCTCCGGAATTTGCAACCGAACGCGTGCCGCTGCTCAAGGATGTTTTGGCGCTTTTTGACGAGAGGATGCTCATCAATATTGAAGTGAAAAATACGCCGGTCGGGTATCCTGGAATCGAGGATGACTTGCTGGAAATTCTTGCTGAGTATTCGCACAAGAAAAATGTACTGGTAAGTTCGTTTGATCATCATTTCTTGCGACGGCTTCGCGCGCTCGATAAAGAACTTCGTATAGGCATTCTGCAAGCGGCAATGCTTGTTGAGCCCGGGGAGTACGCAGCGCGATTCGCTGCGACGCACTACATAAATGCATTTGATTGTTTACTGCCGGAAGCTGTTGCTGAAGCACAGAACGCAGGACTGACCGTGATGGTGTGGACGTTGGACCATCCGCGAGAATGGGCCGAGGCGCTGCGATTTGGTGTCGACGCCATTATTACCAATGATCCCGACGGATTGAAGGTCTGGTTAGCTGGAGTCGCTACTGCAGAATCATCACGATGCTGATTGATTAGTGTTTGATGAGTTTCTTCAAGCCATCGCTGGCTCGGGTTGCTAGTTCCGAGCCCGGGGTTAACTTAATGACCGCTTTGTAGTCGTTCGTTGCCTCTTCGTACTTGTGCAGCATTACTTCGCTGACTGCGCGCAGGTAAAGTGCCATAGCATTGTTAGGCTCTTTAGCCAGGAGGGCAGTGAGTTTCTGCAAGCCAGCCTGATAGCTCCGTGACTGCATGTCGAAGAGTATGTCACTGAACTTTCCGTTGTTGGCCGTTACGGCACCGCCGCTGCTGTTGGTGGGAGGCATCGGCGCGACGCCGGTTGCTGTTCCACCTTTTGCGCCGGTGGTTGCCAGCTTTATTGGCGAAATATTCTCCACTCGTGCCGAAGGTTTTCTTGCGCTGTCGCGATAAATCGTTATTGTGCCGTCCTTTCCTACTCGTGTCACTTTGGTCGGCATGCCCGTGCCTTCGAAGTTATCGTAGTGTTGGCGCAATGACGCC
The DNA here is from genome assembly GCA_019752635.1 of Candidatus Obscuribacterales bacterium. Taxonomy (GTDB): domain Bacteria; phylum Cyanobacteriota; class Vampirovibrionia; order Obscuribacterales; family Obscuribacteraceae; genus JAKFUT01. The sequence goes on along the minus strand of JAIELX010000008.1, from coordinate 15,878 downwards.
AGGTCCCCGGAGGATAGGTTTCTGGTACTAGCGTTGTTATGGCTCAGCATGTATCCGCCGGAGCACATAATGTCGCTTTGATTGGCCGAGTGCGTTAGTCCGAGGCAATGCCCGAGTTCGTGAATAGCAACGTCGGCAAACAGGCGATCTTGAGATTCAAACACTGCTGCGTTTGTGGCTGTTTCTTGCTCCGGTAACGGTTTGCCGGTGCCCGTGCAGTTGGTGTGCAACCAAAAGTGACCGCGGGTGATTTCATGCGAACGTTCAGCTTTCTCGGAGAAATGCTCGGTGAACACGTTGGTCCATGACAGACCCAGTGCGCCTTCTAAAGAATCGGTGAAATGAATGTGAATCCCGGTTTTGATCGGATCTTCCGGCAGCTCCTCCCCCGAAGCGACCATTTCTACGATTGACCCTTTTTCCTTGCTCACTGCGTCGTTAAAAGCTTGTTCTTTTGCCGGATCCTCCGGATCGATTACGAATGAGATCGCACCACCGGAGCCGTGTTGCCACGCCTGGAGCGCTTGCAAAACGCGATGGCGCATCGATGGACGATAGTTGGTGCTGCGCCCCTGATCGATGTAGACATGAATCGGCATCTTCTTCAAATTCCACCAGCCAAGCCCAACAGGACCAAATTCGGGACAGATTGGAAATGCTTGTTGCTTTTGCTGCGAATCGCTTGTTTTTTTGAGTATCTGAAGCCGCCCCGCTGCCGCTTTGCCCAGGCTTGTCGCGGATTCCAGTTCCACGACGCGCTGATAATAGTCTCGGGCCGTGTCAAAGTCTTCGGTACCTTCGTAGCAGACACCCAATGCTAAGAGCCACCGAGCGTTTTCGGGCGCCTTCGAGGATAGTTCTTGATAGATGTTGGCCGCTTCCTTGAATTTTGCTTCGTCCACGTACATTGCCGCAAGCTCAATCTTCAGGTCCAGGCTTCCCGAATGGGAAATCATACTTGTGTACTCTGCTTCTGCCTCACTGAAACGGGCGAGTTTTTGATAGAGGCGAGCCAAGCCTATTCTTGCATCGTTTACGGGTTGTCCCGCCATTCCCTTCGCTACCAGATAGGCTGCTATGGCCCCGTCATCATCGCCCTGACTCTTGAGTTTGTCTGCTCGGTCCAGGCATTGCAAAAACGATTCGGCTTGAACCGCTCCAACGGCAATGAGCAGCACAAGCATCAGGCTTGCGGCAATTGCGCGGTTTAAGATGTCGGACTTTTTCTGCATAAGCAATCGCGTCTTTGAAGGTCCTTTCTTTAGGAATCTACCCGTTCAATCTTGTTTCGCTTTTGATTGCAATGTGATGTGACCAATTTTTTTTCCGGAGACATCAAAAGGCGGAAGCGAGCAGCCCGAAGGTAGCTCGCCTCTTTCGCCAAGTATTCAATTTTTATTCGCTCGGTCCGAATTCCTTTTTACCCTGCAGTTTGAAATCCGAGGCATTCAAGCCGGATACAAACTGTTTGAACTCTTCGGCTTCCGATTGCTCCCGTTCCGGCTCGGCGGGAACGGTTGCTTCGGCTACCACTGGCAATGAGACAAGAATCGGCGCGTTGGCCAGCAATGCTACTGCGACTGCGTCGGAGGGCCTGGCATCCAAAACAACCGAAATGGGATTCTCTCCTGAATGAGAGAGCACCATCGATGCCAAATAGCGTCCATCGTCCAGACCGGTTATCTCGACATGGTCGATAGTGTTTCCTGTCTCAAGAATGACGTCAAGTAAGAGGTCGTGTGTCATGGGGCGCGGCGATTTTATGCCGTACTGCGCTCGTTGAATAGCGCCGGCTTCGTGAATACCGATCCATATGGGCAACAGTCTCCGTTTCTCGGCATCTGTCAGCAGTAGAATGGGCGTGCCGGTGTAGGCATCAAGACCAACATTAACTACAAACATTTCTATCATTGTCTTAGCAGCTGAAGCTGCTGGCTGGGAAGACCGAGCGGAAACGGTCTGATTCATGGGACAGGCTTCCCGACTAAGATGTTCCCCTGTCGCTAGCTGGACCGTGCTGAAAGTGGCTTGCCATAACGGTTTCGATTGAGTCCTTGCTGGTGTGATTATTGACGTACTGTTCGGAACGGGCAGTTGACGAACTATTAGCGGATCTGCTATTCATTTGCTCTCCGAGCGCAATCTGCGCGCGGAATTGCCACTAAATATGGTATCGGTAGGGACCGAAAAAAGCGCCAACCTGGTTGGCGCCTTCAGGCTCGGAGCTGTAGCTCGGGTGCGGCTTCCCTAGCGTCCGGCTTTCGCTTCGATCGCATCGGGTTTCTCATAGTTCCAATAGTTCCGATTATAAGGCCGTCGTGCGAATACCGTACAATGAAAACGGTCCGAGTGTTCTACGACGTACGGACTGCGTGGCTCGTTCCAGCTATGGCGTGGAATGCAGCGTTGAATTTTAGTTTACAGCCTACTGTTTATTTGCGGCGGGAAACTTCGTCGGTGTGAGTATCTTTTCGATTTCCATCGCCAGTGTCAGGTACGGCAGCAGCGAATAGCTGACCATCGAGAGTTCTGTCAGGTGCCGTCCTGTTTGAGCTTTCAGCTCGCCCAAAAGTCCGAATTGGCTGCGATCGGGAATGACAGTCTTGAACACGAAGAACTCTTCCGGCGCCGACCTCAGCTTTGCTTCAATCTCAAGCTCTGCGTTTCGGTCACGTCGAAAACGCGTCAGTAAAACGCCGAGAAGCTTCAAATCAGCGTTTAGTGCCATGTCACCATGCACAATTTCGTGCAGCTGCTCAATCATTCGCTCAAGTCCGGTTAGGCTAATTACCGAGGCCAGCGATGGGATGATCAGAAAGTCCGCCGCCACCAGAGCGTTCAGAGTAAGCATTCCCTGGCTGGGCGGGCAGTCGATGATTGTGTAGTCGTATCTGCTGCGCAACGGTGCCAGTGAATTGCGCAATATCCGCTCAGGCTCAGACGAAATGGCGTTGGGGCTACTGTCGAGTGTGAGCTCTGTCATTACGAGATCGGCCGATGCCGGAATCAGGCTCAGATTGTCGCGCACGCGCAGTGTGCATGAATCGGCATCTTGCCCGGATTCATAGATAGTTGCCAGATTGTTCTCGATTGCTTTCTCTTGTGCCGCTTCGTCCAGCTCCATGCTGTAGGTTAAGTTGCTCTGGGGATCGGAATCGACCATCAAAACGTATTTATTGAGTCGAGCGAAAGCCGCCCCCAAATATGCGGCCGTAGTGGTTTTTGCTACGCCACCCTTCTGGTTTGCGACACAGATGACTCGATTCTTGCGTGCTTTTGCCACCGCTACTCCGATTACAGCTAACAAGCGCCAATTGTACGTCTTTTCGGCGCTTTATCAACAGATTCTCAACGCATTTGCTGGCGGACAACATTGGAGATGAAGGGAATTTCCGCAAACTTGCCCAGGGCGGCAAAAATCAGCCCGTACACCGGCAACAAGGAGAACGCTCTCATAGCTATGCTGAGTACAAAACCGATACCATTGGCAATCTGACCACCAGTGCCGGGTAGCGCATTATCCAGCATCGTGAACAGCGGCACGATTATCATTGCCAGGGCGCTACCGGTCCAAGTCAGCAAAATCGACAGGATGCCAAGGATGATTGACTGGAGGAAATGAAACCGGAAGAAGTTTGACTGGCTGCTTGAGCGCGACAAAATGATATAGACGATGCCGGCAAGCCCGGCCGTCAAGTAGCACAGCACGGCCACCACACGCTCCAACGGCGTTGCACTATCTTGAGATCTCCACGGCATAGTTGTTCGCTGACCTGATTGAGGTGGTGACGATATTCACTTTAGCAATTTTATCGGTTCTTTGCAGCCGATTCGAGTTTATAAAATGCTCTCTAATCGTGAGCCGCCGTACATGCAACCGCCGCACCAACTTTACCGTCGAACCAGGACAGCAGTTCCTCAGCCGGAATACGGGTCTGCTCGCCGCTTTTCATGTCCTTCACGGTCACACTATTGCTGGCAAGCTCATCTTCACCCTGAATTACGGCAAAACGAGCTCCGGCTTTGTTTGCGCGTTCAATCTGTTTTCCCAGGTTGCGAGGTTTGCCGGCTGGTGCGAAGTCCATGTCGCAGCTGATTCCCTGGCGGCGGAGATTGGTGGCCGTGACAAGCGCTGCCTTGTCGTCTGATGAAACGACGAATACGCTCGGTCCGGCTCCGGAGGGGGCGGATGAAACAAGACGGATACGTTCCAGTCCGGCGGCCCAGCCTACTGCAGGCGTCGGACTGCCGCCCAGAGTGTCGATCAAGTAATCGTATCGTCCTCCGGCACAGATAGTGGACTGTGAGCCTAGTCGCTTGTCCGTACTGATGAATTCAAAAACTGTACGGCCGTAATAATCCAGACCGCGCACCAATCTGTCGTTGATGATCGGTGAGAGTCCTGCGCGCTGCAGCCCGTCAAGCAGCCCTTGCCAGTGCTCGGTACATGGTGCGCAAAGCTCGGCAATTGTAGACGGCAAGTTCACGAAATGAGGGCGGCAAGTTTCTACTTTGCAGTCCAGCATGCGCAACGGATTACGGTTGAACCGGTCTTTGCAGTCGTTGCATAGCATCGGAAGCTTCTCTTCCAGCGCCTTCTTGAGCAATTCTTTGTACCGCGGACGGCACTCGGTGCAGCCGATAGAGTTAACTTCCAGCCTGTATTCTGTAATTCCACAGGCCTGCAAGCAATCGTTTGCGACGACAATGACTTCCGCGTCAATAGCCGGTCCGGCGCTACCGAGTGCTTCGATACCAATCTGGTGAAACTGTCTTTGCCTGCCTGTTTGTGTGCGCTCATAGCGAAACATTGGACCGAAGTACCATAGTTTCACCGGTGGTGTCTGTCTGTGCATGCTATTGCTAAGATAAGCGCGCACTACGCCTGCGGTACCTTCAGGTCGAAGGGTCAGCGAGCGGTCGGACTTGTCCAGGAATGTATACATTTCCTTGTTGACGATGTCCGTAGTTTCCCCAACGCCACGCTTGAACAATTCTGTGTGCTCGAAAAGCGGTACACGAATCTCTCTGTAGGTTGCAAGCTGGATCACATGCTTGAGCTTTGATTCCAGCCATTGCCATTGTTCCGATTCTTCCGGAAGAATGTCGTAAACCCCGCGCGGGGCGCTGATCAATTCGCTCATAGTCGTACCACCTGAAACTAAGGAAGTTGTGCTAAGGCTGAAGCGCAATCGCTAGATGTCATCGCTGCACAACCCGGGAAAGATTCATTGTAACTGTGCTGCCCGATGCAGCCCAGTAGTTGCAACAGATTGAAAATTCACAAGCAGGCAATGAGACCGAGACCATTAGTGGATCCGGAGATTCTCTCCAGCCATTCGCAGCAGGCTCGTTTTCGGGACGGAAAAGCCCGGGTTGCGTTGACTCGACTCCCTTTCGAGATCTTGAGTGAATAAACCGTTCTCCCGGGCGATCTGTGTTCTGATAAGAGATAGATCTTTGACACGAACGGGAAGAATAGCAATGATATGAAAACCGTTATGGACATTGCAAACCACCAACTGAGATTGTTCGGCACCCTTCACTTCGAAGAAGTGCTCAGTGCCGTGCATGGGGTTTGCGACTCACTCTGGAGTCCGCCGGCACTAGGTTTGCTGATATGGGACACGGATTTGGAGGTTTTCAGTGACACCTTCTTCTATGGACCTCGAGGATCGGAGCTGGAAGCTCTGACCGAGGTGTTCGCCGGAAAAATTGAACGAAGATTCGATATTTCGGACCCTCCTTTCGGGGCGGTCTCGGCATTTGATGTCACGCCGGTGCCTTATCCCGATGCTCTCGGTCCGATTTACTACGTACGCGTTCAAGATGCGACCGCATTGACGGCCGTGATCCTGATAGCAGGAATCGGAACTCATGAGCCGGCGGAGCTACACGCCGCCCTGGAACCGTTTTCTCTCTTTCTGGCGCTATCTAATGCATGGGAAGTTCGGGAGTTAAAGCGTGAGAATGAACGCTTGAGAAGCCGTTACGACGATCTGGAGCTTACCAACTCTACTCTTGAAGAGCAAACGCGCAAACTCATTCGCGACCTTGAGCTTAAGGATATTTTGCGTCACCGCCGCATTGAAGACGAGCGCATGCTGTATGAGATAAGCGCTGCCGCTCGCAGTTCGCTTGAGATCCACCCCGTGTTGCAAACAGCTTGCGATCGGCTTGGTCGGAAAATTGATCAAGGGCGCGCTATCATTTTGCGCGTTCTGGCGAACGAGGAAGATAGCTTATTCGTTTCCGAGTACCACCATGATTCTGTAGAACCTGTCAGGGATAAGTTTCTCACGGACGAGGGGCAGCGGTTTGTGAATGCGTTATTGAGCAAGACCGCACCTTGCGATCTTTCCGACCTCCAACTGGCTGAGCGCGCTGGTTTTGAGCCCGCGTTCTTGCGCAGTCTTGAGTATCAGTCGGCGCTTGTTGTGCCCATAATTCTGCGAGAGCGAACTATTGGAGGCATCTTCCTTCATGAATGCGGGCTTTCTCGTTCGTGGAGTATTGACGACTTGTCCCACTTTGGTGCGCTTGCCGATCAGCTTTCCGTTGCAGTTGAGAACGCTGATTTGCATGAAGAGAAAAAGATGCAGGCTGTTACCGACGGACTAACGGGCATCTCGAATCGACGTTGTTTCAATGAAGTTTTTGCCAAAGAGTTTGAGCGGGCCAAGCGTTATGCTGAGCCCTTATCGTTGGTAGTTTTCGATCTTGATTATCTTAAAAAGATCAACGACACTTACGGGCACGCAGTTGGCGATGATGCTATAAAGGCTATTGCGGGGGTACTATCGAATTCATCGAGATCGATAGATCTTGCGGCCAGATACGGGGGGGAAGAATTTTGCCTTCTGCTGCCCAATACGCATCTTGAGGAGTCTGTCTTGATCGCGGAGCGCATTCGAAAGTTAATCAATGAAGTAGAAGTAGAAGGACCCGGATTTATTTCTTCTTCCGTTGGTGTTGCTAATTTTCCACTGCACGCAAGTGACCCTGACGAGTTGTTTGAGCGCGCAGATCAGGCACTTTATTCCGCCAAGCAGGGGGGACGAAATCAAGTACGTGTTTATAACGTCCCGAACGGGCATCCATAAGCTAGAGCATAAATGGACGGTAAAGGAGAGAGCGATGGGATTATTAGACGACGTCGTTAAGGGTGTGGGCGAAGTCACCAAACAAGTTGGTGAGGGGATCAGCAAGATCCAGAACAAGACCCAGGAAGCAGTGCAATCCATGGGCATTGAAAATCAAGTGCGAGCACTCGAGGCGAAAAAGTCTGTTGCTCTGACAAATCTCGGAAAGCTTGTTTATGACAAGTATGAAAAAGGCGACGAAGTAGGCGAGGACGTGTTAAAACGCAAAGTAGGCGAGATAGTTGAGATTGAACGTGAGATTGATATTGCTAAAACCGAGCTCACTGCTGTTAAGCAAGCCAATGATCCGGATATCGCCCAATCGCAGAAAGCGGAGAATCGTGCCGGTTATGCGCGTACCCCGGGGTTCTGCTGCCCTCATTGCCAGGCGCCGGCAAACCAGGAAAAACTATTTTGCGCATTTTGCGGCGGCGAGTTGAAGTCGCAAAAATCCGAGCCAACGCCTCCCCCGCCCGAAAACTCTTCTGACTCATCCGGAAGCGCCTCCTGAGCGTTCGTAAATTCACCATTTTCCTCAACCGCGGATCTCCCTAGTATGGTCCGCGGTTGATCTTTTGGGATCACGCGGGCAGCAGGGAGAAAAAGAATCGATGGCAGTTGTTGAACACAGTCGTGCAGCGGTAGTTATTCCGGAACAGATAGAAACAGATCGCTTCATTCTTCGTCGTCCCTGCGAGGCTGACCTTGGTTCGTACTTTGCTGCGTGGTTCGAAACTTTCGATCATATAAAACCCTGGTTTGGCGCCTGGGCGAGGGAAGCACCGACTATCGAAAAGGTAGCGGCCTCAATTAGAGATGCAATGGCTGAATGGAACGATCGCAAATCGTTGACGTATCTATGTTTTGATAAGGAAACCGGTGAGCTTGTCGGGCGAGCATTTTTCAGCCGACTCGACTGGGATGTTCCCAAAGGCATGCTCGGGTACTGGGTGCGCAAGAAGTATCAACGCAGTGGCGTGGGATCGGAAATGATACGCGCATTGGTTGACGCAGCATTTGCGCAAATGAAGTTCAATCGGCTCGAGTTGTACGTTGATCCGCGCAACAATCCGGCAGTTAATTTTGCTGAGCGACTTGGATTCCTTTACGAGGGGCGTATTCGCAACTATAGTTTGGACAACTTCGGTGTGATGCGCGATTATCTGGTTTATGCAATGACACCTTCGGATTTCTCTTACGCGGTGCATCCCGTGTCTACCTCAATTATCCCGATCGATAGCTACGCGCGTATGTCTGCGCTGGTTGTTTGAGATTCAAGTATTCGCTCGCACCATTGGTGGTGGCGCTACCGGGGTGAATCTCAGAACTGCCCTCTCCGGCAGAACGCCGATGCCAGTTAGTGCGTAAGGCTCACCAGCCTCGGACGTTGATTCATCGAGGTTAAGGGGACCTCGACTAGTCAGTGCTTATCTAACGAAGGCAAAAGAAACGCGAGCACAAGAATACTTGCCTCGCGTTTCTAGTTGGGACTATGTCTTATGCGTTAGACTCGTGCGCTCTTTCCGCAATCCGGACAGAAGAAGAACGACGGACTTAACTTAGCACCGCAGTGCTGACATTCGCGCAGACCATGATCTGCTGTGCGTTCTTCAGTCGGGTAGCGTCCGGAGAGAATCTCCTTATACTGTCCGCCCTCGGACCACTGTTTGATTTCCTTCGCTCTGTAGATTGGTAGAGGATGCGATAGGCGCATTTCATACATCAGCTTATAGAACTTGTTCAAAGTGCTGTAATCAAAGTCTTCGTACGCACCACCTTGACGCAGGAATTCGTTGATGTCCGTTTGGTCGTAGACTTTCTTTGATCCGCCGGCTAGCTTCATGTGCAGGCGAATGCAAGCTTCGGGGTCTTGCAATACAAGCAGCTCTGCTCTGTCGGCTGTCAGTTCGGACTTTCTGGCCCAATCGGACAGGCTGACCATTAGTGCCATGGACACTAACGGACCGGCAAGACCGATGTATTTGCCCAATAAATCGAGAAGAAAGTAAGCCAAGCTTCTGTAGAGCACGTGACCGGCTTTTACGTGACCCAATTCGTGACCGAGGACTCCCATTAGTTCATCGTCGTCGAGCAAATCGACCAGCTCGGAGTGAAGAACGATAAACGGACGCTCTGCACCGAAGGTCCAGGCGTTAACTGCGAAATGGTTTATCAGATAGAGGTCGGGTTCATGCATGTCTAGAATGTCGCAAGCTTCCTTGAAGAGCTTGTGAATTCTGTGGCACTGTTTGGTGGTGACATGAATCGCCTGTCCCATCAACATGATTCGGAACATGCGCTCGACGCCAAGCTCAAGAAACTTTTTCAAAACCTGATCCAGCACCGGGATTTTGCGGAGGGCTTCAAGCGCTGCTCGATCCAGCGGATGCTCGAATGCCGTTGAACTAATACGGGGGAACTTCTTTCTCACCTTTTCTTCTACTGCGCTCATGTCTTCTCCAGCGTTTTAACCGGGATTGCTACCTTCCTTTGTACCCGAATTCCAATTTCAATCTTCCCGGGATTTACCCCGGAAAGCTCGAAATTTTATCAATTCATGTTGTCAGCATTGCTTTATTATCAAGCGGAGCGCGTTATCGCGCCGGACGAACTCGACTCGGTATCGCTGTTATATTGCTGTTAACTCAAGGTGATAATTTCGATGCCTCTGCCGACGATGATTGCCGACTGATCTTTTAGTGTTACTGCAGAGGCTGCGTCAAGGACATCAAATGATTCAACCACTCTTGGTTGCGCCGGAGTTACCAGGCTCACAAGCGCAGCCATGTCTTTGCCTTTACTGCCGCGTCCGACGACAACCGCAAGTTTGTTAGCTGCCAGCACGAATGCAGCGCCATCTACCGGGAGATCCGTTGTACCGACAGGCGCCAGATCTTCTCGTCCGGCGTTGAGCAATAACAGATAGCCCTTCAGATTCGCATCTACTGTGGAGACAATAGCGTGCTCTGCTGTTAAAGCAAGATCGCGAATTGCCAGGTTCGGCATGTTTCGTTTGCCGATTAGCTGCGGCGGTTCTCCAGGCGTAAACAGGGCAACATCGTTCAGTCCTGCCAATAACAATCGTCCACCGGATGCGGCAATTCTGCGAACCGAAAATGGATAGTCACGAGTATCTTCGCCTTTAATCGAATCTTCGGTCACGCGTAAGCACGTAATGGCGCTGCCGTTTTCTTTTGCTGAGACAAGATAAGCTTTGCCTGTCGATTTGTCGTATGCCATGCTCGAGGCGGAACATTTCATTGTTACCAAAACGCTTGAAGGGCGCTCGATTTCACGTATACTCACGCCGTCTCGAGTCAAACAAAGCACGGTGCGACCAAGAGAAATCATCGATCGGATTGTGCCACCGGTGTCTACGCTGTTGGTCAGAATCGGATGGCGCATGTCACTCAGGTCATACAACTTCAGGTCTGCCGAAGCCAACAGAGCTTTGTTGCCCGAAACCACAACTGCCGATGCCGGTAAACGCGGAATCGTGTGGCTGTATGTGAATTCCCAGCCCGCTTTTTTGACGTTCAACACCTGAACCCCACCCCAATCCGATGCCACATAAGCATCGCGATCTTTCACTGCTATGTGAGCACGTGGATCGGCACCTCGATTGCCTGCGGGAAGGAGAACCGCATCGGTTGTGCTCAACTCATTCTTCTTCCCGACTATCAATGGAACGACTGATTGTCGGTCGAGCTGATTGCCCAGAACAAGAAACTGGCCTTTCTGTGCCGCGATGTCGAGCACCTCTGTCACCGCAGGCAGTGTCACGCTTCTGGCGATCGTCGGTTCCGGACGCAATGAGATCAATCGCGCGTAAGAGCGTTTGTCAGCGCCTGACCCGGCAACCAGAACGCTTTCGCGATAACGTGCCACTGCAGAGAAGCTGCCTTGCAGGTCGATTGATTTAATTTTTTCCGGAATGCGCGGATTGGCGACGTTTATGAAAGTGAGGTCGCTTCGATCGGCGCCGCACAGAGCAAGCAGTGTTCTTTCTTGCAGGTCCATTCGCAGTGGCAATTGGGAAACTGCTAGTGCACCTGCCGATACAGGATCTACACCTTTGCGTTTAGGCACACTGTAGAGGGCGATCTGGCTCTCGCCTCCCAGTCCAACGCCTCCCACGGCAATTATGTCCAGTCCGACAGCGACGCAAGATGGTTCTGCGAAGTTGTCCAGCACCACGCGCGAGAGGACCGACGCATCGGTTGGCGGGCTGAGGCTGATAGTTACCAGCTGAAACTGTGTATCTGCTCCGACTTCTACCTGTACCACCGCATAGGCGCGGTAAGGTGCGAAAGCTAGTCCGAGCACTTTGCGGCCCAGACCGCTTAACTCGCCGATGACCAGCGGATTGTCTTCGCGTTTGAGATCGACAATGGCGATTCGTCCCATGTCATCGGCAAAGCAAGCGTAGCCCTTCTCGACGATCCCGACATACTCCGGCGAGATGGCCGGCGGCCATTCCTGTCGGGAAAGCGTGCGTGGTCCTCCTTGCGGAAGCTCCGGAACGGAGTTCTTCGGTTTTCGAGCCAGGGCAAGAGCCGGGTTGCTAAGCAACATCATCCCGAGCGAACTCAGGATAAAGCCTCGTCGTGAAATCATTTAGCGGCTATCTCAAGGTGCTGTTATGGCGGCAGCACTTGAACCAAGCCTGCCGCAACGAATTGTATAACGAGCATGGCCACCATCGGGGATAAATCAATTCCGCCTAAGGGAGGAATTATTTTTCGAAATGGCGCCATTATAGGTTTGACAATGTTGTCGAGGGTTCTCCAGGGCTGCTCATACCAGCGGATGTTTGGAAACCAGCTCAACAAACACCAGAGCAGGATTACCATCTGCAGGGCTTGGACAAATCCAATGATGATGGAACTCGGGGACATAGGTGACGTTTCTCTCCTGAGAACCTGTATTTGTGATTGTAACATCAGTCTGCAAAGTGAGAACGGTGAAAACCCCATACAAGGCAGCAGCTGTTGCAACTGATTACTTCAGTCATGGCAGCTCCGAATATTGCTCAAATATTAAGAACGTGTTTCTATCCGCAAGCTCCATGTGCGGCGATGTTACTTTTAATCGCTTCGCACCCGTTGGCTCTTTGCAAAGGTGCGAACGTGGAGGGAATCATGCTGGTAGATTTGACTACAGAGCAACAGTGGATTGAAACAGTAAAGCAGCTGACTGACGAGCGCCTCATCATAGGCGACGATTGCGCCATTTTGCCTGATCGTTGGCTTATTACAACCGATATGCTCGTTGAGGGAAATCACTTCGTCCTTGGCAAGATCGGGTTGGTTGATATTGGATGGAAGGCGGCAGCGGTTAATTTAAGCGACATCGCAGCAATGGCGGCTGTTCCATCTTTTGCTGTGGTCAGCCTGGGCTTGCCGTCGGGCTTCTCGCATGACGAGTTTAAACTGCTGTACAGCGGCATTGTCGAATGCGCTCGTGCTTTTCGTACACGCATTGTTGGCGGCGACCTGACCCGGTCGGACAAGCTGGTGATTTCCGTTGCGGTAATTGGACGAAGCGAAGAGACCAAGCCTATGATTCGGACGGCCGCTCAGCCGGGGGATTGTCTGATTGCCACCGGTGATTTTGGCGCCAGTGCGGCTGGTTTGTGGTTGATATTAAGCGGCACTGACGGCTACGAGTATTGCCGTTCTCGTCACCTGCGACCGCATCCGCGTGTTGACGACGGGCTGCTGCTCGGGAAACTGACTGGAGGCGAAGGCGCGTTGATGGATGCTAGCGACGGGCTTGCCGATGCGGTGATGCAAATTGCACGGGGCTCAAAAGTCGCCATTGAAATTGACGAAGAGTGCATTCCCGTGCATGCGGACACACGAGCTGCCGCCGAACTTGGCGGGCAGTCGCCGTACGATCTGGCGCTCTATGGCGGTGAGGACTATGAGCTGGTGGCGGCTGTGCGTCCAGAGCACTGGAAGCTGATCGAACAAGCGACCGGCAACTTTCAACTAATCGGTCGGGTGGTGGAAGGTCAAGGGGCCAACCTGCTCCGGGACGGCAAACGTGTCGCCAAGCTAGAAGCCGAGAAAACGTTTCAGCATTGGCTGTCTAACTAGCTCGGCGAAAAATAGAGTTCACCGATTTTTTGGATTTGCAGCGAGCACTGTATATGGTGCCGCGACGTTGGCGCTGGCGGGAGTGTTGCGTAACGTTGGTTCGCACCGTATTCGGTGGCGATAGTGCGGGTTGCTCTCGCGTGCGGACAAGCTCCGACGACTGTCCACTTCAAGTGCTTTCCTGAACATCTTGTGAAGGACCGCTACAGCGCTCCGGCCGGCTGGAGCGAAACCTCCTGCGACTCGATGCCATCGTCCTCGTGTTGATCAAAACAGATATTTGCCAGGATGTCGCCTTTGAAATTCACTATCCATGCGCCCCCGGTGGCGGTGTCGCCATTTCTGTCCGTGAACTGGCCTTGCGGCTCAATGATGGCAACCTTGTCGCCGAACGGCACTATGCCAAAGTTAAATTCATCCTGTAGTGGAATGGGACTTTGAAAGTTGGTTCTTCCGAGCACAGTTCCATCGGTTGATAGACGGACGAGCGCAGTTATTCTTTGGTCCCTGTCGCGGTCAAACAGGTACAGCTTGTGTTCTTTCGTAAAAAACATACCGCAAGGATTTTCCACGCCCTGAACTTTCAGGTCGGCCACCGGCTCCCACTGACCTTTGGAACGAGCAGAGACGAATAGTACCGGATTCATGCCTTCATCAGAAATGGCTAACATGGTTCCCGATGGTTCGTCAATCACCAGACCCTTGCAGCCCCAACATACTTGTGGTGTTTTGACTTCGAAACTTTCAATCTTGCCGTTCTTCGCTAAAGTCACTTGCTCATTCTGGGCGCTGAACGAATAATAGTTTCCGCCAGCTAGCGCTACGTAGCACCCATTCATGCCGAAGGGTATGTCAACTGTCGGGTCTAGCGGACCATACGGAGTGAATGGCACCACCTCCTCTCTAACGTTACAGCTTTCGTACCGAATTCCATCTTCTTGATTCCCCACTGTCTTTGGTCCGTCTGGAATGAGTCCTATTCCCGGGAAACGAAGCGCGCGCAGCTCAGCTACAAGCTCCTTGGATGGTGCCTTCGGTTTTGCGTCTGGAACTTGTTGCTCTTCAGGGGGCGCTGAACTCTCTTGCTTAGCGCTGAGTGTTCGAGCTGCATTTATGAACGGAGCTTCTTCGTCACTTATCCTGTGGGCCGATATCGCAGCGCTGATGGCATCTATTCTGTGCCGCAGACTACTAGCCTCGGTCAATCGCCCCTGTTCTTCTTCAAGCTCAGCCTTTTTTGCCAATAGATACTGAACTGCTTCCTGCATGCATCCGTCAGTGAACCTTGTATATTCGGACTGCAGTAACTCATCGTAGTATTGCTCAGACTTTTGAAACTGTTTTTGATCTTTTGCAAGTTCGGCCAGTTCCAGTGTCGCTGTCATGCCCTGGTCCTGGAGTGGAATCCATTCCTTCCCTCCCGGATGCAGGGCCGCTTGCAAATAGTTTTGCGCAGCGCTGTAGTTCTTATCTTTGCGGCTGATTGACGCTAAGGCAACGAGCGCATCGTATCGCAACCGCGGCGAGTCCCCGGCCGCTGTTTGCGATAAGGCTTCATTGGCCAGCATTCTTGCTCTGACTGGATTATACTTATACACTAGCGGGGCCAGCGCTGTCTTCATTTCAACCGAATATTCTTCGCCTATACAACGGACTGCCAGAACGCCGGATCGCATGAGTGCCAATGGCACCGTGGTCCAATGCAATCCGGCCGGAATATCTGGCGTGAACGCGCAAGCTGCGTCTGAGATCCTTTCAAACGCGGTTATGCAGAATATGAGTGCGGCAATACCAATCCCAAGACCCGAAACGGACAAGAATCGTTTCGCGTTCATAACAGTTCCGGCGGCATACTAAACGAATAACCCGGTCAATATTCTCAACTTTCGAAAGGTTTGTCAAGTGCCGCAATGTAATGGTCAGGAGTCCGAAGTTTTTGGATCTAGCCAGTGATGGCTGATCGGTGACTGCTTTACCGGGCTCGTTCCGGTGCTCAATCTTAGTCGTCGAAATGATCATAAGACTAGAGATAGTGAGTGCGTCCAGCAGCTACGAAGGCTATTCGCCCTTCGAGTGAAAGAAGACGATGAGGTCTACTGCAAATCGCCTTCATCTTCGGCGCAAGTGCGAAAGTTTGACCTTGACACTTTTAACGAAATCGGGTTAATGTCATGGTCGTGTGGCGGTGTTGGGGTCTTCACGTCTTGCGTGAAGCAAGGGGTAGCTATGGAAGAAAGCATAATCGAAGATCTCATGCCATTCATTTTGATGTTTGCCGGCATGATCATCATGGGTGTCTTGTGGCTCGTGTATATGATCCGTCGCAATGTCGGCGGCTACAGTGAGTATTCCGAGTATCAGTATGACAAACGCGATCAGGAATCGAGCGCTGGTTATGGCTCAAGCATGCAGGGCTAGTTCCGCATCCATTCTGCCACTGGCGAGAACGCTTGGTGGTCGAAGCGTCTTGTGTTGTGTGATGTTGTTGTTCTGCCCGGGTTCGAGCGGACTGCAGTGCCTTGCCGCCGACGTGACGCCGGGCGGCTGTTTCCAGGTATGTATTCACTAAGAGGCGTAGCGATTGAAACAGATGTTTCAGAAATTCAATTCCAGAGGTGGATGTGGTCGCTTCATT
>JAIELX010000044.1 GCA_019752635.1 Candidatus Obscuribacterales bacterium | reverse complement strand
GAAGCAAGGCGGTTTCCTCATGCAGGGTCGCTTCAAGTACGCTTGTGTTCAGTCGAGCTAACATTTGACCGCGCCTGACTGTGTCGCCTTCTTCCACATACACTTGCTCGATTCGCAAGCCGCTGGCCTCGGAACCGACCTCTAATGAGTCTCTCGCTGCAATAGTACCGGTGACCGTGATGTCACTTCTGAGCCGAACTACTGTCGGGTTAATCAATTCGACTGTGACCACAGGCTTGCTGATGTTCTGGACCTTCAAAGCCGTGGCGCCTGTTGAAGATAGGCATAGCCAGACGGATGCGGCTGCAAATGAAACCGCAGTAATGACCGCCACGATCAGTAGAACTTTCTTTCGACCGAAGGCCTTGCTTACAAGCGCCTGGATCTGGGCAACGGAACAAACTTGGAGCTGATTCAATCGCAGCGAACATATGTTGACGCCTTAACAACTCAGGTAAAGGCTTTGATCGCTTTCCGCAATGCTCAAGGGCAGGTCTTGCGCGACACAGGGACGATAACTATCGCCTCACTGGTAAACGAATTTGTCGGACCAATAAGTCTCCGAACAAACCAAGCGTATTAGGGGGCATTGCGATATTCAAGTTGTTAATCAAAGCCATCACAACGGCATTTCGCTTATGTCGCAGACCGGAAAAATCTCATTAGGGCGCTGAGCGCTTCAATATCTCCTCGATCTGCTTGCGATGGATGCGCTGATGTGGTGCAGCAAAAATCAGCCACTGATGCGCGTTTAGCGGTCCGAACCATGGGTGCGCATACTTCGCGTTACGGAATGCGTGCACATCTGCGCCGGCAGTATCGGCGACAAAATCATCCGTCATTCTTTGAAATCGTTGCACAATGGTGCCTGTGTCAACATCCGGAGAAGGTTTCACTTCGGCCACGGAAGTATTCGGCAGACTAGTACCACCGGCAGAAAGGTCAACAACTATTCGTCGCATTCTATCGCCAACAATTATGAGGTGCTCCATCGCCATTGCTACGCTCCAATAGCGAGAACTGTCTTCAAGGCCCGGCAGCCTTGGCACCAGACACCTCTTCGATAGCTGAGACGGGCTAAGTTCTTTCGCCAAGCCCAGAATCTTTTCAGACTCGATGGTAAAAAGCTCTAGGGCTTTTGACTTCGGCGTTGTGCGGAAGAGCCTTGGAAACAAGATGAACTTAGCTACGGCCCATTCTAACAAAGGTAGACCGGCCCCCGGCGCTGCAAGCTTCGGTTCATCTAGCGAGGATTGTTGGATCACGATTGGCACTCCACAGTTGGAACAAACTCTTTGCGGTATCCCCACACAATGAATCCAGGGATCGGCTGAAAATCAATTCGAGGGTATCTCCTGTAGTCTCGCCTTTCGTACATGGCCTTTGCCGTCTGCATTAAACTGGTAGTGTGCAGAGTAATCGAATCAAAGCCACCATTTGCAGTGCGACGCTCGCAATCAGCAATCAGCGCCCCACCAATTCCCCGGTCTCGAAACGCTGCACTAACAGCCAGCAGGCGCATTTCGGGATACGGATTGCTAATTGTTTTGCCATCCAACTCCCATTCGTAAGGAGGACAAAGCAGCACGGATCCGACTAGTTCGTTACCCTGAAGGGCAACTATGCGCTCTGCTTTCTCTTCAAACAGCAATGTGTCTCGGGTTAACTGCTCATAGCGCTTCCACCAATCAGGATCGGAGTCCAGACCGTAGTGAGAGTAACTTCGACGTGTCAGCTCCGCGATGGCGGGGCGATCTTCGGTTGTCGCACTGGCTATAGTGATTCCGCTTGTTTTCATTGTCACCAATTTACCCTCGCCCAATCACTTGCAAAACGCAAGTAACTTAATTCTACCCGAGCGTACTTGCAAAATGCAAGTGAATGATAGAATCCAAATTATGCCGAAAGATTCAAAAGAAGCTCCACGATCGCCCTGTGTCATCAGCAATGTCTTGGACATTTTTGGTGACCGCTGGACACTTTTGGTAATTCGGGACCTCTTTTTCTTTGGCAAACACGAGTACAAAGAGTTTCTCAACAGCCCTGAATCAATTGCTACGAACATACTCTCGCAGAGGCTAAAACGCCTCAAGTCGGCGGGCATAATTAACGAGATATCCCACCCGTCAAACAGAACTCGAAAGCTATATTATTTGACTCAGTCCGGCAAAGATTTGCTGCCAATATTGTTGGAGATGGTGCGTTGGGGTGGACTTCATCTGCCTCCCAGCGAGATGATGAAACCACTCTACAAACGCGTAAGTGAGGCTCCAGAATCACTAATGACAGAAATTCTGCATCAGCTAACGGACTGGGAGAAGAGAAACCTTGAGACCGGCGTGTCGTAGGCCGAACGTTCAGCAGTCCAGAGATTCCAGGTCGAGCGTAAAACACTGGCAGGGATAAAAACGCCCATATGTGCGCGCTTTAAGAATGGGGCGCCACCGCCTGCGTATCGTAGTATTGCCTCACGTACCAATCTAACCAATCTTATCGGTGGCTTCCATCGCTAATGTTTTCTGTTACCGAGAATTGCCCGTGCCCAGTCAGCTTTCTCATGGTATTGAAGTTACTGTCTTCGATAAGTCACGCTCTACTGAAGGCAGATTGGCTTCAATCAAAAATGATGACAATGCTTTCGACTTTGGTGCACAGTACTTCACAGCAAGAGATGTTAGATTCGAAAAATTTCTCTCCCGTCTTGTTCTTTTGGGGACCGCTTCTGCCTGGCAAGGCAAGTTCGTCCGGGCTTCGAAGGGCTGCCTCACGTAAGAGCAAAGACCTAAAATCCAGCTCCCGATTCGGCACTTCGCGACCGTGCACAAGTGGAGATACGCGGCACCAGTAGCACCGCGGTCAACAGGTTGTCTGTTTGAACGCGACTTAAACTTCGCATATTGTGGAGATTGGTGCCAAGGCGCCAGGGTTGAAAGCGCATTTCTCAGAGGTCTCTCGGTAGCGGTCAAAATCATGGAACTTTATGGGTCCGGTTGATGTCGCGGAAGCACAGACAGATGATGACGTTCTTTTGAGTTGGTCTTGTTAGCAGCTCGGCTGCACGCAACAAGAGAAAGACAAAATGCAACCGTCCGTCCTGCATCCTCCGTTCTGAGCAGAACACAGCCCTAAAGTTGCTTTGCCCGCTCCGCCGCACGGTCCGCTTTTTTCCAGACGCAATACAGCCAGAGCAAATCGGGCATGTTGTATTAAGGAAAGAGAATCCGAGGATTAGCTTGATGAAAAGGTTCGGAACGAAGGAGTTGATTCTACTGACTTGGGTAGCGCTTGCAGCTTTTCAGACCGCCGGGCGCGCGGATGATGGTGCGTTCGGAAGTACCTGGACCATAGACGGAAAAGCTCCCGGTCAGCAACAGTCCGTCCCTGCCCGACACAAGTTCCCTTCGAATGATTTTCCTCCGGATTCGGTGGGATCTACAGGGTCGCCCCCTCTATCCTCGAACCTCGCCAAGCCCCTGCCGGTCGCTACGCCGGCTCCAATTGCTGAACCCTCGAGTCAGGCTCCGCCATCCACTGGTCGCACACTAATGTTAACAGGGAGAATTGAGGAGTTGGTCAGTGGCAAGGGGGCCCGAATTCCTCTTAAACTCAAGGCGATGGTTCCCATTCGCGACACCAGCTTGGATGACAAGCCACTTTTGAAGGCGACCGCAAAACAAACGAAGATGAACTCTCAAATGGCGAAAACAGACTCAGCGAGTTCTTTGCTCAAGGCCGGAACATCCAGGGAGCAAATTGTGGCTAAGGCGTCTTCCTTTCCCAGTAACTGGAGAGGAACCTGGTCTGGCGACATGACCATCACTATGGTCGATTTTGATCAGAGGTCTTACGAATTCGACCCGGCTGAGGCGGAGAAGCAAAAGAAGATGGCAACACCCGGTACTCAAGGGCGCTGTAGCGTGACATTTTACGAGGGATCGAATAATTCCACAGAGGTAAAACCAACGCAGGTTGTTTTTTCTAAGAGTATGACCGAGGCTGTTCAGTCAATGAGTGCTTCACCCATGGGTGCCCTGTTAGGTGCCTTGGGTGGCGGCGCCGACAATCCAATGATTGGGAATATGCAAGTTCCTGCATTTGCATTGCCTCTGGGGGACCTTGGCGGCGCTACCAGTGGTGTCACAGGGAATCAAATAAGCAGCGAACTCATGAAGAATAAATTGACGCAGCTTTCTAATGATGTTATGGAGCAGCAGATTGTTACTCATGATACCGAGCGTAGTGCCACCAAGGTGAAAGATTCATATACCGAGAGCGTCCTAAGGTTCACAAAGAAAGGCAACGATAGACTTTATTGCCAGGCGGCATCTGTTAGTTACGATCAAAACGGAAATTATCTGAATAAAATTCTACTGCGCGGCTACTTAGATCGAGGTGCTGCACCAGCACCATCTTTGGGCAGCTTCGGAGCGGGCATTATGCAAGGTGGACAAGATTCCGGCAGAGGAACGGATGGACTGGGAGGCCTTGGCGGGCTCGGCGGCGATGGCGAACAAGGCGGCGGCATTGGCAATCTACAAAATCAAATGCAGCAAATGCAAAACGTGCTAAAGCAGTTCGGCGGTGAGTAGCCTTATTACTTCGGTGGTTATGCGCTCTGACTGCCTTGCCCTTCGACTGTGCGCACACCTGTAGTCCCCGTGGACTAGCCCGGGGCTTCCCGGGCAGGAAGACTGACTTTGATGCAACGCGCTCCGTTTGCCAAATTTTGTATGCTTACGCTTCCACCGAAGGACTCTATCATCAATCTGCATATGAGAAGCTCTCCACTATCCACAAAGGCTTCTTCAGGCTGAGAAAACTGCTGCTGCTGTGGTGATCGAGAATGCGAATCTTCAATCTTGCTAGGTTGGTGGCTAGTCATGGTGACCTCTAGAGTCTGATTCGAGAAGTCGGCAACAACGCTTATACCCGCAGGGAGATTCGCTGCATCCTCTGATAAGAGGCTCTTCAACAAACCTTCAAACACACGCAGCAACTTCGCTTCTTCCAACAGAACTGTGTCGATTTTTGCTGAGTTCGAAGCGGCTAGTTCCATTTCGCGCGCGCGTGGATCGGCGGCAAGTGAGTCCAGTGCTTTGGCAATTAGATCGTTTATAGAGCACGCCGATCTAACAACAACGCTCCTGTTCTGCTCATTCTTGGCCAGGTCCAATAAACTCTGCGTCAGTCGAAGCAATGATTCAGTCGACGCCTGCGACCTCTGTACTGAATGCCGGCCCCGGTCGGAGATTTGTCCGTACACATTGTCCTCCACCACGCTAAGAAATGACTTAACAGCAGTGATCGGCGTCCGTATATCGTGGCTGACCATCGCCACATATTGTTGCTTCAGGCGCTCCACTTCCGCCTGCTCTCGGGCATCCATGAAGCAAACCAAACGTCTTGCACGGCCATCTTGCAAAAATGCTGATAGTGAAAGCTCAACATCGATAGTCTCTGAATTCTTGTCTTGAATAGTACAACGGACGACCCTCTCTGGCGTGCAGTCCGAGAACCGCAGCGAATCACAGATCTTGGCAATCGGTTTACCAACCAGGTCGTGTGCCGTGTATTTGACAAGCTTGCACGCTGTTTCGTTCATGGTCTCAATGAACCAATCGTCAGAGCAGACAATCAATGCTACCGGCATCGATTCAAAAATGTCTTTTTCTCGTTTAGCAGTCTCAGAGAGTCGATGTGACAGATTTCGAAAGTTTGCATCAAGAGAGCTAAACTCATCGCTTCCCGTTAGAGGCGTTGGTAGCTCGCGATTTTTAGCGCGGGCTTCGATCAGTCGCACCAGATGGTCGAAACGACCGACAATGTACTTCGCGAACACCACATACAGTAGCACCATCAGCAGGGTTGTACCGACTATCCCGCCAACCACGATGGCGATTATCAAGCTTCTGGAAGAGAGATTTGTCACCGACATTGCGACCCTCTCGTGGCGGTCTCGCAGCGCCACGGTTTCGCGCTGAATTTCAATGATGGGAGGAATGATTTTCGAAGAAAGTTGTTTTGAGGCCTGAGAAAACGGAATAGAGAGCTTTTCCCTGGTTGGACTCACGGACTCAAGACATGCTTCACGCAGTTGTGCAAGTTTCTGTTCAATAATCTGAGTGCTGATCTTGTCTTCTCGTGTCAGCCCCGGTAGTGATTGGATCTTTCTGATGCGAAGAGCCGAACTTTCGACGCTGGTTTCAACCCTGTTCGATAGATCTCGACTTTTCATAAACACGAACATTGCGGAGTACAGAATGGCATTGGTAAGAGATTGCGAGTAGCCGGCGATCTCTCTATGAATAGCGCGGTCATTGTCACCTTGCTCGATCAGTCTTTCAGCATCGAGCAAGAGATTGAGCAAAACAGCATAGAAGCTCAGCTGAAATGCCAAGACGAAGAGAGTCACAATCGAGCCTTTGAAAAATAACTTCATTGCGTTATCGGGAGCCTGATAGTGAAGCAGGTTCCAAAATCGATCTTGCTGGAAACTGATATTGAACCGCCATGCGCGTTCACTATCATTCGAGTGATTGAAAGCCCCAATCCGGAACCTATCTTTGCGTCGTCAACGTTTACCTGAACAAAATGGTCGAAAACTTTGTCTAGTTTCTCTGGTGGAATTCCACGCCCCTGATCTAGAACCTCAAGAATCAGTTGTTGCATATCTCGACGGGCAATCAGTTCAACTCGTTTTCCGTTATCGGTGAACTTGATTGCGTTGGTTAGCAAATTGACCAAGACCTGTATAAGGCGGCGTTCGTCGACCAGAACGGTTGTGAGATCGTCAAGTTCGCATCTAACACCTAACTCGATATTCTTGACTAATGCCGCATCGCCGATGTCCGCAATCGCACGATTAAGAATGTCGACAACCAATTGGGCACTTAAGTCCAGGTTGAGCGCGGCTGAATCAGCGGCTGCCGTATAAAGTAAATCATTTGTAAGAGAAATTAGTCTCGATATGCTTGAGTGTGCCATAATCGCGGACTTTGATCCGCGCTCGGATAAACTGCCGTATTGATTATCGCGAAGTTCTTCGATACAAGAAGAGATTTCCGTCAGTGGCTGCTGCAATGTACGGCCAATCAGAATCATGAAATCGTGCTTCAGTTTCTCTCCTTCAACACTATGGCGTGCATCTATGAGACTGACGAGAAATTCAATCCCGCTCTCAGTTTCAACCTGTGATACGGAAACATTCATGGGCACAAGAATGCCTGCCGCAGAAGTGCACCAGTAGCGTGTCATTCGGCGATGGAACGCGCTATCAATGCTGAACTCTGGAAGTAGAGCCTGAATCCGGCATCCAGAGAGCTGCTCTTTCGTGAATTCGAGAGCCTGGAGCAACCAGGGATTGACGTCTTTCACGATCCACAAGCTGCTGCATCTGACCAACCCGAGCTGAAGGCTCTCAAATATAACTCTGTCTCTGGCCAGAGACTCTCTGGCCGAGGCGGCCATTTCGTGAAATGTTTGATCAAGCTGAATCAGTTCATCGCAGCCGTCCAGCGGTTTCAAAAGGGTCTTCTCAGCTGCTAGCAGTGTAAAATTTTCTTGTACGGTTTCCAGTGGGGTTGTAATAGAGCGACTGAAAGAGTACAAGAGAAAAAGTGTTAAAGGGATGTTGCCGATAAGTCCGGTCAGTACTAGCTGCTTAAGCAGCGCCTTCAATTGGACCGCTTTTTTCTCGTTGATCCTTTCGTCATACTGTTTCCGAATGGCTTGTATAGATTCCCTCAAGGCGGCCAGGTGAGGTAGAACTAGGTGCGAGAGTTTGTACCTGAAATATGATTGTCCGAAGGCCGTCCGCTCGTGGCTGTAAAACGAAGCACATCTGCTCAGCTCTTCGATTAGCAAGTCAGCATTTGCATTTAGCTCATTGAGTTTGTCCAGGCGCGGCCGCGGCAGTTTGCCAGCAAGTAAACTGAGCTGCGCGTTGATATTAGATTCTGAACTAAGACGCTCGAATGCATGAAAGTGGCGCTCGTCCTTATGATATGCGTACAGCACAAGTTCTGTGAGACAAAAATAGACGCGCGAAAGTATACTTGATGCCAGAGTATCTTCTTGACTGGCCAGCGAAACCTCTTGCAGAGCCTCATCAGTCTTATACAAAACGACAGAAAGCAACAAGCATAAGCCAAGCTGTAAGACCGCCGCCAAAACAATGTGTTGGATGCCAGTGTTAAGGACCCTCACGGCAAACTATCGCCCTTTGAGGACGACGCGCAGTGACGGTTTCGCTCTGCTTCTCTTTGATAGAAGCGAATGCTCATTTGCCGCTCCGCGCGCGCCTTGGCAAGGTCGCCGCTGGCATGATAGGCGGCAGAGAGATAGTAGTGAAGCAAATAATCCTCGGGAGCAGCTTTGAGAAGTCTTGAGAAACACTGTATCGACTTTTCAGGAGCACCTGCGATCCCATAAGATTGACCTAGGTCAATTTTTTCTGCAAGATCAGCAGAAACTCCGCGCGACTCCAAACGCTCGATTCTCCGTGAAAGATCCAATTCCGAAAGAGCCGAGTCGTAGGTCACAGTTGAATTCTCAATCTGCTGATGTCCAAGTGCGAGTCTTTGTGCTTGCGTCTTAGTGAAGCCAAGGGAAGTGGGTTTACCCATCCGTTGCAACGCAGACAACTCATTTTCCAAGTCCTTTGTGTTGTTCATCAGGCAAAGAACCTTTGCCCTTGAAAATCGAGCGTTATAGTTTGTGGGGAATTTTCTTACCGCAGAGTCCAGTACCTTCATCGACCGCAGATAGTTATGGTCCTTCGCGTAGAAAATTCCCAACGCCGTTAAATTTACACAGGAAAGCCTACAGGCTTGCTCCAACTCCCGGCGTGCAAGTGATATGTTTCCTGCAAATTCGTTTAACCGACAGCACTCCAGGTAGTTCTTCTCCGTCGGATATTTTTTTAAAAGCTGAGCTGAAAAGTTTGCAACCGCGGTCCGATCGTGCGCACACCACCAGGCATGGTGCATCCGCGCGGTCAACAATTGGTCCCCGTACTTGTGTCCGCGAGCAAGGTCGTGGCCAGTTTCGAAGTCATGCAAAACAGACGCGGCATACACACCGTTTGAATTCTCCATGCTTTTCATGACGAACGATGCGCGCTTGAAATACTGTTGGGAAGTTTTGAGTTTCAAGGCCAACAGTTCTTCTATTTGCTTGTGTTTACCAGCCGTTCGTGCGGAACAAAGACGGTCTAAAAGACTATCCAACTTTGTCTCGTCTGCGCTCCTTCCCGGGAGATCTTGCTCAGCGCCACACTTCGTGTTCGCCATAAATGCGACAACAACCAGAAAGAGAAGTCTCATCGCTCTGCCCTGTTCGCCTGGATTTGCGCGCACTCCTTATCTCCCCGCAGATTCTTCCGAACGGTTTAGTTAGGCCCAGCGCACCATATCTGCCGGTAACCACAGGCAGCTTTCGGTTTGAGCTTTTGATCTCTATACCCGCTTTCGTTGCAAAATTGTCAGTGGACCGGAGTCGGGTGCGAAGCTTCATCTAGAAGGTTTTCTGCCCGCACTTGTGTCTGCTCCCCTCACTGGTCGCTCCTTCGGGGTTTCGCCCAACTTATCCAGACGCTGCGCCAAAGAAAACAGCGCTTGATTGAAAATAAGCAACTGTACCGGAGAAACACCTCCTCTCAACCGAGCATCTTGAACGCTTTCCTCGAGGCTGACATAATCTTGTCCAATCGAGTCTAGCTCTCCTGCAACGCGACCGCTCCTTGAAGACAAAAGAGGCAGGAGCTTTTCTCCAATCCCAATCATCGGACAGCTCAAGTCCATTGAGGCTCTGATAAGATCGCTGGGTTCACGGCTCTGGCTCTGCGCAGCTGGCGGAGCTTGTCGGCGTAGCACACCGCTGTTCCCCTCGTTTAGATTGACCGGCTGCGTTTTCAGGTCTTTCAGATCCGGAACTTCAAAGAAGTTGGTTTCGACTATCGACGCAAAGCCCGAAGAATCAGCCTTGGCACGCAGGAGAGAAGTGTGCACCTTCTCCGCGAGCCCCGCGCCCCTGACAGCTTCTAAATTTGGTGCGATTTTGGAATTGTCTGTCGTACTGTCTTGCTCGCGGATCTGCATGGAGCCTGCGGTGGTGTTAATGCTTGCGCTCGACGCAGCCAAGTCGCCAAGGTCGACACTGGAGGATTTTTCGACTAATTCCAGGTTGGGTAAACTTGAAGGACTCTCGATCTTGGGGTCCTTCATGAATGGTAAATTTGCAACAACTTCAAGAAACTCGTCCATCAGTTTGGAGGGAACAGCGGTTAAGTCTCCACCGTCACCATCAGTCTTATCTAGGAATAGAGGCATACAATTCTCCTTATGCTGGTGCTCTCATCCATTCTCGCTGGCGTCGCGTTAAATTAGGCGTCAGCAATCTTGTTGAGAGTTTCGTCACTCATTTTTTGCAAACACTCAGAGGAGGAAAGGCCCCGCGTTGAAACCGCTAAGGTTTGCACATCCTTGTGCGAGCCTAGTAGGATGGACAATTGCGTTCTTATCGGAAATCAGTCGCAGTCCAGTGAAAGTTCATTATTTTCGGTCATAAGGATCATATGGCGAAGTTCTGTGCCGCCGCGTATAGCCTCTGAACGTTCAAAAGATCCGACTCAGCGTCAACCGAAAATCGCGAATTAACCGCTACGTCCGCTTCTTTTGCGATCTGTCGGCGCTGATGGCTGCCTCTCCAGACTGTCAATGATTCAATCTTTAAGCATAGTCAGTCTCCAGGAATTTCGATTTGCATTCTCAACGAACCTTCTGGGTTCTCTGCGAATATGTGGAACGGCTACCAGGTGTCAGCTCTGACATGGACAACTAGGCAAGAAGCACTCTATAGAAGAATGTATTCGACAATGGGTGAGAAATTGTTGAGGAAATCTCGGACTTGTTCGAGTCTGCAGGTGATGGCGACAACAATCAGAAAAAAGTCTCATGACTCTTGCCTGTTCGTTAGGATTTACGAGAAGTCGAAGTCGGACGAAGAACGATTTTGTACCCGAGACCATAGCTGTTGGATATAGTACAAACTGAATTGTTCGAATCCAGTTTCTGTCTCAATCTTGTCAGATGAGAGCGCACAGTATCTGCAGAGGTATCGGAATCTGTCGACCACACTTTATCTAGTAAAACGTCGCACGAAAAAACCCTGTCAGGGAAGCGCACCAATTTTTCAAGCAAAGCGAATTCCGTCCTTGAGAGCTTCAAAGGTATTCCTTTGCATGTAACCGCGGAGGATGGCTCATCGATGAGAAGGTCGCCAAACGATAATTTTGAGCTTCGTTTTGATCCATGCTCTCGTCTGAGCACGGAACGAATGCGCGCCCCCAACTCCTTTAGCTCGAAGGGCTTAGCTATGTAGTCATCGGCACCGGAATCTAGACCTTCGACTTTGTCTTCGGCGCTCCCACGCCCGGTCATCATTATGACCGGAACGTCTAGCCCTCTGGCTCGAATCAGGTTCAAAATCTCAACTCCACTTAAAAGTGGCAGCTCCCAATCTAAAATAACCAACTCGTATTGTCCGGATATGATCCAGTCAAGACCACCGGGTCCATCGCTAACCACATCGACAGAGTGATTGGCGGCAGTCAGCCAGTCTTTAACTGACACAGCCAGGAATGCATCATCTTCCACCAGTAAAATCTTGGCCATTGTCGAAGAGCTCTTGGAGTGTGGCTCCTGTCATTATACCCATCTCCCTCCCCGGGTTTCTTTTTCTTTCCAGGAGTGGACCGAATGCGTCGAGTGTCTCACTGGCTTTCTTAGGTTGTCGGTCGCTTTTCAAAAATTCGATTGGGAGAATACATCTAAATTTGCCGTCCACCGGAGGTCGACAGAGCCAGAGTCTATAAGCTCGCTTACTTTTGCCTGCGATCGATTTGGCTTGTTCGGAACTTGTGCTCATTTGCGAGGCGCTCGCAGTGGCATTGTCGGAAGTACAGTTCACATGTCGGGCGGGGGAGGGGGAGTTGGGCAAGAGGAGGTGAATCTGTACGTCCGACAATGCCACTGTGAGCATCTTCATGAGTACCGGCGACTCGGTACATTTCCGCAATGCAGTTATTTTCTCGCCTTTCTCACAGCCGCGCGAAAGCGCTCGTTGTTTTCTGCACCAGTCAGTTCAGTGTAAGACTCGAACCATCTGGACTTCGCCCATCGTGGATCTTGATCGAGGAGCTTCGTCATCAATTCGATCGCCTCTGCGCTTTTCTTATGGTGTGCAAGTGATTCGACCATATTCAGCGTTGCTGCAGCTTGCTGAGTTTTGAAAAAAGCCTCCGCGTCGGGCTGCGCCGTCGCCTTCGCAGACATGGCTTTCATTAGATCGTCAAAATGCTTTTGGTTCTCGGCGGTCGGACCTTTTCGATCCAACTCTTGCTGCAGGTGCCCCACTCTGCTAAGCATCAGCCGCCTTTCGCCAGGGACCACATCATCACTGGATCCGCTGTACAATTGAGACTTGACTCGGACTTCTTTCAGGTGCTCAATGAAGCTCTTGACCTTAAATGATCCCGAATCGGCAGCTAAAACGTTGAACGAAGGCAAATCCAACAGTTTCCAGTCATCTTTCACAGCCCCTCTCAAGACCATTGTGGCGTGCTCGCGATCGCCGGCTTTAATGAGCAGATCAGCGTAGTCTAGTCGCATTTGCGACAGCGGAGTAACGCGACGCATAGCAGCCAACTCGTCTAATCTCGCCAGGGCATCAAGTCTTTCACTGTTAGTTCCAGCCGACGAACGCGCCTGGAGCTCCTTGAACCGAGTCCTCATCTCCAATGAGCTCATCTCCTGTACTTTTATTGCATCTAGAGGTCTCTCGTATTTGCCTATTGTTTCATCGGAAAGTTTTCCTGTATCTTTGAGTTCTTTCAGCGCTGCTGAATGCAACGCCGCAACCTTTGCGCCGTCCGCGGGAAAAGTCTTCAAGGCTTCCTTCAAAGTTTTCGCAGAGATATCCAGGGCTCGCGAACGAATCTCCAGGTCCTCGTGCTGCAGGGCGCGTTCTAAGTGACTTAGCGCCGCAGTTCCCACTTTGAGAAGGGCGTTGGATGCTTGCTGTCGGACATCGAAATTGTCGTCGCCTAGCTGTTCAATTAGCCCGGCAATGTCTTTCTTTCTCTCTTCTCGATTCTGTCCGTCAGGCTTTTCCTTTTCCTTTTCCTTTGTTCCTTCGGTTGTTTCCGCGCCTGCCAGCCGGCTTTCCTTGCGGCTCGACGAGGCTGCTGAAAAAACAGGCTCAGGCAAAAGCGATTCCGCCGAGACAAGCCCCAATTTTGATATAGCCCCGTTGTCTTCAGATCGATCAAGTCTGGTAACCTGCGTCCGGTTTGAAGGCAAACCTTCTTCCACCAGCCTGGAAGTGTGCTCCGCAACATCCAATCGAAGCTCCTCGAATTGAGTCAATTTCGTTTCTAGAATCATGTTTCATGTCCTTGCCGCCTCACAAAAAACACTTTAGTTGCCAATGTGTGAGAAATTGTTGAGACAATCGTGAAGCTGTCGAGGTCGCGGTTGTTGTGCTCCGCCGGGCAGCACTGACTTGCTTTGTTTTGCCCCGGCAAGACCTTGGTCTATATCGCAAAACGAGTGCGATAGTCTCGGACGCGAGATGGACTACTTTGCGCGGGCGATTCGTAGCCAGAACTCGCACCCTGACGGTCGAGCGGATCGTACGCCAATCTGCCCGGAATGAGCCTGCACGATAGTCGTGCAAATTACTCGCACTGGGCCGACCGTCAAACGTTCACCAAGCCACGATTCAAATCGAGATTCACGATGCATTCACTTAGCTCGAGTTACGATAACCAAAGAGTCTGGATCGAAGTTGATTGATTTCAGAGAGGCAGGAGAGAGCGTTGAGCAAGACTTTGAGTGATTGGCCCGTCTATCTGATTATAGGCGCGAGTGGCGGAGTAGGTAGCGATCTGGCTGTTAGGTTAAGTCAACGCGGATCGAAGCTCGTCCTGGCTGGCCCGCACCTGGACAAGCTAGCCGCTGTAGCGAACTCGGTCGACGCACATACCGTAGAATGCGATGTGCGCAATTTCGATAGCGTCAAAGATACCATCGACTTTGCCTTCAATGCGTATGGGCGGCTCGACGGGGTAGCCCTCTGCGCCGGTACTATCCTGCTGAAGCCAGCGCATCTCACTACCGAAGATGAGTGGTCGGATCTGGTGGCGGTCAATTTGAGCGGCGCTTTTGCGACAGTAAAGTATGCATCAAAAAAGATGATGTCGGCCGGAGGCTCGATCGTCTTAGTATCTTCGTGCGCTGCGCAAATCGGTCTGCAAAATCATGAAGCAATCGCCGCTACGAAAGCCGGCGTTGAGGGGTTGGTTCGATCGGCGGCTGCAACATACTCGCGTAGCAGGGTGCGCGTAAACTGTGTAGCACCAGGCTTGCTCAACACAAAAATGACTGCGAGTATAACGTCTAACGAGGCGCAGCACAAAGCGGCCCTGGACATGCATCCTCTGGGTCGGATAGGAAGAGCTTCTGATGTATCGGCAGCAATTGATTGGCTGCTTGGAGAAGAAAGCAGCTGGATCACCGGTCAGTGCATAGCTGTGGACGGAGGGCTCTCAGCCACGAGGGTTTTTCGAAGAGCGAGCAGCAGTTAACCTCCCGGTTTGAAGCATCTCCCTACTGAAAGGGGACGCTGCTGGCAAGCAAAAGAGAAAGCTTCGACTGTTTTCCTATATATCCCAACCACCGCTTCGCAAAGATTTCGCTTTAGACTGTATTGCTTGTATCCAGTTCAATGGCTTGGTTTCCAGCTGCCGTAAGATCATCGACATACGCTGATTCCGCGAGAATTCATCGTGATGACGCAGCAAGAAATCCCAATAGAGGGAATTGAAGGGACAAGAATCAGCCTCAACGGCGGTCTTTGGATTGTACGGGCACCCCTTGCAATAGTTTGACATTTTGTTGATGTAATTAGCAGAAGCTGCGTAGGGCTTAGTTCCGACATAGCCTCCGTCGGCATGCAATGACATTCCGATTACGTTCGGAACCATGACCCAGTCGTAACCATCGACGAACATCTCGTGAAACCAGTTGTTTGTCTCAAGGGGATCGAGTCCCGCGATCAGAGCAAAGTTTCCCAACAGCATCAATCTTGCAATGTGATGAGCGTAACCATGCTCTAATACACCACTTAGTGCATCTTGCATGCACCGCATTTTGGTCTTGCCGGTGTAATAGAAATCGGGCAATCCGGCAGTTGCGTTGAGAGAGTTTCTCGTCTTGTACTCAGGCATCAGCCTCCAATACACTCGCCATACGAACTCCCGCCATCCAATGAGTTGCCGGATAAATCCCTCCACAGAATTCAGGGGCGCCTGTTTCAACAGATATCTGTTCTCTGCTTCTCTACAAAGTTCCAATGGGTTGAGTAAACAGGTGTTTATGTACGGCGACAGCAACGAGTGATTGAGGAATGGCTCGCCCGCTATCATCGCGTCTTGATAGCGACCAAAGTTATTCAAACGGCTATCGAAAAAGTCGCGGGCGGCTTCGAGCGCATCGGTCCTGGTCACAGCGTACCGCCAGTTCGTGGTTGTACCGGGGTGTCCTCCAAAGTGTTTCTCCACCATACGGATTACCTCGATTGTTGTCCGGTCTGGCGGAAACGCCAAAGGACTGTTTATTGTGAGATTCTTGGGCGGAGCTTCTCTATTCTCCTTGTCGAAATTCCATGCGCCCCCGAGCGGATGAACTCCGTCCATTAGAACCCCGGTCTTGCGTCTCATCGCTCGATAGAAAGTCTCCATAGTCACTCTCGCGCTTTCCGCACGATGCAAATTATCAAAATCAGCTCGATTCGAGATAAAGTTGCAATGACGAAAGATTTTGACCGCTCGCCCTTCCAGCATGCTCATAAGCGTCTGAGCCTGTTCGTATTCGGTTTGCTCCATCAAGTACAATTCATTCGGCTGGAATTTTTGCAAGTGTTGCTCTAGCGCAGAAGCGAAATCCGGCGCCTCTCGATAGTAATCTACATTCCAACCTGCTTGCCTCAGCTCGTCTGCGAAGTGTCGCATTATCGAATAGATGAGCACGAGCTTCTTCTTGTGGTACTTCAACTTCCCGCCGCGCTGCACCGACTCGATCATCAAGACAGTTGAGGAGTCTTGTTGCGCCGCCATCAAAGCAGTGTTGCTCATTGCACACTGATCACCGGTTATCCAAACGGTAACAGAACGAGTCGGTACGCTCAATCAACAAGACTCCGCAGTTAGATCCAGAATATCGCCAGAGGGGTGAATTATCGGTGAATGTATGCTAGCAAAAACATCTAAGAGAACTCGCCACCAAAGTATTTTCGGAAAAATTGGGCACAATGATAAGACAAAGACTTGAAGTTGTTTTGGCGCTAGCCGCGGGACGCCCTCACGACATTAACAATGATAGCTATTGACGAAGCCTTTTGCCTTACTGAGCTAAACAACTCGGCGGTCCGAAAACCGCGTGAGTTTCTTCTAGTGGCGGTCTTCGCTCCGTTCGCCACAACGCAAAATTTGTCGAGAGTCAAGAGCCCCGGGACCTCCCAAGGCGTCGCCGAGAGGTCCCGGGGTGCCTGAAGACGAGGTCACTCCTACCTGGAGCGTTCCTGCAGGAACAGTTTTGGATAGTCGTTACAGGCTTGTTGAAGTTTGCGGTCAGGGCGCATCAGGGGTGGTGTACAGAGCGACCAACCTGTCCCTGGATGTGCCTGTCGCAATCAAGGTTCTCCACCCGGACCTGATAAGAGACAACAAAAGTATTGAACGCCTCCGGCGCGAAGCCGCCGTTTTGAGCAAACTAAATAGTCCGGGGATAGTTAGTGTAAAAGCGATTATTCTTTCAACCGCGCACGCTTACATTGTTATGGATCTGATCAATGGACAAACACTCAAGGAGCACATTGCAAAAAGCGGTCAGTTGAGCCCGGCACGCATAAAGTCGATTTTTAGTACCGTAAGTGATGCACTGGCAAGCGCGCACGAGAGTAACATTTTGCACAGAGACATCAAGCCGGGAAACATATTGATAGAGGAAGACAGTACCGGCGCTGAAACCGCTAAGCTGATCGACTTTGGTCTTTGTATATTCGATTCTAAATGACTTAGACACGTCAAAATTGTCGCTTCCACAGATTCACAGGCAATCGAGTCTCAGTCCCACTGCACCACGATACGGATGGAGAAGATCAAAGTACAGCAACCAAATTGTATCAAGAAATCTCATCGCGTCCGGATTTGGGAACGGTATCTCCGCCGGTGCTATTCGATTTCTATGTCTCGTATGCAAACCACCAGCGAATCCAGAAGGATTGCGCTTCAGCGCAGCACCTCTTGAAGAAAGCAGCCAGATTATCAGCCAAACTGCACGATTCCCCTCAAAGAATATCAGATTATCTAGCAATCGAAGAAAGGGTACTCGAAGATCTAGAAGATTTTGTTGGAGCTGAAGCCAGCATGAAAAGGCGACTCGCCATTACTCGCGATGAATTGAGGAGGCCGGATCTTTGGACGCAGGCCGCTATGGATCTGGCTGATTTGCAACTACATCTAGACAGCAGTGGGAAGAGGTCTATCCGCACCATGAACGAAGCAATGGACCATAGTGAACCGGGACAAATCCGAACCCGGTTAAGCGGGCACAGGGCAAAATCTTTCTACTGTCAAACCAAGAGTTGCAGTACAAACAAGCACTTGGGGACTTGCTCGCATTGCAAGATTCAAGAGCCGCAGGAATCGAGTTAGCCCAAGTAGCATGCGAATTGTCTGCGCGTCATCGACCTCTCGACGGGTTGCCGGTGGGAAAAGAAGCGCTAAAGAGGCTTGAGGTTGACTCACGAGGTCATCCGTTCGACTACGTACGATGCTGTACACTGCTGGCTAAACTATACAGGGATCTCGGGCGTCGCAATGAGGCGCTCGCCATGTGTAGTCGAGCTTCAGATCTTTTGATTCGACTGGAGAAGCCCCCCGCGGTTCTTCTCAATGAAGTTGATGCAATTACGAGGGAACTTCACAATGGTAATTCTTCCGTCAGATAACGAAGTTAAGTGAATTCTGAGACTGATGGATGCCTCAACAGCAGTCGAGAACTAGCAATTTTGCACTATGCGCACCAACTCGCGACAGGCCACGGCTACACCATCTTCAGAAGCGATCCCCTGCGCAATACGTTGTGCAGCGTTCTTCATATTATCGTCGGTCAATGCTAGATATAGAGCCTGCGCAAGATTCGGACGGAATGCCGCTAACGCAAAAGCGTAAAGGACATTCGCAATGGGCAAAGTATTAGTGTGGTAAGCAAGCAGAAACCTCTTTACGGAAAGCAACTCTTGTCTGTGGATGAAGAACAACAATTAGAGAAGAGCAAATTATCTGCCAGCGATGCAGTAGAGCCTCGACAGAGCGACAACTGCGAACCGGCCGAGTCAAGCGAAAAGCAGACCAGCGATGAGCTCGTTGGAACACTGGTCGGCGGGTACAGAATCGAGGCCCTAATGGGACAAGGCGGAATGGGCAAAGTGTATCGGGCCGAACATCTAATTCTTAAGAGAAAGTTTGCGCTTAAGATGCTCCGGACCGAGAACATGCAGAACAAGACAGCGGTGGAGCGCTTTCGCCAGGAAGCTCAAACCACTAGCACGCTGAGCCACCCAAACATTGCCGCTGCAAGAGGTTTTGATCAAGATGACAACGGCAATCCCTTCATTGCGCTGGATTTTGTTGAAGGCCAACCTCTTTCCGAAATGATCAAGAAGCAGGGACCGATAGCCCCCGACACATGTATAAAGTTGCTGGAGCAAGTCTGCGAAGCCCTAAGCTACGCGCACAAGCAAGGTATTGTTCACCGCGACATCAAGCCAAGCAACATATTCATTACGAAAGAGAGCGACGGAAGTCTCAAAGCCACCATTGTCGATTTCGGAATTGCAAAGAACGCGCAGCAGGAAAGACTGACCGTAACCGGCGAGGTACTGGGAACGCTCGCCTACATGAGCCCGGAGCAAGCGCTCGGACATCCTACAACCAACGCAGCCGATATTTATTCACTGGGATGCACAATTTTTGAAATGCTAACGGGAGAGCCGCCTTTCCGGGAAGCCGAAATACTCGGTCTAATTGCGGCCCAGGTCAAAACTCCCCCGCCAAACATTACGAAAGGCGATTGCACCATTTTTAATCCACTTGTTCAACGATGTCTGGCTAAAGACCCCGTGGACCGATATGAGTTGGTCTCAGACATAACGCAAGAGCTCGCCAGAATCAAAGCTGGCACCACTCCTCACGGACTGGCCCCCGTTGAGAAAAAATCCTGGCAATTGCTCGGCCGTCGCACTGCCGCTTGGGCGCTTGATACTATCTTGCTTTCAGTGACGTTGTTCGCATTAACTCTCGTCGCTCTGCCGGGTGTTGACATTTTTCAAGTTGCAATATTTGCACTAATCGATCAAATTACGCCTGGCGCTATAATCCTGCTAACCGGAGACGGGACACAGGCAACTCTTGCGCTAGCGACAGCGCTGCTCAACCTGGTCTACCACATAGCTCTAGAGCTGAGTCCGCGTCGAGCCACCATAGGAAAACAACTAATGAAGCTTCAGATTCGAAGTGCAACAGAGACAGAAGTAAGCAGGCCTCGGTTGCTTGCCCGCATTGTTGTACGAATACTAATCTCATGGCTAATCACCGCATCCTCGATGTTGCTTCTGGTAATGCTCACAAAGGGCGTACCGGAGCGATCTTCGCTAATGATTCTCATGTTCGCTGTTGCTATCTTCGGTTCAGTCGCATTCGTGCAAACTGCCGGCGCGGTGATACTGAGAAGACGCGCGCAAATGCTTCACGATCTTGTCACCAGCGTTCGGGTTCGTTGATTCTTCCAACGAACCAACGAAACGACTCGTTGACCTGACCTCCACTATTCGTTGCTACTATCTCTCCCCCCCGCCTACTCACTGATTGACTTTTGGTTAGCACGGAGCCAATTCAAACAAAGGGATTGGGTTCAGGATTTATCATCAGAGATGACGGGTACATTCTCACAAACAATCATGTTGTTGACGCAGCCGATGAAATTCGCGTCACGCTACAATCAGAGCCAAAGCCAGTCCGCGCGGAGCTCGTTGGTCGAGATCCCCGAACGGATCTGGCAGTGCTAAAAATAGAAAAGAAGGCAAAAGCGATACCATCGCAGGTCGCATAACAAAGGCTCTGAGCGCTGGAGAGATGGGTGCCGTTTACGAGGCGGAAGAGATAGAACTGGCGCGCAAGGTCGCCATTAAGGTAATTCACGATTTTAACAGGCACCTCGCTGAGAGAGCACTTACAACGGTTGGGCCGCTTGCCTGTAGCGGACGCTGTTGATTTCGTCTCGCAGATTTGTGAGGCAGTCACCCATGCTCATGTCAAAGAAGTGATCCACAGAGACCTCAAACCAGACAACGTGATGCTAACCGCTGACGCAAGCGGAGCCCTGGTTGCAAAACTGATCGATTTCGGACTGGGAAAGATAATCGCGGACAATGTTCAGGCGTCTACCGCCTGGACGAAGACCGGTTTACGGCTCGGCAGTGCCCACTACATGAGCCCTGAGCTGTGCGGCGGCGGTCCCGCTGTCCCCGCCAGCGACATCTACGCCGTTGGATGCATCCTGTTTGAGTTGATAGAGGGGCGCCCGCCGTTCGACGCCGATTACGCTCTGGGAGTAGTTTACTTACAGGCTAACGCCAGCGAGTAGCACCACAGCCTCGTGAGACAAAAAATTCAAACTGTTAAATGTCGCAATAACAGATTACCGATCAGCAATGTACCTTAGCAAAAATGACGTTAGAAGTTCCATCCCCTCGTCGTCTACAACGTTCTCTGTGATGGCGGCTTCCAAAGCATCTCGCTCAGTCGCAGACAATTTATTGTCGGCCATGACAAGTTCTCGCAGCACACGGGCTTCGTATTTGGATATTTGTCCATCATCGCTTAACGCTTGCTTTATCGCCTCATGAATGCTCAATTTGCGCATTTAATGCTCCCTTCCCCATTACCCGAACGGAAGACACACTAGCAGCTTAGTCGCGCCAGCTCGCCCACTTTAAGCCAAATGAAACAAATCAGAGACGCGAGTGATGTCGAACGCCCGGTCTGTCGAACGAACCCGCCGAGTTACCAAGCGGTCACCGTATGCATACCTCGCCAGCTCGCATCATGTCTGCCCCCCGGTGCAGTCAGATGCCGGCGCACCATAGCCGCCATCGAGGGCCATGAGGAATTGAATCAATGTACCGACCTCTACTCACCTTCACGCTCTAGAGGTCTTCGGACGACGATTGAATTCTGCGGTCAAAGGCTCTGAACGGCTTGGTCAATTGCCAGGACCGGCTCAACTTTACACGAGTAATCAGAGTACGCAGATATCCTATGTACTCTCGCTGCTGTTCTAAGATGTCAGCAGAGGAGTCCACTTCATAATGCTCCAATTCAACGCCGGACAACGAAGTTGAAGAGACCCGACTCAATTCGCGCAGCATTCTGGTCATGACCCAGGAGCGACTTTGTAGCAATGCGCGCAGCTCCTCTTCCAGCGAATTGATCAGATCTTGATTTTTGCCGATTGCAGCGTCGGACTTATTTGTCCAATCGGTAGAGCCGGCTTGTCCGCCAACAACGCGTAGAGTATGAAAGGCCAACTCTCTAAAGTTAATGAGATCGTCGAGAAGCGAGACAACTTCTGGATTACGCATGAGCTCCGGCGAGACTCTGCTTCTAAGATCAACCGCCTCCCGAAGATAATCCGTCGACAGGGTCCCTCCTTCACTGAGCGCCTGCACGTAGCCCCCGAAGGCGATGATAGAATCCTGCAAAAAACTCGACTCAGAGCGACCACAGGTCTCTATCACCCAGGAAAATTTACGAGCCAGGCGAACGAGATCCGGCCCGATTAGCAACCCCCTTGCATTTCTAGCGGAGCTGCTTTCGTCATGCCAACGAAAGTAACAATACTCAGTCGAGATGTAGTAGTAATCTCCTTCCATCAAAATGCGAAGCCAATACTCGATATCACCCAGATGATGGAATGAACTGTCAAAGCCTTCCCCTACCGCCCTCTTGCGATACATCACCGTGCTGGGCTCACCGATGAAATTAACAACAGGAAATAGGCAAGACTGTATAACTTCGTGCCCGGGAACCACTTTATCCGGTTCGACAATCTGTTCGGCATTAGCAATCTCGGCAAGCAGTGATTCACCGGACTGGCTCACTAAGCCTCGCGCAACGCTCGTCAAAACAACTTCAGACTCATTGTCGAAAACAGCAACCGACCGCGCCAAAAACTCCGGATGCAACAAATCATCCTGAGCGAACGGTTTGATAAGTTCGCCGGTTGCGCGTAAATGGCATCGATTGTAGTTGGCAAACAGGCCAACGTTACTGTCATTTCGGAAAAGCTGAACACGCGGATCCAGCCGCTGAAACTCGTCGACAATTTCCACCGTACCATCGGTAGAACAATCATCAACGACTATCAGTTCAAAGTCGCCGAATGTCTGCGCCAAGACAGTTTCAATAGCCGCCTCTAGATAGCGCTCACCATTGAAGACCGGCAGACAAATAGAAACTCTCGGACTCATAAAAATCGTCTCCAGACCTAATCTAGCAGCCAGAACGGGCAAAAGTATTAAAGCCCTTTATTGTAAGTGTCCCGAATACGACAATCGGGACAGAAAAGGATATGATGAGGCGCCTCTCCAGCCATTGCGTAACATGCAAAACTTCATAGATTGGTTCCGTCAACAGCCGCTCTTCAACGCGAAACCGTGGATTATCTTAGGCAAAGGTCCTTCGTTTGGCCTGCGCCAACAAACTCCGCTTGACACTTACCACTCGGTCGGACTGAATCACGTGCCACGCGAACAAAACGTCGATTTGGCACACATTATCGATATAGAAGTTCTCGCGCAGTGCGGACAAGACATCGAACGAAACTCCAGATTCCTTGTTATGCCGATGATCCCGCACGAAAACATGCACGCACGCGCAGACATGAAACTCGCGGACTGGTTAGATCGGTTCCCCGTGCTGAAGAAGTTTGACGAAGAAGGGCGGTTACTCTGGTATGACCTAAGCACCGCCAGCACAGCAGCCTCACGTCATCCAAAGATACAGGCGTACGCCTTCAGTTCGGAAGCCGTGCTCGGGTTGCTAGCGCAGTGTGGTGTACGAAAAATTCGTTCGTTGGGACTTGATGGCGGCACCACTTATGCAAAAGAGTTCGAAGACCTGCGAAGCACTACTTGCCTTTCAAACGGACAGCAGTGTTTCGACGAACAGTTCAAACACTTTCCGGCAATCATCAATCGCTTCAGCCTGGATTATGCCTCTCTAGCTGATGAAGCACCAATGAAAGTATTTATCGGTGCCAGCTCAACGGAGTGGCTACCGGCCAAGGTCTTGGAGTACTCTATTCGAAAGAATGCCAGCTTCGCTGTTCAAACCGTCAATCTCGCCAATTGTGTTCGACCATTTAAAATGCCCCTCGACGCGTCGAACAAACCCCGCACGCCGTTTAGCTTCCAGCGTTTCTTGATTCCTGAACTAATGCAATATTCAGGAAGAGCAATCTACCTGGACTCGGACATGCTCGTTTTGCAAGATATTGCCAAACTATGGCGCATGCCGTTCAGCGGCGCGAATCTAATTTGTACATCGGCATTGAACCAAGCGCAGCGAGCGGTGCAGTACAGCGTCATGCTATTGGATTGTAATTCGCTCAACTGGAACATTGACACGCTTGTGAATGATCTCGATAGTGG
The DNA here is from genome assembly GCA_019752635.1 of Candidatus Obscuribacterales bacterium. Classification (GTDB taxonomy): domain Bacteria; phylum Cyanobacteriota; class Vampirovibrionia; order Obscuribacterales; family Obscuribacteraceae; genus JAKFUT01. Next base: position 225,667 of record JAIELX010000044.1, on the reverse strand, counting down.
TGCACTTTCCTACGAAGCGCTCGTTCATGGGATGGCCGCGGCCCGAAAGCCTGCGGCACGCATCCCGCCCACGTGGAATTTCCTCGACAAGTACGTTCCGGGTACAACGGCACTGATTCACTACACCAACATGCACAGCCAGCCCTGGCTCTCGAGAGAGAATGACGCAGCGGCCGTTTGGTTTCAACACTTGCGTGAAGCGGTGCTGTCCGGGGGGCTGACATATGATGAAGTGGAGCGCGAGGTGCGCAGCGGCAACGTTCGCCCGTCACTCTTAAGCCAACTAGAAATGTGCATTGACAATCCCTCACAGTTAAGTAATAACTGCCTGGCGCTGGACAATGACTATATTCCGCGTCAACTTGCGCATGCAGGCTCGGCGCCTCATTGAGTCCACGACTTCAGTTACTGCCAGCGGTGAAACTCGACAAAGTGAAAAGAGGCTCTGATACTTCAAGCACCACGTTAATGTAGAAGACGGGATAAGGACAAAATGCGCGAGACGACATAGTTTGTACTGCTGCCGGGGAATTGAGAAATAGCAGCGAAACGCCTCTTCGGTAAGAAATTGTCTTGGCCAGTTTTATTCTCTGCTTGTTCACCACTTGTTGTTGAGGACCAAATAGCAGTCGTGCCCCCGGATCAGTCTCATAGAGTTCAATGTCACCGCCTGCATAGTTGTCTTCCGGCAGGCGTAGCATACAGTGAGCCACCAACAATTTGTTGGTGATCTTCAAATGGGGTCCTCGCTCCTGAATTTCAGATTGCGGGCACGGTGCGTGCATGGAAATCTGCGCATCAAGCAACCCCTCGTAAGCATCTGGTGAATCCAAGCCCCGACACCCGATACGCCAGTTATCTAGTGCACCCAGGCGATTCTCCAAGTCCGGATACTGTTTCCTGATGTAGGGTGCAAACGACTTAAGCCACAAACGAGCCTTTTCAGGCAGGAGGTGTCGCTTCACAGTGTCCTTCCAAACCTCGTGGATTTCAGGCTCCGTCAAAGAACGTCGAGCAGGAATATGCAACTTCTCTCCCTCTGCGTATTGGCGAGCGTTAACGAAGCGACTCATGTGAGGCAGGTTCCCGATCAACGCCGCAGTAAGCGCATCATCTAAAGCGTTCTCAATGACAATGTGCGGGAACGGATGGGTCTCCACGGACGCGTCACACAAACGGTCAAAGATGGTCAGACTCATCCCCCTTACCCGCGCAAGCTTCCGCCTCCCGGGCGGCGAGGGGTCCCCGGTTTCATGGATACAATCGGCGGCGCGGACCTGGTCGAAGGAGCGAGCTGGAATAGCGGTTCACGCATCTCGCCGAGCAGATTGACGAATAATCGATGGTGCGGCGTTCTGCCCCGCACAGTGACTCCGTGAAAGGATCTCGGAGTATTGAGAAACAACACGAGCGTATTGCTTTCATAGGGAATTCTGCGCACGACTTTCATATCGCCAACAGAAGCAGTTCTGTTTTGATCCAGCGCGGGACTTGGTTTAGTCGGTTTATAGATCTCCAACTCACCACCGACAGAATCATCCCCATCCAAGCGAAGATAAAGCAGTCCGACGAAAAGCTTCTTCGGACAATCAATATGAGGCGCCCGAACAGTAGTACCACCGATGGTGACTGGCGTATTAACCGCCAATTGGCAATCCAGTAGGACGTCCGCATCAGAGTCTTGATCTACAGGGCGAATGCCTGCTTTAAGCGATAGGGGCGTTCCTCTACTGCTCACCAGGTCTGGATACTCAGTCTGAATCGCGCCCCCCAAAAGACGCAAGATATCGTCTAGAAAGCGCTGCCCCAAGTGCTCTTGCACAAACTGCTTCCAAACCAGGGGAACTTCCGGGTTAAAGGCAAGGTTAGTGGCAGAGTAATTCAATCGATAGTTGCCGGGATACTTTTTCCCCTTAGTTAGAACATCCAACGAGGGCAACCCGGACTTGAGCGACTCGTGCAAAGCAGCGTCCAGAACGTTGGGCGCTATGATCACGGGAAACGGGTCGGTCTCAACCTGCCCCGCCGATATGTTTTCAGTTACCAGCATATATCCGCCGAGATGCTAAACATCTGCCATTATCGAGGTTCGTCGGTTGCAAGTGAAACATTCGCATAAAATACAAGGAGACTATCTATAGTTTCCAATTCCCGCCAGGCCTAAATGCAAACCGCGCGCGGCAAGACCTTCCTTGATCCGGGGCATCGCCTCTTTGATGGCCTCTGTTCCGGCGTCCATAGCCCTAACAGCATCAGAAGGCTTTGTAGAGATCAAGCCAATGCCGTCAACTTGCGGGTGAATAAGCACATCAGCGACCTGTCCCTGCTCTTTGTCGATCGTCTGCAGCTGTAGGCTAACAACCCGCTGAGCGACACTGCCAACTTTGCGAAAATTGTCGAGCGGAATGCGTTTTATTCGCTCATCCACGCAAACTGCGATAACAAAACTAGCCCCCATCTCTCGAACTTGCCTAACCGGTAAATTGACTGAAACACCGCCGTCAACATAGAGCTCATTTTCAATCTGCACCGGTTTTCTCAATCCTGGAACCGCGGAACTGGCCTGCAGCGCCGAGGCCAGATTCCCCGTCGAAAGCTTCGCAATGGTTCCGTCGGCAATATTGAGCGCAACCGCGGAGAACCGGATTCGGAGGTCTTCTATTTTGCGACCCTCCTGCGGTACGGATTGATCAAGATAATGTCTGAATTTATTCCCGTAATAGAGTCCGTCATATGGTTTGTGACCGACAAGGCGAGGGACAAACAATATCGGCGCAATCGCAACCCGCATCCATAGTGGCACTGTCATGAAAGACTTCATGAGAGACTGATCTTTGAACTTGCGTTCAAGGACTTCAGTGGACACTCCGGCGGAATAGAGCCCGCCTACAATGGCGCCCATACTGGTACCCGCGATGAAGTCGATCGGAATTCCTGCTCGTTCCAGTTCTCTGATGATGGTGACGTGCGCGGCCCCGCGCGTACCACCTCCGCCGAGAGCAAGCCCGATCAGCGGGCGAGGGGTGGTTATCGAGTCAGAAGAATTGGCGGCGCGCCGAAGTTCCGGTGTCCCCGTGCCTCCGTCGGCAAAAGCCGCGATTGGGGATATTGAGAGAAGAGACCCCAATGAGAGACAAACAGCGAATAATCTGGCACTGCTGAGAATGGACAAGAAGAGAAACCTTTGGTTGACGGCTGGTTGAGCGAGATCTCGATATGGTAGCAAACAATCCGATGCCAAGTCAGCTTGCATAAGCTTAATGCCAAAGTGATTACGGGCTGGTCCAGAAGCTGCTATCGTCTATTTCAGGCTACCGCCAGCGTCGGGATACTTGCTATTGGAGGGTGGCTGGTGATCAGCGTCAGCTCACATTGAGACAGCTTGAAGCAGCCGAGCTGTGCTCCTGAATGTACTCTCAGCGATGGAAAAGCTGATAAGAAATTGTGAACGCCCCGAGCAAAGATCAACGCATTGCGGGCGGTCCTAACGAGAACTGAATCAAAAAGCTCGCAGGGGACTTATAGGTTCCTTCGCCAAACTTGTCGAAAGTGTGAAATTGCCTTATCACTCGGAAACAGCTTTTCTTCTGCAATGATTGAGTCTTTAGGCTCCTGCGAAATTACGACCTGACGATCCTGCCCCAATATGACCTGATTTAGCTTTCTCGAAGCAAAATTTATAACGTCTCGAATTAGTGGTAGTGTGCAAAATTTTTGAAAAGACACAAGGTAAAGCTCAGTTGTGGCCGAATCTACCGGTACAAAAACGAGCATTAGTTTGTATCGATCTGCAATTCGATTAATCCAAATATTTGGCACGCGAAACTCTATTATGTTTTTTGGAGCAGAACCGAATTTGAAGCCGATAAGTCGCTCTTGCAGGTCAAAATCAACACCACGGGCAGGGTTGAAGTTCGCTCCAATAGTGGACTTGTGAACGAAAGGCAGATGCGCGTAGTCAAGCTGGTTCTCAATGCAACGAGTGATATGCGCGTTCCAGCTCTCTTTAAACCAGCTTACCGAAAAATCATCGGAGATATCTTCGAACCATGGAACCGGCAATGTCGCAGCGGAAGTTTCGCCGTGAAGCAGCCACAAGAACCCGTGAGCGACCCGACTTTCACTGACGCTGACTTCTAAGTTCAGTGCTGAGCTTCCAGTCTCTGGAACTAGAGTGCACCGACCTTCACCGGAGAATTCGAACCCGTGATAAGGGCAGACGATGCGATCTTCGCGCACCCGCCCACCGCTCAGTTTGGCCCCCCTGTGAGGACAGCGATCTTCCATGACCACAGACACGCCGGCCCCGTCCCGCCACAGCACCAAATCGCGACCGAATCGTCGCAGACCTATCACATCCGCCGGGGGAATTTCCTCAACTCTGCAGATAGCGTACCAACCTGCCGGTACTTGCATGGCTCACCTCGGTAGTCCGACCACGTACGAAGAAAATTACCACAGTCTATCAACACACGAAACGAATAATTGCCGGCGGAGTCAGGTTTGGAGACGGACCTCCCTTTCTGGCAATTGTCGTCTGAAGCTGGACTTCACAGAACCCCCTCCCGGTCAAGTCTCAAATGCCACGCACAGGGATCGCCAGCGAAGAGAACTTATGAGTATTGACGGAGATCCAAGTATGCTCACAGAGGCTGGAGGTCTCCAGTGATGCCAATGCAATCCTTCACAGCGCAACTCGGTTCACCACATCATCTAGCAATCGCCGCGACGCACTCAGCCACGAGGGCGTCTAGAAGAGCGGGTAGCTAACTCGGCCTGTTTGTTGTCTACGATCATATAGCCGCGCCCGCGAACAGTGCGAAGAACGCGGTCAGCGGTTTGTCTTCCGAGGGATTGACGAAGCAACTTGATGTGGGCACGCACCGAGTTTAGAGACACGGCGGAATCATCTAACCAAACGCGCTTGAGAAGAGCGTCGGCAGTAAAAGTCTGATTAGGGTGCCGAGCGAGGAAGAACAGCAAGTCCATCACTCTTGGACGTATTACGATCTCCTCGTCGCCTACGGTTACTGTGCATGTTGCGACGTCTATCCGGAGGTCACCCACGCATATTATGTTCCCCTGTAACTCCGCCGGGCGTCGCAAGAGCGCTCTAATTCTCGCGGCAAGTTCTTTCATATCAAAGGGCTTCGTGAGATAGTCATCGGCACCGGAATCCAGAGCCTTCTCTTTGTCGTCAACGAATGCCTTGGCTGTCAACAAAATCACGGGCGACTTACCGCCTTGCTGTCGATACGAGCGAAGGACCTCGATCCCTGTGATGCCGGGCATCATCCAATCGAGCACCACAACATCGAACTGATAGGCTCGCAGCATCGCCATAGCATCTGCACCTCCGGTGCAGGCCTGTACGGTGTAACCCTTACCGCGCAACCCGATGCAGATGAGTTCAAGCAAGTCAGGCTCGTCGTCTACAACCAGAATCTTTGCCATCGGTCTCCTCTCACCTCTATGCACAGTATAACCTGAGAGGTCGACGATTGTTTAACACTAGGCAAGACGATTCACGCTCTGCCCCAGCCGGCGGACCACTGAGGGAACCGCTGATTTGTCCAACCCGAATCGCCAGACACGCAACTCTTCGTTGCTCTCTCTGAAGACAAGGAAATCGAGGCGATTAACGTTATTGCGCCCTTCAATGGCACCATCACACAAGTCGCATCTGTATAGAAAGGAGACAGAGCGGTCCAAGGTCTGCTCCAACCAACGCAACAACGAACTGGCATCTTCCTTGGAAAGCCAAAGTTCAAGATCGCCATTCTCGAGAATGATGCCCCCTTGAGCAACACTTATGTTAATTGGAACACTCACCAAAATTACCTCTTGCCTTAGTGTGCCACAGGCAAGATGAACGGAATGTGACTTACCTGGCACGAGGTTGCTTAGCAAGCGTAAACCAGAATGTACTTCCTTCTCCAACTCTGCTGTTGACACCAATTGCACCACCGTGCATTTCGACAAGGGACCTGGAAATCGCCAGGCCAAGGCCGGAGCCGCCTTTTCTCCTGGAATCGGATGAGTCCAGTTGCTTGAACTTCACAAACAGGCTGCGTGCATCGCTAGCCGCAATCCCCGGACCATTATCGATAACCTCGAACTTGATCGTTGATCGGGGGAGACTAGTTACGCGAACGCTCACAGTTTTCCCTGGTTCGGAAAATTTAATCGCGTTAGCCAGCAGGTTGACTAATACTTGCAAAATGCGATCTCTATCAGCTGTCAGGTGCAATCGTCCGCCAGGTTCGACTTTAATCTCCACGTTAGATTGCCCAGCCAAGGCTGACACCTCAGATATCGAATCTCGAACTAACTGATTTACACCGAACCTGGTGTAGTTCAGCTCTAACTTTCCAAGCTCAATTTTCCTGATGTCGATAATGTCCCCAATCAATCGGATCAGTCTGTCTGTGTTCCTCAGCGCGATACTGACCAAATGAGCGTTCTCCGCCCCCGTGTGCCTGGTTATGACCTCGGCCCGGTCATCCAGCAGCCCTAGAGAAGCTCTAATTGAAGAGAGCGGCGTCCTCAATTCGTGAGAGATCATTGAGTAAAATTCAGCGATTCTGGTATCGGCTTCCAGCCTGGCAGATATGTCATTCTGTATGCCAATGAAATTGATCAGCTGTCCTCTTTCATTGTGAACTGGAGATACAGTTAGCTCGTTCCAAAATAGCACACCACTTTTAGTGTAATTTCTGAGGAGCACGGTTATATGCTTTTCCTGAGCAATCGCAAGTCTAAGTTTTTCGATCTCGTCCTGCTGATTGTCCGATCCCTGCAAAAATCGACAGTTCTTGCCAATAACTTCCGGCAATGAGTAGCCAGTGAGTTCGAGAAAACTGGGATTAGCGTAGACGATCGGATTATCGTCCCGCCCGGGGTCGGTCAGTACTATTCCGTTCCGCGCGGCTTCTACGGCTCTGAGGAGAGCCTCGAGTGCAGGCGGAGGCTCAACTTCAAGTGAGAGATCATAGTCGGAAGAAGGCTCTTCTTTCACCATACAGCACTTCCATTTCTCGAGTAAGACTGCAGACCGCTAGTATCCTTCACCCGGCGATGATAAGTCATGCATCCACTGCAGCGTACGGAAACAAGTTTACCGCAGTAACAATGCAACCGGTTCACCCGCAGTTCACCTCTTGGCGAATAAAATCACAGTGGGTACCCTGAGCGCTTGTGCAGGGAGTGACTGAACGCAACTGAGCTACGGTGAGAAAGACTATGCATGAAGAAACGAAGGTCGTGATCGTCGGAGCCGGTATCGCCGGGCTATCTTGCGCCCTGCACTTAGTGAAGAGGGGAATCCGTCCGGTCATCCTGGAAGCGAGTGATGCCGTCGGTGGACGGATGAGAAGCGACATCGAACAAGGGTACATTCTGGACCGCGGCTTTCAAGTATTTCTTTCTGCGTACCCGGAAGCGAACTTTTTTTCCGACGCGCTTTCACGTCTCAAGTTTCACAACTTTGAACCCGGAGCGATTGTTCGACATCGGGGCAAGTTTCACAGGATTGTGGACCCATTTCGTAGACCGGCATTGGCTACCGAAACCTTGCTTGCACCTGTCGGTAGCGTTGTCGACAAATGGTTGGTGGCAGCGTTCCGCATGCAGACATCATCCGCGTCGGACTCAGGTTTGAGCCAGCCATCTTGCAGCGCACATGAGAGATTAAAACAGGTCGGTTTCTCCGATGAAATGATTGATAGCTTCTTCAGACCGTTTTTCGGCGGTATCTTTCTGGATGGAAGCTTGCTACAGTCGGCGAAGATGCTGGAATTTTTGTTCGCCATGTTTTCTGGTGGACATATTGCTGTTCCAAACGGCGGAATGCAAGAGATCCCTCAACAGCTTGCCTCGAGCCTTCATCCCGGTACGATCAGATTCGGGCAGCGCGTATCGGCTATCGAGGGGAACGAGGTACGCCTGGAGGACGGATCGGTAATTCGGGCCAGGGATATAGTGATTGCCACCGACGCGCGAGCGGCAAATTCGCTACTAGCCAGAACCCAACCTCAAACAGGCCGCAGCGTCAGCTGTCTTTACTATGCTTGCAACACACCGCCAACGAAAGAAAAGTTGCTGATTCTCAATGGCGAGGGGGTTGGTTTAATCAATAATATGACTGTAATTAGCAACGTAGCCCCAAGCTACAGTCCCGATGCAACATCTCTGGTATCGGTTACGGTCCTAGGTAATCAAAATACACCCGATCGGGATCTTGAGCCACCAGTGAAGCGTCAATTGGAAGAGTGGTATGGAGCAGACGCTCTTACGTGGAAACATCTTCGCACCTACCGCATTCACGATGCCTTGCCTGGCGACGGAATCGCCCCGATAGTCCCACAGCAGCAGAAGCTACGAGAAGGTCTCTACATCTGCGGAGACCACACCCAATATGGTTCTATTAACGGAGCACTAAAGTCGGGTCGACTAGCTGCCGAGCTAGTCGCTCAGAGAAGCACGGTCGACGCAATTTCGTAACCATCAGGGCTTAGGCTCATAACGGCGCCCGGGCCCGTACGATTCCTTTGAGCATCCCCTCGAACACGACATTGTGTAGCGGAGTCACAGCCCACCAGTAAAGCAGTCCAAGCAGTCCCGAAGGCATAAATTTCGCTGTTTGCGTCAATTTTACTTTTCCGTTTTCCATCTTGTCTATCTTGAACTCAAGCATAGCTCTGCCCGGCAGTCGCATTTCAGCGGTCAGCAACAGGTGGCTATTCGGCGCAACTTGAACAACCCGCCACCAGTCGAGCGCATCGCCAGGCCTAAGATCGGAGCTATGTCTGCGGCCTCTGGAAAGTCCAACACCACCAACCAACCGGTCCATAAGCCCTCGCAACTTCCACAGCCAGTCACCACAGTACCAGCCAGTCTTGCCTCCGACCTTGACCACAGGCTGCCATATCTCTGCTGGAGTCGCTTCAACCGTGACTGACCGCGAGTCCTGATACACGGTGCCTCCGGACCACCCCGGGTCGCCCGCATAGAACCACTCCGCGGGCGGGATCGCACCGGCGTCAGTCCAGTGACTCTCGACTTGTTCATGCTGAACATTCGCGAGAGCAAGCCTGATAGCCGTGCGGCAGTCGAGCAACTCCTGTGGTATCAGATCTCGAATTCTCGACTCAAGACAGACCGCAGGGTTCTTCAGACCTTCAGCAAGCGGTCGGGCGATGTAACTCGGAACAGGAGTTACCAGATGGATCCAAAGGGAGCTCAGTCGAGGCGTGAAGAAAGGAACAGGAACAACCAATCGCTTCGGCAGCCCGGCCTCCTCGGCATATGTAGTCATCAGACTCTGATAAGTGAGGGTCTCCGGTCCACCTATATCGTAAACATTGCCTGCCATCTCATTCCTCTGCAGGCACTCAGTTAGATAATGGAGCACGTTGCGCACCGCAATTGGTGTCGACGCAGTGCGAACCCATTTCGGAGTGATCATAAAAGGTAGTCGCTCCACCAAGTACCGCAAAATCTCGAATGACGCGCTACCGGAACCGATAATCATCGCTGCGCGGAAAACTGTGACCGGTACTTGCCCTGATTGCAGAATCTTAGAGACTTCGGCGCGCGAACGAAGATGTTTGCTAAGTTCTTCTCTTTCGTCTCCCAATCCTCCCAGATAGATGATGCGACTGAGTCGTGCCCGTGCCGATGCATCAATCATGTTGCGGGCTGCATCCCTATCGGCGGCCTCGAAGTTGCGTTGCTGGGAGTTCATCGAATGCACGAGGTAATAAGCAACATCGCATCCCGTGAGCGCATCACTTAAGTCATCGAGGCTCAAAACATCGCATTGCATGAGCTCAACGTGCGGGTGGGAGGCCCAATGAAAGCTTCTCAGTTTATCGAGAGAACGGGCCATGGCCCTGACTCTATACCCTTCATTCAAGAGACGAGGCACAAGCCGAGCACCAATGTATCCACTGGCGCCGATGACCGCTACACTGGGTTTTGCTTCCTTCATCACTCTTCGTCCTGTGAACACTCTTATCTCAAATTTAGCTCATCGCATGTGAATCTTGAGTGAACCAGGCAGCAGGCGTTCTGCTTCAGGCATCGAACTTGAGGACGAATCAGTGTTCAGCAATACCTGATTTTCGCTGCAAAGCCTGCAACCGGCCTTTCACTAGAAATTGGAATTTCACATCGACATTCGCTGGATTCATGGCCGCCAATGCATTTTTGTAATAAACCTGTGCGACAAACGACTTGCCTTCGGACTCACTTTCCAATCCCTTTTCGAAAAGATCCTGCGCAGTTTTGTCAGCCCTGTCCAGGGCACCGGCCGGAGCCACCTGAGCCTTCGTAGCGCGAAGTTTCACAACACTCCTCATGGAGTTCGTCACGTTTGCAGTCGCGGGACTTTTGCGGTACACGGTTCTCCTCGGCTTCGCAGTTGCGGAGTCCGAGGGGGTTGCCAGCTTTAGAGTCACGGGTGAAAGCGGGTATATCCGGTCGAGCGGCGGTGGGCACGAGACCCCCCCGCCAACACTTGAAGAACTTTGCGATGGAATCAGGCTTGTCGAAGAAGCATCCTGCGCATTGGCTTGTGATTGACCGACAATTAGAGCACACAACGCAGCGAGCAACTTCCAGAATGACCGATACCGGTCGCGTAATCCGCGCAGTCCCACCGGGCAGTCGTCTGTCATGATCGTTCCGTCTTTTCTGCGGTAAAACCGCATGCATTGCGAAACTCCATATTGAGCAAGGAATGATTCAGCTTCCGGCTTCGTCATGGACGATAGATTGTAAACGTACTTGTTGCATCCATTGCAAGCACGAACACGATCATCCCCGCTCATCGAGTCCCAGGACATGGAGCATGGAGCAGACACAACAATGTTGTCCAATCCGACAGTTATGTTACCCACGCCTTTCATAGTACCGCGCCCCCTGACTAACTACTTAAATCTAACGGCCCCGCTTCAAACCCAACATAGGGTTTCCCCTCGGACTGGTGCAGTGAAGAACCTGAAGGGTTCCGCGGCAACGTCAAATATCGCTTTCATCATCGCGACGGTCAGCGCTCGGCTATATATAGGAACGCACCGAAAGGCTGATTGTTAAAGAAGTTAGGGTGTTTCCAAGAGGCATTGATTTGGAGGAATACGCTGGTCCTTACAACTCTAGGGTGCGCGAGGTATCCAACCCATGCGTAGACGGTTTGAAACTACTAAAGGCTCGCGTCTGTTGTACTGGGAAGTCGAACAGCACGGCAACAATATCACCACATACAGCGGCGAAACTGGCAGTGCACAAAAATCGCACTCAAAAAAGCTGCACAGTCAAGCCAGAGCAGCAGAAGAACAAGAACGCCTCATCTCCTTGATCCGAAGACAAGGCTTCGAAGAAGTATCGGCGCTTCGCATGAATGCGCCCGGTCCGGGTCCGACCGACGAAGACGACAAACATCGCCACCACTGGTTCAAAGTGATGTGCCTAACCGGCGTAGACTATTTCTCTACACTCGGCTATCAGCCTGGCATTGCAATTTTGGCGGCCGGAATGATTTCACCCGTGGCAACGCTTGTGGTTGTACTGGTAACACTCTTCGGTCTGGTGCCTCTGTACTCGCGCGTCGCCGCAGCCAGCCCGCATGGACAAGGTAGCGTGGCAATGCTGGAGAGGCTGCTTCCCGGCTGGCGTGGCAAAGCGCTCGTTCTAGTGCTGCTGGGATTCGCAGCCACTGATTTTGTGATCACAATAACGCTCTCGGCAGCCGATGCCGCCGCACACATCATAAACAATCCGTTGCACCCGAACTGGCTCGCAGAACCAATTACGGTCACCACACTGCTACTGATTGCACTGGGTGGCATTTTTTACAGAGGATTTCGCGAAGCCGTAGGTATCTCGGTAATTTTGGTACTAGCTTATATAACGTGTAATGCAATTGTTCTGACAACGGCAATGCAACAGGTGGCACTGCATCCGGAGCTTTGGACAAACTGGCATGCAAAAGTCCTGGCTCAAAATGGTTCTCTGGCTGGTGCGATTGCGGCCGCCGCCCTTCTCTTTCCAAAACTGGCGCTAGGCATGTCCGGGTTTGAAACCGGAGTAGCGGTCATGCCCTTAGTCAAGGGCGACTCCACCGATGACGAAGCGAATCCTGCCGGACGAATCAAAAACACCCGAAAGCTACTCTCAACTGCCGCATGCATTATGGCGGTGCTCCTGATGGTGAGTTCGATCGTCACAACCCTTTTGATTCCGGAGAAGCTCTTTCTCGAAGGTGGAGAAGCCAACGGCCGCGCGCTCGCTTATCTCGCGCATCATCTATTGGGCTCCGGGTTTGGAACCATTTACGATATCACTACGATACTGATTCTGTGGTTCGCAGGCGCATCGGCGCTCGCGGGGCTGCTGACTTTGGTGCCGCGATACTTGCCCCGTTACGGTATGGCACCACAATGGGCGCAGAATCAAAAGCCTGTGGTCGTGTTCTTCACTGCGGTGGCGCTCCTGGTGACATACTTGTTCAAAGCCAATGTTGATGCACAAGCAGGTGCATACGCGACTGGAGTATTGGTTCTGATGACGTCAGCAGCATTTGCAGTTCTGCTTGCTACAAACAGCAAAGCACCAAAGAAAACCACTGCAGCAGCTCGCGCGGGTTTCTTCGCAATATTCGGCGTGCTTTTCTACACAACACTGTCCAACATGATTCAACGCCCGGAAGGTCTTGGAATCAGCATGATCTTCATCGCAGTCATTCTATTCTGTTCGCTAGTCTCACGAGCTGCGCGATCACTAGAACTGCGCGTGCGCTCTGTAGAAATGGACTCTGCCGCGCGCATGTTTCTCGACGAACTCGTAACCACTCAACAGAGGATCTGCATACTCGCCAACCGCCCTGGAACCTCATTAAGCGAGAAAGAAAAAGAAGTTCGCAATGTGCATCTTCTTCTGAGCGCAGAGGACGTCAGCTTCATCTTTCTGGAAGTCGAACTTTCAGATCCTTCAGAGTTCTGCGATGAGAAGGTGCTTGTACGCGGGTTTCTCGAAAACGGTCGAAAAGTATGGCGCTGCTCCGGTCCGGCGGTCCCCAACGCTATCGCAGCAACATTGCTGCATATTCGCGATCTAACAAAATCCGTTCCTCACGTCTACTTCGACTGGACCGAAGGACATCCGCTGGTGTATGGACTCAAATATCTTTTCCTGGGAGAAGGTGAAACCGCACCGCTAGTGCGCGAAATCCTGCGCGAGGTCGACAAGAATAAGGACCTTCGCCCCAAAGTAATTGTCGGGTAAAATCGGGGAATAGAACTGACTGTAAGAGGCTGGTCTGAATCGACTCTTGTCACTTCTGCCGACTCGCTTGGACTTCCACGTGCAGTCAGCGGCCGTAGTTGATCATGACGACAACCTACAACAAACCCCGTCGTTCAGTAACAACGCCGAGGCGAATTGAGTAGCCTTTTTACGATTAGTCACAAGTTTGAAGCGATTGTGCGAGAGAATTGATGCAGGTGGGAAGTCAGGCACGACCGAAACATGAACAAACGAATCATTGTGAACATTGGCCTAACAACTTCTCTAGTTATTGCAGCCGCAGTCGCCAATGTCAAAATTCAAGACTGGTTGTTAGAAACGGGACTTATCAGTGCTCCTTTCGACAGGACTAAATGGATTACTCTTAAACACCCGGCAACAATGGCGCTTCCGCCATTGAAGGATTTAACAGAACCCCAGGTGCAAAATCTTCTCGGACCACCGGACAAGTCACTAACAGAGACGGCCCGCACCATTTACTCGTATCACTTAGGCGGGGTAACCGTTGCCAGCTTTGAACCGCTCAAAATAACTTTTACCAACGGCAAGGTTTCGAGCTGCAACTATTGCCTTACAGACCTGCAACTATTGCACCGTTGAAGTTTGATTCCAGAAACAAGCGTGATTCCGGCACCTAAAATCAAGCTTGCTCAATCAGGCCTGTCCTCGTAGCTCGGTGCTGCATGCTTCCCGTCAAGGATCAAAATTTTGGTCCTCGCATCGTCAGCACCTTTTTCGTCGCCCAAATTTTGCAGCACCTCGGACAAAATGGACCAACCGCGAGCAGAGCTAGCATCCGCAGCCACAATTCGCTGCGCAAAGTTCTTGCATTCAGCATACTCTTTGCGCTCAAGGGTACGTTCGGACAAGAACAGCAATGCCTCTAAATTAGCTGGCTCCAGAGCCAAAATTCTTCTATAGATCGGCTCAGGCGCGGCCTCAGCCCCCAAACCTTTCATTGCAACCACAACCTGCTTTAAAGCTAACAAGCTGTTAGGACGATCTTTCAATGCTTGCATACCTACAATAAGAGCGACTTCACACTGATCATCTGCGTTCAACAGAGCCGAAAACTCCGCGTAATCGGGCGCAGTTAGAGGAAGAATCCTTTTCCGTACATCATTTGCTTCATTCTTCCAACCTTGCTTCTCAAGAACACGAACCAGACAAGTCAGAGCCTCCCGATCCGACGGAGCAACTCGCAAGGCTTTCCGGTAGTACTCTTCTGCAAGTACATCCTCAGCCTCAATTTCAGCACTTCTTCCCCGGGCAATCATGTATGCGGGTCCCTCAACGTTCTCCCCCTTTCCCTCGAGGTAGAGCGCCTGTATCGGACCATCTGACTGAGCGTAAGAAAGATGCTTACCGACGACTTGTTCCTTGCTAGTAAAATAGTTGTCAGAGAGACCGCCTGTTCGCAGCGTCGGTACCAATCGAAGATTTTCCTGATGAATGGTCTGCCCCTTGCCGATGGCGGTGGCGGCGTGCACGGCGAGATCCTTTGTCACAGAAGGGGTCAGCCAGGCAACGTTCATCAGATGTTGACGATACTGAGGCAGCAAGCACACAACAGAAAGAGCAACGCTCACGAGAAGCGATTGAGCGAAAAATTTCCCTCGGGTGTTCTTGTTCACAATGTGAGCTTTTGCTGCCTGCTTGCGCACCACACGGGTACCAAACAAACTGTTCACGAACCATTGCTCTCTTTTCGAAATGACAAAAATCCAAAGATAGATTAGATAGAGCATAAACAAGAACCAGCTCCAGCGACCAGCTTCCACCAGAGCCGATACATGGCTTCCCGTAGCATGATCGATGGCTTCAGACCAAGGTACTCCATTCGGCAAAACATAGAGCCAAACCAATATCCCGCAAACAACCAGAGCCCGGGCCGCGCTGCTGATGATTCGTCCGAACGGTCCATAACTGCTGGCGTGTCGAAGACCGGTAATCAACATGCCAGGCGTCGCGCAAAACAAGAACTCAGGCACCACACGATAGATCAAGTACATCAGGCAGATTGCTGGAATATGCACACCGTAGTCGAGATGGAGCACGTCGCGCCATTCGACCGGCAACAAATAATAGTAGAGAACCGCAGCCAGAGACCCGAAGATAGCGCCATCCAAAACGATGCTCAATAGCCGACGTAAAACTCCCGGCGGAGGGAAGAGATCGCTTCGAATCTCCAAGGCGGATTGATATCTCAATTCCGGCTTCTTAGCCAAACAGCGATAAATTACCTGCTCTAAATACTCAGGCACTTTGCTCCGAACAAATCCATCGGACAAAATCGACTCCGGATCGGTCTCAAGGTGCCTGAGAATAGTCGCCACAGAAGTCGATGCAATGAACGCATTCTGCCCCGTCAAAGTTTCGTACATTACGCACCCGAGCGAATACAAATCGGAGCGCGCGTCGATGTTTTCACCCAAACATTGCTCAGGACTCATGTAAGCAGGGCTGCCCAACACACTTCCTTCTTGTGTGCGGTCCGCATCAACTCCTTCGGACTCAAGAATTTTAGCGATGCCAAAATCCATAATCTTTACTGTCAGCTCCTTCGCCGCGCCCACCAACAGGATATTGCCGGGCTTTACGTCCCGGTGGATAATACCCTTACGGTGAGCGTAGCTGAGTGCGTCGATCATTTGCTGGAAGAGAGGAACTGCCTCTTTGGCGTCTAATGCCCCGTTTATCTTTATGTAGTCGGCAAGCGTAATGCCGTCAAGCCATTCCATCAAGAGAAACGGTAAGCCATTTTCGGTTACTGCCGCCCCTTTAACCTCGATGATGTTCGCATGAGTCAACTGCTGCACCAAAGTTGATTCCTGCTGAAATCGCTCTTTGGCAACTTCATCCGAAAGTAATCCTCCACGCAGCACCTTTGCGACAAGAAGCCTGTTGGTACTCCGTTCCCGCACTTTATACACAAGCGACATTCCGCCCGAACCAATGAGTTCCAGCACTTCGTACTGTTCCCCTAGCGCTGGAAGTTTTTCGCCTTCAGCGACCACGTCAATCGCGGACGTTAGAGCAAAAGGCTGACTTTCTTCCGCGATCTTCAAGTGCACCGCATCGAGTTGATCTTGCTCTTGCACTACAAGTTTTTCTCCATTGAGATACTTTCCTCCTTCTTAGCGCGCGCTGTAAGAATCGCTCTTTCATTGCGAATTCTTCGCCAAATCTCAACGTATGGAATGCATGCGAATCCCACGATCATCGGTACGGTCACGATGAGAAACCCGGGCGCAATCAAGTAATTCACACTGATTGCAACGGAGACCAGGCAAAGGAACTGAAGTGAAATCCAGCGTTTTCGCATCATGCTAAGCATGGCCAGATTCGGCGAAGGGTCGTAGTGCTGGCGATTAACCACAGCAGACCTTGAATCCTTACGGACAACGTATGCCTTGGCTGCATCGTCCGGAGGGAAGAACTTCGCTGTTTGCCAAAATGTGGACAGAAAATTTCTAAAAGGCAATTTAAAATCGCGACATATGGGTCGAACCGCGAGACTAGCAAAAATGATGAAGGGAGAGAACCACTTCAATAACGATCTCACAATCGAATGCCCCGGGCCAATCCGTTTGCCGTCCGCACTGACAACTCTTAGCCCGAGAAGGGATTTTCCAAGCGTACCCTGTAACGGAGAGCTTTCGAATAAAGCACTATAGACAAAAAAGATTAGCGGGGAGAGAGGAATTAAAAAGCAACCGCCCCATGATCCATAGAACCCGGGACTATTTCCCAGCAGTAGTAGTGCTACAAACACCGGTGGAATCAGAAGGGAAGACAGTATGAAAAGCGGAATGGAAAGCCACAACCAGGGAGCCATCGATTGACAGTAGGCAAGCAGAGACGCCGCCTGCCACGAGGGAACGGACTGCAGGTGCAGCTCTCCACCTTCAAATGCGGCATGAACAAACACGTGACCCAAAACCTGAATTAGGAAGAACAACACGATACCGTCAACAAGAGATGAAGCAACACGCCGGAATGGTGCAGGTCTCGCTTCCACGGCAATTGCCAGGTTCGGTTGCTTCGAGTTAAGGCTGTGAAGCTCAGCCAAAAGCTGGTCTGCGGACTGATAGCGCTGCGCCGGGTCCTTTTCCAGGCAGCGCCTGACACATGCTTCTAACGAATTGATTTCTTCACTAGTTTGCCCGCCAATTGCCATCGGAGGTGCCGGTTGCTTTACGTGCTGCAGAATTATCTTGA
Organism: Candidatus Obscuribacterales bacterium; assembly: GCA_019752635.1. GTDB lineage: Bacteria > Cyanobacteriota > Vampirovibrionia > Obscuribacterales > Obscuribacteraceae > JAKFUT01. The sequence goes on along the minus strand of JAIELX010000044.1, from coordinate 208,141 downwards.
CGGAGTTCGCCCCCTCAAATGGCGGCTTCCCGGTGAGCGCATGAAACATGACGCAACCAAGCGAATAGATATCGGATCTTGCGTCCTGACTTTCGCCCCGACACTGCTCAGGACTCATGTAGAACGGGCTGCCAATGAGCGCGCCGGTCTGAGTGAGTTTGGTCGAATCATCATCCCGATACTGCAACTTTGCAATGCCGAAGTCGACTAATTTTACGACTTCTGTCCCTTCCTCATTCTTTGAAATGAAAATATTTCCCGGTTTCAAGTCTCTATGAACAACCCCCTTCATGTGCGCGTGAATAAGCGCCTCGCAGATTTGCTGGAACAGCCCCAAGGCACGTATCGGCTCAATCTTTTCTTCCCGCTGAAGAATCTCGCTCAGCGTTTCACCTTCCAGGTAGTCCATGAACAGGAATGGAACGTTTCCGGCGGTAACTCCATGAGAGTAGACCGCCGCTATATTGCCGTGAGTCATCGATGCAGCAGCCTCAACTTCGTCGGCAAATCGCTTCAACGCCACAGGCTCGGCAGCCTTTTCAGGATTCATCACCTTCGCGGCAAAAGTTTTTCCCAGTGCCTTGTCGTAAATTTTATAGACAGACGCCATGCCACCGCGTCCAATCAACGATAGAACACTATAACCTTCTCCAAGTTCCGGCTTTTCCACCTCGGAATCTTCCAGACTTGAGCGCTGGTCGCCACCCGACAAGGACTCCTGAGACTCCGATTCCTTGAGGCTTACTTTGTTTTCCTCAAACTGCATGCAGTTCGCTTCCCTAAAGAACGAAAGAGTCCCCGTCTTCTTATTCCCGCCCACCACCAGCTCAACGCGCAAGAGCAGGGTGCGTTACGAGGGGAATAGGGGAATAACCCTGGAAGATGGGCAAGCGGGTCCGGAAACCGTGACGCAGATGCTAGAAGCAGATAACCGGACGGCCGGCGACGGGAACAGGCGAATGAATCGATTGACGCAGTCCAGAAGGCACTAACAGTATTATCGATGAAGGAACCTTCGCATGGGCGTTGAGTATGTGCATTTTGTATTCGCAAAAGATAGAACGTTTTTTCCTTCCGCTTCGCAGCTCAGCTTGCTCATCCAGGAGCTGATCAAACAACGTTACTTACCGGCCAAACACCTTCCGAAACAAGATTGGTACATGTATTCTCGATCGCACGACGGGAAAGAGTGGGGCGCTGGTTATGAATATCCCATTCGCGACCCCAAGGCGACGCCTGCGAAGTTAGAGATTCCGTACCCCCCGACACGGGAGTGGATAACAGAGTTCGACAGCAAAGATCTTTCAATGGGTTGGAATTTTTGTGATAGTTGGTCCGGCTTCGCAATCACACATCCGTTGGCGTCTTGCTATTCAGACGGCGACGAACTGGCGGAAGCAGATTACGCCATTGAGTTATCACGCACTGCAGACTATATTGACTTCGGCGTTGACATGTTTCTGCAAAAGGCGAATCCGTTATGTCGATGCGGACGGGGACTGGCATACACGGGTGCAGCATTGGTTAACTCCAATCGGATCTTTTACTCTTGCCCGGGATGCAAAACAATTTTCGACGCCAATAAATATTCCGGTTGGGCATGCTTAGGGCCGGTTGACGAACGCAGCCCACAGGACAAGAAGAAGTTCTCAGGCGGAGCATTGGCACGATTTGCGATTTCAGTTTCAGTAGGAAGAATGATCCCCGATAAGAATCCGGAGGTCGAGCCCGCGTTTCTAAAACTTTGCGAAAATATTCTCAACCAAGATATCGTGCAGTGCGGAGAGATGGCTTGAAGGTCCTTCCGCCCGTTCCGGGAATCGTTAACCTCTCCTTAGTAGTAACAAACCAAAATAGCCTCGTCAGCTCAGAGAGGCACAAGCAAATGTTGGAAGTAATTGCACACCTGTGTAGCAATCAAAATTGCGGTTGCCTGGCTCAAAACAGTCATGAGTACTGTGGTGAGCTATGCCTCAAGCAAGATGAGTTCGAAGATGCGACCGACCATTGTCATTGCGGGCACCAGGGCTGCGCATCACCGGAAGAATCAGACGAAGAGAATCAGGACCACGATGTCGATCAGCCCCTGGACTTGCATCCATCATTGTTCAGCATGGTGTCATAGCCAATATCATCCGTTAGGAGCACACCGCTGTATGCACGAAACGACCTCTATTCAAGTCCCGGATGATACCAATCTTGCTGAGCACCTCGAGACCAACGAATCGATTCTAATTGGGACAGTTGAGTTCGAAGGTCCATTTCGAGATGGCGAGGACCTCTTACCACTGCCGGGAATTTTCGCCATAGTCTGTCAATCCAAGAGCGAGCTTGAACTCTTGACACTGGATGAAAGTCACTGCCTGAAGGATTGTTTGAACAGCAGCGAATACGAGGACAACATGCTCTTCTTTTCCGAGCACTGTAAAGGTGCTCTCCTGGCTATTGTTCACTACACACCGGCAATGAGCGCAGCAGAGAGAATTGCATTGAAAAATGAACTGCTCGCGCAAATGATGACCGAAGAAACTGCAACGCAAAACTAGGTCGGATCGCCAGGAGTATTGGACACAAATCAGGACCTTCAGTTAATGTCGAAATTGAGTGAAGAATCCGAGAAGACAGGGAAGATACTAGGGAAGACTCCTATGTACTAACCATGCTCGAAGCGCAAGACCCTCTCATCGGCAGCCTGTTGCAAGACCGCTTTCTCTTGGAAGCACAGCTCGGCAGCGGCGGCATGTCAACAGTCTACCGGGCCAAAGACCTCTTGATGGACAGGCTGGTAGCTGTAAAGGTTTTGCAGCAGAACTCCGAAAACTCCGCGAAAAGATTCGAAAGAGAATGCCGCGCTCTAGCTGCAGTAAAATGCGAGCAGGTACCGGAAATTTTCAGCTGGGGTGTCGCTTCTGAGGGGCTTCCATACTTGGTGATGGAGCTGATCGAAGGAACGACACTAGCACGTAGGATGGAAGGAGGAACATCAATCCCGGAGCCCATCCTCTGCTCGATTGTGGTGCAAATATGCGATGCACTTACTGCGATTCACGGGCAAGGGATTGTTCACCGAGACCTTAAGCCTGGCAACATTATGCTAATAGAAACCGATACTGAGCTGACAGTAAAGGTAATGGATTTTGGAGTGGTGCACTTGTGTGAGCAAGATTCTGCATTGACTGGAACAGCTGATATTATCGGAAGCCTTCACTATCTCAGTCCAGAACACCTGACGCCTCGCTCGCTGGATAGTCGCTCGGACTTGTTTTCGCTGGGCTGCATAATGTTCTGCATGGTCGCCGGTCATCCGCCTTTTGAATCGGAAGACGCGATGGCCTCACTGAGACTGCTTCAGACGGGCGAGCGTGAGCGTCTACCCTCCTCAGTGCCGCGTTATCTGACAAGCATTATCAACAAATGCCTGAAGCTCGCCCCGAACAACCGTTTTCAGTCCGCCAGAGAGCTCAGACAAGCGATTCTCGAACGTACCGATATTGCAGACCAATCACCAACACCATTTCGCGCTAAATCAAAGAGAACGACTTATGTGGCACTATCCGCGTTCGCATTGGTACTGACTCTGCTAGGGGGAGCAGGTATGGTCGCGAATCGACACGGCACAAACAATGCCCAGTCAACTTTCTCCTCCGAGGATTTAAATCAACTCGCGCACAAAGCCCGCCAAAAGCAGGGCAAAGCCACAGACGAAAGGATAATCATAAACAAGGCATTTGACGTTATCTCGGATGAACTCCACAAAGGCAATTATGCCCGGGCAATCCGGGCCTCTCGTGATCTCCGGTCTGAATTGGACGAAAGTGATGCAGCGGACTTAACTAAAGCGCAGGTCCTAGTTCGTACTGTCGGACATTTTCAAAGTGTCAAAAAATACGATCAGAGTCTGCTCGCAGATTCCGATCGGTGGGTGCGCCTTGCGCATACAACCAGAAGCAGCTTTGCAAAAAAGCGGATTTTCCTGGCTCTGGCTAACACATGCAGCGATGCCGGTAAGGGATTTGAAGCTGACAATTATTTCCGCCAGGCACTTAATGTGCCGCGAGATCAGTCCCGAGAGCAAATCTTGGAAGATACGGGAATCCTGAGGGACTGGACACTGAGCTTGTGTTTCAGAAAAAGCAATTTCGATCAACAGGTGAACAACTTGTCCGCCAGCACTGAACTGTTGATTGCGATGACTCCACCAGCGGCCGATACAATCTCTTTCATTCGCCAGTTCTCCGAGGTCCTAAAGCAGATCCCCGCAAGCGAGCGCTCGGAAAAGAAGTGGATCGAGCTGTCCAATCTAATGCTCAAGGCCAGTGAAATAGTCACGGATCCGAATGAAAAGATAGAATGTTTGACCTATGCCGGTGCATTACTAGCGACCTTCCGCAAGTCCGAAGCCCGGAGTCTGCTTCAACGTGCGATAAGTACGGCAGAGAAGCAACAGCTCTGGCCGATGTATCAACTGGCGGTCAACACTTTGGTGGATGCACAGTGCGAACCGTCCAACCTGCGGAAAGCCAATCTCCTGCAAAATGTCTATTCACAGCTTGCGAAATTGAAGAGTGCGGATTCAGGGAACCTGATGTTGGCAAGTTTCAAGACAGGCAAGGCCTATGCAGAGATAGACAATGTCGACGAAGCGATCAAATACTATCAACTGTCTCTTGGGCACGCAAAGAGATGTCGCAACCGTAGCAACCAAGACTTCGGTCCATCCACAAAATGCCCCATTATGCTTGAAATCGCGGATTTCGCCAGTTTGCATGGCCGCACGAACATCGCTAGGGAAAGCGTGGCCGAATTGGAAATCGAAGATTCCTCAAAATTAGGCATTGATTTCCAAAAACAGCTGAATGCCGATCTGCCAATCTTACAAGGACGCATTAAAGCCGGAAGTTAGTTGACGCGGCGATTCGTAATTCCGATAGACTATAACGGGGGGAGCGCAAAGTGACCATTATTACAGGACTATCCGGCAACGAACTCTATTGCTTGCGAGAGAAAGGATTTGAACCGGGCAATTTGGTCATTGGCAACAGTGTGTTTGCCCTGGGTTTCGTCGGTGGTGTTGCTTCCGGCCTGCGCACCATAGGCGGTGGGGAGATCCACGAAGTAACCAGTATCATCAAAGAAGGCAGAATGCTGTCCTACATGCGCATGGTCGAAGAAGCTCGCAGACATGGAGGAGAAGGCGTTACCGGAGTTACCAGCCAACTGATCTTTCATGACAGCAACATAGAATACCTATCTATAGGCTCCACTATTCACCGACCGACCGAGAGCGCAACAACTCGCCACGATCATGTGTTTTCGACTTCCGCGAACGGGCAAGAGCTATATTGTCAGCTTGACTGCGGCTTTGAACCAGTGCAATTTGTGTTTGGCAACGTTGCCTATTCAATCGGGGTTGGCGGTGGCATTATGGGTGCACTACGCAGCCTGAAGAGCGGCGAAGTAATCGAGTACTCAGGTATGCTCAATACAACTCGACATTTGGCTTTGGAGCGCATCGCGTCAGAAGCGCGGGAAGCTGGAGCCAATGCTGTGTTGGGTATTCAAACACTCATTTCGCCTCTAGCCGGCATGCAAGAAATGTTGATGACCGGCACGGCATCCCATCATCCTCACCTGCCGAGCCAGTACACGGAAAATCCAATTACCAGCGATCTAACCAACGAAGAAATGTGGAACGTGGTTCACGCAGGATATTGCCCCATAAAACTCGTGCTGGGAGTATCCGTATTTTCCGTGGGCTTTGCCGGAGGCGTCAAGGCAGCATTTCGCAGCTTTGTTCGTGGCGAAGTGAAAGAACTGACTTATATGATTTACCAAGCCAGAATCAAGGCCCTGAGTATGATCGAGCAAGACGCAGCAGGATGCGCAGCTGATGATGTGGTAGGCGTGAAGACCTACGTTTACGACCTGGGCGGCGGAGTCATCGAGTTGCTGGCCATTGGCACAGCAATCAAAAAGATGCCGAACTTCAAGCAATTCTCAGCGAACTTGATACCTCAGGCCATTATCAGAGACGTTGAAACGTTTACCAACAATGTACCAACGTGGGGCGAACTGATGAAAAGACAGTCAATCTAAGCCGCAGAACAGGGTCCATTAGCAAAATCATCGAAGTGTATCAATATGCCAAATGCCACCATTGAAAGCGTCCTGCGCTCTCAAACAGAAGAAGAGCTTATCCCGCAATTAGAGACTCTCTTAAGTTCTCTGCAGTCCACAACGTCGCGCATTAACGCTGTCGCGATGCTGCACTCGTTAGCAAGCGAGATTGAGAAACAAACCCTACCCAATCTACTTTCACTGCATACGGTGCAGGTTCCCGGATTAGAAAAGCCGATCCGGTTGTTTTTAACTCCGGCAGTATTTTCTCCCGAGTACTGGGGAAAAACATTCGCCGAAGGCTTGCTAAAGGAACCCGACATATTCAACGGCAAGAGAGTAGTGGAACTGGGAACCGGATCGGGATGGATCAGCCTGGTATTGTTGCAGCGAACCGAAGTTCGCGAAGTGCTCGGTTTGGATATCAATCCAGTAGCAATACTAACCGCCAACCTCAACAAGTGGCTCAACGGCACCACCTGCGATGGCACACTGTTGCTTACGCCGGCAGGGCTGCCACTAGTGGACAGCTTTCGTGCAGAAGTATCCGACTTGCTTGCAGCGGCTCTGTCGACTAACACCAGATACGACCACATCGTAGGTTGCATTCCTCAAGTGCTCCATCCCGACCAGGGGAAAACAAGCAACACCAAGCTTCTATCTACTCAGGACCTCTACGACTTGAGCAACTATTGCTTTCAGCAAGGAATACTAGAAGATCGTTTTGGTCTGCCACTTATTGCTCGCGCACTAGAGGAAGCGCAGATATGCCTAAACCCGGACGGACTGCTCACCTTAATTTTAGGCGGGCGCCCCGGCACAGAAGCGATCGAGGAAATGTTCCGTCGGCGAGGCTATGTTCCTGACCGCTGGTGGACGAGACGCATTCCGCAGGCAGATGACACGGATCTTGCCCAATTGGTGAGTTTAGAAGATCAGCACAATATCAGCTTTCACTTTTTCCTCTCCGGCAGCTCACGACAATCGATTCCAGCCTCAACTGCGGTAATGTTGCAGCAAAGGGGTCACAAGATTTTCCACGATTTGCTGGTCTACCGGGCACGAACAAAATTCGAGAAGCCAACCCTTGGCTTTGTCCGCGGTCTTCACAAGCTCGAACTCGAGGACGTACGAAAAGAGCTAGACTTTTCTCGTTGCGACGAAGAACAAATCAGTTTCCTGAACCGCTTAACAGACTCCCTGCTAACATCGCGCACTTTACCCTATCCGCACGAACGAGGAGACCTTCAATTCAGAGAGAAGCTGTCTCGGTTTCTCCAGGTCTATTGTCATTTTCCCTCGTCACCGGAAACATTGTTCATCGGACCTCAGAGATCGGTAATGGTGGCAATGATACTGAAACTGGTGGCGAATCCCGGCGCAAAAATATTACTTTCTGCATCACTCGACCAACTATACGCGCCGGCAATTGAGCAGCTCGGATTGGATTGCATACGGGGCAACGACGATTTGGCCGAACTGCTCGAGATGGACGAAGTGTTCCGACCCACAGTCAGCGTGCTGGCACCTTTTCAGCTAAATGACGCGTCGCCGCTGCTGCTCAACACGCTGATTACACAAGCGCGAAACAATCCCAATCGATGGTACCTGATCGACGACTCAAACCATTTTGATATTGGATCGCATATTTATTCAAACCGGATGTTGCGCCTGCCGGACATGCAAAACTTGCCGCCCAACCTCATCTTTCTTTACGGGCTTATCAAAAACGTCGTTTGTCCGGATTTCGAGCTGAGCTTTCTGATTAACACTCCCTCAGCCTGGATCGAAGGATTAGAGATAGCGGCGGAGCTCACCTATTCGCGAATATCGTGCGTTGTTCAGCTTTACTACGATTGGCTGTTCAATGATTTACTTTCTTTCCCTTTCGCCGAGACGGACTTGCCTGCATCAGACAGCGCAAGCGACACCACCGAAGACATTTCGAGGCACCCCTTCACGGATCAGTTCAAATCGGTTGCCACCGACCCTGTATTTGCGCCAAAACCTGTTAGCCCGGACACAGATGGCTTAATCAGACTTGACTATGGCGAGTTTGAGTACCCCGCACCGGACCTCGTTTTGAGAGGACTGATCAAAGCCTTCCTTGAAACGAGGTCGGAAGGACTAGCCTCGGTGCTGTGCTCCCGCATAAACGCTTACCTGGTCAAAACGCGCCATGCCGAATTTGATCCGGCATGCATAGTCCCGGCAGAAGGCGTGTTTCCTTTATTTGGCGCCTTAATCAAAACACTTAAGCACCAGCTAGGAAGAACACCCAGAGTGGCCATTCCGCGCGGGAGTTACGGTCCGGTGTTTCCCTGTCTTGCGTACCACGGCGCAGAAGTGATACTGCTAGAAGATACTGCGCAATCCTTCGTCCTGAGCATTGAACAATTAGAGCGGGCCCCTGCGCACGATTTGCTCTGGTTAACCCAACCGGCAAATCCGTCTGGAATTTTTCTTGAACCAAGCCATATTCGCAAAATCATGCGTCATTGCGTCGAAAGACAAGTGTATGTCTTTTCCGACGAGATATTCTTTCTACTCAGCGATCTGGCATTGGGCTCATGGACTCCGGCAGACCTCAGTTTCGGTTATGGGCTCACAGCTACGGAACGTCGCTATTTATTCTTTGCCGACGGGCTCAGCAAGGCATTCGCGTCTGGTGGCTTACGTTGTGGATTTATGGTTTGTCCAAACCGTCAAACAGCCCGAATCATGAGTGAGTATGTAACGCCCCCGCCGCAACCAATTTTGCGCGCTTGGGACAATTTGTACTCTGCATTTCTTGAAAAATCGCCGCACAATTTACTGGATGTAGAAAGAGAACTACACGGTGTAGAATCATACTTAAAAAATGCTCGTCAACAACTTTCGGAACATAGAGACAGGCTGCTAAATCTCTTGGACGGCTCTTGCCTATCCGACGGAGAGAAGTTCGCCCGCAGGGGAGGTCTGTTTCTGCTTGCAAAACTGGGTTCACTGGCCGATGAACTTGCTACCGAACAAAAGCTGCTGATAAACTCCGCACAATGGTCAAGGACCCCCGGTTGGTGTCGTCTCTGCTTCAGCATCACTCCCCGGAAATTCGACATTGCGATGAAGAGATTGGAAGCATTTATCTCTAAGGAGTGCTGATAAAACCTTTCGCGGGTATATCTTGGAAGTCGCGTGGAGTTCCCGGGTGTGTCTGATCTAACAGGACAAACAATCAGTGACGGTAGGTTCCTGATTGAGAGGGAAATCGGGCGTGGCGGAGCAGGTGTCGTCTTCGAAGCAGTTGACGTTTTGCTTAAACGTCATGTTGCGATAAAAACAATAACAAGCCAGGGCAAGAGCAACAACTCAAACAAACGGTTTGAACGAGAAGTTAGATCTTTGGCAGCGGTTAAATCTCCGTATGTTCCGGAGATCTACCACTGGGGAACCACCAATGAGGGAGTGCCGTTCATTGTGATGGAACGGCTCTCTTACCCCACGTTGGAAGAAACTCTTCTCGACTCGCAAACAACTCTAACCAACGACGACATCTGCGCAATCGCCATCGAAATCACAAAAGCATTGTCGATTATACACGATGCAGGCATTGTGCATCGAGACCTCAAACCAAGCAATGTAATGATCCACTTTGACGAAAAAACGGGTTGGTCTGTAAAACTGCTTGATTTTGGACTTGTGCACTTACTGGCTCCCGATCAAGGTCTTACGGCAACCGAGAACACCCCGGGCAGTATCGGATACTTTAGTCCGGAACATGCGACTCCACAGCAAATTGACTGCCGTTCCGATATCTTCTCGCTGGGCTGCATGCTCTTCCGGGCGACAACGGGAAAACCGCCATTCGAAGCAGAAAACTTGTTTGCTTCGGTACTGCTTATGAATTCCGACACCGCCATCGCGATACCATCTGAGATACCACAATACCTGAGTCAGATCATTGCGAAGTGCCTCCAGGCAATTCCGGACAAGAGGTTTCAGAGCGCCCTAGAGCTACGCCAGGCACTAGAATCCAAGACCTTGATTGCTGCCCCGCCGGCAGCTTCGAGGTACAAGCCCGGTTCGGCTAAGCCAGCGCTTCTGATTGCATCGGTACTTGCCATCGCAGGACTTTGTTTTGTCCTGGTAGGTTTGCCGAACAAAGGCAATGGAGCAAGGTTCACACCAGAGAAAACACTCAGTCAAGCTGTAGCTGACGCCGCGGTCTCGAATAATTTTTCTGCGCAAAGAATACTACTCAAGGAGGTTGAAGCCAATACCGAATTTTTGAGCCGTGCGACGCCGAACAATCGTAAGAACCTCATAGAGATTGCGGCGTCGCAGTTCAAGAACGGCGACATCGAATCAGGAGAACTTGCATTCGACTGCGTCTTCAAGTCGCTAGCTTCCCGCAAAGCTCCGCCCGACCAATGGATCGACACCTTCAATGCTGAAAGCGCTTCCTATTGCGCGGTTTGCAGCCCGCGGCCGAGGGCCATGGCCCATGGCGAACAGGCAGTAACATTGTCCATCGAAGCCGGGCTCCTTCCTCTTCAGCGCCGATCATATTATCTGCTAGCGCTGCTTCATCGTTTGAGAAATGAAATTGGCACGTCGCTGTCCTATCTCAAGAAAGCTCATAAAATAAGTACGGATCAAATCTGTCCCGACGAGAATTTAGACGCCGAGATTGCCATCAAGTACGCGGAAGTTCTCATTCTGACAGGGGACCAAACCCATGCGATTCCATTACTTTCGAATGCCGCTGACGAGCTCGGCCAGTTTTTGGTTCGCCGAAGAAATTTCGAGTATGACTACTTTTCAGATCTGGCCAGGGCGATCACCTCGCTGAAGAATTCGCCCGAAAAGAAGCAGCTGAGTAAAAAAGTCTGGTTGCTCCTGAAAAATGCCTCCGCAGTCTTTCCATCTTCCGAGAGTAAAATTCAGACGGATATCAACGCCGCGGTCCTTAGACTCAACTACGACGAAGCCGGCGCCAAATCGGATCTAAATGCGATATTGAAGTCCGCCGAACAGAACGAGAAATGGACATACTTCTTTGATACAGTCTGGATTCTTGCTAAGAACAGAGCGCTTTCTGCCAAGGAGTTCAATTGTCAGATGGAAAAGGGACTGCGAAAGTGTCATGCCGAGGGTAACACGTCGCCATCGGTTCTCTTTACCGCGACCAGCAGAGCAGCCAGACTCAGCGCGAAGCTCGGAACGGTAAGCGACGCATTAAAATTCTACTCTTCAGCAGTTGATGAGGCAAAGAGGTATATCCCGAAGAAAGGCGATACCGAAGGTGAATTCGCCAAAATTAAGGGGTTGATTGCCGCCGCCGACTATAGCTTGGAACACGGACGAGCCGATATCGCCAGCCGAGCTTTCGAACAATTGCCCGCCAGGATGCCACCAAGCCTTCGAGTCCAATTTGAAAAGGTTCGCACACGAATAAAATAAGTGCGAACAGATCATTTATTTCCAGTTAAGACCAAGCTAATGTCGGGGCTGATAGTCCATAATCGTTACATGTTCCCAAGGGGTTCAAACGAATGGAAAAACAATATAGACAGGGCGATGTTCTGCTGCGGCAAGTGGATGCTATTCCAAAGGAAGCAATCGTTCAGCCGGAGGATAACGGTCGCGTTGTGCTGGCGTATGGCGAAGTTACGGGGCACGCCCATGCTATTGAAACAGGGCTTGCCTTTCTCTATCGCAAAGGCGCCGATGAATACTTACTGGCCAGACAAGGAGCTATTCTTCGCCATGAGGAACATGCGCCAATCACTTTGCCGCCGGGATCGTATCGGCTGATTCACCAACGCGAATGGTCCGAAATGCAATCCAGGAACGTAGCGGACTAGGCAAAAGCATGAACACCGAAAAATCACGCGACGAAATGCTCAGGAAGCATTTCGATCGCTGGCAGCAGCTAGGGCGACTTGCTGGAACCACAAATGAAGCAATGGCTGAGAACGCACTGCTTGGTCTCTACAGACTGACAAAGCAAGCCGCACCGAGACAGATAGCATGGCTCGATAGCCCGTTGCAGATGGCTGCGATCCCGGTGCTGGTGGCGAATATAGTCGAGAGTGAGACGTGGAAATCGGTCTACCGGAGAATGTCCACGGAAAGGGTCGGCACGGAAGACTGGGATCGGAGCTGGAAGCGACAGTGGCAGATTTTGGAGAACGGCGAAGTCCACGACTTGCTGGGCAAGGTGGTTCGCCGCCCGGATTTTCTAAATGTACACGAAGATCTGGTTCGAGGCACCGTAGCGTCACTACATAACACTTTGCGCAAAGGTCTCTGCGTAGGGGGTCTCCAGCCGGGTTCGATGAAGTTCAAGCGACATGTGCTTCTGAAACCTCATGAGGGCGTGCCGAACTGGGTACCCGGAGACCCGATTCCGATCAAACATCTTGCTCAAACACAAAAGGAAATTTATGCCCGAGCCGGGGTCAAGCAACCATCGCAGGTAATGGAGAATTTCGAGGAGTTGCTCAAAGATGTCTCCTGGATCAAGACTGTGTCGACCCTCGTGTCACAGACACAGCAGAACCGTAATCCTGACAAACAGGCAGTTCTGAATCTGATTCTCGACCGAAGCCGTCGCACATTTGATCAGCTTCAGCGCCAACGCACTTACCTCATGAGCATGCCGACGCGCGTCCCCGACCCGCCACCGCCGCCGCCCGAAGCGAACGGTATCGATGCCGATGGCCTCAAGCTGGCGGCAACAGCAGCCGCGTTTGTGTGGAGCACCACAAAAGACAGAGCCGATCTGATGATGAGCCGGGCCCAAGTGCCTTTTGTCTTGTGGCTCCCCGCAAATGCCTCGCATATTCCTTTCGCAATGGCCTGCCAAGCCCTCTATCCGGACTTCTTTGGCGATTTGGCGGAGCACATAGATACATGGGCATTGCTAAGTCACGCGGCAGCCGGATATTTCTTTGCGAACGACATAGTCTATGTGTGCCGCCGACCAATGACGTACAACGTTGATGGCAGCAACCGCGTTCACAGCGAAGACGGGCCGGCAATAGTCTGGCGCGATGGTTATGAAGTGTACGCCTGGAAAGGAATCAACGTAGACAAAAATATGATCATGAACAGACAATCCATAACAGTACAGTCGATCACGGACGAGCCGAATGCAGAGATTCGCCGCACCATGATCGAAATCTACGGCGAAGCGAAGTACCTCATGAATGCCGGCGCCAACCTGGTCCACACTGACGAGTTCGGCAGGCTTTACGAGCTAAAGCGCCCCAACGGGGACCATATGCAAATGGTGCGTGTAACCAACAGCACACCGGAGCCGGATGGAACCTTCAAGGACTACTTCTTGAGCGTGCCACCGTTTATGAAAACGGCCAAGCAAGCGGTAGCATGGACTTTCAATATGCAAGAAAATGAGTACTGTCCGACGGTTCAAACCTAACGACCGGGACTGCCGCCGTCAGACCCGGCCGGAACTAGAGCCCGGGCTTCTTCATCAGATCACTTTTCCACCAGGACAGTCTCACTGGCGGTGCGACCAAAAGTTTCAGGTTCATACATCTCTTCCGCCTTCGCCGGTGGTGCGATGAATGTGCCCGGAGTAGTCGCCCTGGCAATGTAGGTGTAATCGTAGCTGCCGTCCCACAAGCAAGATCCGAAGGCTTCTGCCCGATTGTCGCGCAAGTTCTGGTGATCCCACCAGACACTTGACGCAGCCCAATTCCACCACTGACTTTCCTCGCGTCCAGAGTGGTTCGTCGGAACTGATTCCACCACTTTCGTGCCGGCTAGCGCGCAGTTGAGAATCTCGAAGCCTCCCGGCAACTGGTCCACTAGTGCTACATGATATCGGGGTCCGCCGATTTTCACTTTGAGTTTGACTCTGACGAGCGCCCCGGCCTTTATGTGCCAGCGTCCGTTCTCGTCCTTTCGCACGTGGTCAGCCTCATCAACCGCCTCATAAGTTCGCTCGACGGCAAAACCATTGTCGAGCGCGGCCAGCTTGAGACTTGATGGCGCGTAGTTCATGCCGAACCGATAATAGAGTCTCCCCGGTCCCTTTTTCGCAAGAGTGATCTTTTCGCGTGCCGCCTTTTCGGCTAGATACGGCATAGGCACTTCCACTATCCGAGTATCCGTGCTTCTACCTGCAAACTGTTGTTGCAATAGTGCTCTTGCACCGAGCCAGGCCGAAGCGGTGAAATTCGGCGTTTCTTTCTCGTAGGTATTGAAGTAGGAGTCGATTGCTAAAGCAGCGAATGCATTCTCCTGAGTGTTGGACCAGGCACCATTGCGCCGAGAACTCAAAAGACCGCGCAGTAGTTTCTGAACCAAATCGCTATTCGGAGAATACTGTATTGCGGCAAGAAGCTGAAGAGCGTCGTCACGCACCTCAGAGTAGAACAATCGGTAACGCCACTCCTCATAGGAAGAATCCGACTTGATCCTGGCCTTGGATGCAGTTTCAGTAATCCGACCGCCGAGATAGGTTCTAATACTATCGATCTGCGGTCCGAACTTTTTGTCGCGCTGCAATACCATCGCAAGGTAAGCAAGCGTTTCCAGGGAGTGCTTGTTAACGGCGGCTTCACCAAATAGTTTCAGAGCCTTTTCCGGATGACTATCGCCCAGCAATGCTCGCACATAGAGTGCATACGCCAGTACTGCATGGCGTGCAGTCGGCGGGTACTTCAATACTTCGCTATCATTTTCAATTCCTTGCAAATATGTGTGAGCCCGACTCAAAACAGCCTCAGAGACTTTGAATCCCTTTTGCTTTGCGATTACAAATGCGTGAGTGACATACACTGACAAGTAAGGCCATCGATCATGATCTTCAACACTCCAGAGACCAAAACTACCGTCCGAGTGCTGGCGATCGCTTACTTTGGCAATACTGCTGTCGACGAGCCTTATCGATTTTGCGATCTGCAACTTGGTCAGCCCGAATGCACCGGCCGCATCCTTCAAACTAGCGAAGACAAGAATTTTGGACGACAATTGTTCGGAGCAATCATATGGATAATCCGATATATAAGAAACGGCATCAGACAACTCATTCAGCAAGGTGGAACTAGTTGAAACTTTTAGCTCACCGAATTGAGGAATGATGTTGGCGGGCACCGCAACCGACTGAAGTACCACACCATCACCATCCATGGTTCCGTAAGTAGCGACTTGCTCATTGGTCGCCGGTGTATAGACCGGTAAAGAGAACTCCAGGGCATCGGCGTGCCCGGCAGTAGCGACCGCCGTTTGAAAGCTGGCAGTGCCGACAGAATCCGCCTTTGCCGGAAAGAGAAACTCATGCCGGTCTCCCGGAGCAAGCGTCGCAACCTTGCCCAATCCGTTTTCTAATCCTTTGACCGTTCCCCGCAATACGAGCTGAACGATTTGTGGTTCCAAAGATTGATTCTGCACCATAATTGGTATCAGGCATTCATCGCCAAAGTTGAGGAAGCGGGGCGCCGAAGGTCTAGCCATTACTGGCAGCCTGACAGTGATAGCGGACTCCCCGATACCGAAGCGATTCTTAGCATCAGCCGCTACTGCCATTAATCGGTAGCTGGTCAGATTGTCGGGAAGAATATAGGATACAGACGCTGTTCCGGTGGCATCAGTAATCAAGTCCGTTTTGAAAGTAGCTAAAGCATTGAAGTTCGTTCGAATTCTAATTTTGTTTGCGGGCACGGCAGACTGTCCGGCATTGTCGCTCGCAGTTGTATCGGCAGTAGATATATACAAATCATTCAACACACTTTCCGGATCTCCTGCGCTTCCGCTACCGCAGCCACCACCGCCACGGCAGACTTGAGACCATCCCGCGAAGCTGATGTTATTCGCACGCTCATAGACCAGCAAGGAGCCCGCGGTGCGCATTTCTTGCTTTGGATTGATCGTTTGAATTTGATCATAGCTGTTGCTTTCGGCAAGGTCGGAACTGCGCCATTGATAAATGCTCGTAAGCGGCTCGCCGAGCTTGTAGTTCGTCAGCGCCAGCACCGCTTCGTCCACCACAACAAGTGAGACCTGCTGTCCGGCGGCTGGTTTACCGTCTGCATCTTTTACGACCACGGAGGCTGAGGTAGTCTGGCCCGGCATAAGCAGAGACTCTCGGGGCTTCACCTCCACCTGAAGCGCTCGCTTGTCGGTGGAAACACTCAGGTCGATAGAGCCTGAATCGCGAGCGGTATTATTGCCAAATCCATCCTCCGGCGCTCCGATTCGTCCAGCCAGATCAACATTGACATTAACATTTGGAACGTATCCTTCCTCAATGGGAATTCGTAGCGTAGCAGTTCCGTCCTTAACGGAAAAATGACTTCGGGAAATGATGCCGGAGCGAGACACTGTTACCACGCCGTCGGCTGTCGGAAACGGTGATACCACGATGATCTCGGCTGCTTCTCCCGACCGGTAGCGCACTTTGTCGGGAATCAGCCGCAGAGACTTCTTCGTCTTCGAGCTCCCCCAATCCCCTTCGTAAATGGCGAACCGGGTTTCGGTCATGTTCAACCGTTGTTCCGAATCCACGCATTCGGCGACTAAAGCATAGGAACCGCCGACACTAGTTTTAAAGGTTACCAATGCCGGTTCGGGGCCGGACACCTGCTCAGCCTCTTCGACCAGCTCACGAGGTTTGCGATCAACCAGACGGTAAAGCTTAAATGTTGCTCGCGTACCGGCGCTGACTTTGCCGTCAATACCGGTGACAACGCTGCTAAATCTTACAGGTTTGAGATTGCTGAAATAAACGCGCTCAGGTTTGAGCCCTACATAGCGAGTTGAAGGATGCAACAGCACGGCAGCGCTCTTGCTAAATGTTTGCCTTGTCACATCAGACACTGTCGCTTGCGCCGAAATCACAAGCGGCGTTGCTTGCCCCGCGTCCGTTATGTCAACAGAAATTCCACCTCTGCCGCTAGAATCGGTAGTTGAGTTCACCGTAGTTGACACCGGTTCGTCGCATTGAATTCGCTCCTCATTGGAAGACCAGCCACGCCAGCGTCCGAACGAATAGTCACTCCATCCGGCAGGATTAAATGTCCCTCGAGATGCCGTTACATTCCACTCAACGCCGGAATTGGTAAGTTGTCCGCCGGAAAGATAGTGAGCCTCAGTACTAAAGAGCAGCGGCGTTCCGAACACGGCAGGAGGATTGCCTTCTGAGGCAACTGCGACTTGGAATTCGGGTCTGCGAAATTCCTGAACAAGAAAACCTTGAGAGACAGATGCACCCTGCTTACCTGCCATTAGAGGCAAGACGAAGTCAATCGAAGTTTGCCCGAGCGTTGGAGTTCTCCCAATCTTGAATGAACCATGAAATGCTCCAAACGAATCGATCGCGCAACTACCACGGCTTACCTCCGCGCCCTGAGGGTCTCGCACGGTAAAGCGAAGCGGAGCCGTCAAACCGGCACTTGTCACATCCCCTTTTGGCCCGGCGGTGGCTTTTCGAACAAATCCCTTAAAGTGGACCTCTTCTCCCGGGCGATAGACTCCACGATCCGTAAAGGTGTACCATACGAATTGATCGGACTGCTCGCGCCTTTTCCATTGTTGACCTCTCTGCGGAAGGATGCAACTGTTTGTGGCAGAATTTGCCACGAGCAATTTTGGGGTTTTCGTAGCTGGAAGATCTATCGTCGCAATTCCAGCAGTGCTTGTGAACGCGGAAGGTCCCGTTGCAGGAAAAAATGCCACACGCACTTTCGCTATCGGTTTTCCATCTACCAAACTTCGCGCTGATACTGAAAATTTTCTCTTATCATAAATGGCGGACAGGCCAATATCAGTGAACTGAATCCAGGACAAAGGCACAGACCGCACGGAACGTCGCCCTGCATCCACAAGGACTAGTAGTTGGGTGCTTCCTTTCGCGAAGGTGCTCTTCAAATCCAAAACCGTTTCCGATACAGCATTGTCCACTTTGAACGAATACTTGCGATCAATTATTGGTGTCCGTTTCTTCAACATCTGAGCCAGACCTCGGGGATCTCGAACATAAGCCTCCCACTGGCCGGGATTGGCGGTCCAAGCTCGCACCCGACACTGCTTCTGATTGACAGTGTAAAAACGAAACTCTTGCGGCATATCGGGTGTAATTGTCGTAAGCGAATTAATTCCGGGCACGAATGCATCAGGAGCATAGTCGCGCACCAAGAACTTCAGTGTTGCCGGCTTGCCGAGGCGCTGACCATAGACATCAGTTAAGTCGGCGGAAACGGTTGCAGCATATTTGATACCGGACTTCTTGGTTCCTACTATTGAAATTTCATTGTAGCTGGTAGTTATGCGAACGCCCGGTATTTCCGGAACGATTTTGACCATGGCAGGTCTGAAGGTTTGAGCGTTTAGTGAGTTCGAACAGCTAATTCTAATGTCATCCTTCGGCACCGCTTGCGGTAGCACTCTCGGGAGCTGAACCGATAGCGGTCCATAGGTTCGAAAGCTAAACTCCTGATCTGATGTGGTGAGTAACGGTCCTTCCGCTGAGGGCGAGCCTGCTGGCAATACCACTGTCACGGTTGAGTTTTTCGGCAGATTTTGATTTACCCTGAACAAGAGGCGCTGCTCTCTCTTGTATCCGCCGACGACTCTGGAGAGGGGGTTGTTAGGCCCAAGCTCCGAATCATTAGCAATGGACAATTCACTGGTCGACCTCGTTGTCGCACCACTTTGAGTGTAAGTATTAATCTGCACGCGAAGCTTCTGCAAGATTGCCAGCGGATCGATCTTCTGGTTGAACCCCATGAACAGCAACGGTTTCAACGTATCGGTATCGGAATGCGGAAAGAAGCTAGTCACCTTAACTGCTGGCGTTTGGAAAGACCAGCTCTTACCCTTCGCCAGCGCATTTCCCCCCGTCGATTTCAATCCGGTCGGCACTGCGGCAGTAAATTTTGTTGCGCCGGGAAAAACATTTCCACTCGGTTCAAAAACGTACGTTCTTGTGTCCAGCCACCGCCAATGCCCCGCTACAGCCGGCGACAATTTAGCAGCTTGCTGATTGTTCGCATCAGCCAATGACGTGAGGGGAACCATCGGTTGCGAGAATTGTACGGCTAAACGTGTTGAAGCGAAGCTGACGTCGCCTTCGGGACTGTATCGTGACACCGCTAACGGTGCAGGCCGAGTTGCGACAAGGCGAGGCGCCGGACCAACAGATGCAGTGGGAGGGAAAGGCTCTTTGAGTATCGTTCCGGCCTTCGGCGGAGGCGAAGATTCTCCGGGAAAGTTGAACGCCCTCTTCGGAGCTTCCCGCACCGGGTCAAGCCGCTTGAAGATCGCAGCGACAGCGGCCGCATCCATATCCGTAGAGGTAACTGCTGATGAAACCGGATCAGAAGCCGACGGTACGCGCGTCGTTACTGTCATTGCAATTGCACGGTCAGACGCAGACGCACCTGGCACAGAAGGAGCGGACGAAGGCAAGAGCGAATAACTTATAGCCGCTGAATCAAGATTAGAGGCTGGTTCCTCAAGCGCGGCAACAGAAGAAGCGTGCGTTTCCATAATGCACAGCGCCAAGCCGGCAGCGGCAAGCCGGCGCAAAAGCACTAAAATTTGCATAGTCGCTTCTCCATTCGATACAGCGTCATGATTACCACGGTTATTCAGGTCGGAACCACCTGATTTCCCCGGTGCTGAGTCAGCGGAAAAGGCTACTTCTAATTTGACACTTTGCAACCCCTGTCGCACGATTGTGTCATGCGAAAAATCTTGCTCCCCTTACTAATTGCTTCTTTCAGCCTAATTCCGACGGGAGTCGCGCAAGCGGAGGCGGAGCAGATCACATGCGGGTCGCCTGCGTCATCCGGCCAAACTCAATCCGCAGATACTCCTTTCTCAACGAGGGCACAGGGTCGGCAGGAGAAACCCTCCGAAACGCCGGGCTCCCTTCAGCTAAAGCCGACCAAGCTGGAAGAGTTTGCAACATCAGGACGACTGCCGCCGACAAAAATCGACCCGTACATCGTACCTTCCGAAGCATTGATTTATGGCGAAGATGACGTGGGTGTCGGTGATTACGGGCTTCAAAAATCAGTGTTGGACGATATCAAGTCGCTACCGGATTGCACAACGTGTGCACCATCGAGATTTGGCAGTCACGGACCCAGTGCCTGGGACTATCCTGAGTAACTACTAGCGCAGCCAGCTAATAGGCTCGCGGACGGATTGAACAGGCTGCAGCTCAACATCGCATCCGAATTCGAGAGGAAGACCGACTGTGTTCCACTTGTTCAACTTAGCAGTTGTTACCTGAACGGCCTCTTGTGCCTTTGTGCGTATATCGGAATCAGAGCATTTGGACGCGATGAAATCGAACGTACGATGCGCTGCCGACCACTGTTGAGTCTTGTAGAAACAGGCACCAAGCATCAAGCGAGCATCCCAGTTGGTTGGTTCAAAATCCAAAACGCTCTGAAGGTCGTTGATGGCTTGTGTGAACCGGCCTGCCTGATAATGGTCGATCGCACTGAGCGCCACCGATAGATCCGCCACCATTGTGTTGAATGTAAGTTTCACGAGCCACGTCCTTCCTGTTGACTTCCTTACTTCCCATCCTAAGGAGTATATGTGAACATAGCGTGAGGTTTAAACGCTCGAAACCGGAAATCAGGCGGCTGACGGATAAATCAGCATTACATATCCGCAACATGGCGGACATCGGAAAGGCTTTTGACGTCCCCTCTCCTGGCTTCCAGCGTGCACTGCATCATGCTGAGATCCAGCAGCCAGCAAGGGTTTAGAGCAACAAGACACCGCTCGGTACAAACAACGTTGCGGTCCAAAGAAAAACCTGGCGAGTACTAATGGCTTTCTTGCTTCGCAACGCCACCAACGCCTGCCAGGGAAGTGCGACTAGCAAGACCACTGCCAGAAATGAACTCGCTAACATTTTCGCATCAATTACATTGCCGGAAACACTTGCAAGGAGCGCGCCGGATAGCATTGCTGCCATCGACAGGACTATAAGTGCGAGATTCAGTTTAAGCCGATTGCTAGCCAGGTGACGTCCGCCTTTGACAGCCAAAGTTGCTGTATTCATAAATTCCAGTCCTCCTCGAATAAGTAATTCGAGCACCTACCCGGGTGCTAGTTCCTCAATCTACAGCGACACTCGTAAATCAGCAGTAAACAAAACTGACCGGAGTCCCGCGATCTCGGTTCCATGCATAAGAGTAAGAGGGAATCCTTGCAATCCCGTGACTAGCAATGAGAGAAAGACGACCCTGAGAGGAGTTGCTTCGATATTTTCGTGGCAAATTGTAGTGAGTGACCGGAGACACTAAGGTGGCCGAGAAACCTTTTCGATGGAATCTACAGAATCGTCGTTCGCTCGACGCAATGATTGCCACCTACCTCGCGCCCGCGCCCATCAAGGTGCCCGCGCCTCAAACCGGGAATCAGAAATTGGTGGTTCGCGCACAGAAAAAAGCGAACATGGCGCTACAGCAATCTATTGAGCTCAATGCTGATTTGAAACGGGCTTTAAAGAAAGAGAAACGATTCTCAGAAGATCTGCTTGCATGCTGCGCCAGAATCATGGCTCTCGGCAGCGAATACGATTTGTACTTCGTGGGTCGCTCCGCCGAATCCATTTTCGATCACCTCAGCGGCTTACTGTTCGCGACGACTTTCAAAGATCGACTGATGTTGGTTCAGTTATCGCTTCGATTTTACAGCGACCAAAGAATTATCTGGCGGAAAGCGTTACCGGCGCTCAAGAAATACTTCACCGCGCTCAAGCTCGATCCGGCTTCGCTGATGCGCAGGCGCAGGCCTGTGGCCTTTGTAGATCTAGTTTATTCCGGAGAAACGTTCTTCAATCTCTGCGATTTCCTAAAAGACTGGGCGGAAGAGTCGGGCATTCCGTGGACCTCCGTAAAGCCGAACATCAAGTTAATAGGAATCGTCGAACGCAGACACACCAGCCCCAATACCTGGCGGTGGCAGCAGCAACCGGAATGGGCCAACATGTTGGATAGCACAAGCATAAAAAACATTTCCGTAGTGCCTGATTTCTGGGGATACCTGGGGAACGACCAGAAAAAGACCACGGCATCGTTTACCTTTGAACTCTGGGGACACCATAAGGCATCAACGCCCATTCGTACGACCAGCACTATTATGGGCTTACAGTCCGCGCTCTACTGGTTTGAAGAAGGGCAGTCTCCCGAAAGGCGAGAACGGTTCGCCGAGATTGTTTGCGAACAACCCGAAATGAAGATCGAATCACTGCGCAAAATAGTACTGCAAATTCGAGGCACCAGTAGTGATACCACAGCAAAAAGAAAGGTAGCAGGCAGACAAAGCGAAGCGCAACGCGCACGGCGCTAGGTACTTCTTCGAGAATGTTTGACCTTACGCAACTTCGCAACACACTTAGTCAGTTCGTTTCTGTAGCCGGCCAACTCAGGATAATCTGGCGAGGGAGCAGTCGCAAGTGCCATTTTGTAGTCCTTAACAGCATTCCCGATACGTCCTGATTGAGCGTGAGCACGCGCACGGAATGCGTAGACGCGAAACTTGTCTTCCACCGAGGGTAAGCAAATGACCGTGCTGAAGTCTGCAATGGCCCCGGAGTAATTCTTACTGCTCAGATGAACTAATCCGCGCTCCAGGATCACAGAGGGATCTTTCTTCACCTCGATGGCCCTGGTGTAGTCATTAACAGCAGACTCCTGGTAGCCGAGCGCAGAGGCCATGCGCGCACGCTCAGCGTATGCATCAGCAGTGGGCAATACTTTCAAGGAACGATCGATTGCCGCAAAAGATCCTTTTCGGTCTCCGTTCGCAGACAGAGCACGCGCATCCTTAATACTGGTATCGGAAATAGCTTGGCTCAACTTGTGCATATCTTCCTTGGTGGGTGCCGCAGAGGCAGCACCGCCGACACTTGGTCCGAGCAGAGGTATCGAACCAATCTTAACCGTGCCAACCGAAGTCAACAGCAGGTACACGAGAAACGCCACCAGCGCCATTGCTTCCCCGGCAGTAGGGGTTGCTTTGAATGCTGGTTTCTCATCGAACACGGCTTGCTTTCGCTTTCTGGTTGGCGGCAGTTCCGCCTTCTTAGCTAGAAACTGCCTGATGATCGAGAGCCCGGGACGCATGTTCTCGCTCATATCCATAAACGCACGGAGCGTCCTTTGCTCTACATAGGATAGGTTGGACTCCGCCATGCGAGCGCGGATCTCCTCGAACGACTCGTCGATGTCCTCGCGCTCCGGAAGCGGCGCGACGGCCGTAGAGTGACAGACAGGAACGAAGGGATAGACGTTCACGTCATCCCGACACTGCTGTGCGGGAACAACTGCCGGAAGGGCGGCGACAAAGACAGGGACTTCAGCCGCAAGAGTAAGAGCGTCGTCTCCGGTCCCGATCACGCAAGCAACATCGCGTCCGGCCTCGCCAACAAACAAAGAAACATTCAGCGAGTCTTGAACCTTGTCCATTTTCCACCCCCTGCGCCAAACGCAGTCCATTCCAATTCGGCCTTCAACCACCTGCAATTAGTCCCGAGATTTATCGGCTCTCTCTCTGCAGAATATGACTGAAATATTGCAAACCCGTGACTGCGCCGCTCGGAAGTTATGGAGCACTTATTGAGGAACCCGAAGCGCATCATCTTTCTCCTCATCTTGCAGTACCGAACAAAGTCCGCAACCTCACCGATCAGATTGAAGTCGTCGAACACGTAGGGAACGCCGTTGCTCCCCAGAATGCGCGGATCATCGGTAACGTGAAAGTGCAGATGCGATCCGGTGGAGTCTCCAGAATTGCCCGGGTAGCTCAGCGATGGCATAGACTCCATCGGTAACGACCAACCAGCCCGCTATAACAATCAAAGAAAGGAACAGCTTTCGCACGCCGAAGACCTCACCAAACAACAGTGCCGACCATTACGACGGGTCGGAGCGGAAGGGCTTAGAGTCGAAGGCTTTCAGGCGACCTCAACTTCGCGGCAGTGACTTCTCATTTCAAGCTTGAAGTTGTTTACAGCCAGCTGATCTTCTCGGAGTACTTTGCTCTCAGCAATTCAGTGTCACAGCCGAACTCGGCGGGCAATCCACAGCGGTTGGCGGTTAGCTTCGACTGAGTCACTTGCATGCCTTCACTCGCCTTAAGACGAATCTCGTTGTCGACTGCGTTTGCTGCAATGTATTGGAATGTTCTGTAAGCAGCGGACCATTGTTGCGTCTTGTAGTAGCTCGCAGCCAACATCAAGCGCGCATCCCAGTTTTGGGGTTCAAAGTCCAACACGCTTTGAAGGTCTTCAATGGCATCTCTAAACCGTCCGGATTGATAGTGCTCCAAAGCTTTCAGAGCGACGGATAAATCTGCGACCAAGGTGTTGAGTGTAAGATTCACCGCTTAATCCCCGTCGTTGCTTAACTTCACAAGCTCATCGTAGGAAATGAATGTGAACATCAGGTGCACAAACCGCCGAAACACCCTGAAATCAGGCGTCCGACGGATGTCCCCCTCTGCGGCATCCTCAAAATGGAGGATGCGACAGCACACAGAATAGAGCGAAGACCTTATGATTACAGATCTGATCGCGGGTAGCCGGCTACGTCATGCAAAAGCTGCAAAACGGAGAGATTTTCGACGGCAAGTACCAAGTCGTGAAGATGCTTGGACACGGCGGCATGGGAACAGTGTACCAGGCTGTCGAACTTGAACTTCAGCGACAAGTTGCAATCAAACTTGTGCACGATCAGCTGTTGTTCGGCGGTCGGCATCGAGCAAGAGCATCGGTACACTTGATGCTCTGAATATTCTGCGTCAAACTTGCGCTAAACATGGACGGAAAGATCTTGAGCTTACATGTTTGAAGACATACAATCAGGCGCAATCGATACTATACGGACCACAGTATGCAAGAACGCACGAAGTCAAGTAACTCAAGGGTAAGGAGCACCAGTTGACGGAAACGAAGAAAGAGGCAAAGAGTTTCAGCATTGTTTTGCACCCTGCTGCGTTTTCAGTGCTCCCGCTTGTCAAAGTCTGGGAAACCTGCATGGGCAACTACATGCTGGTGCAGTACCTCGAAATGTTCGCTTTGCTCGCCGGGGTGTCACTGTTTATCTTTCTGATACTGAGGGTGGTGCTAAAAAACAGTGACAAAGCCGGACTCGGAGCAAGCCTTGTTTTCGGTGCGCTCTACTTCTGGATACCCTTCAAAGATTCAATCCTCCATATTCCGTCATTCAGCAAAGTAGACGAGCTGGTTATCGCTCTGATCTACCTCTTTCTGTTTTGCTATGTCAGCGCTGTATTCCTGGCCAAATATGCAGACAAGCTCCCTCTAAGAAAAGTGACTTTATTCTTGAACGTGCTCTCGTGGGCCGTGGTGTTGTCTGCAGTGATACCGGATTTGATTCAAGAGAATCAGTTAGAACAAGAAGCGACTAAAACAGTGCAAATGGTTCGCAATGAGTTCAAAGATGTGAAACTTGATGCCAGCAAAGACAAGCCCGATATTTACTACATTCTGGTCGACGGTTACCCGAACGAACAAACGTTGAAGGACTACTTCAACTATGAAAGCGAACTGATCAAACATTTGCGCAAGAAAGGATTCTTCATCGCGGATCATTCCATCAGCAATCACGATCGCACGGAACATTCGCTGACCTCAAGTCTCAACATGCGCTACACCTGGGATGTAAAAAGCACGCCGCTATTGTTGAAGATAATGCAGAACAACGAGGTCGCTTTTCTGCTTCGCAGTATTGGATACAAATACGTCAACGCAAGCTCGGCCTGGGAACCCACGAATTATATTCCTTATGCGGATCTCAATTGTGCCACCGGTTTTTGCAATAACTTCAACGTCACGCTATCCAGGCTGACGCTCATATCAGCCTTTGAAGAACGCTTGCATCTCATGGCCAACTTGTTTCGCCAGGCCCGCTTGCGCGTTTACGAAAACAGAGAACAGATCAAAGCCATTCCCGGACCGAAGTTCGTTCTCGTCCACACATTGATGTTTCACCCGCCGTTCTTTCTCGATGAAAACGGTCAGGTGACAAGATTGGCTCCAGAAATGATGAATCAGGACTTCCCCGAGCCAAAGGAGTTTCTCGCTCAGTATCGATACGGAGAGAAGAAAGTAATCGAGTTTGTCGATACTTTACTTTCCGATCCGAACTACAAGCCGATCATCATCATTCAAAGCGACCACGGCTCCCAAACAAGCGAAGTTGCATATGACAGTAACTGGGCCAACGAACGAATGCGCATTCTTAGCGCGTTCTACCTGTGTCCACCCGTTACGGAGAGGCCGCCATCCGACATTACGCCCGTCAACATCTTCCGCTGGATATTCGACAAATACTTCGATGCGAAACTGCCGATGCTCCCAACGGATTCTTTCTTGTCAGTGCCATTCGGCTCGCCGAACGACAAGCGCGTCAACGAGTACATTACGTTTCCCGGACAAGAGAAGAAAACCGATCAGGAAAAGAAACCCGGCACCATTCTTGAGCCTAGTCACTAAGTTTTTCTGTTTGAGCAGGTGAAGGCGCTTCTGCCGAAGCAGGTCTCTTGCCTCGGCAAAAAAACTGCTTCACGTTGCGCCAAACTGTACGGAAAGTGAATCCGACGGTCACCAGGGCACCGATCAAGATTTGGATAATGTAACTACCGGTGCTGGGGTCGAGATACGCCTGAGCGTCCTGTGCCATTAAGAAATACAGAACGATGGCCAGAGCTATCCCGTCAATCAGGGTGCAAAGTGACATTAAGGCCTCCGGATTCGTTGGTAAGAACGGCCGTGCAGCCTCAAGACTGCAGCACAGTAGTAGTAAACAGACAGAACAACAGAAATTATGCAGACTGTCCTAATAATAAATCATACCCTGTCGGCAGGCGTCCCGGCAGTTGTTATTCGTCCGCCGACAGGAGCCGACAGCGGCGGCACTGTATATCAAGCAGCTAAAGACGTCAGGCTAAACTGTTTTTGCGTCGCCACCGCCCCAGAGGCGTTTGGCATAGGCAACAGCTGTTGCCGGATCATTGGAGCCCGAATGCAGTGCGTAGGTAATCAATGCATTGTTCACTGTACCAAGTTCCGCAGTCAGTTTGCCTTGCAAATGGATTTGATGGTCAAAATCAGGGATGGCATTGCGCAAACGGGCTTCGGCCACAGCCAGTTCACCGGGCGGAGCGATTCCGTGAGCAAGGCAATGCGCCATGGCGGCCTGCAGACTAGCCAGCTGTCCGGCAATCGCCCCCGGAGACAAGACTCCCGCAGCCGAGGCCACTATCGACTGCGCAAAGGCCATGGCTTCATAGGCTTCAGCAAGCGCTGCTTGCAAAGCATGCCGACGCTCCTGCTCTTCAAGCGCTTCTTCAATGGCATCGAAAAACTCGTTGTCTTCGTAGATTTCAGTACCATCGTAAAGACTTATGGCATTATCGATGGCTTTCAGCAGTGAATTGTTGTTTTTGTCGAACAGCTCGAAGTTTCCACTTCGATCAATTCGAGTTGAGCTGCCGTCTCTGTTGCGGATATTCGTTCCGTTATCAGTCATCTCGATGCCAAAGGCGTCAAGAACTCCGGTGGTCGGGTCAAAGCTGATGCGATCCGCTTCGTCACGTCCCTGAACGACAATGCGACCCTGCTGATCTTGAGTGATCGTGCGTCCGGATTCAGACTCACTCAGAACAACCTGTCCGGTCTCAGTATTGGCTTTAACGGTGATCTCGTTGTCGCCTTCCTTGACTTTTACCTCACCGGTAGCGGCATCAATCGTGGTTGTAGGCGATACTTGCACGCGTCCTTGATCGTCCATCACCTGTACGGGCGAAGCCGGGGGCGCGGGTTGATCGCCGGCCGCCGCGCCAGGGGCAGGTCTGTTGTGGCGACGTCCGCGACAAAGGCGCTCATTATCCCATGAAAGATCAGAACCGGCTAACTGCTCTCGCACCTGGCGTGCGGTCATCGCGTCGGTTTCGTGATACTCGCCGTCTGCCCCTTTTATTGAAACAATGGTGCGCCCGTTGCGACGAGAAAGCCGAACGTCGACATGGCCTTTCTGGCCGTCTTCGCCTTCTTTCTGGTAATGCATTTCAACAGTGCCGTTCGGATAGCGCCGCAAGGAATTGCCGTCCTCATCCACGGTCAGAACGTTACCCTGTCCGTCGGTGATAATGTGATTGTTGTTGTTCCAGCGTTCGCCTTGTTCCGTTTTGATGCGCTCGGCGGCCTGTTCAACGGTTTCGCCGGGGCGCGCAAAGCTAATTTCGCCGTTATCTAAGAATCGCTGAGCATCGCCCGCAGAACCAAATTCAGCAATCTGATTGCCGTTTTTGTCCTTGATGAGAACTTTCTCGCCCTTCTGCTCGACCTTGAGGTCGGAACGCTCACTGGAAGCCTCGCGAGTACCGTCGGAACTTTGATGGAAATTACGTCCGTCTGTTGTCTGAACGCGAACGTCCTGTGGACCGTCCCCCTTCGAGCGATCAACGGTGCCATGAGTGTCGGACTCGACGTGAATATTTTGATCGGTAGTATGAACCTGCAGTCTGCCATTCTCGGGCGTCTGCATATCCAGTGAGGTGCTTCCATCCGCATTACGCTTGAGTGTGCGCTCTGTTTTAGTATCCGCGGGTTTGTCGGAGGTGGAATCACCAAAAATATAATTGAGCAGCCCTTCAGCGCCCTCAATTACGTTGCTGCCAATGCGCTTCACGCTCTCAACGGCATCGCCGACAACCGAACGGCCTTTCTCGGAGGCCTTGCCTGCATCCGTTCCCGTAGGCGGACCAGTATCTTTAGAGCTGAAGAAGTACTCGGATAAGCTCGACCCGACTTTGTCGAGGCCCAGATTGGTGATAAATCTCGCCGATCCGGCCTTACTATCGCTCTTTGAGCTAAAGAAGTCGGAATCGAGCAGACCGTCGAAATTGAAAGTGTCGTCCTTGAAAACATCGGAACGAGCGTCTAATCTACCGCCACCGATCGACGAACCACCGAGACTGCCGAAAGCAAAACCTCGAAAAAATGGATCTGATTGACTTGCAGACTCGAAGGGGTCTTTTCGAACTCCGCGATCATATATATCACCAGCTCGGTTACCGTCGCCCGGTTTTGCCCCGGATTCAAAAAAGCTCGTGAGAGAATCAACCTTTAGAAAGCTGAACCAGCTACTGTCACTGGTTGCGGGCTTAGTACCCCCGGCGGGCCGAACCAGTTCCGTTGCAGCGGCTTTCTCCACCGGCAGGATTGGTTTATCAGCAAAGTTAATGGTTTCGGGCACTTGCTCCGGCTTTGCAGGGACAATGCCGGTTGCCTTCAAAGCTGTTTCATAAACTGAATACAGACTGTCACGAGCGGCCGCGGCCCACTGGCCTCCGGTCGAGTCGGACGTAGAACCGTCACCTGCTTTTGGAGTTGATTCAGGCGGCGTTTCGCCGGTATTCTCAGCGCGATCGGGCTTGACGTTTTCGTTGGGTCTGCTGTCCGACATGACTGGCGCCTCCACAAAGCGCTTCAGAAGCGATTTGCTCATGGTCAGAATGGGCTTTAGTAAGGACTGACAATGATATCAGGGCCCTTAACTATGGTTCAGTTTGACACCTTTGTCAAGGTTATCAATAGGGAAATTCCCATGACCAAAGTCACGCCGAACCGCCATGCAACTACCGTTCCCGTTGTCAAAGTTTACAAAGCACCGTCGGACACGGTTTTCACTTTCGGGAGTCCTGGTCCCCATTTCACAGTTTCGCCAAAAATTTATCTAGCAGCTCTATAACCGGACTAAACCCCTTCACAGGTTCAACGCGCCCGAATCGGATAAAATCCAATTCCTAGCGGGGGTTGTATGCAAAGCCACATCAAGGCAAATTTCATCGCCGTCGGCCTGACACTGGTCGCAAATGCAGTCATAGCAGCAGAATCGCCATCGGCGCTACCGCAAAGTTATGATGAATTGACACGCACTGGCGAAATCGCTTTTGGAAAGAACAACTACGGGCAAGCTGAAAAATGCTTTCTGGCCGCGCTCAGAGAAGCCGAGAAGTTCGGTCCGCAAGATAAGCGAGTGGCACATGCCTGTAAGAATTTGGCGGCATATTACGAAGTGCGCAGCTGTTTCCCGAAAGCCGAAGCATACTTCGAGCGGGAGCTGAGAGTGAAAGAGAAGCAACTCGGCGCCGAGCACCCCCAAGTAATTCAATCGGTTGGCAAACTAGTGCGCTTCTACCTTTCACGCGACAACAAAACAAAAGCGGATAGGCTGACATCTTTGCTGGTAGCTTACTCAGACAGAGTCGTAAAAGAACAAAATTCCGTCGACGGTCATTTCAACGAACTGAACAAATTCTACGCGCATCATCCTGAATACGCCGAAGTCCAAAAACAACTTGTTCGAGTGCGCGAAGCAGGAAGTAAGGTTAGAGCCGATGACCACTTAGAGCTTGCAGCAATGTTGGACAGCATTGCCGTGATTTACAAAGAGAGAAGCAAGTTTGAGCTCTCCGAGCAATTGTTCAAGAAGTCTCTGGTGCTCAGAGAGAAAACACTGGCGTCGGACCATCAGGCATTGGCCTTCAGCTACGAACACCTGGCCGATCTGTACAAAGCGCAAGGTCGCAACGAGCTGGCGCAGCCACTCTACAGACAGGCACTGGAAGTAACCAGCAAGTCGCTCCAACTCAAAAGACCTGAGTCCTATAGCCGACTGGACTCACTTGCGCATTCTTACGTTGAATCAGGAAGAATCGATCAAGCCGAAACGCTATACAGACAAGCGCTGACGTTGTTGAAAGAAAGTACGCAGCCAAGGCACAGAGAGATCGGATCCGCTTCGATGTCGCTCGGTCTGCTCTATTGCAAGCAAGGCCGCTATGCCGAAGCAAAAGACTTGTTTAAGACAGCGATGACAGTAACCGAAAGTATGCACGGTCCTCAAAGCGCAGCTTTGATACCGGTCCTGGATTCTTACGCCGAGGCGCTGGAGAAGTGTAACAGTACATCGGAAGCAACCAAGATTCGCAATAGAGCTAATTTGATAAAAGGAGCCGCAACTGCATGCAAACCGCTGGATCCAGCAAGCGATTTTTGAGGCGCGGCGGACGATTCAACCGGCCCGCGCTAGGTCTAACTTTTCTTCTGGCAACTTTTTTTCTAGCGACTCTGCAAGTGACGGCAGTTTCTCAAACTGACGATGCGCCACCAAATCTAGCACCACTTGAAGCCCTGGCAAATAACTGGCTGAAGAGACCGGAGTTGCAGCACTCGCTTATCGGGCTGGAAGTGTTGCACATTCCATCCGGTCACGTTCTCTTTTCACACAACGGCAGGAAGCGATTCGTACCAGCTTCGGTGACCAAAGTTTTCACCACCGCATGCGCGATGGACAACTTCGGTGCCGACTATAAGTACCGCACCAAGTTGAAGGCCTATGGCAGCGTTTCTGGAAATCGACTCAACGGCAATCTGTTAATTGAACCTTCGCAAGACCCGACCCTCAAGACAGCTGAACTTAGAGAACTGCTTGCTTCAGTTGGAGCCAAAGGAATCAAGACTGTCGAAGGCCGGCTCGACACTGCAAGTATTCCCGGAGGCGGCGATCGCTTCGTCACATCGTGGCTGGCAGAAGACTATGGACAGGACTGGATGCCGCCATCTTCGGATCTGGTACTGGATGACAACTTGGCGCGCAGAGATCCGGCGCGCGGCTATCCACTCATAACCATGACGGCCGGTCCGGAAACAAACACACTGGTCTCCTCACTGCTTCGATCGCCATTCGGGCCGTCCTGGGTATGCTTCAATCCGGCAAAACAGGTCATGGAATTTTGGCATCCCGACGGTCCGCTCACAGGCGGACAATTAGTCGGCAATCCGGAACAGTACAATACTGCCGCCGCGCGCACACTAGCGCGCACGGCCGGCATCAAGATGAACGGGAAAGACATTCATTCAGTCATGACTGATGTTCCGACAGTGCTCGGCGAGCATGCGTCGAGACCTCTGTCCGAAATTATCAAGAAATGCCTGAAGGAAAGTGACAACCTTTACGCGCAGCAATTGCTGCGCACCATCGGTACGCAGCCACCGGTCAACAAAGCCGTTGAGAAAGCCACACTGGAGGAACGCGGATTAGCTCGCCTGCACAGCTGGCTTTCCAGCATCGGCGTCTCCTCATCTGAAGTGGTTCTTTGGGATGGATGCGGATTGTCTCGCAAAAATTGCTTCTCACCCCACGCACTAAATCTGGTGCACAA
This sequence comes from Candidatus Obscuribacterales bacterium, assembly GCA_019752635.1. Lineage (GTDB taxonomy): Bacteria > Cyanobacteriota > Vampirovibrionia > Obscuribacterales > Obscuribacteraceae > JAKFUT01. The sequence goes on along the minus strand of JAIELX010000044.1, from coordinate 175,792 downwards.
GCACATGGCAGGGGAGAATCTCCGAAGCGCATATCTTGACGTAATGCCTTTCGACGGAGCCGCTGGCGCAACAACCGGAACCTTTCGCTATAAAACCGGAGCCATGGATAGCGTCCGCTGCATCAGCGGGATCGTTATAACGGCAGCGGGCGAACCTTTGGCAGTCACGGTCATGATCAACGCCCATAGCCCCTCGGTAAGAGAACTGCGCATGAGCATCGGCAGCCTAATCGATCATCTTCAGGGTCTCGGCTCCCTTCGGTTTGCACCGGAACCGTCCGTACCGAGGGCGCAGCCTAAAGCGCAAAAATCAACGTCGCAACGCAAACAGTCAACACCGCCCGCAAGGAAGACAAGGTCTAGGCGAACGAGACACTAGCGGATGGAAATGATATCGAACCGGTTTCTAAAGGAGAACAAAATTGTCGCTTGCTGAAATTAAGAAGAACATTCAAGAAGAGCGATTTGTCTGTCCCAAGTGCAAAGCTCCCATAAAGGAATACGACAATGTCGTCGAAACCACTGCTTCTGTTTGGGACGGAGCCGGCGACTCCGAGCTGGAAACGGGCGCATCCAAAGTCACGCTGATTTGCAGCAACAAGCCGTGTACGTGGAAAGAACGCACCGAATACTGGGAAAACTATCTGCGCGACTGATGGTTCCCTTCTTACGCACTCCGGTGCGTAGACAACATCGCTTGCCTGGAGCGCAGGTAAAGCCGCAGCTCCAGCTGCGCTTAGTACTTTGTATTGCGCGCAATCGCAGAACTGCTAGAATCGAGTTGAAGCAAAGCTGGTGCTTTTGAACGAGGCAATCTTGCTCCACGCACTCCCGGAGGTTCTATGAGTCTGTTCCCTGCCATCGTTCGGGTGATTGTGGTCATTTCTTTTTCATATCTGGTCGGATCTGCGGTCTGCGCCCAAGACTCATTCATATCAGGCGGCGCATCCGGTGGACCACCGACTGCGGCGCAGCAGGCCGAAATGCGCGAAGTGGTGAACCGTGGCAACCAGTTTCTCTCGCGCCATCAGTATGAGCAGGCACTGGGAGAATACGAGCAAGCACTAAAGCTCGATCCTGCCAATACTATCGTCAAGTTCAACATGACGGAGCTCTACAACAATTGGGGCAGCTACCTTTTCAGACAGCGTCAATACGATGGCGCCGAAGAAAAGCTGAAGAAATGCCTCAAGTTGAGCCCGACACATCGTATGGCCAGAGCCAATCTAGAATTATTACGCAAAACTCTCGACTCTCAAGGTATCGTCATGTCGATGGACCTCGACAGCGATGCGGCCCACCCGCCGGAACAGAAGAAACCGCTGGACAAGAAGCCAGAGGAAAGCGGAAAAATCATCGGCAGCAGTCAAACCGCAAGTCCAGTGCCAACCGCGCCCGTAGGCAAGCCAACGCTTTTCGGTGCAGGCGGCATGCCAGCATCGACCACGTTTGTATCAGGCAGCGCCACGTACCCTACTTATTCAAACCGCCCGAGCGCCACTAGCGCGCCAATGGGCACGACCATCGACCCGAAACCGACACGCCCCGATCAGGTCGTGTCGACTCCGGCCAACACTTCAGCGGCTCCGTCGGCAGTCTCCACGGTCGGAGGGGGCACAAATTCGGCGTTGGCGGCTCCACAGAGTCCACCGGCCAACTCAGTGGATGAAAAACTAGCAGAATTGGAAAAACGCTTCGAGGGCTGCACACATACGGATTGGCCCCTATTGAAACGCCTCGAGCAACTCGAAATCAAGGTTAATGGACAAGCCAGCAGCGGTAAAATCACCGAGAGAATTGAAGCGCTCCAGAAACTTTAAGCGCTTCGGGTTTCCTGAACCAGCCCATATTCATCCCTGGATGATACGATATTGTAGCTTGCGTCTACAGCCGTTAAAGTGCGAGCTGATGCGCGGTAAACGATTGGAGCAAAGCCCCGGCTATGCGCGTCGATCTCAAAGCTGCAGCCGAAAAGGGCGATCGAGACTCCCAATTTAACTGGGCCGAGCAGCTTTACCTCAGCAGCCAACCTGAAGACCAACGAGAAGCTGCTCGTTGGTACGAACGAGCAGCCCACTCAGGTCATACTGGCGCTCAATTCAAGTACGGACTGATTCATTTTTTAGGCAGAGGCATCACGCGCGATCATGAAATTGCCTGGGCCTGGTTCAAAAGAGCGGCCGACGACGGCTTACCGGGAGCTCAGTATTACGCCGGCGTCATGTGCGAGAACGGCACGGGAGTTCAGCGCGACCTTGCCGCGGCTAGTCGCTGGTACGAAGCTGCATCCAATGCCGGTCACGCCGAAGCGGCATTCAACCTGGCATTGCTTTACCACCAGGGGCGCGGGGTTGAGACCAGCCCTGTGCGCGCTGCCCAGTTTTACACGGTAGCGGCGGACAAAGGGCACGTCCAGGCTCAGTTCAATCTGGCCCTGATCTACCACCAGGGACAGGGCTTGCAGCGAGACGCGGCAAAGGCAGCGACTCTATATAGGCAAGCAGCCGATAAAGATTACGTTACCGCTCAGTTTAATCTGGCGTTAATGCTGCATCAAGGCGACGGGGTCGCGCCGGATCTTGAAGAAGCCGCATACTATTACCGCAAAGCCGCTGAGAGCGGGCACGTGACCGCGCAATTCATTCTCGGCACTCTGTATGCCAACGGCGAAGGCGTCAAACCCGATCAAATCGAGTCGGTGCGATGGTTTACACGTGCGGCCGAACAAGGGCATATGAAAGCTCAGTATCAACTGGCATTGAAATTAGTACGTGGCGAAGGAACGGCAAAAAACCCCGCAGCCGCTGCAACGTGGCTCGGAAAATCTGCGGATCAAGGTTACGTCAAGGCCGTGTACAGTTTAGGGCAGCTTTTCAGACTAGGCGAGGGTATCCCCGCCAACCCGAAGTTTGCAATTGAATGCTTTGTGCGGGCAGCACAGACTGGACATGTAGAATCGCAGTACTGTCTGGGCACAATGTACGAAGCAGGAGAGGGTGTTGAACGAAGCACCAGCGAGGCCACGAAATGGTACGCCCGGGCGGCCAAGCAAGGGCACCAAAAGGCATTGCAAAATCTCTCTCGTCTGCACGAATAACGAACAATGGACTCGCACCGAGGCAACCGCCACTATATTTGATACCACAACCGCCCCGACGAGCACAAAGTAACAAGGAATTATGGAAGTGGACCCGTTTTTGTCCGTAGCAATAATCGTTGCCATAGTAGTCGGATTACCGTGCCTTCTCATGCGCCCGCTTCTAGTGGCGATTGCCGACAGAATTGCCGGCAAAAAGTACAACTCCAAAGAATTGGCGGAAATGAAAAGCCGCATGGCAAGCATGGAGCAAGAGCTTCGCGCGCTCAGAGTCCAAGTGATCGGCATAGAATCATCGCAAGAATTCTCGAACAAGCTGCTTGAGAATCTACGCTCAGAGCGCGAACCCGGTGACGACAACTAGGAGCTTGCCGTGAGCACGAACGAGCAGACCGACTCCGACAAGCAATTGCGGATGGAAGCGGCGACGCTCACCGGAACAACGTTCGCAGGGGTGTATGAAATTAAGGCTCTGATTACTTCCGGCGGAACAGGAACACTGTATCGTGCCGAACATTCGATGTTGCTGCGCACATGCGCCGTCAAAATTCTCAATGCCGATGAGCTTTCGGACGCACGAATGATCAGAAGCTTCCAGCGTGAAGCAAGGACCGTTAGCCGGCTCCGCCATCTTAATATTATCCAGGTAAGCGCCTTCGGTGTTGAGAAGAATCGCCCCTACATCGTCATGGATTTCATTGAAGGCGAAAGCTTAGCACAGGCGTTACTTCGAAACGGCCCGATAGAGTCGCAACGTGCGCGCTTGATTCTGGATCAAATTCTAGCCGCTCTCAAATACGCGCACGACGCCGGCATTATCCACCGAGATTTGAAGCCAGGCAACATAATGCTGGAGAGGAAAGACGACGCCACCACTACCGTTGTCAAACTGGTTGATTTCGGTTTGGCAAAAGCCTATCAAATCGCTGAAACGCACAAACTTTCCAGCACCAGCTCCGGTGGCGTCTTCGGTAGCCCGGCATACATGAGCCCCGAACAATGCAGGGGACAGAAGCTAGATGCCAGATCGGATATCTACTCGCTTGGCTGTCTAATGTATGAGGTATTGACCGGGATTCCGCCGCACAGTGGTGGCACCACATACGAAACCATGCAGCAACATTTGACAGAAGACGCGAAGCCACTCTCGCTGGCAGCGCCGCTGGCAGCAATAGATCCCGTGCTTGAGAGCAGCATTATGAAAGCTCTGAGCAGGTCGAAAGAGGAGCGATTTCAGTCAGCCGATGAATGGATCAGTTTTCTGCAAGATACACGACCAGCGCAACCAGGCACACAAAGAAGTATCAAACCCGCTTCCGGCGGAAGCGACGTTCCTTTTCGCGCAGGCATGGCGACGCTCCTGATTGCCTGCCTGGCAGGGCTAACGGTAGCGCTGCACAAGAATGTCACGGACAACACTACCGCCAGCTCTTCTTCAATACCGCTAGAAGCAAGAGCTGTCAAACAGGTTGATGAGATACTTCGCCCTCTGCATTACCACGCTCTGGCAAAAAAGCTAGACGAGCTTTACCACGAGGGGCTCAAAATGGAAGATTCGGCAAAGCGCCGCCAGTTGTTCGAATCGATCGAAAGGTATTTGGACCGGTGGCTGGACCAAAACAACGATCCCGGCGGAGAAGTGCGAGTCGAATACAACGAAATTTTGTACGAGTTGAGCAAGAAACAGAAGGCGCTCGACTTGCTGCTAAGCGTACTAAAAGACAAGAAGGAAACGGACGCCATGACCGTCCGTCACATCTCGTTAGTCCTGTCTGCAGCGGGCTCAGCACAAGAACTCGGGCAATTGGACTTGGCGGAAAACTTGCTCAACAAGACTTTGAACTCCAAAAGCGCAGTCAACTTGGACCTCGTTGATCGGGTTATCGAGCCACGCCTTGCGTTGGCGAGTGTCTTCGCCGGCCGAAAACAATATCAGCGTGCGCGCGAACACATCGAAGCGACGTACAAGCTGATCGACACCGAGCTTGAACGCCCGCACAAAGCCATCGCAGGCGCGGCTTCGCGAGCGAAAGACCAGTATGCGAGCTTGCTTATAGAGATGTCTCTTTTCGAACAAGCAGCAGCCGTCAAGTTAGAACGACTGCAGTTACTGCAATTGTATGAAAACGCTGGTTGGATCTGCGAGCCCGCGCAGCAGGAAGCTGGTTGTCTCAGCGACGCGATTAATCTTCACATACTGTCGGGACACATCAAGAAAGCAGTGCCACTGGCGAAAGAACTGCTTAACACCCGCAAATATAAGGATCTTCCGGACTTTAACAATTTTGCAGTCAGTGCCTACGTGGCGCTGGCAGTCGATGGACTTGAGACAAATTCGACTATCGTCGACAGTTCAGTTAACAATGTTTTTCGGCTGCTTACCGCCAAACACTTAAGCGCAGAAAAGCGCAATAACTCGATGCAATACCGCGCTCTTCTTGCTTTAGCGGCAAATCCCAAGTTGAAAAAAGATTTCAAAGAAAAATTGGACGCATTGCTTCAATCGCAGAGCCCGAGGCAACTACAAGTCGTTTGACTGCTACTGTCATTGCGACAACATCTTGTTCTCGAACGTTTCATCGTTTTACAGATGAAACATAGGATCTTGGCACAGTGACTCGTCGGGCAGTAGCATTTACCAAATGATCTCCCGTGAACCAGAGGACCACCACCATGCCGAACGCTGTTGCTGAGAGCGAGCCCGCTCTCGACAGAACCATGCTCAATGAAATTGTGCACTGGGTTAAGACTCTCAAAGAAGTTGGCGTCACACCCGACGTAGCTGCTCAAGTTGCAACCCGTTTCTTTATCGCCGCTTGCCAAGCAACTGAAGAAGACTGGGAAGAGTATGGCGAAGACGAGTACGAAGAAGAAGAATAGCCACTGATACAAATAGTCTGCAAAAGAAAACGGTCGGTCAAAAGCCGACCGTTTTCTTTTCTTTGATGCAGCCGCCTAAACATTCATTAAAACTTTACCGAATCCCCTTACAGCTCTGCGCAGACGGGGAAAATTGCCTCTAGTACCCTGGCCGGGACCATGGCTGAGAAGAAAAGCGAAAAACTAGAATTCATTGAAGAACGGACTGTTCGAACAGGCGCCGGTTTGAACGACAGCGTCGTCTTGCCTGAAATTGATGCTCAAATGAGGGAAGAGTTCCCTGATGAAGCAGAAACGGCGCTGGTGGGAACGGTTTTTGCCGGGCAATTCGAAGTAGCGGAGATAATCGGCAAAGGCGGCATGAGTGTCGTCTATCGAGCCAAGGATCAGCTCCTGCGCCAGGAAGTCGCTATCAAAACGCTGCACACAAACCTCTCGTACGATCAAAACAGTTACAGAAGATTCCAGCAAGAAGCGGCAACAGCGCTTAGTTTGGATCACCAGAACATAGTTCGAGTGCGGACGTTCGGTATTCAAAATGCGCTACCTTACATGGTAATGGACCTGCTGGAAGGCAAATCATTATCCGATTTGATCAAGGGGAAAGCGGAGCGAATCCCCATTCCCGTGGTTCTGCATATCTTTTCGCAAACGTGCTCAGGGCTTAATCACGCTCACGCAAAGGGCATCGTGCACCGCGACATCAAACCCAGCAATGTCATGCTTGTGGACTACGAGTCGGATCCTTACTTCGTAAAGGTGCTGGACTTTGGCATCGCAAAACTACTGCCGCAAGATGGTGAGATAGCAAGCCGCCTCACTCAAACAGGCGAAATATTTGGAAGCCCGCTCTACATGTGCCCTGAGCAGTGGTCAGGCAAAGCAGTCGACGCACGCTCCGACATCTATTCGCTTGGTTGCGTTCTCTACGAGGCGCTCAACGGTAAACCACCGCATTACAGTCCGAACGTATTCGATACGATGCACCAGCACTTGATGGAGATTCCGGCGCCGCTGGATATTCCCGGATGCGATCCGGCCCTGCTGGAGCGCCTGGAAACAGTAACATTCAAAGCGCTGGAGAAAAATCCGGACAAGCGTTATCAAACGATGGGCGATTTCAAAAGGGATCTCGACTCCATTGCAGCAGACTTGGCGGCAGGCAAGCTCGGGCGCTCACTGTCAGCCGGTATCTCACGCACGGGTCGCAGCCTTCGCCGAGCGGCGGTTAAAGTCAGTCCGTGGACCATCGCGCTGACGGTCTGCGGTGCAATGTGCATCATGCTGCTTGCCAGTTTGGCCTGGGTAGACGTGGGCTGGTTTCTCAAAGAATCAGACAGCATGCCGGCAGAATTGCACTGGACACCATCGTTGTCCAAGTTAATCGACAGGCTCAATCATCCTGTTGCAGACACCGAGCAGGCAAAAAACATTTTGGGCAATTCGCGCCTGACCATCGAAATTCGCACCATGCAAAACAGCTACACGCAAGACGAACTAGAGGCCTGGAAAAAGCGTTCGCTGGTGGCTCTGAACAGCGGCTCAATCGAAGAATTGGTGGAGTCGCGCGATGGTGTTTTAAAGTGTACCGAAAGTCTAGAGCAGGGCATGTCACCTCCTACTGCCGATGCAGAAGTTGAGTTCGCCGAAGCGCTAATCATAGAAGGTACAGGCTATGAACGAGGCGAGCGCGGACGAGACGCATTACGCCCTTCCATTCCAAAGGCAGCGGGACTATTGGAAGACGTCAAACAGTATTCAGACGCCTGCGAATTCTACAGCGGCAACTACGCAAAACTTTTACTTGGAGATATTTTCTACACGAAAGCGCAGCGATTCGAAAACGAAATTCACAAGTTATACTTCGCCGACAAGAAGCCGCAGAATACCTCGATGCCTGAAGATACACACGGAAGGCTCGAACATCTCTTCCAACAAGTAGACAACAATATCCGCGAAGCGCAGCACCTTTACGCCTCCATCGAAAACCTTAAGGTGTTCAACACCAGGAACAAAGAAGTGCCATTCGTGCGCGGGGTGGTGCAGGCGAAGATCGCGGATACATACCGCTGGAAAGCAATAAACAGCAGACTGCATAAACCGGGAGCACCGAGTAAAGAAGCGAAAGAAGCCGTGCAAAAGGCGCTGAAGCACTACGCCAACGCCCTCACCTTGTTCAAGGAAGAAGGCGACAAGGAAGACGCAGCAAAGGCTTCGTATTACCTCGGCTACCTGGCGCAAATGGATGACGACTATAATGGAGCCCGCATGGCCTATGCCGGATCCATCAATGAACTTGATACCATCATGAAAGCCAACCCGGACGATCGGCAGCTAATACTGTCCGATTACGCTCGAGTACTTTGGAAAGGATGGGACTTCATAAAGGCGATGGAGATAAGAGATCAGGCATTCAAAACATCGGCGCCCCAAACGCGCAAGATCTAATCCAGCTCCTTCAGTAACGCAGAATCCTGCTCCGACATCAGGAGATCCATTTCGGTTTTTACCCTGGTGAATCCTTTCGGAAGCTGCGTGTCGGTCACATTTACCTTGACCTTGCGCGCACCTCTTACATCTAGCAGGATCTTCAGATCGCGCCGCTCATCCCCCGCAAACTGTGGATTCGACATGCACAATCCGTAACCTCGGGTCTTCTCATAGTATTTTTTCAATTCCGGCGTCAGCGGAATAGCTCGGCGACGGGCATCATAGAGTCGAACCACTTTGACCGGCATGCCATACTCGGCAGGCAACATACATAGTCGAGCGCACCTACCGGCAAATGTCTTCGAAATTCCAAGCGAATCGCAGACCCACAGGTCCGTCATCCAGTAAGGAACAGCGTCCGCCTTGCCAGTCCTCCTGTTAAGGCGATACTTTTCGATGTAATAGTGCGTGGTAGGCAGAAACTCAAGCTTTCCTGCAGCCTTTGCAGCAGCATTGAGCGGTATCGGGTTTCCTCTTGCATCCTTTGGACGAAGATCTAAGTTCTCAGTACCAACTTTCACTACTTTCTCCGGTCCGGGGAAATAGGAAAAATGCCCCAGGCCTTGTATGCCTTTCGATGGATCCATTTCCAAATAGCGCTTGTTCCCACGATGAACCAGGTACCCGATATGGCTAGAGGGTTGCATAACCGCGTCGAGATCGCGGGACCTTAAGCATATGCCTTCAGGGCAAATCGTAGCTTTCAACGCACCGCGGAAACTGCTGTGTTCCAGAAGTTCGAAGCCGTCTACAATTTTCGTCGGGATAGCGGCAGGAGCTTTCGCATTCTTCTGGCTGCCTCCAGCAGTGGTGGCACTCGAAGAAGCAGTCACAGCACCGTGGACCGAAGACGAAGTTGATTTTATCGCAGCGGTCTGCGCAACGCGATTATCGCCGACAGAGGAAGACTTAGCCGGCGAGCCGGACACTGGCGCCGGTGCCGCCGCTGCCAATAGAACCAGAATTAGAGTCGATGGTTTCATCAGTGCTTCTACCAATACCGATACCTATATGTTGCCCAAACTAGAGAATCTACTAACCGGGGGACGGCTCCAAAGCATTGCCGTTCAAAGATGTTGCGGATTTAATCCAGAATGCCCCCAAAACATTGAACTTTTTGGAGCGTTTTTACGTTTAAGAATCATAAGCAAAACGGTCGGGTCCGAACCTCCACCAATCGGCAACTAAAAAGATTTCCACTGGGTGCGTCACTAATTTAGGATTGTCTATCATGAAAAAACTACTTTCCATTCTTACCCTCAGCTCCGTATTCACACTCTCTGGAACCGCATTTGCTCAAGACTTTTCTACGGCCGAAGACGCCAACGAAATGTTTTCCGGACAAGTCCCCGGTGAAGAACTGGCATCACTACCAATAGTGCCTCCCGCCGACGAAGAAATCATCGCTGTCGGCGCGGCAAGTCCGGCACAAGGAATGAACCTGACAGACGAACAGCTCGAAAAAATACACGTTATTAAGAACTCGTTTAAAGACAGCGCCTCAAAGAAAGTAGCCGATCTCAAGACACTACAACGCCAGCTGCGCTCAACCCTTCTTGAAGAAAAAGTCGATCGCGCCAAAGCAACCGATTTACAAGCAAAGATAAATGGTCTGAAGAACGACCTCTCCTCGGCTCGGTTGGCAATGAAGCTAGACACGTATGACGTGCTAACCGGAGAACAAAAACTACAAATGCGCCATCGCGCACTCCAGAAAGAAGCATTCGGTAGATGCGGCGGCGAAGGCCGCAAGGGGCATGGCGCTAATCGGATGCAACATCGTCGACCGGGACTGCAAAAGCAGGCACAAACCTAAGGACAACGATCAGTTAATAGATTAACCGGGGTTCCAATAGAGAGGAGGGCGATGCCACCCTCTCTCTTTGTTCGATCTTTTCAAAATTGTCGAACGGAAAGATGCCCCGCCCATAGCGACTATTTCGAATTACGATACCATCGCCTCTGGTGAGTCTTTGGCGGCAGCGGCGCAAGCGAAGTACAGGTAGCCCAGAGTTACAGGAACAGAAAGCCACCCCCACAAGCCAGTAAGAGCGGTTTGCCCAATCACCCACAAGCCCATGCTGATGATCATGCCCGGAGTCATGGCCACAACGGCAAGGCGCACAGCAGCTCCGAAGCCCAGTTTGGCACCGGTGACGTTCGACATGATCAAACCGATGGCACCATACAACAGTGCCAAGAAATAGTGCCCGAACAAACTAAAGAGTCCCGCAACAACCATGAGTCCCCATATTACTTGTCCTAGCACTGTCTTAACCTTAGTGATGTTGCTGCGGTTTAAGGACCAACTTTCATCGGCATTCAACGACTTCCAGCTAGCTCTGTTTTCCTCAGTGGCTCTGTCGGTCAAGATCAACTCGTCTGCCGTCACAAGCGCGATCGCCCCCGGAGCATCTTCTAACGACGTCATTTTGCCGGACGTATCAAAGACTAGTTTGTTTTGCTCTCCCGGGATATCGAGCTGGACCACGTGGGGCACAGGTTTGTCGATGCTGAGCTTGTGGTCTTTCGAAAAAGTGATGGCTGGCAATTTGGCCAATAACTCTTCGGCCTTATTGTTTATTGCGATTGTTAGCCCTATCGAACTGAAGGCAACGCAAACAAGAGTGACGACAGTCAAATAGCCAAAGCCGATTCCTGTCCATTTTCTCGCCACATCCCGGTAAAGGTCACCAGAGAAGAAGCTCATGAACGGAGCTTGATACATGCGAACCTCTTTCATTCAATTCTCCTGTTAAAACGACTTCAAGGCTTCGACTTGAGTAATTTCGGGGTGAGCTCCATCAAAGTATTGGCTAAGTGAACCAGTGCGGGTATGGTCCGAGCGGATTTTGAAAAATCAGCAGTTGCACTACGCAAGTCCAATGCCGGACTATCCATATAAACCTTTAAGCTCGACAACTCCGGAAAAACCCTTGTGGTTTTTGCCAAAGACTCTTGCATGAGCATTCGCACTTCGGTCTTGCCGAAAATTATCCCTAAGTTGGTGCTAACTCCGTTGACTGCATTTACCAGTTTTACTACTTCGTAGGGGCTGTCGGGTGGCTCTGCATTCTCGGCAACAGCAGGAGCTTCGCCTTCCGCTTGCTGCCTGGCCTGCATTAACTGCTGCAGCGAGGGTTTCTGCAACTGCATGGTGCGTTTTAAAAACTCACTGGTCGAACGTCTGTTGTCCTCCGGACGAATCATTTGCTGATTGATCATTTCATTGATCAGCGACAGAACCGCATATTTGTCAACCGGCAATTGCTTCCACATTGCTTCAACGGCCGTGCCAACTTCTATCAACGACCAGACCTGACGGCACAATTCGCGCGAATGATCCGGAAGCGAATTGAAATCCGGAACACGCTTCAATTGTTCGTAAGTAGCACCGGGCCACCCGGTAGCGACCATAAGCTTTACTAACTCGTCGGCTCGCCGCGCACCTTCGATCAGCAGCATGTACGGCGGTCGGCGGCACAAATCCGGATCTAGCGGAACGGCCGAAATATCTTTTTGATCGAAAGTAAAATCAAGCGGCTCGTCGCTGTTCATCAGCTCATAGAGTGCATACTCCCCCTTAAGTTGATCAAAAATCGCCCGGGCGATCATTGCATCTTTCATTACCAGTTGACCGACGGCTTTGCCGGAGCGTCCATAAAGCACAAGCACGCCACTGCGACGACCACCGAGCACGGCCTGAATTACCGTAGGCAGATCGAAAAACGCGAGATTGCCTTGAAGTCCCGGCGGTTTGAAAGGACTATCACCAGTGGTTCTGCGATTAATGATATCTGCCAGTTCATTGGTTATGGCTGGAAACTTCTTGGTCAGATCTTTCAACGCTGCGCTGGGAAGCCTCAAAATACTGGCTTCCTCCGGAACACGAATAGTGGCGTTGCGTGGGGCATCATGCACAATCGCCATCTCGCCGAAGCATTCGCCGGCAGTAAGATATGCCAGAACCTTCGCTTGCGGCTGGCTTTGAAGAACTGCAACAGCACCGCGCCGGATGATAAAGATAGCGTCGGCGGGATCGCCTTCCTGAAAAATTATGTGTCCGGGACCGCATTCCAGCTCTATGATCTGCTGACTTAAGCCTTCGATAATTTCGCGGTCCAGCAACTGAAAAATAGAGTGGTTCTTGAGAAAGTCGATAATCTCCAGTTTTCGGTCACCGCTCAAAGCATTCATCCCGCTCAATGGTCTGCCCTCAATCCTTGCTCCCGGAGCGAAGTTTCTTCGCTCGTGACTCTAACTCCGCTGCTTCAGTTGCGTGATCAATCCTTTTCAACAGGCCGGCGTAATTGTCCAGCGCCTTAGCAAGCTCTGGATTGTTTATGCCCAGCTCTGTTTGACGACACTCAAGGGACTTCTTCAGGCAAAAAGCCGCTTTTGCATTTTCACCGCGCGCGATATAAACGCGAATCAGTTTGTCGAGGGCGTTTGCGACTTCAACCGACTTGGGATTGTTGTTTTTCTGCAGAATATCCGCCAGTCGAATACCATGCTGTTCAGACTCCGTAAACTTGTCTAGAAAAAATTGGTTATCTGCCAGTCGCCCCAAAAGCGGAACCAACTTAGGAGACTCAACGCCAAGAAGCTTCTCCTGAGTGCTAAGGGCAGACTTGAAAAACATCTCCGCTTGCTCATGATTGTCCTGCTTTGTTTTGACGTCTGCAAGCAGTTCGAGTGTGGCGGCAACTTCAATGTGGTCGGCTCCCAGCTCTTTCTGTTGGATCTCCAGAGCCCGCCAAATGAGTGGTTCTGCTTCAATCGGTTTGTTCATCAAACTGTAGAGCCTGCCGAGCTTGAACAGACAGCCTGCAACTTCAGGGTCTTTAGGTCCGAAGAACTTTTCCAAAATGGACAGGGCACGCTTGTAGTTATTCTCGGCCTCCGAATAGCGTTTTTGCTCCAGATAACTATCCGCCAATCGAATACAAACCACTGCGACGCCGCAATGATTTGCTCCCAACTTTTGCTCGGCGGTAACCAGCTCATCGGCTATCCGCAGCAGCGCCTTCAGTTCCCCGGTAGACAATGAGTCCGGAGTCCAGCCAATAAACTCAAGCGCCTCATCAAAGAGAATGTTCTTCTTTGCACAAATCCGCAGAGCTTTGACGGCCAACTCCGAAGGCACGACGCCGTCACCAATCAAGAGTTGCGCTTGCAAGCCGGCTCGTACGCTCTCCGGTTCTAGCCCTTCCATTCCCAACAGGTACTGACCGAGCGGCACCCCAAGCCTTTGAGCTTCGTGTGCCGCATCCTGCAAGCCTTCCGGCTTAAGCAAGCCGGCAGCGACAAGCAAATCGCCAATGCGTTTTCGCTCGGATTTCTTTCCCTGCTTGCTCCAAAACGAGGCCATCTGTCGTAACTGATCGACCATATCGGGATGGTCCGGTCCCAATTGTTTCTCGCGAATTCTCATGGCAAGCAGATAATACTGCTCCGCCTCAACAAATCGAACCTGGCCTTCCAAAATGCGGGCCATACGATGAAGGTGCTCTGCAGTCTCCAGATGTTGCGCGCCAAGCATGTCCTGCGTTATCTGAATAGCGCGCCATGCAAGCGGTTCGGCTTCGTTGAACTTGTTCTGCTTAATGTACGCATCGTTCAATTTGCCCATGGCTCGGGTCACAGATAGATGGCTCTTGCCGAAGGAGTGTTCCGAAATAAACAGGGCGCGCTTACACACGCGCTCGGCATCGGAAAATTGGCCCAGTTTGAAATACAGTTCTCCCGCTTTCAAAAGCAATGGAGCAAGATCGCGATGCTCCGAGTCGGTGCGCTCCAGCGCAGCAACTTCCTCCAGAGTTTTAGCTAGTTCCTTCTTTTTGCCTTCCTCTGTAGTGAGATCGACATTTTTGACTTTGTCCAACGCGTCTTCCAGTTCAAGCTTTTCTTTTGACGCTATTTGCAAAGCAGCCACGGCCGCAAGCTCATCAATCTCGCCATTCTGCAACATGGTTTGAGCATTAAGCGCATTGGTTAGGTCTTCGGTCGACATGAATCGCATGAGTACCAGCATCTCTCCGATTCTCAATTCATACTTACGAGCCTCAGCCAAACCGGTAGGCAGGTCTTCAGCTTTGATAATCCCGGCGCGAAGCAATAGGTCGCCTAAGCGCACACCGATAGAAGTGTTGTTGCCCGTTTCCGCCATCTTGGAATTTGCTTCCCGTCTCCTGATGTCCGAAAAAACAACCTCTATCAGTATAGCGACCAATTGGATTTTTCGGTAATTCCCCCACGGCTGTCAACAGCAAGTTACACGAACGAAATCGCCAAACAACGAGAATATCCGCCAAATGACCGATCTTGAGACGGCTTGTCCAAAAACCGGTTGAGACCTTAATTTTGAGCACCGCTGTTCGCTGTCCACGGTAGTTGACGGCGCAAATAAGCGTCGTAAAATTCGGTACTTCATACAGACGGGGTACACTGTGCAGCGATTGAATGGAGGACTAACAATGACGCGTATCGGTGAAAGTCTGGTGCAGGGGCGAACCGGCAAGAGAGCCGAACAAGTCCATCGCAAGAGGTTTTCACCCCTGATCGCCATGCTTTCCCTGGCTCTGGTGCAACCATTGGCAGCCTGTGCTGCCGTAGAATCAGCTGTGCCCGACAAAAGCTTTGACGTCGCCTGCAATGAGTCCATCGGCTTTTTGAAAGAGTACCTTCGCATTGACACAACGAACCCGCCCGGCAACGAAACCAAGGGCGCTCAATATCTCGCTGAGGTCCTCAAAAAGAACGGAATCGAAGCTCAATTGTTTGAAACCGGACCGGGGCGCTCGTGCGTTTATGCGCGGCTGAAAGGAAATGGCAAAAAGAAACCAATCATTTTCCTGAATCACATTGATGTTGTACCGGCCCGTGCAGATGACTGGAAGCATCCTCCGTTCTCAGGCGAAGAGTTCGACGGCGCCATCTGGGGACGAGGCGCACTGGACATGAAGGGGCTCGGCATCGCGCAGCTGGAAGTGATGCTGATGCTAAAACGCTCCGGTTTAACATTAGAACGCGACATAATTTTTGTAGCAACTCCGGATGAAGAAGTTGGTGGCGAATGCGGTGCCGGCTGGTTCGTCAAGCACCACGCGGATCTCGTAAAAGATGCCGAGTTCTTGATTAACGAAGGCGCGTTTATCGACAGCCAGGCTGATGGAAAGCCCGTGCACATTGACGTTGGAATCTCAGAGAAATCAGTTCTCTGGTTGCACCTCATTGCCCGCGGCAACGCAGGACATGCTTCGATGCCGATGCCGGATTCATCGGTGAACCGGCTGGTGAAATCAGTTAGTCGCATTATCGACAATCCGCCACAACCGACGATTCTTCCTGCAGTGCGCGAGTATTTCAAGAAAATAGCGCCCACTGTGGGAGAGCCGCTTCGTTCCGCATACGCAGACATCGACGACGCAGTGAAGAAGCCAGAGACTTATCAAGAACTCTTAAAAGACAAAATGAAGTCAGCGATGCTGCGCAATACGGTATCACCGACGGTGTTCAAGGCAGGGTACAAAACAAATGTAATTCCTGCAGAAGCATCAGCAGAACTGGACTGTCGATTGCTACCCGGTGTAGGGAAGGATGAATTCATCGGACTGCTCCGCGACCGTATGAAAGACAACACCGTTGAAGTATCGGTTCTCGATTGGGTACATACCAGTGCCTCCGCTTACGACACGGAATGCTTCAGAGCCATTACAGAGGTGGCGCGCAAGCTCACCCCCGGAGTTCCCGTGGTACCAACGGTTGCACCCTGGTTCACCGATTCGCACTGGTTTAGAGAACTGGGCATTGCTTCATATGGATTCGAACCATTTCGAATCGACGCCGAGCTGCTGGCTACTGTTCACGGCAAAGATGAGCGAGTACCTGTTGCAGTGTACAAGGACGGACTGAAGTTTTTGTACGACGTCGCAGCAATGCTTTGTACAGCAAAGTAAGGAAACAGAGTCGTCCGCGCAATGTTTGACTATTGCGAGTTTTTACCCGTTAATCTGAAGCTCTTCACAAATCATCTCGTTAGGAGAATGTTCAACATTGACATAGCAGCAACCATATACACTGGAGTTCGACCGTCGGATGGGACAAGCCCAACATGCTCGAAAGAAACTGGAGATAGATATGAGAATTACTCTTAGGCTGGCCTTTACGCTGGTTTTGGCATTTCTTCCTGCTACTGGCGAAGCTAGAGCCAATGACTTTAGCAAAATCTTTGAAAATTTCAGCGGTGCCAGTACTGGTTGGCAGCAGCTCGATAAGGACAAAGTTGCATTGGCTGGAGCCATCGATGCAGCGCTTGCCTCCGGTCAACTTTCAAAGCAGCAAGCAGATGAGTTTCGTCAACAGCTCGACATCCTGAACCAACAAGAGGCGCAAGCAAAATCCGGCGGGCGGATGATGAGCTTCGTGCAGTCCATATCATTCAATCGGCAGTTCAACTCATTGGCCGCGCAGGTCGACGCTGCAATAAGTCAGGGAAAAATCGCAGCACCGGAAATTGCTACATTGCAAGCTGCTTTATCAACCAGAATTGATTCGAACGTGAAGTCTGGCAGACTTGGCGAGGCTGAAGCATCGGCAATCAAAGCCGACCTGCGTCATATCAGCGCTATTGAGACGGCATTCAGAGCAGAATCAAACGGAACGCTCAATCCCAGACAAACAGAACTTTTACTTATCGAGATCAATAAGGTCAAAGCAAAGTTGGATCAAGAAGAGGAGATCGCTGATTCCGGCGTCCGGACCCTTGAATTTCGCCGTCAAGCACTGGAGAAGAAGATAAGCGAGGGGCTAACCCAATCGAGACTTTCTGCGACGGACGCCCAACTGTTGCGCGACGAAGTTACAAAGATTGGCGATCGGCAGAAAAGTTTCCAGACAGTGAACAAGAAGCTTACCGGCAGCGAGGTTCTTCAGTTAGCTGGAGAGCTGGACGTGCTCGCGACGCGTATCGATGCGAAACTGGCACTTACACCGGTAAAACAAAATACGCCGCTGGAAGCCGTCACTGAGGATGATTTCCCCGATCGTTTTGCAACACTTGACCATCGAATTAGTCGACTCTCGAACTCTGGTAGACTTCTTGCGAAAGATGAGGATGACGCACGACGAGAACTCGAGCGCACGGCGCAACTTCACCTGGCCTTCAAGAAGGCTAATCCCGTTCTCACCCCAACACAAGTAAATCAATTGAACATGGAACTCGACCGTCTTGCTCAACATCTGCAAGCGGTTCGCAAAGCTCCTGGTCTTGCATATGCAGGCGCCGCCGGAGGCGGACTTGGCGGTGGACGAGGGGACGGCTTCGGCTTCGGCACCGGACGCGGAGACGGGTTCGGCGCCGGACGCGGAGACGGCTTCGGCGCAGGACGCGGAGACGGCTTCGGCACCGGACGCGGAGACGGTTTCGGCACCGGACGCGGAGACGGTTTCGGCGCCGGACGCGGGGACGGTCCCGGCATCGGACGCGCAGACGGCTTCGGCGGTGGTCCTGGCGATGCGCATGACGTTGCACCGGGAGTGAGACCTGATCACGAACAGCCGAAGCCTCCCGTTCAGATTCAAACCGGTCCCTCCGGCGCGCTTTCTTTCCCGATTATCGCAAACAAGGAATTTACCGACATAAGCGGATACTGGGCACAGCAGTACATATCGCAACTGGCTAATAGAGGCGTCATCGGCGGTTTTCCCAACGGGACTTTCAAACCGGAAACGAAAATCACGCGCGCACAGTTTGCAGCAATTGCAGCGCAGGCGCTCAAACTTCCGGCAGGATCAGGCAACAATTTCACTGATGTGCCCGGCGCTCACTGGGCGGCCGCTGCGATTGCAGCTGCAAGCAATGCCGGTTTGATCGGTGGATTTCCTGACGGATCATTTAAACCGGAGGACAGCCTCACGCGCGCACAGGCTCTTGTCATTTTGTCAAAAGCGTTGAAGTCACCTCAGTCTAATCCAGCCGCGTTAGCTAGATACAGTGATGCACAAGCCGTTCCCGGCTGGGCAACCGAGAGTGTCACGCAAGCGGCTACAGCTGGCATTATTGTGAACTTCCCTGACGAACATCAAATTCGTCCAAATGCTCTGACTACTCGGGGAGAGGTTGCCGGACTAATGTACCAAACGCTATCTGCTCTGGGCGCAGATCTTCCGCGCATTCGCATCGGGGTAGCGGAAGTTCGCTAGATTGACGATGCGCTCGCCACACAGAAGATTTTCGGCCGTCAGTATCTTACAAATCGGGAATATCGAATCCTTCGACTGGTTGTTCACACGCAGGCCGGTGGCTTAAGCAGAGTGATTTACGGATCAGTCGGGTACGGTTTCTGAATCTTGTCCGGACGGTGCCGTCGGTACCGGTGGTGCGCCCTGGTCTGTTGGTACGGCTGTCGCGTTCCCACTTGGATTTGTCAGCGGCAAATCCTGCGCTGGCGCGGCCACGGCCGGCTGGCCCTGAATGACGGAGCGAACCAGGTTAAAGAATGGATCGAGTTTTTCGATTCCGGAACGCACCTGGTCATAAACTTTGTCCGGCACATCTAAATCAACAGTTTTCTGAATTCCCATTTTGCCGGCGGTCACGCGCGCCTTCGGTACCCCCTGCGCTCCCTTGAGCAACTCGACTTCCATCAACTTGACCCACAGCCCAACATCAGCCGAAAGTCCTTGAATATTTGAAAGTTTAATGCCATCCGGTTTGTGCACAAAGTCAAAAGATACTTTGGGATCAATTCGAATCTGCTTCAGTTGGTTTTTGTTCTCACCACCTGATGGTCCGCCGCTACTACTCGTGGTCGCTGCATCTGTCGGAGCTTTCAGTGGATCATTTTTCTCGATTTTTTTACTGTAGCGAGCACCCAACTCAACATTTATACTTTCGCGATCGTCTTTGCGAATAGCAAAGGCGTTCTTAATTCCAGCTTCTTTCACAACATCGGATGCTTTGTCGCCAAGCGCCTGCTCTATATTGACGGTTCGGTAGACGTCGCCCAACTCTTTCAGTTTGTCGCCGGCACGCAAAGGCATTCCCTTAGATTGCTCCAGTTCCAGAGCGCGTTTAAACGCGCCCTGAGCGTCCGGATACTTTTGCAGTTTCAAGCTGCAATCGCCCAACATGCAGTAGGCGTCATCACAAAGTTTAGTCGCTCGCGTTGAGGGATCGTCTTCAACGGCGGCCGATGACGTAGAGGAAACTGGTGAGTTGGCGCCGCTGGCATTCACCGGCTTCGCAGTCGTCGACAACGATGCTGCGGATGACGGCGATGAGGAAGCTGACGAATCGGGCTGCGCCGCACTGTCGGAGAGTAGTTTTTCAGCCGCAACGGTCACTTTCTTAAGCGTTCTCTCCGCCTGTAGAAAACGATCGCTGTCTTGAGCACTGCGAGCTGAATTGAGCTGCTTCTCCACCGGAGCGAATTTATCTCCTCCAGCAACCGCTGGCGCAATGGTGCTGCTCAGACAGACAATAGTGCTTAGCAGAATTACCGAATGCATAGTCGCTAAATTGTCGGCGGGCTTTGTTGCAAACAAGTCAGTCACTCCTATTTGTCTTCGGACAGGGTTAGGGTAGCACGCACGTCGGGAGCGAGTGCCCAGTAGTTTTGCGCGAAGATTCAAACGTCACTCGAGTTCAGGGATTCTCCAGCAATTAGCGCCCGTACTTCCTTCGAATCTCGTCTTCTTTTTTGAACTCTTCCTCGACAATCCGGTCAAGCTCATCAGGCGTCGTGCTTGCAGGGAGCCCCCTGCTCTGACATCGCCGTGCATGAATTTTCTGAGGTGCATCTTTGTCATTCTTGTCGATGCCCAAAATATCGCACCAGCCGTTGAAACTGCGCACTTTCGTCGCTTGTTCCTTCGTGGTGGTTTTCGGATCCAACCCCAAACTTTCGCAGTCCTTTTCATGCCAGTACTTTTCATGAGCCTTTTTTGCTTCTTCTCTTGTAGTTTGCTTCGGGTCGAGCTTTAAATCCGCGCACATCTTTTCGAATTCGCGCTGCTCTTTGGCTTCCTCTACTAACTCTTTGGTAGCCTTCTTCGGGTCCAAGCCGTATTCCCTGCACTCCCGCTCGAAATCCAACTTCTTTATCGCTTCGTCGATGTCTTTTTGAGTAGCCGTTTTGGGGTCAACGCCGAAGAGTTTGGCGCTCCGCTCGAGCTCTCTCTTTTGCTGCGCCTCATCAATCTGCTTCCAGGTTGCATCGGATGCTAACCCGTTTTTCTTCGCTTCGTCTTTTCGAACCTCCTCCCGGATGACATCATCTTCGGTGCCGGGAGGTAGACCGTATTGAATTCGAAGAACCTGCATTGTCGCCTTCTGGAGTCCCTTGGCAATATCGAATTTTTCGTCGGCTGATGCGCGCGGATTGACTTTCTTTTGTATTTCCGCAATCTCTTTGTTCAGGGCTTTGATCTGCTCTGCCAACGCTGGCTGCCCCGTTCGATCCGGCGATGGAATCTTGTTATCCAACTGGTCCTGCAAGACTTTCAAGCCTGCTTGCAGCTGGTAGCCAACACTCTGAAGCTCGATATCGGCTTGTATCGATTTTTCCAGCTCAGATGTCGGTTCAGTTTTTTCTCCCCCTTCCTTTTCTACAGAGTCTTTCGATTCCGGACTTTCGGACGAACAGAGATACGGTGACTCAGCATCCGGAGCCAAATAGGCAAGCGCAGCTCTATAACCGGTGCTAGCGACTTCGGCAAAAAGCCCCTCAACGCCGGCGGAGGACTGTTCAGGCTCTTCATCGGAGTCTTTTTCGTCGATATAAAGTTCCCTGGTTTCGCTCATCTAAGCCTCCGGAGGCGTTACGCCGTCCACGTCTACTGCCTCAAATGTACCCAAAGTATTCGACCTCCCCTCTCGACGAGTCGCAGGCGAAAAGTACCAGCCCCGGGTCGATAGGGGTCCGAGGTTGTCAACCGGATACAAGGTCTGACAGAACGGATTCCGCTTGAAAAACACGGACACGCACCGGTAAAGGCGTCAACTGCTCGCGGTTCACAGCTTTACCAAGGCGGAGGGGGTTGATGATGCGAAGGACGTCCGCCTTCAAGGTGTTCGCCGGGAGGACCGAAGCCCGGCCCGGGATGTCGGCCCGGAGGACCGCCGGGGCGACCAAAACCTGTGGGCGGTCCTTTGGAGAACGATTGATCGGGAACGCCGCGAAACCATCGCGGCACGAAAGGAAATCCATCAGTCACGACATAATAGTAAGTTCCTTTCGGATACTCAGGGGTGACACCATAGCGACCGTTGCATTCATCAAGGTCACCCAACCCCGCAACATACTCATAGTCCTGTACAAACGTTCCGTCGTAGCTTCCACCAGGTCCTTCAGATCCACGAACTTTGTCGGGTCGAGAGCCGCTCTTAACTCTGTAGCTTGACCGCAACTTGCTAATGAGAGATTTTGGATCCTCTGGATTCTTGTAACCGAACGGTCCATAAACAGGAAAGCCATCAGCAGCGAAACCAATCTGCACGGGGCGCTCAAAAGCAGCAAGTCGTTCAAGCAGGCCGGTTGGTGTGCCGTGATAGTGATAGGCACCGTTCGGCTGCACATGCGCGTTGTTTTGATCGAGACCAAGGCGAGAACCGAGCACCATCGCTTCATAAGTCCACCCCGACGAGGGGTCGTTCTTCCAGAATTCGGCGGTACCGGGATCGAACGGCACACCGTTCAGAGCAACCCCAAAAAACATGTAGTTACGCAAACGGCTCGGAATCTTACATTGCTTGGGCTCTTTCGGCGCTTGAAACTCATAGTGCTGTTCGGAAATTACGTTCGGATTGCCAGCGTTCGGAAAATGCCCGGTCGGATGATCCGGAATGCCATTAGAACGAATCACCCTGTAGTCACCGGAAATGATTATACTGACTTGCTCGTTAAAAGCATTCGCCGCCGGAATGGCGAGATCCAGCAGCTGCCAGGGATTCCACAGTGCGGTTTTCTTGCGAGTGTTCGGCGGCTGAGCGGCGGGACTCCCAACAGGCTGCGGCTCAGCCGCTTCCGATTCGTAATGAGCACAACACGGTGTCGCGATCAAGACGCTGACAGCAAGCAAAAACAGAACCTGCGCTCCCAAGGCACCGGTCAGAGGAAACACCCTAGTCGTCATGATTGATGCTCAGATCGCCCAGCGTGACCGAAATGTTTTTCCTGGTTCCCTCCAATACGTACCGGACGATCAATTCGCTTGCGAGCGCAGTGACCAGCAAGACAAGATTCCGCGCCAGGGGATAGTCGCAAACGTCGTCTCCCGCATTGGACGGCACCATATACGTTTCATTCCACCGCAGTTCACCGTACTGATTGTTCAAACCAATATGCAGGCAAGCCACTTGGCTCTGATTGCTCCAATCAAACACTGCTCGACGAGAATCAGAATTATCAAAAGCATCTATAACCAGCTCGGAGCCCGATAGCAGTTTTGATACATTCTTTTCCGTAAGGCGTTTCGTGCTGCAAAAAATCTCCTCACCGACATCGCGATAAATCGCATTCTTTAGAAGCTCCGCTTTCAGCCCCCCGGTATCATCCAACGAATAGACCTGCGTGCCAACGTTTTGCGGCTCGACCCGATCGTCATCGATGACACTTAAGTTGCTCACACCTTGTCGCACAAGATTGACAGCAAGGTTGCTGCCCAGCGCGCCGGCACCACATATAGTGATGGGCACGGACGCCAGTAGTTTCATGGCGTCTGAACCACGAAAGATCTGTTCATGATGAAGCTTGTGAGCCATAAGCGCCTCGAGAGAGTTTCTACATTTTAGCTTCTGACGAAAAAATGCGCTTAGTCGGAGCTCCAGGCCGACCGAGTATGTTCGATAAACTCACGAATCCGAGCGAAGCAGTCCCTTTCCTCGCTGAACAGATGCGGAAAGGCGTAGAAGCTATGCGGCATATCCGGATAAACCACAGGGCGAATGTCATCGCGTCCTTGCGCCCGCGCTCGACTCGCTAGCGCCATCACCTGGTCAGCCAATGGATCTTCTGTGCCGGTAACCATTATTGCAGGTGGAAAATCCTGAATATTTGCCATTAGCGGACTGACCATGGGATTATTCCATTCATCGAATTTTGCGTAAGAGGCTCTAGCAAACCCCAGATAGGCTGCGTCCATCACCATGTTGTCGTATGCAAACTTGGAGTAGGAGGGATATTTTTCAACATACATATCCAACCAGGGCGCAAGGAGAATCAATCCCTGAACGTCCTGAGCCCGCTTTTGCATTTGGAGCGCCAACGCCGCAGCCAGATTGCCGCCGGCGGAATCGCCACCGAGGTAAATTCGAGCAGCATCTATTCCGAGGTCAGCGGCATTTTCAGTTGCCCATTTCAGCACGGTGGCACAGTCAATCATCGCAGCTGGAAACATATTCTCTGGAGCCAGTCGATAGTTAATGCTGATCACAGTAACGTTGCAATCGAAACAGAGTCGACGTGTTATGTAATCCGTATCCTCCGAGCATCCGACAACAAATGCGCCACCGTGCATATAAAGGAGCAGGGGCCGAATTTCAGAGGAAGGCGGCAGGTAGATGACACAGCGAATGTCATTAACAACAACTTCACCGGTCATGACGCCGTCATACAGTTCCCGGGGAGGAGGAGGTAATCCGTCCGTCCCTGCAAACGGATCTTTCGTATAAACACTTCGCAGACAGCTTGCAAGTATGTCTTTTACGGCGGCCGGTTTGCGAATCCTGCTGATGAGTCTGTAAAGCGGGTCGGCTGGTTTCTGTTGCATGGTTTTCCGCTGAGAAAATTATTGGCCTAGTATACCGGACCAAACTCAGCGTGACACAACAACACGCCTGCGCGAGAACGGGACAACCTCTCGCAAAGCAGTGAAGTTATTACCATCGTGTTCAAATGCGCGCCAGTTATTCTCGCATTCGATGAGGCAAAGCAACGGTTTACCGAAGCAAGAAACCCAAGAGCTCATTGTTTTGTGATCTCTTTGGCTGGGGACAAAGTGTCCCGCAGGGTGAGTATGAAAAAAACCAAGAACATCGCCGTGCTTCTCTTCCCTTGTTAGGACCAACGCCCAGTCAAACGACACCGAATCATGCGTGCCTTGAGTGATCCACTTCATAGTTGCAAGCCAGATACCCGAGCGGTACTCGCCGAGAAGAACGGCTGATTGTTCTCGAAAAAGGTTCATCATCTCAACCTCTAATCGTAGTCAGGATCACCATACTCCCGCAGAACCCCGACAAGGCTGTTCAGATCAAAGAGAGCGTCTTGACCGCTCAGGCACACACCGGCACTTACAAGCGTCAGATCGTTGGCGTTGACCATAGCTGTGCGTGTTTGACCATCGAGTCGGAATCGAACAGTTACGAGCTCCGGATTTTGGTGCCAATACGCATCAAGTTCTGCTCCGGCATGAGATAAAGCAGTAGCAATGCGGTCACGCTCAGGGTCTCCAGTGGCGCCAGGATCGACCGATCTCAGATGTGGATTATTCAACAAATAGAGCATCCGGTAGGCATCCCTCTCCGATGGCAATGCACCGATAACACGTGCCTCATCCGGCTGGACATTGTCTTGAAGATATTGACGATACTGCGAAGCAATCCGCGGATTGTGGCGTCGGTCGATACCCTCATAGAAGAAGCACCGCCCGTCGAACCGAGCGTAAATCACATCGAACGCGGCTAGTCTTTGCGGCATTTGTAAGGGCACCGCCGTATCAACTTGAAAGCGGGCATCTTGACGCTGCGCCGGAATGCACCACCAGCTGTTGGCGTACGATTCCAGCGCAATCAATCTTATACGCGGAAACAAACTCAGATATTGTGCAACCTGTTTTTGATCTGCCTCGCGCACGTACTCGGCTACGCCCGGAGCGATTATGTGCAGTAAAGCCCAACCGACAAACCCGGGATTCTTCAATTTCAACTCGTAAACTATGCCGGAAACGCGCACGGAAACTCGAGCATCGCCACGCATCAACGGCGCAAGTATCAATTTGCTTGACGCTTCCTCTTCCAGCCTCGCCAGTTTTGCGACAAGTTCAGCCGCAGAGGGAGGTTTGCGCGTCTCGCTTTCATCGCTCGGACTCACCCGAAAACGGCCTCTGGTCTCAAAGTCAGATTACCGGTGCTATGACGCTCTACTACGTAGTCTTTCAGACGAGCAGTTCCCACGTCCAGATAAGCGCTCACCGCTTCAATGATATCTGAGTCGGACGCACCGGCTCTCAATTTGAGTAGGTCCAGAGGAATATCTCTGCTGGTGCCTTCAAAGCGAATGTGCAGCACGGGACCTTTATAGTTCTCCAGCTCGTTGAAACGAGCTTGCGCTCTTTGATTTTCGGTCATATTGTTTACCTCCGTGTGCAACAGGTGATTAAGGCAATCATTGTATGCTTGCCTTAATCATGTTCGCCACTCCTCATCATAGCTTCTTGAGCGACTCAGCAGGTTTGTCCTACTGAACCACTGGAATTCAGTAAGCAGGCCCCAAGTTCAGTACGCAGCTACCGGATCTCCGGATGCCTTGGCGCACGAATATCGAATGCCCGGCACAAAGCGGCCGGAGTCCGCAGCTTCAGGTGACAGGCTTGATCTCGTCGAACGGATCGTTGACAGGACGACCTATCGAAAGCGCCACCATCAAGCACATATCAACCCTTTCCATGACCTCGTTCGGAAAGGCGCCGATTTTGTTGACCAGCAGTGTTTTGGGAATGGTTGCAATAACGGTGCAATCAATGACGCTATCCAGCCGGATACCGCCTTGCTTGCCCTCTGGCGTGTTCATTTCGACAACAACCTGAGTAGGCTCGCGCTGAGCGCGCGTGACGTTGCTGGTCAAAGGTACCAGCAGCACGTCGTCGAGCCGGGCATTATTGTGGTCGTTGGAGATGATGACCGCCGGGCGGCGCTTGGTCTGCGTCTGTCCATCATCGGTTGTGTATGGAAACGCGACAAGTACAACATCGCCTTTCCGATAAACAGGGGGCTTGGATGACATGCAAACTTACGCTAGTAGTAAAGTGAACATATGGCGAACTCGGTGCTAATTCTAACAACAAAAAAGCTCCCGACATCATGCGGGAGTTCAATCGAGTGAAAATGGTCCCAAATTAGACCGTGTCGTAAACTGATGCTGCCGGGTCGTCAAATAGAGCAACACGTGCCAAAGCTTTGGTTCCGGACTCTTCGCTGAGCCGCTTTGCCTCTGAAGCTGAGCACGTAACCCAGTCTTTAATTTCCCTAGCCCAGGCGACAGCCAGCAAGCTAAGGGCTTCGAAAGCCTTCTCTTCGAAGTTATGAACTTTTCGCTCAGGACTCTTGTCCAATTTCAATTACTCCAGTGGAGGAGGCTTGTGCACAGAGTATATCACGCATTTCAAGAGGGTTAACTAGCGATTTAATCCTGGATCTCAAGATTTAATCACCCTCATATACTGCATGTACCCCACAACTCTAATTTTTAGCCGCCGACATCCAATTAATCAATTGGAAAAATGGGACTACCACCAGTATGACAACCTCGCCCCAGTCCGGCAACCCTGCAAATGACCTATTTGTCATGCCTCGGGCTTAAATTTGAAGGCGCAAATGTTCCGGAATATTTCGGGCTTTCCGACCGGGACAAGGACTTTACAGAGTTCTCTCAGTTAAGAACTTGTCGAAAAATCGTCAGGCAAGGCGGAGGGATTCCCTCCTTGTATTTTCAAAGTGCACGCCCGAAAGGTCCCGGAAGCGTAATTCAAATGACTAAGCGTGAGCTTTGCTTTCCTTCGCCTGCTTCTCTTCGAATTTCTGCTTTAAGAACGCAATAGTTCGTTGGGTAGCGCCGCCAGGTACGAATATTTCGGCAACACCTTTGCGCAACAATTCCTCACGATCTTCATCGGGAATGATTCCGCCTCCGAAAACCATAATGTCTTCAGCGCCCGCATCGCGAAGCAGTTGAACCACACGAGGGAACAATGTCATGTGTGCCCCGGACAGAATGCTCAGCCCGATAGCATCGACGTCTTCCTGGATTGCAGTTTCAACAATTTCTTCGGGCGAGCGGTGCAACCCGGTGTAAACGACTTCCATACCGGCATCTCTGAGCGCACGAGCGATAATCTTCGCCCCGCGGTCATGCCCGTCTAGGCCCGGTTTGCCAATAAGTACTCGTATCTTGCTCTTGGACATCTCCACACCTGGATGAATTGTTGACGAGAGCAAAGTATATAGCTATTCCGGGAGCTGTGGCGCCTTCTCCCGAATTGTTTCAACAAGCTTGTCAAACTCCTGCAGATCCTTCTTGTTGAGGAAGTAGATGAACTTTTTTCCTCGCAGGATGGCGAATTTCAAGAATGGGCGGTTGTACAACCACTTTAGTTCGGACCACTTCTCTTTGAAGCTCAAAAACAAATTGCGAATGCGCAGTTCGTCGCCGTCATCGCGGATGTAATCAACCTCGAAGATGATTTGCGGTATCAGTACACCTGTCATGAACAACATGAGAAGGTAAAGAATAAACTCTTTCAAAACCAGGGGACGCCCCATCTGGAAGTGACTGTAAAAGGAAGTCATCGCGACTCCCGTAACCAGCGAGAGCACGGCACCAAATCCGATCCAGCGGAAGAACCGCGCCCAGTTTGTTCGTTTCCATTCGGTAACTTTGGGGTCGGGGGGCAGCTCTCGTTTTGCCATTTCAAAAAGTCATTCCATGTTGGTGCCCTCCAGCATAGTACAGATTGGATAACTCTTATCAGCAAAATTTGGATATTGCTCGATAGTAACAGTGTGCGGGACGCCTCCCCCCACTGGCACCGTAGCGGTGGAAAGTGCGGTATCGTAACTATGCTAATGGCATCCCGGGGTGCGGCGATGCCGTCGCCCGAATCTGAGTGCAGCATGATTTCAATGAATACAGAACTAAATCGCCCGGCGCAAGATACTTCACTAACCGAATTTCAGGTTGAGATTGACGCAGAGGCGAGGCGCAGACGCACCTTCGCGATCATCTCCCACCCGGACGCAGGGAAGACGACGCTGACCGAAAAGTTGCTTCTCTACGGGGGCGCAATTGAAGAAGCCGGTGCGGTGAAATCCAAGCGCGCCCAGCGCTCTGCCACCTCAGACTGGATGGAGCTGGAAAAACAGCGAGGAATCTCCATTACCTCCACCGTTTTGCAGTTCGAGTACAAGAACTATTGCCTAAACCTTTTGGACACACCCGGTCACCAAGACTTCAGCGAAGACACTTATAGAACATTGGCAGCCGCCGACAATGCGGTGATGCTGATTGACGCGGCAAAGGGCTTGGAAGCCCAGACACGGAAGTTGTTCGAAGTATGCCATCTGCGCAATTTGCCGATGTTTACGTTCATCAACAAGCTTGACCGTCCAGGAAAAGATCCATTCGAGTTGCTTGACGAAATTGAGAAGGAATTCAAACTGCCAACTTATGCGGTTAACTGGCCAATCGGCACGGGCGATAAGTTCCAGGGCATCGTGGACCGCCAATCGCAAGTTGTGCACCTGTTCCAGCGAACAGTCGGCGGACGGACGAGAGCAGGCGATCTGAGTGTGCCGCTGCATGACGAAAGACTAAAGTCGCACCTTTCCTCAACGGAATACGAGCAACTTTTTGAGGATCTCAGTCTTCTCGATAGTGCCGGCGGAGCGCTGGATGTCGCTGCGATCGAAGCCGGCGAACTCACACCTGTTTATTTCGGTAGCGCAATGAACAACTTCGGACTCGAACTATTCTTAGAGTCCTTTGTCGATTTGGCCGTTTCACCGGCATCTTTCGAAAGCGAAACCGGGACCATCGATCCGGTGTATCCGGAGTTCACAGGCTTTGTCTTCAAACTGCAAGCAAACATGGACCCCAAGCACCGAGACCGCATTGCATTTGTTCGAATCTGCTCCGGCATTTTCGTCAAAGACATGGCAGTCAAAAACAGTCGTACAGGTCGGACAGTTGTCCTTAATCAACCGAAGAAACTCTTTGCCAGCGAACGTGGTTCGATCGAGAGAGCTTATCCGGGTGACGTAATCGGCCTGAACAATCCGGGGGCGTTCACCATTGGTGACACCATTAGCACGGGCAAAGGTGTAAAGTTTCCGGGCATCCCGAGTTTCGCACCAGAACTGTTCGCCTATCTGGAGAACAAGGAACCAAGCAAGTACAAGCAGTTCCACCAGGGCGTGTCGGCACTTCAAGAAGAAGGCGCAATCCAAATTCTTTGGCAAACGGAGGGCGATACTCGCACGCCAATTCTGGCAGCGGTTGGAGCACTGCAGTTTGAAGTGGTGCAGTTCCGCCTTCAAGCCGAGTACAAAGTTGCGACTATTCTCAGGCCGTTCGACGTCCGGCAAGCGCTATGGGTCAGCGACGGCTGGGGCGCGCTGAACGCTTCCAATCGAGAGCGTTGCAACTTCACCGTCACCAATGACATGAACGATGATCCAGTACTTCTATTCAAGCAGAACTGGGACCTCAATTGGTTCCGTGAGAAAAATCCGAATCTAACGTTATCGCCAATCAGCCCGCACGCTCGCCTGGCGAAGAAGGGCTAATCCTGGCGATCAGACCAGAGAAAGTTCCCTCAGCAGTTGACTAGGTGGCGCAGACCGTCCGAGTATTTTTTCCGTGTAGGTCAAAACGATATTGCAGCGGGCGCGACCCATCATGGAGTAGAATAAGCGCCGCTCGTTTTCGATGTCGCCGGAAGCTCCGGGCAGACAGGCTTCGTTGCATGAAGCGATAATGATCGAATGGAACTCATGGCGCTTGGCGGCATGGAAAGAGCAAACTACCGGTGTCGGAAGACCACCTGGTGACGAAGGTTCCACACCGAGAAACTCGTCTACGGAGGGGCGTTTCATCGAAGCAATCAGGTTCTGCTCCGGTCGGACAAGAACGTTAATCAAGCTCGCAATGTCGTCATCGTAGCGAGAGAGTATTGCCCGTACGTCAACGCTCTCAGGCGGAGACAAAGTCGAGAACTGATTGACGAGCACTTCGAGAGTGTCGTCAACAGTTTTTGCCCGCACAAATTTCTCGACACTCTTCGCCGCGTCGACCTGACCGGCTTCGTTGAGAGTTGCTCGCAGCTCGTCATAAGTAAACATGTCCCTCACTTGCTGATCCGGAGTAAAACCTGAATAGCAGTGAATGTCTAATCGTCCGATGCAATCGGGAACCCGCGCGTTGCCATAGTATCCAGAGACCACTTGCGCAGCATCTCTTGGAACTAGCGATGAGCCTTGGAGAACGCAAGCTTTGAATCGCAATGCATGCAAAAGGGGCAAGAACTCCAACGGTACAGAGAAGGGTGTTCTGAAGCAAAGCTCATCTCGGCGGTTAGCGAACTCCAATCTCAGAGGCAGCGCGAGCTCGTCGTCACGGAATACAACGGCAACACTCACACCAGGGCACTCCTGGTCGATCTTTTTGATCATTTCGCCAATAGCAAAAGCTTCCATTGCGCGGTCTTCGGTTCGGATTACACGAATGTCCGCAGGCAAAGTTCGCTTAGCCAGAGGCGGACTAGCGACCCCTTCAATACTCGCTCGCGCACGGTTCAGAACTTCACGTCCGGCTTGGCTCAGTCTGAGCGACGACGAAAGCCGAATCTCCTCAAATTCGCCAAAGGACTTAAGCGATTCGCGTGCCTTCCTCCCCTCTATAGTTTGCTGGCAGTGGTCACCAAATACAATGACGTCAGCGGATGATGCAACGCGACTAATTAGCTCGAATTCGCTTTCGTCGAAACTCTCATAGTCGTCAATGAGCAGATGACGAAAGCGCCAGGACAGAGCTGAGCTGTTGCTTCGCATCCAAGCCAGCGCTGCAACAATTTTGGGGCTCGTTCCAGGCGACGCTTGCTCTGACGACGTGCGCGGATTGTGTTTATAGTCAGTGCTGCGCAAAATGATAGTGCTGAGAGTTTCTGGCGAGCAGCACCATATGCCGTCAGCGTTAACGTCGGGCGACAGCTTCCGCCCGAACACGGTATCGAATTCCCAACGCAGACGGTCAGCCAGTTCAGCAGACTTGACGAACAGAGCAATAGCCCCCGGTTCAACGTTCCGCTCCAGCAGCAACCGCACTGTTTCAATCAATATAGTGGTCTTACCGGAACCAGGAGGTCCGACCACAATTGCATTTGCGCGGGCGCTAGAAGCTCGTCCCCGCGCGAGTTTCCTTGCGACTTCCAGTACTTCGCCCTGCAGTTGGCCAGGAGAGCTATCGCAAAATTTGGTCCCGACAGCCATAGCAAGCGACTTCGCTCGCTCGGAAAATCTTTTCTTGTTTAGATTGAACACGAGCCTGTCCCAAGCCCAGAACGCTACCTAAGTATTGGCGGTTTGTTGAATTGTCTTGTTTCACAAATCTTCGCCCCGGTAGCTTAACATGCACCAGCACGCATACCACTGAGAAAAAGCAATGTCAGGCCTAATGCTAAGCTCCAATTCCTCCCGACACAAGGTGACAGTAAATTAGCGAATTAATGTAATTACTGTCACGAACGATCGGGTTCGCCACGCCACATCCGCTCAAAACGCCTGTAAACAAGCAGTTTTCGCAAACGCAGGGGGGGATCTTGACAGCATCGCAGTATTTTGCGATGATACTGTCATGAACGTTGACGAGTCGCTGAGCCTGTCCCTCGAGGAGCTCGCCCGAGAAGTTGGGCGACTGCTGGAACAGTACGCACTTCTCGGCGCGCAACAGGACCATAGAGTCGCCCCCGTGCCAGATGCCAGAACCATTCGGTACTACACGACTTTAGGTTTGGTTGATCGACCGGGAATTGATGGACGCCAAGCTCGTTACAGCAAGAGACACCTGCTCCAACTGGTGGCGGTCAAAGCGCTTCAAGCGCTGAACCTCCCTCTGGCTGAAATTCAGTCGCGTCTTTTCGGGCGCAGCGACTCGGAGCTCGAGGCCATGCTTGCAGGGCTGGCGAACTTTTGGAATCAAAGACGACAAACTGAAGGAATAAAAGCTGTAGTTTGGCGAGAAGTAGTAATCGAGCCGGGAGTCAAAATCATGATCCAGGAAGATTGGACACCGGCTTTCGATCGCGATACCACAGTTCAACGAATTGCAGCGGTGCTGGATGCTCTAGCGAGCAAAAACCAGCCGAACAACGGAGGAGAGACCCATGGCCGCAGCTAGCACCCTAATACCATTTATTGATCTGCCGGACTGTGTACGAGAGCTCGGCATTCTAGAGGGTGGCGCAGCCGGTCGCAAGATTGCCCTGCCATTATCATCAGTCGAGATCAGCGCTCAAGTTGCTGACAGAGTCGCAACGGTTACATTGAAACAAGTTTTTCGAAACACGCTTACCGAGCACATGGAAGCGGTTTACATATTCCCTCTTTCTGCCGGTTGTGCTGTAAGTAAGTTCACCATGATTACCGGTGACCGGCGAGTAGAAGGGATCGTACGGGAGCGTTCCGAGGCGAGACAGGAGTATCAACAAGCACTCACGCAAGGAAACAGAGCGGCTCTAATAGAACAGGAGCGCGATGACGTTTTCACAGTCCAGGTGGGCAATGTGCCACCAGGAGAAGAGGCGACTGTTGAAATCACCTACTCGGAACGCCTTCCCTTTTACGAAAGCGGCAAGACAGAGCTTCGCCTGCCTCTGGTCGTCAGCCCGCGGTACATCCCCGGAGCGGCGTTGAACCGCCAACAGACCGGAGCGGGAGTAGCGACCGATACGAACCTGGTGCCCGACGCTTCGCGTATCACGCCACCACGCCTGGTAGACGGAAGCCAATCAGACGTTAAGTTAACGGTCAACGTCGATATTTACCCGGGAGAAGGCGGCGCGGAACTAAGCAATCTTGAATGTTCACAGCACGCAACACGGATGGCGCTCAAGCCAGGCGCTGTTAGAATCTCGCTTGCCAATCAAACAGAGCGCCTTAACCGCGACTTCGTTCTGCGCTGGATGATGGGCGGAGAAGAAATAAAATCGTCCATACTCACCTACCAGGATGCCGATGGCGACACCTACGCAGTACTATCCGTAGTCCCGCCCGCAAAGTCAGGCTACAAGGGCGCTCCCAGAGACATCATCTTTCTAGTTGACCGCTCGGGATCCATGGAAGGCATCAAGATGGGTTCGGCCACTCGGGCTTGTTCGATCCTTCTGAACACTCTGGGACCGAATGATCGTTTCGCAATCATGGCGTTCGATGATCACATAGACTGGATGCCAGAAAACATGAACGGACAGAACATGCTTGACGCAACAGAAGCAGGCATCGAGAGCGGCGAAAAATTCCTTCGAACGCTCACTAGCCGCGGGGGCACAGAAATCCACATGGCAATGCAGGCCGCGTGCGCCGCGAGCAACGCATCGCGGGAAGGGCGGAAGGCAGCCATTGTCGTAATAACCGACGGAGAAGTCGGCAACGAATCACAAGTTCTTCAACTGATACAACGCACTCTAGGCGATACTAGACTCTTTGCCGTAGGAATTGACACCGCAGTTAATGCCGGTTTGCTAAAACGCATGGCAAACCTTGGCGGTGGTACGGCAGCTCTTGTTGAACCCGGGATTCAACTAGAGGAGGCCCTGACTTCAATTGGAAGGGAAATTGGTCATCCGCTTGTAACGGACATGCAAGTAGATGGCCTCGAACTTTCAATTGACAGGGCCTCCATTTCTCCTTCACGCATTCCGGATGTTTTCGCACAGCGAGCATCCATTGTCTTCTTCAAACTGAATGGCACCGGCAAAGTGCGCATCACTGGCAAGCTGCCCAATGGAAAGAACTTTGAAGTAAAAGTTGCACCGAGAACCACGGAACTACCTGCCGTAGCCCAGTTGTGGGCGAAGGCGCGCGTAGTTGAACTAGAAGACCAGTTTCGCATCAGCTCAAACAACAAGCCTGCATTAAAAAGGCAAATAATTGAAGTAGCGGTGAAGCATTCTCTTTTGACAAAATTCACCGCAATTGTTGCGGTTGATACAGAAGTAGTTAACGAGGGCGGTCAGCAAAGACAGCTGGTGCAGCCTGTAGAGATGCCAGCCCAATGGGAAATGCAAGCTGACGGTTCTCCTAAACTTGCTCAATCTGCGCCTCAACAACAACAGTTGGCCAGCTCAAGTCGACTGCGCGCGCAGCAAGCTCAGGCTCCGCAAAGAATGGCCGGACGCGGCGCACCGCCGCCATCGGCTGAGTCCGTTCGGTCGCGGCCTCCAGCGTCACCACCGGCACAGGGAAGCAACGCCGGTTGGAGTCACAGTGCTCCTGCGGCACAAGACAGTGCCCGGGGCGCACCTGGTGGATCGCCCGCACAGAGCAGCGGCTGGGGATCATCGCAACCCGACGAATGGGGAGCGCCGACACAGGAAGCAAGCGCCGCACAAGATTCGGATCAGTTCAAGACGGCGGCGCAGCAAAGGGGGGATCTTGATTCAATTCCAGCACCACGGAAACGCAACCTGGAAAGCGAACAAAACATTCGATACAGCAAGTCGGACCTCACTTCTTTAGGCAAGTCTTCTGCAAGACAGGAGGCAGCTGGCCAGGAACCGGCAGAATCAGACGCTTACGGGTTGGCCGGTCTGGACAAAATCCTCGACAAAGCAGAAGCAAGCGCAGCGGCTCCAGCATCTCCGCCGGCTTCGTCGCAATCGCCGACGCCTCCTTCCGCACCAAAGCCCGCATCACGAGCAATGAACACCGGCGAGCAAGAACAATTCCAATCATTCCCGCACTTAAAGAAGCAAGAACGCGCGGACGAAGCACAAGAACAGCAAATCTTCAGGGCAAGTGGTAGCTACGGTTCAGGAACACGCACCCAAGTCTTTGAAGTGATAGTCCGTCAAGCCATGGCCGGTGTTGACTGGAAATCGATTTGCATGGGACCAATGCAAGTCAACAACATTACGCCGGAAGAAGTTCAGGCTGAAGTTGACCGCCGCGCGGCAATCAAACAGCCACTGCCCCCACTGCCACGGCAGGTGCACTCCGTTCCACCCCATCATCAAACGCCTAAAGGGGGCTTGCTCGACCGATTCAACGAGCTGAAGGATTCCATTTTTGGTGGCAACAAAGACAAAGAACAAATGGCGCAAAGCGCACAGCGTGCGAAAAGCTTGTCTGCAGCGCCGAAAGAAGTCGCCAAAGCAGTGCGAGTATTCTTCCAACTCTTCACCGCTGCATTCGCTCTGGTGTCGGAAGGAGGACGCCCATCGGCAGATGAGATGGAAACTGCACGCAAGGAATTGATTAAGTACCTGGCCACCGCATCCGATGGCGCAGACATGCCGATACTCCAACGATTCGTTCGCTCTCAAGCCATCGAATTGATCGGGGCGCTGCGAGATCCAGGCACAAGCCAGGAGGACCTCAAAGAGTTCTTCTCCTCAATGCACGAACAGTTCGAAAGCGCAACGAACGAAGTCGAGACGAAGCTCGCATTGCCACGCGGTGCTGCCTCGGGTTGCGTCGGCGCCTTCTGGGAAGACACAGTCTAACCGTAACTAGTCGGTCCAGCGGTCTTATTACCAACGCAGAAGGAGGCGTGCCGGCCAACCAGCACGCCTCCTTCGCGATGACGTCCTCGAGATCAGGCGCCCTCTGCGCCGGACCCGACTTCTGGCGGAAGAGTTGTTAACCGTTAACGGTTCTTTGGCGATGCCTTCTCAAAGAGCCTCTTCGGATAGTGACTAGGGACATCGGCTTATTAACCTCGGGCGCCTGAAACTGAAACTACAGTTACAGTATCGAACCAGCCGAAACTGTCAGTTTTTGAATTTACTGTCACGCTTCGTTAAAAGCCTTGATTTCAGTACCATTCAACCCAAAACAGCATTGATGACAATCAACTTCTCGACCTTGACAGCATTACAGCAATAAGTCATAATACTGTCATACGCGAAAAAAGAAAGAGGTGCCGCGGCGGAGAAGCCGCTTATACCTTGTAAGTTAATCGCAACCGTTATAGCTCTGGTGCGCGGACTGAGTCTCGCGAAGAGCGCGGATCCAAGTCAAAGAGAGAAACAACCAGCACATGCCGCAAGCATGGGCACCTGCACAGACTGACTTTCCCAGTGAAAGCCAGAGCAGGACACGCTGCCCGGAGGATAAGATGATGGTTCCACCCGCAATACCATACATGGATATCGAAGAAGATTACACCCGCTGCTTCGGCCAGCTTGAAATCACACACATGGCAAGTCGCGTCAATCTACCGCTTACCGGTGTGTCTATCGAAGCAAGCGTCTCCGACCTAATTGCGCACGTCAGCATCAGACAAACATTCCGCAACACCTACTCAAATTGCATGGAAGCGACATACACGTTTCCAATGGCGCCCGGCAGCGCCGTCAGTTCGTTCAATTTGAAGGTTGGCAACCGAATCATAAAAGGCGTCGTGCAAGAACGACAGCAAGCTCGCCACAACTATCAGCAGGCAATACAACAAGGCAAGCGCGCGGCGATGCTCGAGCAGGAGCGCGACGACGTCTTCACTGTTCAAGTCGGCAATTTGCCACCAGGCGAACACGTAACAGTTGAAATCAAATATTCGGAACGGCTTTCATTTTTCGAAGACGGCAAAACCGAACTCCGCCTACCGATGGTGGTGGCGCCCCGCTACATGCCCGGCGCACAGACATTGAACAATCCCAGTGGAAGCGGTGTGGAGTGGGATACGACGCGGGTGCAAGATGCCTCCAGAATCTCTCCTCCGCGCGTGCCGGCGTTTCTAGATCCTGGCGTCGATCTAAAAATCGGAGTGACGCTCTACGGCTTCAGCACTGCAAACATGCCCGCCGAGTTGTCATGCACGCAACACGCGGTGAGAGCTGGAGTAAAAAACAATAGCATTCGAGTGGAACTGGCCTACAAAGGAGAACGGCTCAATCGCGACTTCGTTCTGCAATGGGCAGCATCCGGTCCACAGCTTCGCAGTTCATTGCTCACCTACACCGATTCCAAAGGCGAGACATACGGCGTACTGTCGCTTCTTCCACCAGTCAGAAAAGGTTTCATCGGTACTCCACGAGATGTTCTGTTCGTACTGGATCGATCAGGGTCCATGAGCGGACTGAAGATGGTATCGGCAATCCGCGCGTGCGCACTCTTGCTCAACACACTGGGCCCGCGCGATAGATTCGCCATAGAATCATTTGATACCACCATGGAGTGGATGTCCGGCGATTGGAACGACAGCCGATTCATTCCGGCAAATCTTGCCGGAATCTACAAAGGCGAAGCATACTTGCGGACAATCGATGCACGCGGCGGCACAGAATTGGACAGCGCGATGTACTACGGACTGCAAGCATTCGCGTCACGTTCACGTGCGGCCGGTAGAGCAGCAACGATGGTGCTTCTCACAGACGGTCAAGTCGGAAACGAATCAGAGATACTGCGACGAATTCAATACGAAATTGGCGACGTACGCCTCTTCACTGTTGGAATTGACAGCGCGGTGAACACCGGTCTTTTGAAAAGACTGGCAAGCCTGGGCGGAGGGACGGCAACTTTCGTTCAACCGGGACAGCAACTTGAAGACGCTCTGGCAAACGTCGCTCGCGATATAGGACAACCGCTTGTTACCGACCTGCGAATCGAAGGAATGGACTTAAAACCGGAACAGGGCTCTGTTGCCCCGGAACGTGTCGCCGATCTTTTTGCCGGACGGGCATCAGTCACTTTCGTAAAGCTTAATTCAAACCGCGGGCGACTGAAGATTCGAGGTCGGTTCGCAAACGGCAAACACTTCGAAGAACGAGTGCAAGCGCAGAACGTTCCTCTTTCCTCCATCGCACAACTGTGGGCCAAAGCCCGAGTCGTGGATCTGGAAGACCAATTCAGATACGACACCTATCGCAAAGACCAAATCAAACACGAAATCATTCACCTGGCGGTAAAACACAGTCTACTGACGCGCTTCACTGCATTTCTTGCGATCGACCATGCGCAAATCGTCAACCCGGGAGGTTGGAACAACGAAGTAGCGCAACCAGTGGAAACACCGGATTCATGGAGCGCAAGTCTCGGGTCAACCATGGATATTGATAGAACATTCAGAAAACTGGGCGTCCGCGAGCAAGCACCAATGGCGGAAGAACACCGGATGAGAAGTGAAAGCGGTTGGGGTGCATCCGGTCTTGCGGACGAAGTCTTGGCGACATCAACTAGACTGAAGTCCTTTTCGCGCATCACACCGTCATGCAACGATCAGGTTTCCGACGCCGGAAGCTGGGCCGAGGATTCGGAACAAATGCAGACCGGTCAGTGGAAAGCTTTCGCACTTGAGCAACCACAATGTCAGGCACCATCAGCACCGAGCCCTTCTCACCCACCGCAAGCGGGTGGCTCCACCATGCCCCGGCAGGCAGCACAGGCACCATCAGCGCCGGGCGCCAAGCACGACATCGGCAAATTCGGTGGTGAAAGTGGTCGCCGTACCGGCGGCAACAAAGACATCGAGGCCATTCGCGGTCCACTGGAAGCATTCTTGCGAGCATTCGAGCAAGCCTATGCCTCAATCGAGACAATGTCCGGGTATCCCGCAGCGGCGGTTCTCGAACAGTTGCGCCAGCGATTACTGCAAATGCTAGCTCCAAGACAAATCGGAACAGAAATGCCGATGCTTCAACGATTTCTCCGCGCAGACGCAATCAACTTGATTCTCTCACTGGACAATGCCTCATACGATCGCGCTTCATTGAAAAACACATGGAGCATTCACCGCACCATGTTCGATACCGCCAAAGCAGAGGCGGAAGCACTCCTGCAAGGTCGGCACTCAGCCAACGCAAGTTCTGCCGGTACAAGCGGTACAGGAGTTTTCTGGGAAGACTCCGTCTGAAAAGTTTGTTGCGGCGACCGGAGCGCATTGCGGGGTGCTCCGGTCCGCAACAATCATGAAAGGTTTTCTCCTGCACACCATTGACCTGGATCTCCCGATGCGGCTCGGCTTCTCCTCCGAGCCGCATCTTCATTTTCACAGGACCGATCTCAACTATCCGTATCGAACACGGTTATAATCAGCCGGAGAGGTACGACTGTGTGAACGAAGAGCAGTCTGACAACTACATCAACGCCGTAGATAGGGGTGAGTTACCGGCCCCGTCGACGCTGGACGTCGATGTCCCCGACGAAAGCAGATCAATCGATTCGAATTCGACAGGACCAAAAGGAGAGATCGCGCCGGCATCAACATCTGAGACACCATTGGTTGACGGCAATCTCTGGAATGCAATTTGGATTATGTCGTGGCCGCTGCTGCTTCTCACGGTTGCTATGTCGTTGGTAGGGATGGCGGATGTGCAAGTCGCGGGTCATCTGGGCGCACCAATTCAGGCCGCAGTCGGACTTTCGGAACAGGTGTTGTTCGTCTTTATGGTCTTTCTACAATCTGTCAGTACGGGCACAACAGCCGTCGTAGCGCGACACTTTGGCGAGAAGAACATCAATGAATCCGCAATCGCTACTGCGCAATCCCTAGTAATAGCTGTTTGCGGTGGCGCAGTTCTGCTATTAGCAGCCCTGTGCTTCTCACAGTTCATGCTGCCCCTATTTTCGCAGTCTTCCGAAGTCCAGACGTGCGGCATACGGTATCTGAACATCTATTCGTGGTTCTTGATTCCGTACAGCGTCTCTTGCGTTGCACATGCTGCGTTTCGAGCGATAGGTGATGCGCGCACGCCACTTATTATCATTGCCACTCAATCTACCATCAATATTGCTGGCGATTATCTGACCGTGTTCGGTAACTGGCCTGTTGCAGGACTGGGCGTCACCGGCATCGCATGGTCCGGGGTCGTCGCATCTTCAATCGGTGCACTGATGGCGATCGTCCTTTTAGCGCGTTCTCCTCTCGGATCGGCATTTCAACAGCTCTTTCCTCTGGAGAAAGCGATTCAACTGCGGGTACTGAAGATTGGTCTTCCAAGCGCAATTCAACGTTTGGGTTGGGCTGCAAGCGTCTTCTTCGTGTTCTTCATTCTTAAAATGGTAAAGGAGCCTACAGCAGCATTAGCGGCGTGGACTATCGGCATGCGGGTGGAAGCACTCCTATTCATGCCGCTGATGGCATTGAGCCTTGCGGTTTCGTCCATAGTCGGACAAAATCTGGGTGCGAAGAAACACGAAAGGGCAATAAAAGCAGGTTGGGATGTCACCAATATCGGTGTCATTCTAATGGTTGTCCTGGGCACAGTCTTGTTTCTGGGTGCAGACCAAATTGCTTGCTTTATGACTGCCGATGCCCAAACACGGATTGCCACTCGAGAGTACCTTCGAATAGGCGCCTTTGGCGAACCGCCCCTTGCTGTCGCGATGATACTCAGTGGTGCGCTTCAAGGCGCAGGCGACACAAAGATGCCAATGTGGGTGTCAATTTTCACAAACTGGATCGTCAGACTTCCATTGGCATGGCTACTGGCGCTGACTTTGGGCATGGGTACACCCGGAGTTTGGTGGGCGATGACAATGTCGATAACTGTCTACGCAGCGCTAATGATCTGGCGTTACAAAGAAGGTTCATGGATTCACACCAAGGTCTAGATTGAGCAATCACGGACTAACGAAGATGAAGCCGGATCGCATGACAACGCGAAATCGACGAACAAGGCTCCAAGCAGCAGCATCACGTTGACTGGAATGATATTCACGCAATAGTCGCGGGGGGTCCCGTAAATATTGCAATAACTGATAATGCGGAGATCTGCACCTTGGCGATCCGAGCCTTGCCGAATGGCGTAAACCCTTGGACAGAGAGTCATTTGAGCGCTCGGAGCTAGTTGCCGAAGAAAGAAGTCGGTCAAACGACCGAACAGCAATAGGTTAGGAGACTGATGCCCCCAACGCCCCGGGTGGGTAGGATGGTTATTAGAGAGACAGAAAGGGCAAGTGAGGATCATGAGAAACAAGTTGGGGTTGAAAGAGAAAGAGCTAACACTTTCGATTCTGTTAGCACTATCAGTCCCCCTCACAAGCAGCTTGCAACCACTGCCGGTATCAGCCGAACAAGTTGAGATGCAATCGCAATCGGCTTCATCGGCAGAATATCCAACTTCATTAGACCTGACTTCCACTTCAGCAACGCTCACAGCAAACCTCGAAGCCCCCCTGTCGATTCAAGTTGGTGGCTCCCTAGACACCACTGGAGCGGTTACTGGCGGATCGATTGCCAGCATATTGCCAGGTCAGTTGCTTACGCCGGCACAAGCTCTGGTGGTCAGCCAAATCGCGTCAACAGGTTTTCAATCGCTGGTGATCGCAGAGGCTGGCCATGCAATCGGTGGTTTCGCTAACCTTCATGCAGACACGCTATCGGCCCTGAATTCGATAGTGGTTCCACAAAATGTGTCACTCAACTCAATCGGCTTCACAGCTTCCAATCCTCTTACAGTCCTGGGCGCGGTAAACATAGCCGGATCGCTCAACGCTCTGCAAACCGCCCCTGGCATAACCTCCGCGCTCAACTTTGGCAGTCTCAATCTCACACCCGGCGGAATGCTCAGCGGTTACCTTCCAACAAGCTACACCTTGCCCGGAAACTTCTTTTCCTCGCAAGGACTCAACCTGAATGTTATAGGTAACCTCTCGAATCTCGGTGGCACCATCACTACACCGGGACATTTGGAGATCATGGCGGGCAGTGTTATCAATCAGTCGCTTGGCAATATGGCAGCCCTAATCTCGGCGCAGACAGTAAACATCAGCGCCATGTCGGGCGCGATCACAAACAGCGGGCTGATAACAGCCATAGACACCATTAACATCCAGCAGCGACAATCACTGGCGAACCTGTTGTTCAACAATTCAAACGGTGTCCTGGAAAGCCTTGGCGGCGCGATCAACATACGCAACACCGCTTTTATGGAAAAGCTGAACACATCCATTATCGGCGGCGATCTACTTTCCAGGGAACTCAACATAAATGGTGGCAATGGCAACGTTGCCATCGAAGCAAACGACATAAGAGGATTAGTAAATGTGACCGGCGCAGTGATCAAAATCGCTGCCAATACAGATCACCTTCAAATCGGCTCTATTACAGCCACGGAAGATCCACTCATTTCCAACGCGTTGGACGTCAGCCTCAATGCCAGCGTCACGACTTCCGGCGGGCCACTTTCGATAGTAGCAGGTCGCAACATTCTAGCCAACGCTAATAACATTGAACTGAATACTAGCAGCACCACCGGCAACGGAGGGGAGATCCTGCTGGTTGCCGGTGCCGACTTCACCATCGCTAGCGGCGCTCTGACCATTACCGGTGGTAGCGCCACGGGTGGACTAATCAATCTCAATCAATCGTCAACACTAGACATCAACGCCCTTTCGTCTCGCGGAAGCACCACTAGCGGTAATGGCAACGGTGGAAACATAACTCTAGTTGCATACCAGGGCAGCGGCACCAATTCAGGTACGATCAATTTGCCAACGGGAGTCACGGCCACGACTGGCGGCAGGGGCACCGGCACCAATGGCAATTTCACGGCCATCGCAGGTCGAGAGGCAGCAGGCGCCAACACTTTGGTGGTGGGGCCGATCAGTACCGCCGGCACGGCAAGCAGCACCTTAGGCGGTTCAGTCGTACTGAGCACATCGTCGCCGGTGCTCAGCGGCGGCAGCGTCGTTATCAACACCACAACGGGAGCAGTCACAGCCGGCTCATTCTCCGCGGCGGGCATACTTGCCGACGGGTCAGTCTCGTCCCGCGCAATCACTACTGATGGTGGCGCCGTGTCCATTCTCGCAGGTCGCAACATCAACACGAACAACACCAGCATAACAAGCAGCAAAGCAGCAGGAACCGGAACGGGAGGCAATGTCACATTGCTGGCACGCGACGGGTCTATTGATTTCAATACCGCCGGCGACATCCTCACCAGAGGACGCGCCGCTAACAGCGGCAAGGTCGATCTGCGTGCCGGCACGACATTGCGAATGGATCAGATCAATACAAACCCGGCCAGCGGCAATACCAACGGCGGCAACGTGCTGATTGCAACCGGCGGATCCGTGCTGCGCCTCGGCACCATCACCACCAGTGGACTCGGAACCACAGGAAACGCCGGCCGGGTCAATGTTGTCAGTGGACAGGACATCACATTGACCAATAACATCGCAGCCGGGGGCACCGGCACGGGCAGCGGCGGTTCCATAACTCTGGCTGCCGGTGCAGCATTCTCATCGGCCGGGGGCAATCTCAGTATCACCGGTCAATCAACAACAGGCGGCTCGATAATTCGAACCGGGGGTACTTCAATTTCCAGCCGCGCCACAGGCACCGCCGGCAACGGCGGCGACCTCAATCTGATTGCATACGAGGGCACTACGGGCAGTGCTGGCTCCGGACGCATCAACACTTTGACAGCGGTGGGCTTCGATTCACGCGGAGCGGGCGCCGGATCTGCCGGAAACGTAACAATAATCGCCGGGGACAACGACTCAGCCGGCGCAGCTTCTGTCTCGACAGGCGCCATCACCACTGCCGGTGGCAGCGGCGGAACGACGGGAACAATCAAAATCGGCACCGCCGCCCCTCTTCTCGGCGGGATTGTTATCAACGAGACATCCGGTGCGGTTACAGGCTCTTTCGATTTCAATGCCGGCGCTTTGCTGGACGCAGATATCAGTACACTTGCACTAAGTACCAACGGCAAAGACATCAGCCTCAGCGCCGGCAACGACGTGCGAACAACCAACGCAACAATCAGCGCCAGCAGAACAGCAGGCAATGGCGCCGGTGGCGCGATCATACTGACCGCCGGTACCGGAGTGATCACCCTCGGCACAGGCAGCATCACCTCGAGCGGCATAAACGCCTCTGGCGGCACCATCAATGCGAACGCTTCGACAGGAATCACAGCGGCAGCGATTACCGCCAGCGCCGGCACCAACGGCACCGGCGGTATAGTCAGCCTCAACAACACTTCAGGGAATATAACAACAGGAGCCATCACCGCCAACGGCGCCGGCGCAGCGGCCACCGGCGGCTCCATCAGCATCGTCACGCCAGGCAACATCACGACACTGGCGCTCAGCGCCACCGGATCGGGCACCGGGGCTGGGGGCTCGATACTCTCGCAGGTTACAGGAACCGGAGTAATGCAGACCACCGG
This sequence comes from Candidatus Obscuribacterales bacterium, assembly GCA_019752635.1. Classification (GTDB taxonomy): domain Bacteria; phylum Cyanobacteriota; class Vampirovibrionia; order Obscuribacterales; family Obscuribacteraceae; genus JAKFUT01. The sequence goes on along the minus strand of JAIELX010000044.1, from coordinate 131,214 downwards.
TGCAATCAGCGCCAATGGAGGTTCGGGCGGCGGCGGTTCAGTGAGCCTTCAATATAATGCAGCAGCCGGCGGCAACTTCACTTTGGGATCGATCAGCGGCAACTCAGTATCGGGCAGCATCACAGCGGCCTCCACCACCGGCAACGGCGGCACGGTCACAATCTCGAACTCGAACGCTGGCGGGGCGCTAAGCATCGTCGGCAGTGGCGCTGCAGCCATAAGCTCTTCCGGTCTGACATCGGCAGGCAGCATCAACCTGAACAAGCCAGGCTCCGCAGTCAGTGTCAACCTCACAGGCGCGCTCACTGGCGCAGTGAACGCCACGGGCACATCAGTGTTCCTTAGTTCCGGAGCCAACAGCAATATTTTGACTGCTGGCAATCTCAATGCCAGCACCGGCAGTGTGACCGTACAGAATACCGGCACGAACGCCGGGGTAAGAGTGCTGGGCAACATCTCGGCTGCCACGTCGGCAACCGTAACCGGCACCGGCAGCGGCACCATTTCGCGCACCGGGGGCGCAGCCGTCATTTCGGCCGACTCCCTGACAATATCCACCGGCTCCGGCGCCATCGGCGCAGCGGGCACACCAATTTTGACGAACGTAAACAGCCTGACGGTGGGCACAACCGGTGCGGCATTTGTAAGCGATGTAAACGGAGTAACGCTAAACAGTTCCACACTAGGCAGCTTGACCCTGACAGCGGGCGGTACGGGATCTATTGCACTAAACGGAAACCTTACCGGAACAGGCACAGTGAATCTCAACGCCGGCGGCGACCTCACCAACGTTGGCGGGTTTCTAGTTACGGCACCGACAATAGATATAACTGCCGGTGGCAGCATCGGCGCATCCGGAGCGACATTTAACACCACCGCAACCACCCTCACCGCCAACGCCACCACTGGCGATGTTTTCGTCGCCGAAACCAACGGACTGGCCCTGGGCAATTCTTCTGCTGCCGGTTCGTTCAATCTGACCGCCGGCGGTACGTTGACCACGGTGGTCGGTTCCACGTTAACGGCACCAGTCACGGTAATCGCGGTGACTGGTGCAGGCAACGATATCACCCTCAACTCAAACATCAACGCTTCGACTTCACTAAGTCTGACCGCCGCTGACGCTATCACAAGAACCGCCGGTACTCTCACTTCGCCGGCGATCACACTTGCCTCCACTGGCGCCGGTGCGATCGGATCAGCTGCACAGAATATTCAGACCAATGCAAACACACTTTCTATAACCAACGGCGGAGCTACATTTGTTAATGACACCGATGGGATTACACTAAACGCTTCCACAGCCTCGAGTCTCAGATTAAGTAGCCAAGCTGGCGGAACGATCGCCCTGGGTGGAAACACAACAACCACCGGCTCGCTGACGTTGGTCTCGACAGGGGACATTACTAATATCGGCGGTCACACGCTGGCCGCTAACGCGCTCAGTCTAACTGCAACCGGAAACATCGCAGACGGCAGCAATGAACTTTTGACAAATGCCACGAGTCTTACACTTTCAGCTGGCGGCGCCGCCTTCATTAATGAAGCCAATACTCTAAGCGTTGGACTTTCGAGCACCGGCTCCGATTTGTCGATCACCGCTGCCGGCACCATCAGCACTACAGGCGCACTGTCGGCGAGCGCCGTAGCCCTGACTGCAACCGGGTCCGGCAACGATATCGCGCTCGGCTCCAATCTTACAGCAACAGGCACTATCAGTTTGTCGGCAGCAGATGCCATTACCAGATCAGCAGGCACTCTCAGTGCACCCGCGGTAACGCTCGCCGCTGGCGGCGACATCGGCACTGTCGGGCAGAACATTCAGACAGATACAGGCGAAATAAATGTTAGCACCACAGGCGCTGTCTTCATCAATGAAGCTAACGCGGTCACACTGAACGCCACCAATGTAGGCAGCTTGAAACTTAGTACCGCCGGCGCGGGAGCAATCACTCTGGGTGGCAACGTCACAACAAGCGGCACGTTGAGCCTGCTGGCCGCGGGCGACATAGACAATGCCGGTGCATTCACACTGCAGGCCGACACGTTGAACTTGAGCGCCGGCGTCGGGGCGAGCATCGGCACGGCAAGCAATCAAGTGCTCACAACCGCGAACACGCTGACGCTATCGGCCGGCGCAAATGCCTACATCAGCGAGACCGACGCCGTCAATGTCGGACTTTCGACAGTCGGTCAAATTCTATCGCTCACCGCGCCAGGCACAATTACTACGACAGCCGCGGTCAGCGCCAATAATATAATACTGAGCACAGCAACACTGACGGTGAACGCCGCACTCAGTGGTACGACCTCTATCAGTCTGTCGAATGCAGCTGGCGTCACCATAAACGGTACAGGTTCGATCAACACGATCTCGTTGAACGTAAACAGCAGCGCCGGCGGCGTCAACATCGTGCTACCTTCAATTACCGGTGTACTTACAGGCAACGCGGCAGGAAGCTACTTCGCAAGCACCACTGTATCAGCGTTGAGCGTTACAAATCTATCTGCTGTCGGCGGAGCATTGAACCTATCGGCCGGCAGCAATCTCACCGCCACGGGTAATCTGGTGGCAGGAACCCAACTTGTACTGAACGCAGGCTCAGCACTATCATCCACGGCAGCGGTCAGCGCTCCGGGAAGCATTGCTTTGACTAGCACCGGAAACTCCAATGTCACTGGCACGCTCACCTCAACCGGCTCGACAGTAACGATAAGTTCAACGACCGGCAGCGTGCAGTTATCCGATGGCACCACGGTGACGTCACACGGCGACACGACTATATCTGCGGCTCTGTCAGCACAGCTCGGCGGCGCCATCGGAGCTAACGGCGCCGGCGTGGTAATTAACGCCGGGTCGCTCACCGCAGCCGGTGAAAATGCCACGGATGTCTTACCGGAGAACTCAGCAATCAGTAATGGTTCCATACTACTCACAACCGGCACGGGTGACATTACATTGAGCGACAATGTCTCGCTCACCTCCCGTGGTGGAGAAGGGACACCAGCGGTCCCCGGCTCTCTAGGTCTAAGCTCCGGCGCGGACATAATCACAGGCAACAATGTCGCGCTGACGGCCAAAGGCGGAGACCTGTGGCTCAAAGCGACGGATGACATCACTCTCGGGTTAAACAATTCGCTCACCTCCTTGGCTAAACTCAGCGATGGCGGCGGAACTTTTACCACATCGGCAGGCTCAGTTCTGCCCGATTATGTCGGTGGTCGAACGGGCATCGTGGCGGGATTGCCCGGGCTCAACGTCCCTGCGGAATTGCAAACGCTAGTCAATCAGCGCTCCTCATTCAATGTCCTAAACATCTCGGCCGGAACAACGTTCAACGCAGGCTCGCCCAACTTGACACTGACTGGTGGTTCAATTTTCAAGGCAACAGGAGGGGCCGGGCTTAGCATTGACCCTGCAGCCGGCAATATTTATCAACTGTCGGGAGCAGTACTACTGATACAAGCAGCGCCAGGCCGCACAATTAATCTCAATGGTGCTCAAGTTACAGCGGCAGGTCCAACAATTGCACCACTGCCGGTGACCACACCAGCCTCATCGGCGCCACTGGCGTCCCAAACGCAGATATCGAGTTCGAACGTATTCAGTTTCAATGCGCCTCAATTCGTGAATACCGGAGTGGGCACAGATAGACTAAACATGAACATAGGGTTGCCTGCTCAGCAACAGAGCACCGTGCTGGCCCTGAGTTCGACAGGGAACAGCGCTACTTTAGGGAACGCAGGACCACAACCTTTCTACATGGAAGACTCGACCAACGCTTTAGTGATAGGAATGGAAGGTACAAACCTGTCCATTCAATCCGAATTTCTCAATATGGAGTCAGGTCGTCTTGCAATTCTAGCCGGAGACCAACCCTACTCCATAAACACCTTGAACGGAACGGTAGAACTGCACCCGGGTTCCTCGGCCATCATAGAAATGGACAACGGACAATTGCGAGTCAGCCAGCTCGACGGTTCATCAACAATAACATCGACCAGTGGAAAAATTGAAGTGGCCGCAGGCGACAAAATTGTCATCGGTAAGTCGGATCGTACCAAAACGGCCAGTGGCCAATCAAAAACAGCGGGTTACAGCGTGACGCGCACGCTTTTCAATCAGAAAGATTTGATAGCCGGAGAAAGCCTGCTAAATGACGCAAGCGACAGCCAGCCCAATGCCAAAACAAAAATCGACCGACTGCGGTCAAAGATTCAAGCTGATGCACCGGATGAGACATCCATGTATGAGCCGGAAGCCCCGCTGCGCCCCGTCGCCTTCACCACCGCTCCGCACACGGTGACAATGCCGCGTCTCAATGCACTGTCCACCCCAAGCGCAATCATCACCCAATCGGGCGGCGCCCAGTTCAAAGTTAACGGCGACACAATAGAGTTGTTTCAGGGCGAAATTTTGATCAATACCACGAAACCAACTTTGGTTCGCCAAGGCACCAATCGGCAAGCGCTGATTGCACCGGGTACCATTGTGCAGTTGCGCCAGGAAGACGGTGTTACCCTCGTGCGTAACTTGTATGAAACGCATCGCAACTCCGTGCGACAAACCGAAGGCAGCGTGCACATTGACATTGCGGCCGGTGTTGAGTTCATTGGCGCTGCAGACAACACTCAGTTGAAGCAAGCACTGAACAGTGACAGCACAGGCAGACGCGCACTACAGATGCTCGACCTTCCTAATGGAAAGGGAGCCACCAGCGAGTTCTCCTTGCTGTCCGCCATGCTCAACTCAACAACGCTCGGCAAGGTAAGCCGTGCGAAAGACAGCTCAAGCAAGAAAATGACCTGGCAAATTCTGAAGATGGCCGCGTGCATTCAACATGTTTCGTGCGCCCGCGGTCCCTACACGGACATCGCGCGATAACGAAACAGCGGGGCCACCGCGGTCTCACGTCACTTCCGCGGACTGGATTCACCGCCCCGCCAAGGCACCGATTCTCCAAGCCACCATGGAGTAGCAGAGGGGGCGATAGCAGACGAGGCGTCCCTTGTGTTTTGTGCGTATCATCTGCTCCGCAATTTCGCCGGCGTTCAACGGCAGGTATTTAGTAGAGATGTAAATGTATCGTTGCCGCAGGAATTGGCGAAGTAAGCATCTCAATTTTGTGTACCAACCACTTCCGAAACTGACTCGGCGGCGGTTCGTGGCGCTGCGTAGCCACACCACTGCCTGCGCGCCACTCCGGTAGGCGTTGCGCCCGTAAACTATTATGGAAAGGACTTCAAGCGAAAAATGTGCGCTTGTTAACTTTCGCCATTTTCGCCGGACCGATTCGTCGACTTTGGTCGCAAAGGGCGTATGCTTTTCCGGTGGGGAACAGCCCGCTATCTAGAGGATATACGTATGTGCGGTCTCGTCGGCATTGTCGGCACGGACGACTCAGCTTATGAAAGCTTTGTCGCCCTGATGAACTTGCAGCACCGCGGCCAGGACGGCGCCGGGATACTTACGGTCGACACCAGGCGTAATCAGTTCAACGTACAAAAGGGCAGCGGCCTCGTCGAAAACATATTCTCGGAGCGCACGTTCCGGACATTGAAAGGACCGGCGTCAATCGGCCACACGCGCTACGCCACCATCGGACGGCGTGATCCCAACTTACTGCAACCCTTTCTCGATTCGGACACAGGCATCGCCATTGCGCACAATGGCAACATCGTAAATTGCTACGAGTTGCGCGAAGAAATTCTTGCCAAAGAACCGCATGTGCTTTTTGCCACCGAATCCGATTCCGAAGTAATTCTACGTTTGCTCTGCACGAATTTGCCCGGCGGGCAGCCGGACGCGTCAACGATTTTTGATGCGATTCAACGCTCAATGAGTCGCCTCGTTGGCAGTTACGCCATCGTAGGCCTGGTAAAAGATTGCGCCATCTTCGCATTTCGAGATCCCAACGGCGTGCGTCCGCTATTTCTGGGACGGAAAGAAGGAACGGCGAACGGTCACGCTTACGCCTTCGCGAGCGAAACCGTGGCTCTAGATTACCTCGAGTACACCGACATTACCGAAGTTCAGCCGGGAGAAGCGGTCTACATAACCGCCGGCGGCGAGGTCACTCGCAAAATGTTGTTGAAGAGTTCTTACTCACCATGCATGTTCGAGTGGGTCTACTTTGCTCGTGTCGAATCCGAAATGGGCGGCGAATCAGTTTACAAAGCACGTTTCAATCTAGGACTGATTCTTGCCGAAGAGGTCAAACGACGCGGTATAGAAGCCGACCTGATCTTGCCGGTGCCGGAGACTAGCCGCATTGCTGCAATTGCCATGTCCGAAGCTCTGAATACTCCATTCCGCGAGTTACTGATTAAGAATCGCTACGTCAATCGAACCTTCATCTTGGATGACCAAGCCGCAAGGAAAGAAGCAATTCGACGCAAACTGTTTCCGATTACCAGAGAAATTGTCGGTAAGCGCTGTTTGGTAGTAGACGACAGCATTGTACGCGGCAACACGGCACTGCAAATTGTGAAACTGATTCGACAGGCGGGAGCAAAGGAAGTCATACTCGTTTCCACGTGTCCGCCAATCTCCAATCCCTGTTATTACGGAATCGACTTTCCAACACCAAGCGAGCTGGTGGCATTCAACCGAACCGAAGAACAGATTGCCGAGGAATTGGGAGTCGATCGAGTAGTCTATCAATCAGTGGAAGGACTGAAAAAGGCATTGGAACAAAAGTCGTTGTGCACGGGATGCATCACCGGCACATACCCGACAGACGTTTCTCATGGAATTCTCTTTGAAGAACAGCGCTCATTAGATAGAAACAGACAGCTCACAGAAACAGCATAACCATGTAATTACGGGAGAACCCAGGTGACGACCGACACGACCAGTGCTCCGACTCTGCAATATGAGGGCTCAGTCAAACGCGTGTGGCAGCCACCGGAAGCAGATCAACTGCGATTCGAATTTACCGACGACTACTCGGTATTCGACTGGGGCAAGATGCCGGATACAATCGCCGAAAAGGGACGCGCGCTCACCGTCATGGGCGCCTGGTTCTTCGATCGCATGGCCGATGCAGGTTTCTGGCAAGCGCTCGAGAAGAATCTGCTAGCTAAGGCTCCCCAGCTAGACTCCGAATTCCTGAAACAGACATTTTCCACACCGACATTTGCCAAATTCAAGAATGCTGGTTGCAAGAGCCACTTCTTGGCGCTGACGGACGAGAGCGGCAATGAGCTTTCTTTGGACGCAGCAGCGGAAGCTTCAGGCAAAGTCTTTATGTCGGTCAAGAAAGCGCAAGTACTGCGTCCGACACCCCGGGTGCTGTTGAACCGAACCGTGTTTTCCTACCCTGATCGCACCGAATACGGTGAGCAGCGTTTAGTACCGCTGGAAGTGGTATTCCGCTTCGGAATGCCGGCAGGCAGTTCGCTGAAGGAGCGCGTCGAGCAAGACCATTCGTACGCGCGGTTTCTAGGCTTGAGCAAGCAGCCGGTGGAAGGCGAGTTTTTCGATCGACCCGTCATTGAGCTTTTCACTAAGCTGGAGCCGAAAGACAGACTGTTGAGCGTGCAAGAAGCATTGCTCATATCCGGACTAACAGCAGATCAGTTCCAACAGCTTAGCGAGACAGCCACATTAATGGCGCTAGGACTTTTCGCGATCTTCCAGGCCCGCGGCGTTGAGTTATGGGACGGAAAATTCGAATTCATTACACAGGGCTCGGAGTTGATTGCAGCCGACAGCATTGGTCCCGACGAACTACGGTTGATCTATAAGGGTTGCCATCTATCGAAAGAAATGATTCGGCGCGTCTACCGTGGTACCCCATGGGAGAAGGCTATTAAGGATGCGCAGCGATTGGCGGCGGATCGCAAATCACTGGATTGGAAGGCAATTTGTCGCAATGAGTTGGGGCAAACACCGGCGCCATTCACCCCGGCAACCCGCGCCGTCATAGACAAATTGTACGGCAGCATCACCAACCACCTTTGCGAGAAGCCTTTATTCAAGGGCTATCCGGAGCTCGATCAATTCGTTTGCCTAGCAGTCGAGCAAAATCTTTGCGAAGGAGGCGCCTGATGTCCGGTGACAAAATCGACGTAATGGTTATTGGTTCCGGCGGCCGCGAGCACGCTATTTGCTGGAAGTTGGTACAAAGCCCGAAACTGGGAAAGCTTTACTGCGCGCCAGGCAATGGCGGCACAGCAACATTGGAGCGAACGGTGAACGTTGACTTGAAAGTTAGCGACTTTGCCGGCATCGCAAAATTCGCGAAAGAGAATAGCGTTGGATTAATCGTAATCGGTCCGGACAATCCACTAGCGGATGGCATCGTTGATTACCTGCAATCACAAGGGTTGCGAGTTTTCGGTCCTACACAACAAGGCGCCATGCTGGAATCAAGCAAAGCCTTCGCAAAAGAATTCATGGTCAAGCACAAGTTGCCCACGGCCAGATTTTTAGTGGCGGAAGATCATCAAACAGCCCTATCTCTGCTAAAAGCAAATCCGTGGATCAGAGTCGTGAAAGCCGATGGCTTGGCGCTTGGCAAAGGGGTCTTCGTTTGCGACAACGACGCTGAAGTCGAAGCAGCACTGGAGATAATGTTCGGTGAGCGGCGATTCGGTGATGCGGCGAAGCAGGTCGTTCTTGAAGAGAGACTGCAAGGCGAAGAAATCTCACTGCTGTTTTTCTGCGACGGCACCCACATTACGGCGATGCCGGCCTGCCAGGACCACAAACGTAGGTTTGACGGGGATCGCGGTCCGAACACCGGCGGCATGGGAGTCTATTCTCCCGTTCCTTTATATATGAATTGCGCAACCGAAATTGAGAACGAAGTGATCAAACCCCTGCGCCAAGTTTTTGCCGACAAAGCCTTCGATTTTAAGGGCGTAATTTATGCCGGTCTATTGGTGGTTTGCGAGCAAAATCCAGATGGCTCTGTTGCGTACAAGCCGAATGTTCTTGAGTTCAACGCCAGATTTGGCGATCCTGAAACACAAGTGATCATGCCGCTCCTGCGCTCGGATCTATTGCAGATCCTGTGGAACTGTACGGACGGAACGCTGTCGTCCACACCAGTGCAATGGTCCACCGAGGCAGCGTGCTGTGTAGTGGCGTGCGCCGATTCTTATCCGGAAAGTTCGTCCTCGGGCAAGGCGATTGTCATCGGTACCAGTAACAACCAGTCGGTGAGCGTGTTTCACGCCGGCACGAAGCTAAGTGACGGCAAACTCGTCACTGCGGGCGGGCGAGTGCTGGCCGTTACCGCACTGGCCGGCACCTCCGAAGAATCAGTCGCATTGGCGTACGAATCGATTCTGAAGATCAAATTTGAAGGAATGGACTACCGAAAGGACATCGGCAGGAGGAAACTGGCGGCATGTCGCTAAGGCTGGCGATTCTAGTTTCCGGACGTGGTTCCAATATGACCGCGATACTGCAGGCAATTGCCGACCGGCGCCTCGACGCGCAAGTGTGCATGGTTTTCTCGAACAATCCGGACGCACCAGCGCTGGAAACCGCACGGTCGTTCGGCGTTCCCACAGCGGCTATCAGCCATAAGGGACTCTCGCGAGCGGCTCACGAGCAAAAGGTGTTAGAAGTACTGACTCCTCTCAATGTCGACTTCGTGGTTCTGGCTGGTTACATGCGAATTGTGTCCGCCGAGTTTTTGCGCAATTTTTCTAGTCCAGACAACAGATACTTTCGGGTGATCAACATCCATCCGTCACTGCTACCTGCATTTCCCGGCGCACACGGGTACGAGGATGCATTTGCTTACGGCGCCAAAGTGTCCGGAATAACGGTTCATCTTGTAGACGAACATGTGGATCACGGACCGATTCTGGCACAGATGTCCTTCGCCCGTTATGCGGACGACACCATCGACTCATTCAAGTCCAGAGGCCTGCAACTTGAGCACAAACTGTTGCCCGAAGTCTTGCAAGAGATTGCAATCAACGGAGTGCACTTCTACTCGCGACAGACCGAAGCGGTTTCAGAGGCGGAACTTAACACCATCGGGAGAACGACATGACCACGGCACCGGAAGCAGTTTCCACAACGCCAGAGCAGCAACAGGAGCACCGGCTGTTGTGCCTCGCCATCGTTCCTCGCAATGGCTTTGCACCTCTAGATTCGCCGGTTCCGTATCAGTTTCCGCTCTACTGGATCGAGGTGGCACCGCATTTGATTCCGCCTGACGCCGCCCCGCAAGACACCGAACTCGGTGCGGCCCTGGTTGAGATACTGGCAGATCCACTTCTGGAGACTGCTTGCTTCGATAATGCCTCAACGCGCCGCACGATGACCAAGCTCTGGCAAGAAGCCGGGTTCTACTGGTTCGCTGAGCGACAATTCCTTCCCGGAGTCACGGACAATCTGGCCAGAACTGTTGAAGAAGCACTCTCTGTGAAGGGGTTCAGCAACGGAGTCAAGGTAGCTTCCGGCACAGGTTTCCTGATGGGGGAAACTAGCGGCGACCATTGCGACCTGGAGGAAACCGGCAGGTATAGCCTCTATCATCCTCTGACCGACCGCTTCAAAGTGCACGATCTGGGAGCGATCTACAACAGCTATCTGCGATTCCCGGCTGTACATCTTCCTGAGTCTAAGCCACCGGAAGTAGTTTCGCTTGAATTGACGGATTCGCAGCTCATGGCGCTGAGCCGGGAACGACTTCTTGCGTTAAGCCTGGAAGAGATGCAAGCGATTCGAAACTGGTATCGCAATGACGCTAACAAAGCCATTCGAAAGAAAGAGGGGCTGCCGGAAGAGCCGCTGGATTTGGAACTGGAAGTAATCGCTCAGACGTGGTCGGAGCATTGCAAACATAAGATTTTCAGCGCAAACATTACCCATAAAGAGACCTGGCGCGGAGGCAACAAAGGCGGCGGTCGCGGGTTGCGCGTCGAGAGTCTCTACAAAACCTTTATTCAGGGTCCTACTTATGAGTTGATGAAAAAGCGCGACGACCTGCTTTCTGTCTTCGAGGACAATAGCGGCGTCATCAGATGGGACGAGCACAACGGCGTGTGTTTCAAGGTAGAAACGCACAATTCCCCTTCCGCTCTAGAACCTTACGGCGGGGCATTAACCGGCATTCTTGGCGTTAACCGCGACATCCTTGGCACCGGTCTTGGTGCACGTCCGATTTTTAACACGGATGTATTTTGCTTTGCCTTCCCCTCGGCATTGCTGCCGGTTCGTCCGAAACTACTTCCACCCGAAACCATTATTCGCGGCGTGCGCAAAGGGGTTCAGGACGGCGGCAACAAGAGCGGCATTCCGGTAGTGAATGGCGCCGTATGCTTTCACTCGGGTTACCGAGCAAAACCACTGGTCTTCTGCGGCACGGGCGGCGTTCTCCCACTGACGGTTCACGGCAAATCCGGTGTCGATAAGCACACCGTCCCGGATGACATCATCGTCATGGCGGGTGGGCGCGTCGGAAAGGATGGGATACACGGTGCAACGTTCTCGTCCGAAGCTTTGCATGAAGGTTCTCCGGTAACAGCAGTGCAAATTGGTGATCCGTTTACGCAAAAACGATTGACCGACTTTGTACTGGAAGCGCGTGACCAGGGGCTGATTTCCGGAATCACAGACAATGGCGCCGGGGGTCTATCTTCTTCCGTCGGAGAGATGGCACGCATTACTGGCGGTGCGATTTTGGAACTTGCGGAGATTCCGCTCAAATATGCCGGACTGAGCGACTATGAAATAGTGATCTCAGAATCGCAAGAACGCATGACCTTGTCGACGGCGCGCTGGTCCGAGCTGAAAGCATTAGCAGAAAAATTCAATGTCGAGATTACCGATGTCGGTCGTTTCACGACAGACGGAAACTTCCGAATAACCCGACAAGGTCGAACAATTGCGTTGCTGGACCTTGAGTTTCTGCACAAAGGCGTACCGAAGATGGAGTTGCAATCCGAATGGACTCCAACGACAGTCGTAGAACGAGTGCCAGCTGAAGTCCCAGACTTTAAGAACATGCTGCTACAAGTACTGTCGCATCCAAACGTAAGCAGCCGCGAGTTCGTCATTCGTCAATACGATCACGAAGTACAAGGTGCCAGCGTAGTCAAACCCTTGATGGGACCATTGCAAAAGGCGCCATGTGATGCCGGCGTAAGCCGCGTTGACTTGAATGATAAAGCCGGTCTGGTTGTGTCTTGTGGCCTTTGCCCACAGCTCAGCGCTTTCGACACTCACTTAATGGCGCAGTGCGCGGCCGACGAGGCCGTGCGCAATGCAGTTTGCGTGGGGGCGGACCCGACGTCCATCGTTCTGTTGGACAATTTCTGCTGGCCGGACCCCATTGAATCGGAGAAGAACAAAGAAGGCAAGTATAAGCTCGGGCAGCTTGTGCGCGCATGCGAGGGCTTGGCGGAAGCGGTAAGGGCATACCAAACGCCGTTGATTTCAGGAAAGGACAGCATGAAGAATGATTTTGATGATGGCGTCGTGCGACTATCGATTCCACCAACACTGCTTGTCTCAGGTATGGGACGCTTGCCGGATTCGGACAAAGCAGTGACAATGCACTTCAAGGCGGCAGATGACGCGGTGTACTTATTAATTGCCGGCTCCACCGGTATGGCGGGAAGTGTTTACGCCGATATAGTCGGTTGGCAATCCGGAAGCACACCAACGCTCGATTTGAGCCTGTCTCCAATGCTCTATCAACAACTGCACCAGTGCATGTTGGCGGATTTGGTTCGCTCTGCACATGATCTATCTGAAGGCGGACTTGGCGTTGCACTTTCCGAGTGTGCATTGGGAAGCGGTCTTGGCGCCCACATCTGGACGCACCGCATTGCATCGGCCGCGGCAGCCTGCATACCGGACGACGATCCGCTCGATAGAGCACTGCTTACGCGGCTAGACTACGCGTTATTCGCGGAGGGACCAGCCCGAATTCTGGTCTCCGTTGCCGCCGACAAAAAGAATCAATTCGAGAAGCAGATGGAAAATGTGATCTGCATCGAAATAGGGAAAGTAACCAGCGATCCAAACTTGGTGTTCTCGAATACCGATGCCGACGTTGTCTTTACCGTGCCCTGCTCCGACCTGCTCCAGGCCTGGGAAACAATTCTTCCCTTCCAGGACGAGTTCGGGACGGACATTGAAGCGATAGCGGAGGACAAGCAATGAGCGCACCAAAGGCGTTGGTTCTCTGCGGAGACGGCATTAACTGCGATTTAGAAACAGCGCACGCGTTGCAGTTAGCAGGGTTCGCCGCCGAGCGTATGCACAACAGCGATCTGCTGGCCGCCCCCGAAAGAATGTCGCAATACAAACTACTAGCATTGCCGGGAGGATTCTCTTTCGGTGATGAAATCGCAAGCGGCAAAGTTCTGGCCCTGAAGCTGAAGGACAAGCTGAAGCATGCGCTGTACGATTTCAGCGCTCACGGCAACTTAGTAATTGGCATTTGCAACGGCTTCCAAATTCTGGTGCAGCTGGGATTATTGCCCGACTCAACAGCCAATGCACCTCGGTCAGTTTCTCTATGCCATAACTCAAGCGGACGCTTCATGAACAAATGGGTCTCGCTTGATGTATCTGCAAAACCGGGTCCATTCTTCAGCGGCATGACTCGTCTCGATCTCCCCGTACGGCATGGCGAAGGACGGCTGGCCGTTGCCGAGGACGCCAGCGCGTCTACCAGGGAGCAGGTTAAAAAAAGTGCTCCGCTGCGATACAGCAAAGACATCAACGGCAGCTTCGACAAGATTGCGGCTCTTACCAATGCATCTTCCAATGTCTTGGGGCTAATGCCACATCCTGAGGCATTTGTACGGTGGAATCAGCATCCTTCGCACGGCAGCGGAGTCAGCGTTGTTGAAGGCGACACGCTTGCTGCACCGGTCGAAATCGGTGCCCCCCCGGGGTTACAGATACTATTGAACGCCGCGGCAATGATCAAATGACGGGAGAATCGAAGTTGAAAGAAACATACGCATCCTCCGGAGTCCAGATCAAGAAAGCGGAAGCTTTCGTCGAGCGGATTAAGAGCACGGCGAAAAGGAACCAACACCAACAGATGTGGCGCGGCGCCGGAGGTTATGCTTCCGTCTACGGCATGACCGAAGACACTGCAGTAGCAGTCACCACCGACGGAGTCGGCACCAAGTTGTTGGTAGCGCACGCTCTCGGCAAGTTCGACACGCTCGGCATCGACTTGGTGGCCATGTGTGCAAACGATCTGATCTGCGTCGGCGCAACTCCCAATTTATTCCTGGATTACTTCGCCGTCGGAAAACTGAACGACAAAGTCGCAGATGACATTATTGCCGGCATCGTCGAAGGCTGCGACAGGGCTGGAATGATTTTGGCCGGTGGCGAAACGGCTGAAATGCCGGGAGTCTACGAGCCGGATCACTTCGACCTGGCGGGATTCGCAGTCGGTAGCGTCAGCAAGTCCTCACTTATCACCGGGGAGAAAATCAAAGCGGGACAAAAAGTGATAGCAGTTGCTTCAACAGGAATTCATTCGAATGGTCTGTCACTGGCCCGAAGGGTCCTTCCCGAATCGCAATGGGCGGACATTTTGGAACCGACGGCCATCTACGTAAAGCCCGTCCTACAGCTACTCAATCGCTTCGCCGGTAAAATCACGGGTATTGTTCATATCACTGGCGGTGGCTGGCGCAACCTGCTTCGCCTGCAGCCCTCGGTCGGCTTCAGCGTTACTAAGTCACTTGCCGTTCCTGATTCGCTCCAACGAATCGCTCAGAGCGTTGAAACAGCAGAAATGTACAAAACGTTCAACATGGGAATGGGACTGGCGATCACCGTTGATTCCGATGATGAAGCCATGTTGGAAATTTTCAAGGAGGCAGGGCACCATGCCGCTTTCGCCGGAGAGGTATCAGACAGAGCCGGTGTCGTAGAGATTTCGGGATTCGATTTCGTTCTGGAAGATAAGTTGAAGGATTAGCACAGTGAAGCCATTGCAGGAGGTCACATAATGCCCGCAGTTTTAGTCAGCGTTTCCGACAAGACAGGTCTGGAAAACTTCATTCGTCGACTCGATCGATTTACAGAGTTGAAGCTGATTGCCACGGGCAACACAGCGAAGTTCCTGACAGAGAAGGGTTTCAACTGCATCAAGGTGGAAGACCTGACAGAATTCCCGGAAATCTTGGCTGGACGAGTTAAGACGCTACACCCCAAAGTGCTTGGCGGCATCCTTTCCCGCCCCTCGAAAGAAGACCGCGACTGTCTTGCTGAGCACAAGATCGAAGAGATTGATATCGTCATCGTCAATCTCTATCCATTCGAGAAGAAGCTGCAAGAGAAATTATCCGAATCCGAAATGGTTGAGCAAATCGACATTGGCGGCGTCACGCTATTGCGCGCAGCAGCGAAGAACTTCAGCCGCGTCGCAGTTATATCAGATCCCGGTCAGTACGATGAAGTGATCGAAGGGCTTGACGCAAACCAGGGGCAATTCACAGAAGGACTACGCAAAGAGCTGGCTCATGCAGCATTCCTTCGCACGGCCCAGTATGACTCGATCATCTCAGGCTACCTGGCCTCAGCACTGCGTACGGATGGATTGGCAGGCGAAATGCCGGACACGATGCTAGTGACCCTCAAAAAGAAGATGGATCTCCGTTACGGCGAGAACCCGCACCACGCAGCAGCGTGGTACGCCACGGCCGATAATGAAGCACGATACGGCACTGCGGTACCACCATTTGAACAATTGCAGGGCAAGGATTTGTCGGCGAACAACATTACCGATGCATTCGCTTGCGTCAACATCCTTAAGGGCATGCCGAAAACAACTACCTGCATCATCAAACACAATAACCCTTGCGGCGTCGCTTCAGATAACGACCTGGCCACTTCGTTCCGCAAAGCATACGACTGCGATCCTATCTCTGCTTTCGGCGGCATCTACGGTTTCAACGTAGAAGTAACCGAAGCGCTTGCTACTCGCATCATTGAAAACTTCGTCGAGATTGTAATGGCACCGGCGTTTGAAAAGGGCGCACTGGCAGTATTCGCTAAGAAGAAAAATTTGCGCGTACTGCAAATGCCGGAAGAATTGCTTCGTGCCAAGCACAAAGGCGTGCCCTTCATGAAAGACCTGAAAGAGTTCGGATTCCTGGTAGAACGCGAAACAGAAGCCCCTGTATCGGTAGACCAGTTCCGCGTTGTGACGGAAGCGAAGCTGGAAGCGGGACAAAAGGAAGATGTCGCATTTGCATGGTCGGTAGTTAGACATCTAACTTCCAACGCAATCTTCGTGGCGAAAGATCGCCGCTCTCTCGGAATTGGAATCGGACAGACGAACCGAGTTCAATCCGTGCGGCTGGCTCTCACTCAAGCCGGAGAAGAAGCAAAAGGCGCAGTACTGACCAGCGATGCATTCTTCCCGAATACGGACAATATCGAAGAAGCCGCACGCGCCGGCATCAAGGTTATCGTCCAACCCGGTGGCAGCATCAAGGACGAAGACGTGATTGCGGCCTGCAACAAGGCAGGCATCTGCATGCTGTTCACGGGACAACGCTGCTTCCGCCACTAAGTCCTTCTAATAACTACTAACGAGACTATCGCTTCAAGGATCGCATTGTGCCGACCAAATCGATAGTCTCGTTTTTATTGTCTCCAGCCACGAAATACAGAAGCGCCTTTCCGTTCGCACTCTGAACCTGCCAAGGATGGGATGAGAAGGTTAGCTGCTCAAAGCTTTTCATTGCGCCCACATTGGCGTAGAAAACGCGCTTGCCTTCATAGCTGATCCAATAAACTTGCACTGGCTCGCCGCTAGAGTTGAATAGCTTGAACTTCGTGGAAGTCTTGTCGTCAATTGATTGTTGCGCGATGCGCGGTGCGTCGGACTGACTCGCGTAGTATTGCCAGGAGCGGGCCGAAGCCACAGGAACGGCCGTGCCCGCCGCGTCAGTCGGTGTGGGCGTACTGGCGCCGACATTGTTGATGGCTTTCTGAGCTGCCACCATGAATCCGCCCAGACCGACAAAGATAGCGCAGACCAGGAGACCAGCTATGACAATGGCGCCGACGTTGCGTTGCGATTTGGTTTTCGCAGCATCAGCCCCGTTGCCGTTAGCAAACCGGCTCTCCATCTGTGTCACGATTCGTTCAGCGTCAACTAGACCAACCCCGCCGTCGTGAACATCGACTAGCAGACGCGACAGCATATCCGCTTCACCGCCGCGACTCTTAGACACGCAGTGCTGCTCTATAAGCCGCTCGATGCGTAGTCCGATGGCTTCGGCCTCGTAAGAGGCTTTTGGCGCCACTATACGCTCTTGGAGGGGTCGTGCAATCATTCCGCTCGATACTTCTTGCGGATCTTCCTCGTCCAAAACGAGTCTTACTTTGACGTCTTCTTCGTTCATCGCTACGCCGTGAAGAGGAGCACAGTTCCTTATGCCACGCAACGTCGCAGTCGAAGCGTTTTCCCCGTGTAGCTTTCAGCACAAGGCACTAGAGTGCCATTGACGCCGATGGCTGGCGGTCCTGTATCCCCGTTGGCATTCCTGGAGATTTACAATAAGAAAACAGACTCAGCCGACAACGTGCCCTGTCTGCAAAAGCGACTTAGAACTTCTCGGTCAACTGCCGGTGCAAGTCGTGCGCCAGACTTGAGTTCTACGATTTCGACTTCAGCCTTCCAGGCAACTAAATTTTAGGCACACGTCAAACGTTGGTCGCTAAATCCTGAGAGTAAGGGGG
The DNA here is from genome assembly GCA_019752635.1 of Candidatus Obscuribacterales bacterium. Classification (GTDB taxonomy): domain Bacteria; phylum Cyanobacteriota; class Vampirovibrionia; order Obscuribacterales; family Obscuribacteraceae; genus JAKFUT01. The sequence continues at coordinate 113,513 of JAIELX010000044.1, read as the reverse complement.
TTTAGCGGGCGGCGGACTTGACAGGGCACCGCACTTGATACTAAACTGAAATTAATCAAGCTAACAATCTCGTCCGGGAAGAACCCGGCGGGCAGCTGATTTTGAAAACCACGGGTACACTAAAATGATGAAACACTTGGACGTCATCGCTTTCGTTTTACTTCTTATCGGAGGCATAAACTGGGGCTTAGTAGGAGCTTTCAACTATAACGCCGTATCAAATCTGCTAGGCGATACGAGTATGGTCACTCGTATAATCTACGGATTAGTGGGTGTGTGTGCTCTCTACAACGCTTACAAAATGATGCAGAAAAAAGCCGCGTAGCGCGGTTTAGTTTAGCCGAAATACTGAACAGCTCCCGCTGGTCAATGTTTGCGGGTACGTTCGCAGAAACCCAAGCGCTCATTTGCAGTTGCTCGGGTTCGCAATTGCGAATCATAATCGTCTGGTCTCCTTGGCAGAGGCTACTCGACGGCTTCGACAAAAACGAACCTCTGTGTTCGCGTGTATTCGAAAGTGAAAGCGAAGAGCCCCTGACCTTTGCAGCAGTCAGGTTTCATCAAGGTTTACCTACCGGTCGGCGAAAACGGGACGAGACTCGATCGAATCCCGTTTTCGTGCATCCCGCTTTTGTACGCAAGAAGGGGGATACCTGCATTGGGTGGAACAAAGAATGTTTCAGGCGGGTCGTCTAAAGCATAGATCAACTTTTTCTTTGGCACAGTGGTGCAACAATGGACACACTTTCGACCCGAAGCTCCAAGCGGGTTAGATCGATCGCATGGTCGTTTCTCGCTGGAATAATTGCTACAACACTTCTTCCCGCAGACGCAGACCCACAAAAGAATCAACGCCTATCCATAAACCCGATGACGATACTGGCACAAGCAGCTTCGGCAGCGCTTCCTCACCGCACGTCAATTCTTGTGATGGGTGTGGACAATGCGGCCGTGAGCGGCAGCCAGAAAGGGCGCACACGTTCGGACACGACAATTTTGTGTACGCTGGACCCTGTCAACAGAAAAATTTCTGTGGTCTCAATTCCGCGCGACAGTCGCGTTGCGATCCCGGGACACGGATTCGGCAAAGTTAATTCGGCCTACGCGTACGGCGGTCCAGCGCTCGCAATGAAGACCATCAGCACTGCATTCAATGTACCGGTCGACCACTACGTCGTGGTGAATACGGTAGCAATGAAAAAGGTGCTCGATGTGATCGGTCCACTGGAAGTCGACGTTGAAAGAAGAATGCACTACACGGACAACTCCGGAAAACTTCGTATCGACTTGAAGGCGGGAAGGCAGCAGCTTTCGCCCGCGCAAGTCGAGCAATATATTCGATTTCGGCAAAGTCCGCAAGCGGACATCGGACGGATCGGACGACAGCAAAAAGTCTTAAAGATAGCCTTCAAGAAGGTGTCCGACCCGGCATTTTCACTGACAAGACTGCCTCAACTTATAAGTACAGCCGGCCAGGTAATTAAAACCGACATGCCATTCGACAAAGTGAGCCGCATCGCTCTCTTCGGTCTCAGCTTGAACGAATCGGACATGAAGATGGCATCACTACCGGGCCACCCGGAAAACATCAGGCGTGTAAGCTACTGGATTGTGAACCGGCCACAAGCAAAAGTGCTTCTGAGTGACGCCCAAATCTAAGCGTTGCTTGGTGTTCCGGACGCAATGCGCGGAGGAACGACCACGCGCATCAGATCTTCTGCCGCCTGAGTGTTCGGAAAAATTTCGGAGGCCTCCTTGACGAAATCATCGCCTCTCATATATCGAGGCGAAAAGTGCGTCAAAACTAGCTGCCTTGAACCATTTTCAGCCGCAAGCGCTGCAGCTTGACTGGCAGTCATGTGATAGCGCTCCTTGGCTTCAGTCTCTTCGCTGCGCAGATAAGTAGACTCGCAAACCAAAAGATCCACGTCACGAGCCAGCGCGCGAGCACCATCACAGGGACGGGTGTCCATTACTATCGAAAATGACTGGCCTTTCCTTGGCACAGAGACATCACTCAGCGAGATGATCTTTCCGTTCACCTCGGCGCTTCCGCGCCGGTTAAGATCGCCAATGGCGCGTCCTCGAAGTCCAAACTTTTCCAGAAGTTCCGGGACCATGGTAGATCCATCATCTTCTTGAACGCGATAACCGATGCATTCGACGGCATGCTCCAATCGCCTGGCGATTATACGAGAGCTGCCATTTCGAGCGACTTCCATATCACCGGAATCAACAGGCACCGCACGCGGTATTATAGTAGCGCCATCGTAAAAGATTGAAGCGTGACGTAGTCGCTCAAAGAACACTTGCCCGCTGGCAGGATAGATAACCTGAACATGATGCTGAACGCGGTCCAGCGAAAGCCTCTGGATTACTCCGGCCAGCCCCAGACAGTGGTCGCCGTGAAAGTGCGTAATAGCAATGTGCGTAATCCGAGAGGCACTGATTCCTGCATAAATCATCTGCCGTTGGGTTCCTTCGCCGGGATCGAAGAGAATGCCAAGATCATCCCAGAGCAGAAAGACAGCATTGTGGTTCCGCAGACGCGTGGGAACCTGACTGCTGGTGCCCAGAAAGATTGCCTCACGAATCGACATTGGAGAACCCTTGCCTCGTCGCGGTCGAAAGCATTCCAGCGGAGGAACAATACCGCTTCAAGATTATACGATCGTCGGACCGCTAACGCATTTCAAGAACCGCGGCCGTTAAGGGCTCAAGATCCAACTTTCTCATTGAAACAGTCTTGCTGAGCTTCTTCGAGGAAGAAATAAGAACTGCAGCTTGATCTGATGTGCCGTTACATGCGGAAGCAGGATCGATACTAACCGTCTGCGCTTTATTACTCATGTTCAAGACAACAACGACGTTGTCGTTGCCTTTTCGTCGAGCGTAACAAAGGACATTGGCGTCGCTGGTGTTCAACGCCTTATAGTCTCCGTCGCGGAGAGCAAGATTCGATTTGCGCATGCTCAGCAGGGCGCGGTAGAAGTTCAGAACTGAGTCCGGGTCCTTGTCTTCCACTGCCACATTATGGGTCCTGTAATTGTTGGCGACCGGCAGCCACGGCTTCACCGCGCTAAAACCGGCATTGGGTCCGGAAGTCCACTGCATGGGTGTGCGTTCGCCGTCGCGCCCTTTCTCCTTGGGCCAACCGAGCTTACCGATAGGATCTTGAACCTCTTCCAATCTTTCCGGATCGCGATTCTGCATTCCGAGCTCTTCGCCGTAATACATGACCGGTGTTCCCCTCACGGTCAGCAGCAAGACAGCAAGCAGCTTAGCTACTTGATCCTTCTGCTCAACAGTCTTGATGTCCGGCGACGCAGAATAACGATCATAGTGTCGAGTTCGATCGTGATTGCTGAATAGATAAACGGGCCAGCCGTTGGCAGCGTTGGTATCAATTTCGGCAATTCGTTCGCGAAAGGTGTTTGCAGACAACTGATCCACATAGGCAAAGCGGAAATCCATCGGCAACTGAATTTCATCATCATTGGTGCCATACATGCTAACCAATCGGCCGATGTCCTCCGCAGTAGTTTCGCCAAGCAAAACGGGATGTCCATCGTAAGAGTTGACGACTTTGCGCAAGTCTTTCAATGCGGAGTGAATTTCGGGCATCAACAAATAGTTGTGCGCATTTTCCATGTTGGGATCGCCGTAAGCATTCTTGCCTGGCTTAATCGGATTGTCTTTCAGTTCCGGGTCTTCGTACAACGTGTTAATGGCATCAAGCCTGAACCCGGCGACGCCTTTGTTCAGCCAAAAGCGCACAACGTCGAACATGGCGGTTTTGACTTCGGGATTACGCCAATTGAGGTCAGGCTGTTCGGGATAGAAAAAATGGTAGTAGTACTGTTTGGTCGCAGGATCATACTGCCAGGCGGAGTGCCCGAAGAGAGCCTGCCAATTGTTCGGCGGCTCCTTTCCTTTACCGTCACGCCAAATGAACCAGTCTCGCTTAGCGTTGTCGCGACTTGATCGTGACGCAACAAACCAGGGATGCTTTGCCGACGTGTGGTTCAAAACAAGATCCATAAGGATGCGAATATTGCGTTTCTTCGCTTCCTTGACCAATTCATCGAAGTCTTCCATCGTACCGTATTCCGGAGCGATGGCGCAGTAGTCCGAAATGTCGTAGCCGAAGTCAACTTGCGGCGAAGGATAACACGGTGTCAACCAGAGCGCGTCAACGCCCAGTTGCGCGAGATAATCAAGTTTCTGAGTGATTCCCTTCAAATTGCCGGTGCCGGTGTTCTTAGCATCGGCAAAACTGCGAGGGTAAATTTCATAGATGACCGCATGCTTCCACCATGGCTCCTGAGCGTGAGCCTTCGACGCATTAGCGGCGACACCCTCTTTAACCGCGTCCGGCTGCGCGACAGGACCGTTGCCAGCTAAGGCAATCGGTGCAAACCCGATCGCAAGCACAGTCGTAAGAAGTAATTGAGTAAGCGCTTTCATCGAAGTCTCCGCCCCCCGCAACAAAGACGAGCAAGTATAGCAGCGAGGGGCTTTTCGATGCCGTGATCGACGGACGAAAGGTTCGCTAGTTGCTTGCGATGAATCGAAAAATCTTCCCGGGGCAGTCGCAAAGCCGGTTAGACGGAGGTTCTCTCGGCTGAGGTGTCGACGGGGTTGGCTTCGGCGTGCAGCTTTTCCCAGCGCTTATAAACCTCTCCGTGCATCCAGGCAATGAATTTGCGCCCGTCTTTGAGTTCGCAACCCACACAAACGAACTCGCAGCTGCCGGCCACCCCATTGATGGCATGAGTTGCAAGACCGCCTATCGGTCCCAGCAGTTGCCCGCTGATCATACCGATAATGTGACTCATAGGAACATCATCTAGATCCAGATTATTGACCTTTCGCTTCAGGCGAACGTTCATCTCTTTGATGTTTTGAGCGAGATCTATGGAGGCTTTCTCAACCTGACTGAGCTCGGAGCCATTGAAATTCCAGAAGCCTTTCGGGAGGTCACCCGCCAATACTTCTACGTTTTTGTCGTCTAGCCGTTGTTTAGCGGACACTGTGACCTCGCTTTCGGGTTAAATCCGGATACTAAAATCCATTATGCCAGTTTTATCGACAATCGGCTTGTTAAATGCTGAACGTCCTTGCTGTTAGTGACTTAAGACACCCGGGGAATAAGATGGAAGAGGAGAAAGGCTTAGATGGAGTTCGCCCTGCCAATTTTAGTGACCGGAGCAGTGCTTTACCTCTGCTTTTCGTCTCAAAGTACTCCTTCTGAGGGCACAATGACTTGCTATCCGACATGCAAGGCCATGCCTGTCACGATTATGGACCAAATTAAGGATTCCCTTGCGCATCCACCCGGGGGCATGCCATATCCCCTGAATCGATTTTGGTGGGAAGTGACTCAGTGCGATTACGCTATGAAACGCCTGTCTGCCAGGCTGGAATACGTGGAAGATGTGCAACGACGAGACCTCTTGCTCGCTCTTGGGATAAAGGCAGAGCACAAAGCCATAGTCAGGACAATGATGCTGACGTGGCAAATCGTGGAACAGACTGGCACGCAGGATTTCACCGTGCATATGAATTGGAGTGCAGCGCACTCGAGCGAGAAACTGAGCTGCGACCATATCGCTCGAACGATGCAGTTGCTGACCGAAGAAAATATTCTGAAGCTAAATACTCTATTGTCGGCAAAAACATACAAAGCGCCTGCGGGCAAATCGTCATTGCACTCGCGCTTCGGGGGCACAACGCAGCAGCAAGGGAAGCTAAGATCGGCTGTCAGCAGCCACTCGGCACAACAAGCACCGGTGGCAAAGCGTTCTTCATGGCCAAGCCCGCAAGACTTTAACGAAGCGATTCAAGATGCGCGCACCGCATTTGATGACAAGGCGCTGCAACAGGGCGAGGCAGAACTGAACATGATGGGAATGCCGAAAGTTGCCAGCGGGACCTTCGCCAGCGTCTACAAGTTGCAATGCCCTGAGCGAAACTGGGCAGTGCGCTGTTTTCTCAATCCTGCAAAAGATCGCCAGTATCGCTACGAACAGTTGAGCAAATACATCGGTTCCGACACTTTGAGTTCCACGGTGGACTTCGAGTACGTCAATCGAGGCATTCGAGTAGGAGCGGATTTCTATCCGGTCTTAAAGATGGAGTGGGTGGAGGGCGTCCCATTCCATCTCTATATTGAAGAAGCTCTCCGCCGCACGGACAATCTACTGCCCCTGATCAATGAGTTTCGCACAATGGCGGAATCGCTACACTACGCCGGTATCGCCCATGGTGACCTGCAGCATGGCAATATTATGGTAAAAGACAATCATTTGGTACTGGTGGATTATGACGGTATGTTCGTGCCAAGCCTTTCAATGGAGCGAAGCAACGAAATCGGACATCCCAACTATCAACACCCGAGCCGCGACAAGAACCACTTCGGAGCGTACCTGGACAACTTCTCGACCTGGCTGATCGACACGTCACTAGTAGCTTTGCATCACGATCCCGATCTGTGGTCGAAATTCAATGGCGGCGACGAGTGCTTGCTGTTTCGTCGCCGAGACCTGGTCGATCCAGCGAAGTCTCAGCTCTTCACCTGCTTGCAGGAGCACTCACGTATTGAAGTCAGAACACGCACGGAGCATCTACTTAACGCACTAACAACAAATCCGGCATCGATCCCTGCCATGGCCGCAGACGGCTCAGACCTACCACCGGTTCAATCAAGTGCAGAGACAATCAGCCGTCAACAAAAGCTTCTTCCCGATTGGTTGGATGACGTGAACGCCTGACGCGTGGTCAAGGTTATTGCTCGCAACGGTGCGGTTATCTCCTGGTGCTACTTCGACTGCGGATTATCCTTGGCGTACTGAATGGACAATTGAGCCAAATGTCCGAGCTTGTGCCAAGCGGCTCCCAACTCTTTAGACATGGCAGCCAACTTCTCTTGATCGACGGAACTTTTGATTAAAGAGGCGCCAGTCATTATCTGGTCCAAACCGGCTGCAATTTGGGCGAAGTTTGTATGGTCTATTGATTCTTTGGTCAATTGACCGCAACGCACCACAATCTCAATGATCTGATCTACATCTTTGCGACCATCTTGATCAAGATCAAATTTCTTCAACCATTCAATTTTCTCTTTGACGTAATCGGTAATAGCATCGACCGCAACTTCAGTCAGTTTCTGCTTAATCATCATGCTGTTCCTTATACCGGTACAAACGAGCATGAATCATACAGCAGGCGGCGCTTAGATCTTGTTTTCAAGCAAATTGATGCGCTTGTTTTCCTCGTCCGTCTGCAGTTCACACCGGGTAAGCCACCAGCGTGAATTCTCCTTCTTGGCAGAGACATAGAGCTTGCCTGAGCCTTTGCTGCCGGCGACATCCAGTTCTATTTGCATGCTGCCCTTGCCGTTGGTTTCCTGAACGCTACTGTTGGTCGTCCATCCAGCTTTGACATCGTCGCCCAAGGCAGCCTTGGCTTCGGTACTACCTTCCAGTTGCGCAATAGCCATTTTATAAGGAGGTGAACTTTGAACACCGATAATAACGCTGGCTACAATGCCGCCAGTCAACCCGACAACTGTGACTGTGCCGCCGATCACCACACAGAGCCCAACGGCGGCCCAAATTTTCTGCGCCTTGTGAAACTCCTCAATTCCGCTCCATTTGCGATTACGCCAAGCCCATTCGTTTCCTTTGGCGCCAAGGACAAAAGGCATCACAAGATTAACTATCGGTACCAGGCCAAGCAGCGCAATCCAGCAACTGTTACCAACGCCCCAAATCCATCCCAGACAAAAAGCCCCCCAGTTCCAACGCCTTACTTCCGCTGGTACGATCGCGGCCGGACCGTGGCCGGAGGTGTTTTCATTCATTTTGGAGGCGTCTCCGATTAATGCGCTGACTTCAGTGGACCCGGAAAAGTATTATACGCACTGATCTATTCCGGCCAAGCGTAGCTCTTTGCGGCGGTTTACCGCCGCGAAGAGGGATTCGTCGCAGTCTACGCGCGGAGGCGAGCAGGCTTGCCGAAGAGCCGGAGCGCCTCCAAAGGATTTTCCCGCCGTCGGGGGACGCAAAATCATTCGCCGCGGAGATGATACAGGAGCCCCTAGCGTTTACCTTGGTAACATGATGGATAAATTCTTAAATGCGCTTCAAACAAGTCGCGACGCCATGATGCTCGCAGGACGCTATTTTCTGGCTCACAATCGTGCGCCGGAAGCAGACGAGATGTTCCAACGCGTGTTCGCCCGGAATACAGTGATTCACAGATTACGTCGAAGAACCGTTACAGAACCCGCTAGAGAATATCCTCTTTCAGCGCCTTAACCGCAGCTTGCGTGCGGTCGGCGACGCCCAATTTCTGCATGATGCGCCTGATATGAGTTTTCACCGTTTCAGCGCTGAGAAACAATCGATCGGCGATCTCCTGATTGGACAATCCGTCGACTATTCCTGAGAGCACCTGCAGTTCGCGGTCGGTCAAATCGAATCGAGGTCTTGATGTTTTGGCAGGAAGGTCAGGTTGCAGCACGTTCCTCTCATTGCTCTCCAAAGCGGCCTTCAAGACGCGTTCCGCGATGGCAGGATCAAGCCAACTCGCCCCAAGACTAACAGCCTTAATTGCACGATACAAAGCTTCGGGTTCGACATCCTTCATGCAGTAGCCGTCGGCACCGGCACTTAGCGCACCGAAAACATCATCATTGCGACTGTACATCGTGAAAATAATCACTTTCACATCGGGAAAGCGCCTTTTGATTTCTTTCGTTGCCTCGATACCATCCATCTGAGGCATCAAGATATCCATCAGCACCACATTTGGTTTCAGCTCGAAAACACGCTCAAGAGCATCCACGCCATCGTGGCTTTCCCCAACTATTTCCAAATCCTCGAAGCGTTCCAAAATAATTCGCAATCCGCTGCGCAAGATCGCTTGATCTTCCGCCACCAGAATTCGAACCCTGTTCACGGATACATTCATCTACTGGATAAAACCCCGATAATCCCCAAGCTTACGAGACACCTTCCGCACTTCCGCCTTCAAGTTCCTTTGCCACCCTTCCGGCGTACACTCCCGGACTAACGCCGGTCAATCGTTTGAAATGTCGGCTGAAGTGTCCGGCATCACAAAAACCAACCATTTTAGCGACTTGCTTGATCGTAAAATCAGACGAGTAAAGCAAGTCTTTTCCAAGGGCAACACGATGATTGATGAGATATTGATGGGGCGTCATTCCCGTAGAGGCTTTGAATGTCCGAAGGAAATGATGAGGGCTCATATGAGCCAGAGAAGCGAGCTGTGTCAAAGAAATGCCTTCGCAAGCATTAGTCTTAAGATAGTCGACGACCAAATTCAAGGTCCGGCTGTCGAACTTACCTTTGGCTTGCGTCGAGCGCACTCGTGCAGCGGAATAATGAGTCAGCAAGTGCGCAGCCATAGTGGTTGCAATCGAATCCCCGTACAAGGCGCCCCCCGGAAATGAGCTACGCTTTTCGCGATGAAGCTCAGTCATGCAAGCAGAGAGAAACGAATCTTGCACTGGCGCATTGAAAACAATTTCGAAATCCAAATCACCCGTAAAAGCAAGCTCACGGAGAGACTGATTCGACAAGGCAACGACCAGCCCTTCATGGCGATCACCACAGCGCCAACCAGTGCTCTGAAGAACGGGTGAAATTACAAGATCAGACGGGCAAATCATATGCTCCTTCCTCCGGCCGTCCTTCGTCAATACGGCACGAACGGGCGATGAACTTACGAGACTGCTTATGAAATGTTCCGTTCCGGAATAACATTCAGGATTCTCGACCTGCTCAATCAAAAGATGCTCAAGGCGAATATGATTCCACGGTGACGGAACTGCCGGCAGTAAAAAAGTATGAGGGCCGCAAACAAGGGGAACCGGTTGCCCGGTTTCTCTGTTCAGGCGCATTATTCGTTCTTCTTGACGATGAATAAGTTGCATACCTATAGGCAAGCGCGACAAGAGCACTTTTGTAAGATCGGCACGGGAAAAATATTGCCTCCGGGATGGATGATATTGCTAGGTGACTTACCCTAAGCCAGCAGTAAAGTAACACGGAATCTGCTCATCTGTTTCGCTCAACAACAAGCCTGCGTAAAGGATTTTCGCCCTCATTGAGTTTCAACGTAAACGGATCGGAATTGAAGGACGGACCTTCGACACGAACTTTGCCGACACCATCTGCGCGGGCGCGAGACTCAAGAGCCAAGCCTGTTTCCATGATAGTACCAATTGCTTAAACTGCGCATAAACTAGGGCATGAAGTCTTCGAAAAATCACCCTTTTGAGTGAGCCAAGCACCCCGTTCCGGGTGCTTGGCTCAGGTTCGTGTCGGTAGTTTCAACTACACCAGAAGAAAGAAGATCTCTTCTAAACACCCGCAAATCAAACTGCAAACAATAAGCAAAAAAGCAAGACCGACACCGCGCTGGATTTTTTGAGGTCTCGACAGGCAGGATGAACTAACGATACGGAACGCTGAGATACAGAAGCAGGCAAGACCTATCAGTTTCGCGATTAACACGAGCAGCGGCACAAGCTCCGCTCTGAAACCGCTCAACTTAAGCCTGTCGCGGCTGTCGGTCAACAGGGACTGAAGCCCGGACGATTGCTCCGGCAGCCGGGTGGACTGCGGCGGAGCCACTGCGGTGGCGGAGGTGGAGAAACCAATCGAGGCTGAACTTCCCGGGGCAACGTTGAGCCTATTAAACTGACTAAAGGAAGAAGATTCCGAGGCGTTCAACCGGTCCAACTGGCTCGTTATCCGCTCAAACCATAACGCAAGTGCGTTGCGTGCCAGGCACCTCACGGCGCCATCCAGCCCTGGCTCATACGGCTGGATGTTTGGCACGGCGAACGACATTGACGCCACCGCGGCGCTATCGTCGATTTTCACCGCACCGGTAACCGGACTGACAATTTCATGGTTGCAAGCCACCTGAGTAGCTTTTTCCGTGTCACCAGCGGCAATCAGTCTTCCAACCCGATCGCGGGCACAAAGAGACCGAAGCAAGCCGTCTTCCCCGGCGCTGGCTTTGGCGGCCCTCACCCCCGAGGTTAGAAGAGCAAATCGAGGCGTTGGCAGATCGCTGCGTCCGAAAAGGTAGTTAAGGTGGCGCTCGACATCCTCAGACACGGACCCGGTCCGCATAACCGAATCGATCTGAATTGGTCTGGAAACACGCAACGGATCTTCCATCGACTGCACAATCTTGTTCGGTCCGGGAACAGCCTCGTACTCGCTAAGCACGACACCGGAATCTTTAAGCTCCGCAAAGAAATTGGCAATTTGGCCTGGTGGCGCGGAGCCATACAAGTATGGTTGCGGACCGTGAATCCAAAACACTCCCGAATTCGGCCGGGCAGACGCCGACATCGAGGCATGCACAAGCGCAGGCAAGTTATCGGGTCCGCCGACAAAAGTGTAGTTTTTCAACCGCTGCAGCTGGCCTTTCCAATTGTCCCCCTGATCGATCCTCGGCCAGTGAATGGCGGTCTCCTCATCGGACGCTATAGAAACGCTCAGGGGAATAGTTGGATTAGCTCGTTCGATTCCTCGAAGAATTTCCATGGAAGCGGCAGCCATTTCCTTGCCGCCATCGATGACCACAAACAACGAAGATAGCGGTCGGCGCCGAACCCTGACAAATTCAACTTTCGCGGCGGACGAAACCACCGTAGCGGGGGGATGATTCAAACCCCGATTTCGCCTGCTGTTCTTTCGCAATTGCTCATCGCAGACCTGCTCAATTTCACCGTGCGGAGTCTCAACCACGTGCGGACGAGAAATTGCAAAATTACCCGCTGCAATTATCGGAAGCGGGAGGTACGAGCGATCCTTTTCAAACGAGACAGGATACGCGAACTCGAGTTCTATCCGCAGGGTACTTGCTGCCGGAACGGGGAAACACTGCGCCAACACTTTGTTCGGTCCAGTCGTTGTAACCAGCACCGGGTCGCGCCGCCGCACGCGAACAACCTCCGTGTACTTGCTGCGGGCCGCTTCTCGCGGCTCGATGTCGGCACGACACTTTGTGCCGTTCATCCAAATCCAAACACCCGAAACCACCGCATGTGATGGCATTAGGAACTCCATTCGAGCTTCCTGGTTGATAGTTGTGTTGTTCGAGAATGCCAACGTCCAAACAGATTTGGCCAAAGCTCCCGATTCTGAAACTTCAGCTCGTAACAGGGACTCACTCAAACTCAGTCCGTTGATTGCCGGACCGATATCTTCGCCGGCAAGCAAACTCTCTTGCCGCGCGATGGCTTCACGTACTCCGGTTCTTTCTTCCAGGGCGCGGTCGAGTCGAACCGGATGCTCCTCAGGGCGACAATAATTACCCGTCACACGATAGTAAGTAGGAATAGCCATTGCCGACTTCCCTGCGTTTCGAAACAATAAGGCGGGCACATCCAAAGCGGCTCGCAAAGGATCTCGGCACGCATCGCCGATCTGCTCAGGATTACCGAACCGGCGAAGCATTCGAACCGCAGCACTGGCGGTTCCAACATCATATGATTCGGCTTTCTTCAGAGCAAATCTGGTAACCATCAAACTGAAGTCAGGCAACAACACTAACATGATTCCCGACGCCAAACCAAGACCGAACAATGCCCGCCGATGGCGGACATTACTACCGCAAGCAATTCCGGACAGCAAGCGAGTCGTTACCGCCAATGATAAAGCAGGACAAACAGAGAAAAGAACGCCGGTTGTAAAAACAACAAAAATGAAAACGTATGCCAGCGGAACAAACAACACCCCGGAGAGTCCAAAAATGACGCACCCAAAAACTAAAAACAGCGTCACTATCAAACTAATCCGCTGACTTGCAACAGGCATTGCCGTCCTTCCGTCCAGCACCAGCGCAGGCCAAAGCGCCAGCCAAACAGGAGCGCAAGCTACCCCCCCGGTCAGAAACCAGACCAGCCCTAATACAGAGAAACAGCCCGGCAGCCAAAGGAAAATCGGAACATACACGGTAGCAATACCGCAAGCGATGCTACCAGCAAACCAGAGCAATTCAGGACTTCCAGATTTTTCCTTTTCGTAGTGAATCAACATTGAGTTAATAACAGGCACTAGCAAGGCTATACAGATGTTTGCCAGCGTATGCCCTGCGGAAACTCCGGTATTACCGAAGCAGGGAAGAACAAGCGCGCATGCGAAAATTTGAAGAATCGGAAGAACGACACCACGCACGTTCAGCAGTCCAAACTCGCGCGACCTTTGCCGCTTTACCGCCGACTCATTGCCGACTGCTCCATCCACAACTTGTACCTGCTTCATCGTTGTTCACCAAAGGTTCTGACCACTACCGCCATCGCAGCTGCCAACGAACACCTTCGTTGCGGCAACTGATTTGATGCTAGCGCGCGATTACGGCAAACTTCCGACAGCCCGGGAAATTACACAGGTACTACCGGCAATTTTGAAAGACGTTAGCCGAGGAATCGCTCTTTGTCTTGAGAGGTAGGCGCCAGGCACACATCATGCTTGCCGAACCATTTGTATCTGTTGGTGGCAACAAAATCGTACAGAGCATCACGCACAAACGAAGGCAGGATGATTCCGATCGACACTAAACTCATAGGAAAGCCCAATTTCGATACAACACAAATGACGGCGCGCGATTTCGAATGCAATTTCTCGTCGGCCGTATTGGTATTTTCCAAACAATAGACTGTGCTTAGCACATCGGAATTCTTGCCGTAGCGCTGCAATATTCCATGAGCATACTCACTTTGGAGCGAGGCAAAGTAAAACTGTTGCTTGTGATCACGCGGCAACACGAACTGCACCACATTGTTGCAAAGCCCGCATACACCATCATACAGAAGTACCGTACACCCGGTTTCTTTCGGTGCTGCAGCTTTGTTTGACGTCTCGGCGGAAGAACTCACAAACACTCCCAAAAATAAACCGGGTCCAATCCCGATTGTCTCACAATGGAAGCCAACACTGAGGACGCAATCTCAATGTAATGCGGCATCACGGCAGTGGAAATCTGAGAGTCCTCGCGACGCACGAACTTAGCATGATTGCCAAGTTGCCGAACTTCCGTGAATCCGGCATTTTCCAGCTTAAACCTGATTTGCCGGAAAGTCAGCTTGGTGAAAACGGCTTCATCAGCCCGACTCATTCGATCGATCGGCCTGGTTGAAGTCGGATAATCGTCATGCAAGGCGAGCGCTTCAAGAAGGTTGGAACCGGCTTCCTCGGCGGTATTGCCCTGACTGGCGATGTAAGGACGTAGAGCAATAGCGACATACCAGCCGTCGGTGTATGAGAATTCGACGTCGTCAAATCGAGATTCGCTCACCGGCAACAAGTATCCTTTACGCTTCGCTCAGCAAGCAATTCAATCACGTATCGCCGGTCCCGGGAGACGGTATAATAGGGAGCTTAATAGATTTCAATTACCCGGGTGAATCTCATGAAGATTGCAACCGGCACCCTTTTAGCGGTGTCAATGTCGATTTTACCTGTGTGCGCGCAAGAGTCGTACACGCAACTCTTGCACTCACCTGCAGCGCTTAATCCGCCGGATTTCAGTCATTACAGCCAAAATCCCAATAACTCAAGCAAACAATTTGCAGGCAAACAACCCGGTCCGCTCAATCGGCTCTGGCACGCAACAGTGAATACAGTAGCAGCGGATGTCGGCGGCGTCGGCAGCGCAGCGGCAGCACTGCTGACTGGCGGAATGGATACCGATTTGCCTCCGGATATGGAGGAGAAACCGGAATGGCCCTTCCCGGAGAAGAAGCGAAACAGCATGTACACCATTTACTGGCCAAACGGCGCCAAATCTAAAGTAACAAAAATGCCGGATGGTTCCGTCTCTGTAATTGGCGGCGGTCACAGTATGACGTTTCAAAAAACGCCAGGCGGAAGCTATGCCGTACTGGGAGAGGACGGCTCACTAGGTACACTGGCTCCTCGTATGGATGGCGGTTACACCATCACGCGCCCGGACGGCACAAGTGCCGCCTTGATTCCGCGCCAAAACGGCGGATTTAATGTTGTAAGCCCGCAGGGCAACGTAGCCACGGTCGTTCCCGGACCGGGCGGCGAAAGCCATCATGTGTTTTCAGGCAATTTATGACGAAAAGAACTCTGCTTCCGTTAGCGCTGCTCGCCGCGGTTAGCGTTATATTCGTTCTATTTGTAGGAGCGACCAGCCAGAAACCGGAGCCAATCTCAGTTCACCGCAACATCTTCTATGTGGACAAATCGCAAAATCCCTTCCAACAATTAGATTTGTATGTGCCGGAAGGCGAGGGACCTTTCCCTGTCGTGGTTTGGATTCATGGTGGCGCCTGGGTTGCCGGGGATAAGAATCATCCCCTGGCAGTACCGTTAATGGTGTCTCAAGGTTTTGCAGTAGCAAGCATCAACTACAGGCTGGCCCAACATGAGCCTCACCCGGCGCAGATAAACGACTGCAAGGAAGCCGTTCGCTGGTTGCGCAAAAATGCCGCACAGTACAAGCTCGATCCGAATAAAATCGGCGCATGGGGACACAGCGCCGGTGGTCACCTAACCGCCTTGCTTGGCACCACGGGCGATATCGCAGTCATTGCTGAAGGTAATGAGCCCAAGGACGAGAAAAGAGAAACAGCGGTGCAGGCAGCGTGCGACTGGGCTGGTCCGACAGACTTTGCGTCGATTCCCAAACAACAGGGTCCGGACGCGGAACTAGACTTTAACGATCCAAACGGTCCACTGGCAATTTTAATGGCCGGAAATTCACAAGCGGCGCGCAATGGCGCCAGTCCTGTCAACAGGCTGTCTGCGGACGATGCGCCACTGTTGATCGTTCACGGTAAGCGCGATACGGTTGTGCCCTCGGCACAGTCTTCAGAACTAGCGGATAAAATGACAGCAGCAGGGCTAAAAGTCGAATGCTTGATCGTTCCCGACGAAGGGCATACGCTTAGCAGTCGCACAGCGGTAGAACGCACCATTGAATTTTTCAAGAAGAACCTGCAGAGCGGCCCGGACTCACCAACCCCAGCCAAAGTAAGATAAGCCGCCTTCGAAAGATAGACGTTTGCGGTGAGCGACATGCAGCCCGTCAATCGCCAGCGCCTCCGACACAAGTCCACGCTCAATAAAGTTAGCTGCTTTTACAAGGAGATTGCGCAACTCTTCCGGCAAAATTCCGGTGTTCGAAAGAACCTGATCGACCGGCTGCCCAAGAGACTCGGCAATTTCCATTGCGTGACAAATTTCTTCTTGCGGAAGCAAACGCGTTTTCATCAACAGATTAGTCAGGGTGTCTTCCTGCCTTGGCGGGGCGCCCTCATCAGCTAGCCGTTGTTTCCAGACTGAAGGATCTGATTTGCGATTGTCCACTGGTTTTACATAACTCCGGCTGGTTTGTTGTTGCAACATAACTTCCTTCTCCAACTATACCACCCGAAAATGGGCATCGATTCGAAAGCCCCCGCAACCCGGCAAGAGCGAAGCAGTGTGATGCTAGCCGAAGCAGCCAAATCGGATTCGACCACACACGGTTGAGATCAGGGCGTTTATCGCCCCGTCCACATTAAAAGCTCGTTAACATAGTAAGTTGCCCCATCTTATTTAGGAGAAGGGGCAATGTCAAGTGAGATTCCGGGCGAGGAGAAGAAAAATTGCTCTAATTGCGCCAGCCCTGCTGATACAGGGCATTCTCCATCGTCAAATTGAACTGTCTTGCTTTGGCCAGAGCTTGCATTGCCATCCACTCAGTCACCCGCCCGTGCTTCATCAATTCGCTCAATATCGAAATGCGGTCGAGCTCACAGTGGGGCAACCAGCCGGAGTACGCCAGGAACGGCAGGAGGTCTTTGCCCAGCGCAGCGGCGGCATCACGAGCCTCATTCAGTTCTACTGCCGACAGATAGCCACCGTTGACTAGAAGGATGGTCAGAGGGTCTGCCTCCTGCGTTTGTCGCATCTGATGCAATCGATCGCGCCAGATGCTGTTGTCCAGTTTTTGGTAGGAGCGAGAGGTTTTACCGTACACAAGCGAATTTGACATGGA
Organism: Candidatus Obscuribacterales bacterium; assembly: GCA_019752635.1. Taxonomy (GTDB): domain Bacteria; phylum Cyanobacteriota; class Vampirovibrionia; order Obscuribacterales; family Obscuribacteraceae; genus JAKFUT01. The sequence goes on along the minus strand of JAIELX010000044.1, from coordinate 96,455 downwards.
TGCCACCAATTTGTTCGAAACGGAACACGATCCCTTTCGGATAACTCAGTTACTTCAGTTTAGGTCAACGCTAAAAACTTGCAGCAGTTCTTTTGCAATTGTGTTGGTTAACTTCATTTTCCTTGCAAGGCCCGCAACAACGCAGACAAGGACTTGCTCGCAGATCAGTGTGGAAACTCCCATGGAACGAGATTCAACAACGCGAAGCAGCCAACGAGTGATAGCCATTACAAAAGTCCAAACAAGAACCACTGCGCAAGTCGAACCTGTGCCGTGCCGAAGTTATACTCAAAAATTCCCGAAACCATCAGCGATACTAACGCGCTGATAAGAGCGAGCGCCAGCGCGCATTCGAAGGCATTGCCGGATTTTCGAGACTCCGATAATTTTTTCCGGGCAGCGATGAAAAAGCAAGTGACAACACCGAAATAGGCAGCCAGTCCCAAGGTCCCGGTAGTCGTGAGCAGGTGAAAATAGTTGCTGTGCGCGTGATTGAGATCTTTTGAGACACCGGGAACAATCGCTTCGGGCATATCGAAGTGGGGAAATCGTCGAATGCCAACACCGACGACAGGGGACTGCGGTATCAATTCTAAGCACGATTGCCAGATTGTTTGCCGTGCGGAAATACTAACGTCCTTGCCTGAAAGCAAGGTTTGAAAACGAGTTTTGACCAGCGGAACGGAGGTCAAACAGATCACAATCGCGATAGTCCCTGCGGCCAGGAGCTTCAACGGAATTTTACGCCAGTACAACCAGCACAACGTACCGGTTCCCGCGAAAGCACCAAGCCAGGCGCTGCGCTCGCCAGCGAAAAGTACACCGGCGTAGTTCGCAACGACTACGGTAGCAAAGGCGTACTTATTCTGCAGGAAGGGAAAGCCCTTTTCCACAAAATCTGCACGCGGAGGCTCTTCTCCTTCCGCGCAAGCAGCAGCATCAATGCGGTTCATTCTGAAAGCACCGGTAAGAAGAAAAGCCAGCGACAACAAACTGAACATCTGCATCTGGCCGGCGAAAGCCATTGGTCCGCCAAGAAATCCGGTTCCCTGCAGATACTTATAGCCCGGGTGGATGTTGAACACTTGTTGAATGGTGCCCCACACGCCGGCAACGGATGAAACAAGCAAGAGAAGGAGCAAAGCATTGCGACTCATTCGTGCATGGGCTCGCAATACTACCGCGGCCCAAAAGTAAGGCAGAAGGTTCTTAAGGGTGCCCAAGGAGTTCCAGGCCTCGCCGAGTGCGCCGCTTCCCCATTGCCCATATGTCGGTTCGCTATTGAACGCTCCTGAGATAGCAACGGACACGGCAAAGACTGCCAGCGGTATCGTCAGCGGTGCGGACAAAATAGCAGCTTTGGTTTCTTGTCGCGCACGGGCGTCCAAAAGAAGCACACAACGAATCACAAGCCCGACGATGAACAATCCCCAGCTGGCCGTCATTGACAAAGGTAAGCTGGCCGCATAAGCATACGCGACCCATTTTTCCACAGGAAGCAATCTTTTAGCCGGAGCGGCATAGTCCATTACTTTCACGCTATGTTCCCGAGCCAGTTCGGGTCTGAAATTCCGGACAGCTCTCCCCGACGCTCTAGACCCAGCGACTCAAACCCATCAGGTCCTTCACACCGGCAAGCGTTTCACGTGCCACAGCCCGGGCTTTATCGTTGCCGTACTTCAAAATCTTGTTGACAGTCTCAGGATCCTTTTCAAAGCTGGCGCGCTTTTCTCTGATCGGCGCCAGGAAGTCGTTAACGGTGCCGGCAAGACGGGTCTTACAGTCCACGCAACCGATGACTGCAGACTCGCACTCGTTTTTTACCTGATCGGTCAATTGCGGTGCGAAAATCTTGTACATCGGCCACGGTACTTCACACAAGTCGGTGTGCCCTGGATCGGCGCGCGCGATGCGGGTGCGATCGGTAATGGCTTGCTTCACCTTTTTGAGTACGTCTTCCGGCGAGTCGGCAAGCTTGATGTCGTTGTTGTACGACTTGCCCATCTTTTGCCCGTCAAGCCCTTTCAACAATGGCGTGTCAGTGAACTTGGGATGAGGCTCAGGAAAATATTGAGCTCCATACAAATGATTGAATCGCTTAGCAATATCGCGAGCAAATTCCAAATGCGATTGCTGGTCTTTTCCCACAGGCACCAGTCCAGCGCGGAAAGCCAAAATGTCCGAAGTCATCAACACCGGATAGCCGAGTAACCCGTATGTCACTTTCTCTTGTGCTTCGGTTTCGTCCCCGGCCAGCATCTTAACCATGTCTTTGAGCGTTGGTTCTCGCTCAACCCAACCCTGCGGCGTTATCATGGACAACAACAAGTGCAACTCCGCAATTTCCGGAATCGCACTTTGCACGTAAATAGTGGACACTTCCGGATTGATGCCGACCGACAACCAATCCAGGGCAATCTCGCGAATACTGCCGCCGATGCCTTTAACATCCTGATACTTGGTTGTTAGAGCATGCCAGTCAACAATAGAAAAGTAGGAGTCGTATTTGTCTTGATACTCCAGCCAATTGAGCAACGCACCGAAATAGTGCCCCAAGTGCAATCGGCCTGTCGGACGCATACCCGACATGATTCTTGTTTTTGTAGCCGTAGCTGTCAAACCGATGATCCTTTCTGTGGCCTGCCTTCACGCCCGACTGAAGGATGCTGCCAACTCGGCGAGTTGTCAGCGCTCCTTCATCGAATGATGTTTCGGGCGCAAGTAGAAAATCCGGAGAACTCGCAATTGCGCAGTTCTATTTTCCGGAGTTTGCCTTGGCTATTGCTTCTTTTACGCGAGTTTTCTTGCGCTCAAGTTTAGCTTTGCGGCGAGCCCGTTTCACACGGGCGTTGTATTTGTTCGTCATGAGGCACTCCCGACCTGTTGTTGCATTCAAGCAAAGGAGTTGAATATATCAGATCGCGGTGAGCCTTTTTCGAACTTCATTTCAATCAGCAACTATATCCGTGCGTGCGTTTAATTTTACGAAACTTAACATGCATCTTGACTGCTAGACCGGAACGGGATCTGGGTAAAACTTCGATAGAAAGGAAAGGATACAAATATGCCTCCAGGGAGAACTAGTAAATTGGCTTCAAGACTTACGGACGATGTTTCCGACGATTGGTCTGAAATCACTTTGTTCGGCCCGGCCGAAGAAGAATTGGTAGCAGCTGAAGACGAAGCCGACGTTGTTACTGGAAGCACTGGTGGCAAGGAAGATTCTTTCACCGAAGATTCAGTGCGACTTTATCTGCGCGAAATTGGTCGCGTAAAGATGATCAAACCGGACGAAGAAATCGAACTTGCCAGGCGGATAGCCAAGGGCGATGAGCAAGCGAAGAAAAAGCTAATTCAAGCGAACCTTCGACTTGTAATCTCCATTGCAAAGAAATATGTTAATCGCGGACTCCCATTCCAAGATCTTATTCAAGAAGGCAACCTCGGACTAATTCGCGCAGCGGAAAAATTCGATCACACAAAGGGTTTCAAGTTCAGCACCTATGCAACTTGGTGGATCCGGCAGGCTATTAGTCGCGGATTAGCGGACAAATCGCGCACGATTCGCGTTCCCGTACACATGGTCGAATCCATCAATAAGATGAAAAAAACCAGCGTTCGACTTGCACAAGAACTTGGACGCAAGCCGACAGAAGAAGAATTGGCACGAGCTTTGGAGCTGCCTGTCACGAAAGTACAGGAAATTATTCAAGCTGATCGCGAACCCATTTCAATGGAAATGCCTCTGAATAGGGATGAAGAGACCTACCTGGGCGATCTGATTGAAGACAGCGAATCATCGAGGCCGGATGCAAATACCGAAGAGCAGCTGATGAGGCAAGATCTCAACCGGATGCTCAGCCAGCTCACTCCACGTGAGCGAGACATAATGCATTTACGTTACGGACTGGAAGACGGTCGCCAGCGCACGCTGGAAGAGGTTGGACGACTCTTTAATATCACGCGGGAACGCGTTCGCCAAATCGAGCACAAGGCATTCAGAAAACTAAGGCAACCGGCCTGGTCAAGTAAACTCGCAGGCTATCTGGAAGAGTAAGTAATACACTTCCGGGGGCGATAGGGTTATCATAAGGGCGTCTAGGACCCGAAAGGGTTCCTTTCCGTGATGCCTTTTAGTACCAAAGTTGCCGGCCGATGACCACGACTGCCCTGGATCTGGAGCAACTGGCCGACCTCGTTGATTCGGGGGAACGGCAACAGCTGCGCATGCTATTAAACGATCAGTATCCGGCGGACCTGGCGGAATTCCTGGTTGGCATGGATAAGACACGCAGACTAACGTGTTTTCGTTTGCTGGATTTGGACAACGCATCGGCGGTTCTAGCGGAACTTGAACCGGACCACCAACGTAATCTACTGCGAGATTTGCAGGATAAGGGAGTGGTTTCCATTATCAGCAACATGTCGCCGGACGATGCAGCCGACCTGCTCTCCGAGTTACCCGAGGACGAGGCAACATCAATCATCAGTCAGATGACCGATGATGAAGTAGCGGAAGACTTGCAGGAACTCATGTCTTTTAAGGACGACTCCGCCGGCGGCATCATGTCCACCGACTATCTGGCAGTCGGCATGAATATGACGGCCGAGCAAGCCCTGGCACATCTTCGTGAAACCTATAAGAAGGAAGCTGAAGAAATCTACGACTTATTCGTCATCAACGATGACGAACACCTTGTAGGCTGGCTCTCAGTGAAAGACCTTCTAACCGCTCCTGCGAACTCGACGGTCGCAGGACTAATGGACACGTCAGTTATCAAAGTTTCCGTTGATACAGACCAGGAAGAAGCGGCCGAGAAAATCCAGAAGTACGACTTGCTGTCATTGCCGGTCGTTGATGCTGAAGGACGACTGCGCGGTATCATCACCGCCGATGATGCTATCGACGTGCTCGAAGAAGAGGCAACGGAAGACATCTATCAAACTTCCGGTATCGACGTCACCGCAACCGATACGGGCGACACACTCGCCGCAAACGTGCCCGGTGCATTTCGCGCACGCATCCCGTGGCTGATTGTCACTTTACTAATCGAATCCGGCTCGGCGATGGTCATAACGCACTTCGACGAAGTGATTAAGCAAACCGTCATTGCCGCTTCATTCATGCCATTGCTCACCAGTTTGACGGGCAGCGTTGCAATGCAGAGCACCTGCATCACCATACGCGGTTCGTCGCGCAAACCTACTGTCAAAGAGGCCCTGCGCAATGTCTGGCATGAAATGAGAGTGGGCGCCATGCTCGGATTGTCATGCGGACTTTTGACTTATGCCCTCAGCTTCTTGTTCAAAGAAGAAGCACACACGCTGGGATTAGTAGTCGGAGTTTCGCTGTTTTTGACGATGTCGCTCGGAGTAATCATCGGCACCCTGATACCGTTGATATTCGAGCGCATGGGTATTGAACCGGCCCATGCCAGCGGACCATTAATAACAAGCCTTTTAGACGTAAGTACCATGACCATTTACTTGTCGATCGTGCACGCATTCTTGCTGCAAATTGTGTAGAGAACGGGGACGGAGAACTATGGAAACGACAAAAATGAATCCAAACGATCAGCTGAAAGAGCGCCGCAAAGCCGCTGCCGCAGTCAATCCGGAAGTTGCAGCGAAACGTCATCAGCGCGGCGCCCTCCTCCCGCGCGAACGAATCGAGAGACTAGTCGACCCCGGTACGTTTTTCGAGATTGATCGATACGCAATGCACCAGTGCACCAACTTTTCGATGGAAGAGAAAAAGTATCCCGGTGACGGTGTAGTTACCGGTCAAGCACGCATAGGCGGTCGTCCGGTCTATCTATTCGCTCACGATCCGCTTTTTCTCGGTGGTGCCCTTGGCGAAGTCTTCGCGCGCAAAGTTTGCAAAATCATGGATCTTGCTAAGCAAGCAGGCTGCCCTGTCGTAGGTCTCAATGAAAGTGGCGGCGCTCGAATCCAAGAAGGCGTAAGCAGCCTGGCCGGCTATGCCGATATTTTCTATCGCAACGTTGCTTGCTCCGGCGTCGTGCCTCAAATCTCGGTTATTTACGGACCGTGCGCCGGTGGTGCAGTTTATAGCCCCGCCGTTACGGACTTCACCGTCATGGTGCGCGACCAAAGCTACATGTTCATCACGGGGCCGGAGATTGTTCGCACTGTTACCGGAGAGGACGTGACCTTCGAACAACTCGGCGGTGCCGTTGTCCACAACGAGAAAAGCGGAGTGGCCAATTTCCTGGCGGAGGATGAAGACGATTCATTCTGGTTAGTGCGCAATCTACTTTCTTTCCTTCCGAGCAACAATCTCGAGCCCCCCCCGTTCATCGAAGTAGGCGATGAAGCCATTCCGCCCGGCGCCGAACAGCTAGACACATTGGTGCCAACCGATCCCTCCAAACCTTACGACATGCACGAAGTAATCAAACGCGTCGTCGACTTCGGCAATTTCTTTGAAGTCAGCGAATTCCACGCACGCAATATCATTACAGGATACGCTAGACTGGGCGGCCACGTCGTAGGAATCGTCGCCAATCAGCCATCAGTTCTGGCCGGCGTTCTCGACATAGATGCCAGCGTTAAAGGCGCGAGGTTTGTCCGTTTTTGTGATGCATTCAATATACCGATAATCACATTCGTTGATGTCCCCGGCTATCTACCTGGAAAACAACAAGAGCACATGGGGATTATCCGTCATGGCGCAAAATTGCTCTACTCGTACTGCGAAGCTACAGTGCCGAAACTGACAGTAATTACGCGCAAAGCTTACGGCGGTGCATTCGACGTGCTTGGTTCAAAGAATGTCGGCGGCGATCTGAACCTTGCATGGCCCGGTGCGGAGATTGCTGTAATCGGCGCAGAAGGCGCCGTAAATATCCTTTACCGCAGGCAGCTCGCTGCCGAAAACGGTAAAGCACTGGCATCGCACTACGTGCAGGAATACCGAGAGAGATTCGCAAATCCCTACCTATCAGCCGAACTGGGCTTCATTGACGACGTTGTGATGGCCAGCGAAACCCGCAACATCTTCATTGAATTCTTGACCGTACAGAAAGACAAAAGAGTAGAAAGGCCGGCACGCAAGCACGGCAATATTCCACTTTAGTGAACAGAGGACTTCTGGATCAATTGGTCGAGCTCTTTAAGCATTGCTCGAAAACTAACTAGCTCGAATTCACTCCAGTTTTTCACAGATTCCGGCGCAAGAAGTGCGGAAGCTTTAGCTCTTAGCTCAGCGGCCTCATCGGGCTTCTGTCGGACCAGTGCATTTTTTGCCAGGCGGCAACGCGCTACCGCCTCTGGATGGGTACTATAGGGATGCTCCTCCACCAGAAGCTTAAGCGCCTCCCGAAGAAGGCACTCTTCTCTTTTGAACTTCCCGATCCTGCTCAGTAGCTGGGCGTAGTCTATCTTGTAACAAGCCACGTCAAATTTCTCATACCCCGAACCATAAGCCTCTCTTTTTTGGATAGCTCGTTGATAGAACTTCTCCGCCTCTTGGTACAACCCGTTATCGCGCAAAACGTTGGCGGAATGATCCAACGCGATCGTCACGTCGGGATGAACGGAAACTCGCTCCGATAGCGCTCCCAGCCGCCTTGCAATATCGATACTCTCCTCTGCATTCTTCAAGGTTTTGCTAGCATTTAAGTGTACTTTCAAAACCTTAAACCTTTCGCTTGACATAAGCGTTCGCTGCTCCAAACTTCGACAGATACGAATGGTATCCTCAGGATTTGCGGTCTCTATCTTTTTGATTTCCTTCTGGAAATCTTCCGCTACTTGAAATGTTTCAGAAGGTCGCAACCACCAGCCGAAAACTATCAGCAAAGCCACAATCGCCGCGTACAACAGAACCTTAGACCTTGCTCCGGCGCGGAGAGGTTCAACAGCAGACGGTGGCATATCATCAATATCCATCCATGCCTGTTGCAGTTGGGAAGCGGTCTGATAGCGCTGGTCCGGTGACTTCGCCAGACACTTCATCACAACTTTGGCTGCAGACGAATTTGGTTTCAACGGCAGCGGACTCTCGTTTACATGTCGGTACATCATGTCCGCCGCAGTAGATCCGCGAAAGACGTATTCCCCGGAAAGCAATTGGTAGAGAACGCATCCCAAAGAATAAATATCGCTTCGTTCATCGATGACTGATTTGGTGCACTGCTCCGGACTCATGTAAGCAGGGCTACCAAGCAAAGTTCCCGTTGCGGTATAGCTTTGACTCGACTCCAGTGGGCGGGCAATGCCAAAGTCGATCAGCCGTGCAAGAAACTTTCCATCTTTTTCTTCAATAAATATATTCGAGGGCTTAATGTCGCGATGTACAATACCCTTCCCGTGCGCGTGAGACAGCGCGGCGGTAATGTCGCGAACAATTGTTGATACCAGGTCGAATCGAACAGGTCCTTCACTCATCAATTGCTCCAGAGACTTTCCCTCGAGCCATTCCATTAATATGTATGCGTTGTCGCCAAGTTGTCCGCAACCGAAAACTTTGCCGATCCCCGGATGATCAAGCACCTGCAGTATCTTTGCCTCCTGCTGGAAGCGCAGCAAATCAATACGGTCTGTCCCTACGCGTACTTTCAGCGCGACGACTCGCCCGAGCAACTCTTGTCGCGCTTTGTACACAACGGATTGCAGCGTGGACGCAACGGGCTCCACGATCGTAAGACCATGCTCGGCAGCGGTCCATTCGGCTGGTAGTTCTAGCGCAGAAGTATCACCGAGCTGGTTCATGGCAATAGGATGGAGACGAGGCGGCGCATTCCAGAAACGTTCCCGTCAGGTCGAAGCTCTAATCAGAGTTAACTCTCGATTGTCCGCTCAATGCCGGAACACGAACCATTTCCGGTCTCGCGATCGCACGGACCTGACGCAGTTGCAGCGCTCGCAGAGGAAAGTAAACCAGCAACGCAGTAAGCCAACACTGAAGCGGGCAAATGCCAACGCGCCAGGAAGCCAAAGAAGGAATCGTCCCCGAGGTGGCAACACCGACAACTATTGCGCACAGCAACGCAGCAAGAGCAACCTTCTTTGCGCCGTGATCAGACTCTTCGACGCAGACCCCCTTCTGCTTGCACAACCATCCGCGCACGAGAAAGACTTCTGTAATCACAATAATCGAAGGCGCAGGCAAGAATACACAGTTGAGAGCCGCAATTGATTCCAAAGCCTTTGCCGCTCCAAAGCAGGCCAGCCAGGCAGCCGTTAAGGTCCCCAGCAGAGCAAGAACCGCAACAGATTGCTTGTGGCTCATAGTCCTCAGCGCCTTCATCGCCAAGGAGGAACCAAACAAATTGGAGTCATTTGCAGCAAACTGCGATGCAATCAGCACTATCGCGCCCACAATGGCCAATCCGCCAAACGAATAGGTATTAATAAATTCGGTCGCCGCACCATATTCAGTGATGTTAGTCATGCGCGCCAACATCCAACCTGTGACCGGGAAGAGAATTTGGCCAATAAGGAGTGAAAGCGCCAGTGGCATGACGGCCAGAGACCACTTCGGCTTACCGTACCGCCAATAGTCGGCCTCATTGCCCCAAACGGCGATGCCAATAACAAAGCTGGAGATAATGGTGATCGCTTGTGTGAGCTCCAGTCGTCCGCTTTCTTGCAACACTGTAGCCGGACAGCCGGGCAGCGTCTTAAAGAAACAGTAGAGCACCCAGCAGATTAGCACCGGCGCGGCAAAGTAGCGAGCGAAGTTGGCAATGCCCTTGAATCCAAAGAAGTTATTGAAAGCCATAGCAACAGCCAGGCCGGAAGCAAAAAACGTAACCGAGGCGTGCCAATGAAACAAGCCCTGGAGTCCTTCGGCGAGAAACAACGCCGACACTCCGTACCAGGCGGTAAAAATCCACAATATATTGAAGTTCAAAAATACACAGGTCCAGGGTCCGAAGATGCGCTTGTTCATTTCGGCATAACCGAGCCCTGATTTTGCCGAGAGAAAAGCAACCGGACTTGTGTACGCTATCAATATAAAGCAACTGCATATGGTGCCGATCAGCACCTGCGACATGGTAATGCCTTCTTTAAACCACTGAAATCCGGCTATCACCGTTGGAAAGAACGTCACCATCGTGATCCAGATTAATCCCAGAGTCACCGCGCTGCGACGATCGCCCAGCGGTACGGCAGCATTTTCATGGTGATGAGACATTGGTCGTTCCTTGTCGTTGATGGACAGGTTAGTTGAGGCAACAGCCGATAATCTGAATTCCGGCCCCCCATTAACTCCGGTGAGAAGCAGGCAAGCGACGTCCGCGCTTAGACACGAACCTGCTGTCCGAACACAAAAACCCGGACAGGTCGAAATGATGCCTGGCAAAAAACACTAAGTCCGGTCATTTTATTCCAGAGCGCACAAGCCTCAAATGGTGATAACCGCCGCACTTGTGCGGTTAATACGATTGGGCAACGGGAGTCCCTGGAGCAGCTCGACCTGCGGTTTACCCGCCGGAGCTCAAGGACTAAGGCTCGGAGTCCGACTCTTCCAGGTCACCGCAATCTTCAGGCTCGACGTTGGCACCGCGTACGCGGGCACCACTCCAGCTCTTTTTCCGGCTCAAATCAGGATGGATCAATCGAACGGAATTTTTCGCCCGGTCCGACCGGGAAACGGCGGCAGTGGAATCGACTTCAAACAAATCAATCGGTATGCCTAACAGCGGCAAAATGGACTCGTAACGCTGCACCGGATCCTGAGCGTTCGTTTCCTTCAATATGTACGCTCGCACTGGTTCAGGAAATGGTGCGGGATAGCAAAGAAAAATCCCGACAGTGCCCTGACGAAGCTTTGTCCGTTTGACGAATTCTTTAAATGCCCGCAGGTAGTCGTGCTGCGCTCCGGGCGGGTCGGGGGCGCTATAGTGCAGGACCACGGTGGTGCGTCCTTTGTGATCTTGCAGCAGCAAGTCGAACTCAGCAGTCTGCTCTTTCTGCAAGAAACCCTTGCGAGCCATAAACACTTGAGCTGTAGCAGTCTTAGCCAGAGCCTCCCAAAGTTTCGGCTGCCGGTTGTACAAGCCGGAGCCGTGAGCCATGGCGAAAAAATCCACGGTCACGAATTTTGCAATGGAGAGAATGTGCTCGGGAGCAATTTTCCCCTCCGCGGTCAGGACTACGTTGTTACAAGCATTGACAAGATCGCCCGGTCGAAAACTGCGAGGAGAACGCGCAATTGCGTCAGGTGAGAAATCTTCAATGTTTTGAAGGCTAAATTTGAGAGTAAAGTCCGGTTTTTGGGGCATAACGGTTGTAATGGGTTGAGATTTATCTTTTGCAGAACCCTGTGTCTGTCACACTAAGCATATCAGCCGGAGGTATTTGATACAGTCCCGTGCAGTTTATGTCCGAAAGCTGACTTGATGGGCGCGAATTAGGTAAACTGGTAAAGGCAGACACCTGTTGGTCCGGGCAGTTTGTTTGCCAGTGATTTTTGAGACTCTTTTTGCGTACACATGGCACGACTACCCTCTCGTACATATTCGGATACTGCTGCCGCCGATACACTGCTCAACTTGAAAAAGGGCGGCAGGAATGCATTGGGCGAATTCGTCTGGCTGCATCAGGATATGTTCTACTGTATTGCCTTTATCGGTACGCTTGACCCGGATGCAGCCGAAGCACTTACGATCGAAGCATTTCGCAACGCGATAGCTTTTGTCAAACAAGCATCCCCGAAGCAAATCGGCCAGGGAGCTGTTTGGGAAATGTTGTCTACCTTCATCGTAGAAGCAGTCGGCAACTATCACGCTCAACACAGCGGCACACCGTCCGGACCTCAGACCGATCCAACAATGGACGGTTCTTCGCAAATGGATTGGGAGACAACAGTCATCCTGGGCACCGTGCGAGTCAAGCGCTGCATCAGCTCCTTACCGGACGAGCAAAAGAAGGTATTTATCCTTCGGCACCAGTTGCGGCTCAGCATGCCGCAGGTTGCAACAGTTATGAATGAGCACCAGGAAAACATAATGGCCTGGCTGCATCGAGCGAGAGTACAAGTGGTCAAGTGCCTGGGGCGCGGATAAAATGCAGGTGCTCCCACTATGACTATGAATTGCAGCAGATTTCGATTTCTGATCCAGCAGCGGTTTGATATGGACCTATCGCCGCAGGACGACCGCATGGTCAGCCAACATTTGGAATCTTGTGAACTTTGTGACCGTTTTCATCACCAAATTGACCAAGTCGCTCTGGCAGCTTTGGACGTACCATTGCCTGAGGAGTGTTTGCCCGAAAATCCAGACTTCCAGGAAGCGTTGGCAGGAAAAATCATGAAAGAAGTACCTCAAGAAAAACCAGGATTTCTCGCCTCCATTAAGAATCTTTTTGGTGGCGGCAAGAAAGACAAGGAAGGGAAGCAACAGGACCCGGCCAAGGCACAAGGACAACAGGGGAAACAAGGTGGCGGAATCTCCTTTCCACACATATCTCGCGGCAAAGTCGCCGACGCGGAAGAGGACATGGCACCGGCTCCGCGCAAGAAAAAGCCCAGCGATCTTGAGCAAGACGAACTTTTGGCAACAAGCACCCGGCTAAAAAGCTTGTCCAAGATTCAACCACAGCAGGCCGACGACCAACCGATTACCAGCGGCGGATCACTTGGGAAGAAGTTCGGTGTAGACGTTCCCCAACGTAAAAGTGCCAGCAATATGGAAGAAAGCCAGCCCAGCCTGGCTGAAAGCATTCGTCGCCAGGTGCACGAACAAAACAGACCCCCGGAAGCAAGCGGCTGGCCCGATGAACAAAACACACCTGCCCTCGACAGCGCCTTCGGCGGAGCGCCGACTTCTATAGATAGCGCTTTTGGAGCGCCTACCGGTCCGGGACAAGGAACGACTCCCCCCGGGTGGAGCGCACCAGCGAACATGTCACCGCCCACGGGAAGTGGAGCTTGGGGCTCCCCCCAGCAGAGCGGTCAACAGCCAGCCGCTTGGGGCCAGCCCGCAGACGATTGGGGTGCGGAACCGGACACCAGCTCCGGCGGATGGGCACCACAAGCTGAAAGTGTTCCCCCGGCGCGTGGCGCGGCGGAACAGGCGAACGCAGGCGGTTGGGGTGCTGGCTGGGGCAGCGCTCCCGAGTCTCCACAGCCAACAGGGACAACCGGATGGGGCGGAGAGCCTGCTCCCCCACCACAGGATACCGGTTGGGGTGTCGAACCAGCCGCTCCGCTACACGGCGCCGGCGGGTGGGGCGCGCAACCTTCAACGCCGCCGGTCCAAGCACAAGGCGGCTGGGGGGCGGCTCCCGAACCTCAGGCTCCTCCATCACAAGGCGGGTGGGGGGCTACTCTCGAACCTTCGGCTTCACCATCACAAGGCGGCTGGGGGGCTACTCTCGAACCTTCGGCTTCACCATCACAAGGCGGCTGGGGGGCTACTCCCGAACCTTCGGCTTCACCATCACAAGGCGGGTGGGGGGCTACTCCTCCAGCTCCTGCATCAGAAGGTGGATGGGGGGCGGCTTCTGAGCCTTCGGCTCCTCCGTCACAAGGCGGGTGGGGGGCTACTCCTCCAACTCCTGCGTCACAAGGTGGCTGGGGAGCGGCTCCGGCAACCGGTGGAAACGATGATTGGGGCGCAGAACCCGCAACTCCCAAAGCTCAGTCCGGATGGGGCGCGCAGTCGCCAGCGGCCCAAAGCGGCAGTTGGGGAGCGCAAGCTGCTCCAACAAGTGCAGGCGACGGCTGGGGCGACGAACCAGCCGAGAGCTGGGGCGCACCAAGCTCCGGCGGTGGGTGGGGAGCCCGACCTGAGGCTCAACAAAGTAATGAATGGGATTCATCGCCATCGGCTCCAGCCAACGATTGGGGAGCCGGTCCCGCAGCTGTAGCACCGCAGCCGACGGCTCAGCAAAGTGACAGCTGGGGCGCTCCAGCGCCAGGATGGGATGCCTCGGCGCAAACACCCTCAGCCCCTACAGACAATTGGAATGCTCCTGCAAGTTCCGAGTGGGGAACCCCTGCGGACGAATGGGGCGCGCCTCAGACCGCAAAACCGCAAGCAGCTCCGCCCAAAGATGAGTGGGGTAGCAGCGGAGGCAGCGATTGGGGTCACCCACAACCGGCTTCCGCCGCGGATGAGTGGGGAACACCCGCCACACCGGCACCGCAGCAGGCCAAAGCAGAAACCGGATGGGGCGACAACGAATGGGGCAGCCCACCCAAACCAGATGAATGGGGAACTCCAACCAAACCGGCTCCGATAGCCGATAACAGTTGGGGGGCGCCGCAACCCAAACAAGACGAATGGGGAACTCCTGCTCCGGTGGCGGATGAATGGGGTGTAACCGAACCAGCTTCGGCAACGGCGGCGCCAACACCGCCCAAAATACCAACAGCACCGCAGACTCCCGCCTGGGACACAGCTCCGAAAGCGCCCGGAGATTCTGATTGGGGAGCGGACAGCTGGGGCAGTCCATCGGCCGGTTCCGATGCCTGGTCCGAAGAAGGAGAACAAATTCAAACGGGAATGTGGAAAGCATTTTCGTTGGAAGAGTCAGGTCTTGGACCATCGCAGGCCAAACGGGCGGGCGGACCTTCCAATGTTGTTCCACCGGCACCTCCTGCAGCACAAGACTACGAGCTGTCCATTCAAGAACGAATTGCAAAGCAGAAACCAGCAACGCCTGTGACTCCACCAGCGGCGCCAGCGCTCGATCAGTTCAACGTGCCAGTGCAACAACGCGCACCGGGCGAACCGATGATGGATCGATTGTCCAATATACTGGGCGAGAGTGAAGCCCAGTCCATGCAGGCGAAACCGGCAACACCAGCGCCAAGACCGGTCGTACCACCAACCCCGACAGTGGCGCAACAGCCATCAGCTCCGCCACCGCCAAAACCTCCAGCACCGGCAACGCCACAACCGGCAAACCCGATGATACGGCCGGTCGCCGCTCGCGACACTGCGCCGGGAAGCGGTATCAGACCACCGGGTGTAACCCCGATCCCTCCGCCGGGAGTACGACCACCAGGTCCGCCATCAGGCAAGCCTCCCGCTCCCGGTGGTCGCCCGCCCATGCCAGGCGCTCCCGGCCCGATCGCCGCAGCGCCTGCGGAAGGCATGATGAAAAAGCTCGACGATCGAGACATCGACAAAATCTTCAAGAAGCTGGGCGTCAAAGAAGGCGATACCAGCGGTCAAGTGAACGCCGGGGCTGAAGCACCAAGCGTGCCGCCATCACCGGTGCCACCACAACAGGTCGGACCAAGCTCAGTTCGACCTGTCGGCGGCGCCCCCGTTCCCGGTGCACCGCGTCCGGGAATGCCTCCGATTCCACAAGCGCCGGGCCAAGCAGGGATGCCGCCAAAACCGGGAATCCAACCGCCTATGCCTTCAAAACCGATGGGCGGAGCAGCACCAATGGCTTCCTCCGTTCCCGGTCACCCGCCCGTGCCGCCAGTTCCGGGCGCTCCGCGTCCAGCGGCTGTGACACCACCGGCACCGCAACAGGCAGTACCGCCAGTACCTGCGGTGTCAAAGCCGGTGATACAACCGAAGGCACCGCCGCAACCGGCGGCACAGAGCAGCAGTGGAATATTCCGCAATATAGATGATCAAGCAGTCGACAAAATCTTCGACAACTTGACCAACAAGGACGCAGCCAAGGCGCAACCGGCGCAACCGGCACAACCGGCTCGTCCGGCGGCCGACGCGGCTGTGCCACCACGTACATCCGGACCGGCACCGAAGATCAATGTTCGCGAAGCAGTGCAGTCCATTCGCAGCGTAGCCCAAGAAAGCGGTGCAATGCCACCACCTCCGAAGATTGCCGGCATTGGGCGATTGGACACGAAAATCGATGCCCAGCAAGAAGTTGCCAGCGGAAAAATTTCTTCCATTGGCAAGTTCTTGCTCGATCAGCAAGACCAAGCGCAACTCGGAAAGCTAGGTCAGTCCGAGCTCGCTGATGGACGATTCCGCGTCCTCACCATTGAAGCGGCTGAAGAAATCTACAAGTTGCTCAATCATATTGCCGCACAACCAGGCGTGGTTGGCTCGTGCATAGTTGGACACGACGGAATTCCGATCGCGAACAATATGCCTCAAGAGTATGACCCTGAGTCCGTTGGAGCGTGGTCTCTCGGTGTCTACGTTAACACAACCAACGTGATCAAGAGAATGGGTCACAACCACTTGCACCAGTTGGTCGCAAAATCGCACTTGGGATATCTGATTATCGCCGACTTCGGCGGCGGTATTTTAGTGACTGTTAGCAGCGGTCAGCAAACGGAACACTTGATTCCTCTTATGCGCAGTATCACGCAATTGGTTGCACAGTAACGCCAAACTCAAATTCGGAACAAGGACATCGCTCGCACGGGCGATGTCCTTGTGTAGCCCAAAAGTAAACCTCCGTCGTTAGCGATTGAGGTCAGCAAGGGTGAACGTGGATTTCAACGGTTCACGGCTAAGCATAAACTCTGACCGCAGGCGCAATATAATAGGCGTTGAAGTTGCTTGAGAAGGATGCCATGGAACTAAAGCTAGAGAAAGAACCGCTGGGAAAAATTTCTGGAGATGTAGTTGTTTTTGGTGTTTTTCTAGATGAGGGAGTCGACAAAGCGCTACAGGAGCCCGGGCTTGAACTACCGGAAGCGGTGCTCAAACAGCTCACCGAAATGGCGGCGTTCGAAAAGTTCAAAGGAAAAAGCGGTGAACTGCTCAGTTTCTATCCAGGCGATCAGTTACCGGCGCGGCGCTTCGTCATTGCCGGGCTAGGCAAGCGCGACGACTTCGCAAACACGGTGAGAAAGGCAGGAGCATCGCTTGCTCGGCACTTCGGCAGCAAAGAGCAATACCGACGAGTGTGTCTTGCCATCCGCACCAATGGTGATGCTTCTCTAGTGCAAACGGCAGTTGAAGGCTGGCTGCTCGGCAGCTATTCGTTCACCTTGCACAAAACACGCAACGAAGAAACCAATCCGGAAAGAAAACCAGTTGCAGAACTCGTTTTCGTGGATAGCGCAATGGACGACGATGCCTTTGCACGCTCCAGTCGCGCCGGGCGTGTTATCGCCGAGAGCACTTGCTTCGCACGCGACTTGATCAACGAACCGGCCTGCAATATGACACCATCGAGACTCGCTCAAATTGCGGCGTCTATCTCAAGCGAGCATGTCCAGTGCCGCATCATAGAAGAAGATGAAGCAGCTAGAATTGGCATGGGCTCCTTCCTCGGAGTCTCACGCGGATCACATCAGCCTCCTAAGTTTATCGAACTACGCTACACTCCCGCAGAATCTCGATACTTCGCCGCCGTAGTCGGAAAGGGCATCACCTTTGACTCTGGTGGTCTTTCGCTGAAGACGGCGCAGGGCATGGAAACGATGAAATACGACATGTCCGGTGCGGCAGTAACACTGGCAGTGGTGAAAGCAATTGCGGAGCTTGAAGTACCAGTGCGCGTGCTGGCCGTAATCGCCGCCTGCGAGAACATGCCGGGTGGTGGAGCGCTCAGACCGGGAGACATCTTAACCGCCATGAATGGCAAAACCATCGAAGTTAACAACACCGACGCCGAAGGGAGATTGACACTGGCCGACGCGCTGGCCTGGGTCTGCAAAGAAAAACCTGATGCGGTAATTGATATCGCCACATTGACCGGCGCAGTGGTTGCCGCTCTCGGCAAGATTGCCGCGGGCATCATGAGTAACAATGAAGAGTTGGTGGCGGCAGTCACCGCAGCAGGTAGGCGCGGTGGCGAAAAGTTCTGGCAACTACCACTTTTCGATGAATACAAAGAGAGTCTGAAGAGCGATGTTGCCGACTTGAAGAATGCCGGTTCACGGGGCGAAGCAGGATCTTCCTCCGCCGGCATGTTCCTGAAGGAATTCGTCGACAACGTACCTTGGGCGCACCTGGATGTTGCCGGAACCGCATGGACCGACAAAGAGAAGGATGAACTGACTAAAGGCGGCACCGCATTCGGAGTCCGCACTATTTGCTATTTCCTGATGGACAAAGCAGCCAAGAAGGCGGAATAGGAGCCGCGACAAATAACAACCGGCGTCGTTCTATACTTAAGCCTATATGGTTCCGGTTTGAACGACGCGGGCGATGGCGCTGTCCACAGTATCAGGATCGATTTGGCGACGAGCGTAAGCCAAATAGGCTTCCATCCACCGGCGTAGCTCCAAAAGCACAACAGAAACCGGTGTGCTGGTCGATTTCATCCGACTGAGATCAACGCTGACGCGGCCTTCGCGATCGATATGAAAGCGCCGAGCGGCCTCCGAGTCACCATGCACATAGTGCAAACTCGTCTCCAACATCGACTTGTTGTCCTCTGGTCCCAAGCTTTCTTGCAGCTCGGCGGCCAATCGCTGGAATAGGCTCAGAGGCTTGAACAAAGATGTCTGCTGCACAATTACGAGCTTGTTATCGAGAAAGAATTGCACCGCTCGCAGTATCACATGCGCGGGACGCTCGTCACACGCCTTCACCACTTCGTCCAGGGTCGTCAACCCGTCAATCAATGAGGCAATTGCAGGAAAGTTCTCCTGATCTCGCGCCGAAACAGGCGTATCGTCGAAGTATCGCAGAGGTTCGGATGACTCCGCAGTAAGCCTGGACCAGAGTTTATCAAAGTTCCAGACGCGTTCTAAAATAGTGTTTTTGCGAGCCGGCAATTGCTGCAAAATTGTGTTGATCTGATCCTGACACAGCGCGGCATCAAGCAACATACGATCAAGCGGTTGAGGCAACAGATACTCTTCACCCAGCGATGAGTCACGCTGATCGCGAAAAACAAAAATGCCTTCAATCCAATTGACCAGGAATTCGACGACAGCATCAGATCCCTTAAGCTTACCCAAACCGGCCTTTGTCGGTCTGCCGTCCAAGAACTCGACTATTAGATTCTGTTCGCGATCCTCGACTGTGAGCGTCCCGGTCTTTCTTGCCGTAGCAATGGATTGCAAAAGCCCAGCCGAATCAATAGCGGCCAAACTTCCGATCATTGAGTTCTTCATTGTCTCAATGCTTGCCTTGCGAGAATTCGCTGCGGCCGTGCCGGTTTCAGGTACTTTGTGGTAACCGCCGTAGAGATATTGGTCGTTCAGCAAAACTTCTAACTCGCGCGTGTTCAAGTATCCCTTACGCACGGCGAGCAATCCCAGAAATGTTTTCTGGTTGCGGCCCCAGCCTTCTTCTTGTTGCTGCTCAAGCAACTCTTCGAGTTGAGAAGCGCTGAGAATGCCAGCCGCCACCATGTAGCGACCGAGGCGGAACGGCTTATGATTGTGGTAGCACTGCGAAAGAAACTGTATCCGTGAAAAAATCGGAAAAATATATCCCTCAGTTTCCAACTCCTGCAACATCCGCAGACATTCATCAGCCTGAACGGTATGGCGTGTCTCCATAACACGGCTAATTGATTCGACCGAGGCATAATCATCAATCATCTGCAAGAGCCAGTTTTGTGGAGGCGTTGTTTCAAACGCTTCCTTCATCTCCCGACCTTTAGCAGTTAACACAGGAGTCGACGTATAAAGAATGTGATTGGCAAGAGTGTTACCACCACCGCGCATGCGCCGACGATCAATACCCGCCACGGTTGCGCAAACATAATCGGCAAGAATCGGATAACGGGCGAAAATTCCGAACGGACTGTCATAGACGTTGAAATTGAGACCACCGCCCGGGTCGTCTCGCGTAAAAGTCACAGCCGCGTCCGCCTTGATAAACAAGAGAACGCCATGGGCTTTCAACAATCTCTTTCCGTAATGATGAAACTTGATCAAGATGTTCAACGGAATCGAGAAATCCGTTTGCATCAAATCAACAATTAGCCCGTCGAATCGACGCCCGTCTTGAACAAGTCGCTCAAACTCGGCGAAGAGATTTTCCTTGTAGGAATAGGTGCGAAAAGCAAGCAGAGTCGATGGCGTTGGCTCGTCAACTTTTGCAGCCGGCGTTGTTTTTTCGCCTCGGTCGGAATTCAATGGGCTTCCCTCAAGTTGTTTCCGATAGAACACAGGTTGCGCATCCGCAGCTTCTCGGAACCTCACGCAATGTAAACCGCCTCATTGGCTTAACGCTAATTATATGCCCGCCTGCGCGGTTAGCAATGTGTGTGGTTTTATGTAAATTTGCCGAGTTTCCCCCAGCCGTTGTCTCACAGGACATCGGAAGCTGTCCCCACCCTGTGACCGGGACGGACTTTAGTAGTCTTTCTGTTACTTTCCGAGCCGCCATCAGCGGCGGGTGCGGGCGGCTCTTTTTCCTTATCGCCTTCGGCCAACCTTGAGTACAAAGGAAAATACCTTGCCGTTTCTTGCAGAAATGGATCAGGCGGGGCAATGAAAATGGCTTTCACCAGAGGCGCACCTTTTACTTTGGCAATATCGAAGATCAGATCATCCTTGCCGATGTTCGTCAGCCTATACCGTTGGCCTCGCGCCGGGGGCACAACCATCTGTACGACGCGAGCTGCGCTATCCAGCGGATGACCATGCAGGCCGAGATACTTAGGAATGCTCGCCAGGCGAGGATCCGACAGCATGGGCCTGGTTGAATCGGTTCGTCCCTGTTGCACGGCGGTCAGAAACTGAACTACGGTGGAAAAGCCCTCAGGATCAGGTATCGAAGGCACAATTGCGAACCCGGCATCGGTTGGTTTCACCCAAAACTTATAGGTGGCGGATTCCGCCTCAGGCAGCAGGATCTTATTCCCAGAAGCGTCGGTCGATTCTACCATTCGAGCAATATTAAAAATCAGGTCACTGCCTCGAAAACCGATATGCCCGCTCACGTTCTTGATCAAAAAAGAAGGAAGAGCATCAAAGTATCCGGGAACCTCGTGCCAGCCGCCATCTTGAGCCCTCAGGGCAGACAACCAAAGCGCACCGTTTCCGCCATCTCCGGACAAAACCAGTGCGCGGCCTTCGTCCTTCATGACCATAAAACCGGCTTCTCTGGCACTTACATTCGCCGGAAGCGAAAAGTTTTGGGCATGGAGGAAAACTTTCACGTCAACACGCTTGCGCCGCCCGACCTGAATGACTTGTTCCTTTTTCTCAATCCATTGCAGGAGAATCTGATTGCGTTCGGGTGCACGGGGAAACGTCCAAATTCTTGTGCCGGAAGACTCAATAACGCGGGGCTTTAGTTCTCCCAGCAGCGGATTGTCTTTGACCAAACTGGCGGCAGAATACCGCATGGCACCGGGCTGACTGAGCAACGGGCGAAGCGTCTCTAAAACGCGAGTAAACGACAGCTCGCCGGGAGCAGCTCGGTAGCCGTGGAGAGCTTGTTCGAGTGCGGCGGAATAGAGCGAGGGCGGTGCCGCAGGAGCCGCTTCGGTAGGAACAGCCTCGCCAGTCGAATTCGCAGTCGAGTCATTTGCGCTTGGAGGCTGAGTCACAGCAGTTTTCGGCGACGGACCAGCCGCAGGTACCGCCGAAATCAATCGCGAATCTTCTTTGGCCAGCGCCGAGAGGCCGGAAAGCAGCAAGCAAGCCAAAACAAGAATAGGGGGACGGAACTTCAAGTGTTGCACTCCCGAGATCGAATCATCCATGAATTGTACCTGCTGTCCGGCCGCCCTGCGTGAGCAAACTCAAGCTTTTTGACGGTAAACGCAACCCCGCAGGAACTTCAATTGCGCGCGCGGGTCGCAACTAGCCGAAGAAGCTCATCAAAAGCCGGGGAGAGCAACAGAGGCATCGGCGCCGTTGTAAAACTTCATTTTGCTCGCCAACGGTCGGCCAACTGGTCGAATCCGCACAAGCCTTGCCAATCAATGTTTCTCACTCAATCGGGATATGAGATACTCGCGCAATTCTCACGCTAGCAACGATGCACATTAACAGCATTGCAGCTTTGACACTTCGCCGCTGAGGCCGCGGATTTTCCCAGTTTTCATTGCTTAAACTTCTTGATGCAAAGGTGGTGGTATTCCCATAAATCGTTTGACTTCGAATCTCCTGAGCTGTAGATTGTTTTTACTTTCCAAGAGTGCTGCGGAAGTTACGAATGTCGCCCTTTGATCAACCACAAATTCCAGCAGATGCCTCCGCCGGTTCAGCGGCGAGTTCGGCAATGCCCGCCTCAGTAGAGTCGGAGCTGTCGCGTGGTTTCGACATTCAGGCCGCACGTCAATTTTTCCAACCAACCGGCGCAGAAGCGGCCCTGCCCCCGATAAGCACAGGCGGCGCAGAATCCGCAGCTCTAGCTTCGCACGCAGCAGCAGTACCTCCCGGGTTCGAAGCAGCCGCCATGGGCGCAACGGGTAATTCGGCAGCGGCCATGGCAGCCAAAAGCGCGATTTCTCCGGCTATCCAACTCATTCTCCGCCTGCCTGGCGTACTGGGTGCAGGCCAACAACTCTTCGAAATTATTGCGGCATTGTTTGGCGCCAACCTGATGGAAGCGTTCAACCCCACTTTGTGGGCGCAGCAACTTGCCGGCGGAGTCGCCAATCTGAAGACTTCCTTGATGACCGGCACGGCATCTTCCGTCGGTGAGCACATGGTTGTGCCACTCTCCATGTTGCCGGGTCACGCGCCGATCCTGTCACAGCTGGGAATGAATATGAACAGCGGCTTCGACATGAGTGCCATCCACGCTGCGTCCGGAGGATTAGGCGCCCCGACCGGCGGCCTCAACGTCGAACACCTGAACATTTCCGGTCCGCTGGATTTGAAGAAAGTACAGTTTGAGGGCGCCGCGAATCCGGGGCTCAAACTAGCGACGCGCCACGACGGATTGTTGTCCGGACCGAGCGTCAATCCAGACTTCTCCGCATCGCATCTGTCAAGCGCACAACGACTGTTCAGCGATCAGATGAGCAGCGGTGGCGGCAACTCAATGTTCTCCAGCGCAGCAAGCAGTGGCTCAACCAGCACCTTCGTGTCAGCCAGCGGTTCGCCCGCAGGCTCTTCGCACATGAACATCGGCTCCAACACTTTCGGACAACAAGAAGTCGGCTCGCTGCCCGCCGGATACCAGCTCGGCGAAGGCTCAATTAGCGGCCCCGGTATGTCCAACGGCAACATCGGATATCAAATGAGCGGTGCACAACCAGCAGTCGAAGCGGCTCCTAAGCTCGCGCCTTCAGGCAGAGTTTCCGATCTTCTCGGCGGCGACGGACAACCACTCATGGCTCAGAACGGCGTTCCGGAATATTACAGACCGTCGATGGCCACCGGCGGCTACAGCACACCGTCCGACGTGACACCGGCCGCCAGCGCCGGGTCCGGTTTGAAGGGCCTAAAAGCCGATGAACCAATGATGTCGATATTGAAGAAGCCTATTGGCACAAACCACCACGGCACAATGGACTCGGTCGGACACCAGTCCAAAGGCGCAATGTCGCATAGTCAGAGCAGCAAGGCTATGGACCAAATTTCTCATCGCACGACCCCGAAAGCTTACGGTCAGTCTCGCGCATCTCACGTCTCGCCGCATCACGAGGTGCAATCAGCACCGTCGTCGCAATCGGCCATGCAACAACATGCGCAACAGCAACAACCAGTCGAGCAACAGTATCAACAAGCTCAGCAGCAGACCGGCGAACAGCAGATGCAACAACAACCAGGGGATCAACCGGCGCAACCCGGAGACGCCAACGTTGAAGCAATGGATTACACCGTGCAAAAAGGTGACTGCCTGTGGGACATCGCAAAGAAACGTTTAGGCGACGGTACCAAGTGGACTGAAATATATAAGATGAATGCTGATGTGATCGGCGCAAATCCCGATCTCATTCACACCGGTCTTGAACTGAAATTGCCTGGCGCGGATGCAACACAAACAGCAAGCGCCGGTCAGTATTCCGTGCAGCCCGGAGACAATCTCTGGGACATTGCGCAGGAGCAGCTTGGTGACGGAACAAAGTGGGGCGAGCTTTACAAAGCCAACGCCAATGTAATCGGCGATAATCCGCGACTAATTATGCCAGGACAACAGTTGAGCATGCCGGGACAAGCACCGGTACAAGTCGGTCAGGGCATTCCCTCTGCAGACCCTTCTGCCGCAATGCAATCAGGAGCACCACAGGCGGTGTTTCAAGATCCGACGGCAATGGCTCAACCGGTACAGCCGATGCAAGCAGCGCCACAGGCTCCCTCGATGCCGGCTCAACCGCAAACAATCAGCATGCAACAGCCGGGAATGTTGCCTCAAGCCGGTCAAATGTTGCAGCAACCATATAACCCGGGACCCGGCGCAGCTATTGCAGGCACGCTCGACGCGCCTCAGCAACCAATTGTATCGTCGTCACTGGCGCCGGATCTGTCGTTCCTCGGTCCGCAGAAACAGCAGTAGTCTTGCCCTTTGCTTCGCGGGAGCGAAGTACAGCGATTAGCGCGCTCCATACACTCTAATCTCGATCGACTCTATCCAGACGTCCATCGTTGTCTCGGTCAGCGTTCATACTGTCCATTCGTCCGTCTTTGTCGCGATCAATTTTCACGTTGCGCTCCACATCGCGATCGATAGTTCGATTGTTATCTACGCCGCACGACGTTAGCCCACCAGCGATGAGCATGAGCATAGCTAGTGTGGCTCCAAATTTATTCATGGGTAATTCCTCTCCAAGCCTATCCCACTGTCTTCGACGACAGCAGATCCCGAGAGGTGCCTATTGATGAGCTTTTCAGAGGGAGAGAACTTTCAGACGCAAAGTCTCGCTCAAGCTGGAATCAGATTGATCTTCTACGCCGGGGAGTTCGAACCAGAAAGTGCTACCCTCACCGTATTTAGTATCAACTCCGACTTTGCCCCGGTGCTGTTCCACTATCGCTTTGGAGATGGCCAGCCCCAGCCCCGTGCCTTCTCTCGGACGGGAATCCGACGAATCCAATTGCTGAAACTTGCCGAACAACAGGCCGATCAGTTCCGGTTTGATCCCGGGTCCGCTGTCAGAAACAAAAAAACGATACTCTCCTCCTGGCTTGCGCAGGACGCCGACTTCAATGGACTGCCCTTCCGGTGAGTATTTAATAGCGTTAGAAAGCAGGTTGGCCAACACCTGGAGAACTCGGTCAATGTCGCAATCGACATCGCCCTTTGTTTGGATGGAAACAACGAATGAAACACCCTGGTCCTCGGCTACAGCGCGGATAGACTCGATCGCTTTTGATACCAATTGCGATACAGCGACTCTAACTAGCTTGAGTTCCAGCTTTCCAGCCTCGATCTTGCGCAAATCAAGTATGTCATTGATCAAGCGAACCAGTCGATCGCACTCTCCCGAAGCAATCGAAAGCAGATGCCCGGCTTCAGGAGCGATATCACCAGCGATACCACCATTAACCAGTCCGAGAGAAGCCTTTATTGAGGTCAGCGGCGTTCGCAGCTCATGAGAGACAGTGGAATAGAACTCACGTACTCTCTTCTCAGACTCTTTTCGTTCAGTCACGTCGTGCATGATGCCACAGAAGCGAGTCTCCCCCTCTTCATTGAGAACAGGAAAGTTTCGCGACATCATCCATCTGATACTGCCGTCAGGCCGGCAAATCCGATACTCCAGAATAGGGGGCGGGGCAGGCTTTTCCAGGATTGGAATCAGCGCCTCAAGGTCTTCCTCGACAACATACTTCAACCAGGCGCGAGGGTCTTCATACAACTCCTCAACGCTGTGGCCCCAAATCCTCTCGTAAGCGGGGCTCACATAATGGAAGGGAATCCCATGCGGACCGCAAATCCAGAAGACGTCTTCGACATTTTCTGCCAATTGTTGAAATCGAGTTTCATTAAGCTTAGCCAATGCAGTCGCTTCTTCATGCTGAATGAATTGTCCAATCTGGCTTCCAAACGCTGCAATGAGCTCCAGCAGCGCCCGGTCGGGGGTCCGCAATTGATCGCTAAAGAGTTCAACAACGCCGCAAACTTGAGTGCCTTTCATTATAGGAAACGCAAGTGCGGCACGCAGACCAACCTGGCGCGCAATAGGAGCGACAACGAAATATGCCTCTGCTGTGACATCAGCTAACCACATCGGTTTGCCGCAGCGCAAAATCTGCCCGGGCAGGCCCTGATTGGACCACATCCTCATCGTGCGACAGGTCTCAGTAAAGAGCGCCGTCTTCGGATCCTCATGCCATGTTTTACGACACTCAAAATAGTACTGAGACATCTCGGTAGAAGCACCGCCTTTCTCAGCGTTCTCTCTCAGCAACCAACAAACACCAACAGTCCAACCGGATAGTTTGCACAAGGACTCAAGGATTTCTTCAATGGTGGCATCAAAGCCGGAAGTCCGTGCCAACGCTGATGTAAGCGCAAGCTGCACGCGCAGCCGATTGCTGGCAGTTTCACTGCGCTTGAGAAAGTGAACCAGCAACATGGAAATAATGAGCAGTGAAACAAACGCAATGCCGAACAGAAACTCATGTAGCTGTACATTGCTTTCGGGTGGCACATGAACGAAAGTGTAGGTACCGGCCAACAGCAGCAACAGCGAGGACAATACCGTGCCGGCGATCATGTCTATTGCGGTTTTACTATTGAGCATTAGAATATCGAGATAGATAGTTTTGACGCTTCCGAAGCACGGAAAGCTCACCAGCAAGGATATTCCCAGTTTACACCATGAAGAACAGGGTGTGTTACGAACACACTGCACCGAGCCCCCGAACCACCGCCGCAGCAATGTCACCCGCGGTGGCCTGAGCGTTATCCGCAGCGGCAGCGATAAAGTAAACACCATCGGCCGAGCGCACCAAGGACGATACAGAGCCGGCAACAACTAGCAATGGCTTACCGCTGGTCGTGCACGCCTGCCAGAGGTGCAACACGGTCTTTCCCTGGAGAGTGCTTTCGTCTACTCTCCCTTCACCGGTGATTACAACATCCGCGCGAGCCATTTTGTCGTCCAACCCGATTAAGTCGGATATCCACTGAAACCCTGGCAATACGCGAGCATTCAAGGCTGCGCCCAGGCCAAAGGCAGTCCCTCCGGCAGCCCCCGCACCAGGTGTGGTTCGGCGACATCCTTTCGTTTGCGGCTCCAGAACATCGGCAAAATGGCTGAGAGAATTTTCGAGTACTTCCACTTGCTCCGGCGTTGCACCCTTTTGGGGCGCAAATGCATAAGAGGCACCATTTGGTCCACACAAGGGAGATGCTACATCAGTGGCGATTTCAAATGAGCATTGCGAAGTGAGCATCTGCAGCGCGCTCAAGTCACACACCGCCACATCAGGCAGCGAAGCACCGCCCTGAACTAAAACCGCATTACCTGATGAATCGAAAAATCTAACACCCAGCGCGGACAAGGCGCCACTGCCACCATCGGTAGAGGCACTCCCGCCAACCGCAATGACAACTTTGTTAACATTGTGCAACCGCAGCACTTCTAAAATCACTTGTCCAAGACCGGCAGTCTGGGCTCTGACAGGGTCCAGACTGTTCTGTAAACCGGCAATGCCGCAAGCAGAAGCCAGCTCTACCACCGCCGTGTGCTCCAAAACAAGATACGAGGCAAGCTGTGGTTGCCCGAGCGCGCCACTGACGGTGCATTGATACCGCGTGCCGCCGGCGCCAACCAACAATGCTTCAATGGTGCCGTCTCCGCCGTCTGCAAGTGGCGCACATTCGATTGTGACTTCCCTGTCGCACAACTCAAAGAACTGCATTACACCAGCTTTCATTGCCTCGGTCACCTCTGTCGGCGAAAACGTGCCTTTAAAAGCATTCGGTGCGATCAAAACTCTGGTCATGCTCAGTCTGCTTGACGGTAATTAATATCGGTACAAGTTTACTCGGTCGGTGACAGTGGAAAAAGAAAATTGTAGAGCGCTAGCTCGGAATCTTGAAACCGCAACAACCTCGTCAGGCACAGCCGGAAGGCTGGACCTCCATTGCTGCGTCATCGGCCGATAGGAGTGAAAACTATGTCTGAGAAACAGATTAAGGATTTTCTGATTCGCCTGGAGCGGGCAGCAGGTGATAACCAGACCGGTCTCAAGCGCAGGCATGACGCATATACTTCAATGTATTCACACTACTCGGCATTCCCCGGTAATCAGTTTATATATGTAGGCGAATCAACCGACGCAAGTTCAAAGCTAGTTGGCACCGAGCATGACACAAAGCGCAAGCACGTTCTTTCGCTGATGTTCCGCGAGCGTGGGCGAGACAATCGATGCATCGATGTTTCAGATGCCATTGAATTTGCAGACTTTGCTACCGTTCTCAATCGCTTTGAACGCAAACTGTTGGAAAGTTTACGGGACGGAGTCATCGGTCCGGCATACGATCGCACCGGTCAGGAAATCCCCGGGGGATTCGCCGTGTGGCGGCGGCTTGCCGCCGTACCCCAAGATGCAGAAGTACGCGAACTGGTCACCAGCACTCGCTAAGATAATATGATCGAGAGAATCCTACTTCCGGCATTCGCGCTCACATGCGTTCGACGGCGGTGACTCCGATGATACCGAGAGTGTTTGCCAGGACTTGCTTTGTTGCAAGAATCAAGCCGAGCCGGGCGCGCGTCACTTCTTTGTCATCAGTAATTACGCGACAGACCTCATAGAATTTCTGCAAGTCATTCGCCACGTCGTAAGCGTAGCGTGCTAGTTTGCCAGGCAACCTCGTCGCCATGGCGTCTTCGACTTCTTCGGGCAACGAGGCCAACTGCATTACCAACTTCTTTTGATGCGCGAAAAGCTCCGGATCATCTTCGAATGCCGCAGCAAAAACTTCCGGAGAAGCCTTATAAGACTTCAACCATTCTTGCCACTCGGCAGGACTTACCGGCGGAGGCTCTTCCGCCTTGGTTTCGGTATTGATGCCCGGTTCCAGCGCTCGACGCAGGATCGCACAACAACGTGCATGCGCATATTGAATATAGAATGCGGGATTCTCTTTGCTGTGTTTTTTCGCTAACTCCAAATCAAAACTGATTGGATTCAGCGGGCTGGACTCCGCAAGATAGTAGCGGACTGCGTCGCAGCCGACTTCTTCGAGAAGCTCGGAAAGTAGAACCACAGTCCCCATCCGCTTGGACATTCTTACGATCTGACCATCACGCGAAAGGTTCACAATTTGGGTCAGTACAACTTCAAGCTTGCTCGGATCTTTTCCAAGCGCTTGAACAACGGCTTTCAGCCCGGGGACTTGCCCATGGTGATCGGCGCCCCAAATATTGATCATCAAGTCGTAGCCGCGATCATACTTATTGAGGTGATACGCAGCGTCAGCAGCAAGGTATGTTTTCCTTCCATCCCCCTTGACCAAAACGCGGTCGCGCTCATCACCAAGCTCCTTTGCTTTGAGCCAGAGTGCACCTTCAGACTCGTAGGAGAGAGAAGAGTTCTTCAGTATCGCCAGTGCTTCGTCAACTTTACCTTCGGTATGCAGCGGCGTTTCTGAGAACCACAAATCAAATTTGATGCCAAGTTTTTCCAGAAGCTCAGCCTGGTCCTGCTGAATAACGGTTTTCGTCACATCGGCCAACTTCACGGCACCTTCGCTTTCGCTCAGCGAAAGATACTTATCGCCTTCCGTCTCAATTACTTTCTCTACGAAATGCTTAATCGAATCCTCCGGATACCCCTCGGTCGGATAGGGACACTCTTGCCCGAGAAGTTTGCGGTACAAGGCGAATGCGCACTGACCCAGCTGCAAAATCTGGGCGCCGGCATCGTTGACGTAAAATTCTTCTTGAACCTCGTAGCCGGAAAATTTCATAAGATTGGCAAGGCAGCTGCCAAACACGGCATTGCGTCCGTGACCTATGTGCAAGTCTCCCGTGGGATTTGCTGACACGTATTCCACCAACGCGCGCTTTCCAGCGCCAGCAGTAGACCTGCCGAAGTTGCTGCCTTGGGCATGAATCTCATGCAGCACATGTTGGAGCACCGGTTTCTGCAGTCGAAAGTTTATGTATCCGGGTGCGGCTATCTCGGCGCCAGCGACGCCCTGGAAGGCCCCTGCATGCTGAAGGATTTCCTGCGCAATTTGCATTGGCGCCATCTTAGCTTTGCCGGCCAACTTGAGGGACACACCGCAGGCATAGTCGCCATGATCCGGATTGCGCGGACGCTCAATCACCACCCCGGCAAGCTCACTGTCGGCTAGAGCGCTTAGTTTTCCCTTCTCCACCGCTGCAGCCAGAGATTTTTCCATGGCAGACTTTAATGTTTGCTTGATCAACTTTCGATCCCTCTCATTCACACAGTAGCGAGCCGAAGACCTACTTCGGCTCGCACATTCCAGCTTTGCATTTTCTTGATGCTACCGCCCGTAAAACCGAAGGTTGATGCCCGCATTCCGCTGGCACTCACGGGCGCGATACTAGACTGCCGATGCCACCGTGGTCATTGCTTCCACAACAACACGACCAAAGTCTTGGGCCGCATCCGGTCCATCAGCGGTGACTACAAGCCCGTCGCGAACGACATGATCCTTAACGAGATTGGCTCCGCCGACTTTCAGTGCATCCACCGACTCAGGAGTAGCATATACGGTTGCCCTTTTGCCGCGTAGTAGACCTGCACGTGCAAGCACCGCGCCTGAAAGGCAGATTGCAGCGACAACCTTGTTGGACTTAGTCAATTGTTGCAGCAGCACATGGAGCTGCTCATCATCCCAGAGATAAGTCGGTGAGCCCATTCCACCCACAACCACCGCAGCGTCGAAATTCTCTGACTTCGCATCCGCAACCGTAATGTCAGGCGTCACCGAAGCACCAAGCATCCCTTTGGCTTCCCCTGACTTACAGGCAGCGATTGTCACTTGCGCACCATGCGCCAGAAATACCTTCTTCGGTTCGCTCAGCTCCTCGTCGCGGAACTGATTGGGAGCTATTACCATCAGTACGCGCTTCCCGGATAGCTTTTTGTCCGCCATCACAGACCTCCGTCCTATATCTTTCAGCCCGCTCAATTATAAGCGCCAAGGGTCCCCTCTATCGCCGGCACTAGCATCGGTCCGGGTCCTAAGCCTGAAACACGCCACCTGCGGGCGCTGAAATATTACGGTTATTAACCAGTTCGACTATCCCCTCCAGGGGTAATTATTCGCTCAACAACGCTAGTCCACAGCATTTTCGGGTATAGCTCTACTATTGGCGCCCTTTTGCGGGTCGTCGCACGGACTGAGGTGTCCCATGGAAGCCATTACTAGCAATGACAAGCAGGTCTCGGGTCACCATAGCGCCCACATCGGCGCGCTGCTGGACTCCCGTTTCGAAGTGAGGTCACTTCTGGGAAAAGGTGGACTGAGCTGGGTTTACAGAGGGATCGACCAGAGCAACAATACAGAAGTCGCCATCAAAATACTCAAGAGCCAATTTAGCGATGAAGACGCGGCCGGTCGATTCGCACGGGAAACCAGAGCAGCTTCGTTATCGCACCCGAATCTGGTTAAAGTTCTGGATCGGGGAATCAAAGATAGCGGTGAGCCATTCATCGTCATGGAACTGCTGGAAGGGCGCACACTCGCCGAGGTCCTGGCTGATTCACACGGAAGACTGCGGTTGCCTCGAGTGATAAACATTTGCCGACAAGCGGCCGAAGGAGTAGCGTTCGCGCACAAGGACGGCATCGTCCACCGCGACTTAAAGCCGGGAAACATCTTTCTCGTCAGTAATTCCAAAGGCAAAGACCAGGTGAAAGTTCTCGATTTCGGGCTGGCGAAAGTAATGGACCAAAGCACTGGCTTCCAAACAAGAGTTGACGAAACGGTCGGTACTCCAAAGTACATGAGCCCCGAGCAGATAATGGGCGAGCGCGTTGACGGACGATCCGACATTTACTCTTTGTGCGTGGTGCTGTTCGAACTGGTTACAGGAGAGTGCCTCTACGATGGCGAAACTCCTTTTGAGGTTATGACAAAACACACGACGGCGCCGCCGGTTGATCCACGCCAAGTGCGCGCCGACCTGCGGCTACCTGATGATTTGTGCGAACTTGTAATGAAGGGTCTGTCCAAGTATCCCGGAGAACGGTTTCAGACGATGAGCGGCCTTGAAACTGCGCTTCGCCGACTGGAGATCGCTCATCCGCCAAGCAAGATCGACCACCTGCTCGACCATTTTATGGGCACATTGGCAACAATAAAAAGTAAAGCGAAGCGTACTTAGAAAAACGGGCTACGGGTCGGTGCGCCCCCCCTGGATGGCCCAACGTACCTTTTGAATGATATTCATGAACCCGCCTTGTTCTTCAACTTGGGGGGTGCCGCCAACCCCTTGCTGGCGGGATGAAATCATTTGCGACATCATCGATTCAAGCTGGTGCTGTTGATCCTGATTGAGGATTGCGCGTTTTCGCAAATAATTAGTGGTCGCATCATTGCGAAGCTGCTCTTTCAGCCTGGTCAACGTTTGGTTCGTGGACATAATCTCCAGCGAGTCAGACTTGGGGTCAACCAGTAATCGAGCCAGCTTGCGTTGATGATCGTGAATCTGAGGTTGCATCTGCATGTACTTACCGTTCCACTCAGACTCTAAGACTTGAATCTGTTGAGACTGCGCAGCATTTAAGTTCAGCTTCTTCCAGTCAAGCTGTCGTTCCTGCGCGAAACACGGGCCGTTACTGAGTAACGTGCCGATTGCCAGGGCTAGAACGTGTGCTCGACTAATGAGTTTCATACACCACTGCTTCCGGTACTTCTGCTGGTTCTCCAAGTGCTGAGTCAATCAGATAAGCTTCCGCGGTAACCGGCTGAAGGGTTGAAGCGGAATGGACATTAACGAAGAATCCGATAGCTGCCAGGACTCCGCCGACAACAACGGCGGCTACCGCGTAGAGCCTGCGAGCAGCAATAGCTTTACGCCGCTTTTCTTTAGGAGCGAAAGGCACAACTTGCATCTTCGCTTTGATTTGCGGCCAGAGATCAAAATCTTCGGGGAAGTCCGGCTGATAGTGACTTCGGAGCAATTCGCCGGTACTGGTGATAGCAGACATTTGGTCGCGACAGTCATTGCAATCAAGCAAGTGGCTTGTTATGACGCGATGTCGCGGCGGCGTCACTTCACGGTCAAAGAAGGACGACAGTTCTTCCTTTATCAGAACGCAGTCTTCTTCCAGTCGGTTGGCAATGCCCGACCAAATGTCGAGCTCAAGACCAGCAGGCAGCTCCATTGCTTGGGACAAAAGTCCGTTAACTTTGGAAAGCGCCTGAAACTTGTCATGACATGGCGGGCATGCCTGCAAGTGTTCACTAACTCCATCTTTGGCGGAAGCAATTAACTCACCGTCGAGATACGCGGAGAAGTCTTCCTCTACCAGTTCGCAAACTGAGGGAAGCTTGGACTGCATTGCCGACCAGATGTCGGGCATTTCAATATTCTCAGAGCTGCTAACCACTAAAGCAGTCACCCGCTTGTAGTTATCTCTGAGATCACGACATGGTTGGCATTGCCCTAAATGCTCATCAACTTCCGGCATGCTCGAATCATCGAGCTCACCGTCGAGATAAGCGGACACTTCATCTTGAAAAGCTGCACATGACATAGTCATCAGCTTGAGACCTCGTTGGAACTCGTTCGCTGTATATAGGGTTGAAGTAGCTCTTGGAGTTTGGTGCGGGCCCGCGCAATGCGAGACTTCACCGTACCCATTTCTGTCTTCGTCAGAATGGCTATTTCCTCATAGCTCAACCCTTCCAGTTCCCTCAAGACGATAGCGGTCCTAAACTGTTCCGGCAATTTATTCATGGCATCCCGGATAACTTCGGAAAGTTCGTTATTTAATATAGTTTCATCCGGTAAGGCGGAAACATCCGGAATATCCCGAGTTGGAGAATTGTCTTCCCCCTCGTCTCCACCGATTCCTTCATCCATAGATACAGTAGGCAGACGTCGAGGACGCTTGCGAAGCTCATCATAGAAGAGGTTTGTGACGATTTGTGTGAGCCAGGATCTAAAGGAAGAGGGGTTGCGCAAATTGTTAATTGAGCGCCAAACCCTGATGAAACATTCCTGGGCAAGATCGGAAGTATCGCTCCAATCGGGTGCCAATTGGTACAGCAAAGCATATACGGTGCGCTGATGACGCCGAACGAGCTCTTCAAAGGCTGCCGGATCTCGCTTCTGGCACGCCAGTACAAGATCCCTATCGCTTTTCTCTCTGTAAGCGGTGGCCATGCTCCCTCTTTCCCGGTGAAACTGCTCGGCGCCCGTGAACTGACCGAAGTCTCACAGAGGCATCGTCCGCTGTATATGGTAGCACTACTACTCCATCTGAAGAACTCGCAATGATCCATTCACACCCGGCGTCAATACCGTTACAGGCATCAGAGGCTTTATTCAGTCGGTTTAATACCATGAATAAAGCGGGTGTCTTGACTTTACTGATAAACTCTAGCCTGCGTGGCAAGCGCATACTACTTGCATAGGAGAAGCCATAAGGTGCCGCATCGTTATCTGTTCACCTCGGAGTCCGTGACGGAAGGACATCCGGATAAGGTTTGCGATCAAATTTCCGACGCTATTTTAGACGCTATTCTGACCCAAGATAATAAAGGACGAGTGGCCGCCGAGTGTTTGGTAACTACAGGTCTAGTTGTGGTTGCCGGCGAAATCACAACAAACGCCGTAATCGACGTATCCGAAATTGTTCGAAGCACCATTGCCGACATCGGATACGAAGGCGAGCGCGGCGGCGGCTTTGATGCCCGCACTTGCGGCGTGTCGGTGGCGCTGGGCAAACAGTCTCCCGACATCGCAAGCGGCGTCAGCACTGCACTCGAAAAGCGCGGCGACGATTCGTCCGATGCTTTCGACCAAATCGGTGCCGGCGACCAGGGCATGATGTTCGGCTTTGCGTGCGACGAGACTCCCGAGCTGATGCCGATGCCCATTTCTGTGGCGCACCGCATCGCAAGACGCCTGTCTGAGGTGCGAAAACTCGGCGTGTTGAAGTATCTTCGTCCCGACGGCAAAACGCAAGTCACCATCGAGTACGAAGGCGACAAACCCGTACGCGTAGTAGCTATAGTGATTTCTACGCAACATGAACCTTCTATCGATGGAATAACCGACAACGACGAGCTGCAGGCTCGAATTGCCGAAGACCTCAACAAGTACGTTGTCCAACCGGTCTTCCAAGATCTATCGATCAAGCCTGACAAAGACACTCGCTATTTGATTAATCCTTCGGGTCGATTCGTCGTGGGCGGACCTCAAGGCGACGCCGGTCTGACCGGTCGCAAGATCATCGTAGACACATACGGTGGTTATGCTCGACACGGCGGCGGCGCATTCTCCGGAAAAGATCCGACAAAAGTAGACCGCAGTGCTGCTTACGCAACCAGATGGGTAGCTAAGAACATTGTGGCATCGGGTCTGGCCCGACGCGCCGAAGTGCAGATTGCTTACGCAATCGGCGTGGCGCAGCCGGTTTCCGTCCTGGTAACCACTTTTGGCACTGGCAAGATTTCCGACGAAGAAATCACCACTGCCGTTCAGAAAGTGTTTGATCTGCGTCCGGCCGCCATCATCAAGAACCTGGAATTGAACCTGTTGCCAGCCCAAAACGGCGGCAAGTTCTACCAAAGAGTCGCCGCCTACGGTCACTTCGGCAGAACCGATCTGGATCTGCCGTGGGAAAGATTAGACAAGGTCGAAGAACTAAAAAAAGCACTTGAGAAGGCCGCCAGCCACTAACAGGCGGCAGTCTTCTCGAAAACCAAAGAACGGCGGGCATTAACAGCTCGCCGTTTTTTTCTATTCCAGCCGGGTGAGCAACCCCGAGGCGGCCGCAATCTTGGCAGGCGCAGCAGCCGTTCATTGCAGTCAATTCGGTGCTATCAAGCCCTACCCGCGCTTCACGGCATTTCGCCATGCTGGATTCTCCTAAGCGCAAAATGAGCACGTGAGGGGGGTATAATGCTCTAACATTAACGTCTTCAGCGTCAGCGTCGCAGAAAATTGGTCACTGAGAAACACATGGGATTGGCCGGTTATCTGGTAGTTAATTCCGGAAGCCCGGACGCGTACTTCTTTGAACTCGAAGAAGGCAAAGTTCTCGAGATCGGACGTAAAGCGGGGTCGCCGGTCGGACCAAGAAAGTTGGTCATTGCCGTGCCTGAGGTTTCCAGCCACCACGCTGAATTAAAGCCAAGTTCGGACGGTTGGAGCCTTCGTGACATGGGCAGCACGAACGGCACCAGGCTCAACGGCAATTGGTTGCAAGCCGGACAGGATTATCTTTTGAAGAATGGCGACCACATCAAAATCGCCCAAGTAGACCTGGTGGTGAATCTCCCGGAAGGCTCACCGCAGCGACTTTTAGAAGCTATAGAAGACGAGCACGAACGTACGCAACTTCACATCAAGCTAATGACTGCAACGATTTTGGTGGCAGACATTCGCAACTTTACATCACTGATGGAAGTGTACTCGGATCAGCCGAACCTGGTTATGCAAGCGGCTCAACGCGTGTTCGGACGCTTTCAAGAAGAAATTACAAAAAACCACGGTCAGGTGGAGAAAATTGCCGGTGATGCGGTAATGGCGTACTGGCAAGGCGACGATCGTCCGGGCTCCGAACAGAACGCCTGCGCCTATCAGGCCTGTTTCAGCGCTTTACGAATCAAGGAATCAGTGCCGATGCTGGCAGGGAAAACGAATGATTGGCCGTTTCCGGACCATAAGTTAGAGGTTGATATCGCACTGGCAACCGGTCCTGTAGCAGCAGGTGTCCTCGGCGCAGGGAAAGCCAGTCTCGCCGTACTTGGCGACACGGCAAACCTGGCTTTTAGACTGGAAAAATTGATCGGTACGGACCGAGCCGGCGACATCATTATTGATGGCACCACATACGAGTTGATCAAGAACAATTACAAAACAGAGTCAATGGGACCAATTACCGTAAAGGGCAGACAGCGTCCCGTTGATGTGTACAGATTGCTCAGTCTGTACGCGTCGTAGATAGCCTGTTTGCAATAACAGAAACCGCAACTTCAGACGACCTTGCTTTCGGAGCCTCTATAATTAGCGGGCGGACGGGGCAGAGGCGATCTCATGACAAACTTACACGAGGCAATAGGCCAGCTCATACTTGGCAAAGTGGCCGCAACAGAGCTGGAGCCGGAGAATCGCGAGCTGCTGCGCGCTGGCACCATGAGCGGTATCACTCTTTTCAGAGACAACGCCGAACAGCTGCATCAGTTGGTACAGCTGGTTGACGACGTGCGCTCATCCTGCGCAGTGCGCGCAATAGTAGCAGTGGATCAAGAAGGCGGCGCAGTGCAGCGCTTCGACAGAGTCTTGTCTCCCCTTCCTTCAATGATGGCGTTGGGAGCGCTCCCTTCGGCGGACAAGTCCTTTGAGATCGCAAAACTTTCCGGCGAGCAGCTGGCGCTGATCGGCGTCGACGTGGTCTTAGCCCCGGTGCTCGATGTAAACACGAACAAGAGCAACCCGATAATCGGCTCCCGAGCATTTGGCGACAAACCGGCGTTGGTTGCATCACGCGCAGAGATGGTAGCTCGGGGATATGCAAGCTCCGGCGTGCTACCTGTCGGAAAGCATTTTCCCGGTCACGGCGACACTTCAGTGGACTCACACTTGCAACTACCGCTAGTTGCCCACGGCATCGCACGGCTGGAGGAGATAGAGCTGGCGCCATTCAGGCAAACAGCATCATTCTTGCCTGGCATGCTCACATCACACGTGCGCGTGCCAGTTTTAGAACCACAACCGCTTCCGGCCAGCCTCTCTTATGCTATGACGACGGAGTGGTTGCGTGGCAAACTGGGATTTGGCGGTTTAATCTTCACCGACGACATGCTCATGAAAGCGATAACTGATAACTGGGGATTGGAAGAGGCCTGCATACTTGCCCTACTGGCCGGTGCCGATCAATTGCTCGTGTGTACATCGGCCGATAAGGTAACCGCAGTGCACGCTGCGATTACTGATGCTGTCGACCGGGGACGCATTACAGAACAGCGTATTTTGGAGTCGGTCTCACGAAGAAACAGAATAGTTTCATCAGTGTGCGATCGCTTCGTTTTCAGCGGCAGCCAGGAAGCAAGGTTCTTAAGACTGCGAGAATCCATCGCCAGAGGCAACGCTCTAACAGAGTCTATTACAACGACGGCGATGCAAGGCTCAACCCCAACGTCCGCGCAATTGGCCTGGCCGGATGAACCAATCACCATCGTTCTGCCTGCGCATCCCCGCTATCCGATGAAGTTCGCAGAGGCCCTTCGCGAGGTCTCACCGGCAATTGAGATTGAGGAAATTCGCTATGGGGTCAATCCGAACGACGAAGACATCGCAAATGTGATCAAGCACTGCACCAACAAACGATGCGCACTTTTCACCTTTCGAGCGCCGTTAAACCCCAATCAATATAAATTAGCCACGGCACTGAAACAGCACGGGTCACCATGGCTCGTGGTTGCGACGGACACTCCTTATGAATTGAGCGAGGAAGCAATGAACGGATGGCAGCATTCAATGGCTATGTATGATCCGTCGGATTTTGCCGTGCGCTGTTTTGCCAAGCTTGCTTGTGGTGCAAAGACAGCGCTGTGTTAGCACTGTGCCGTTAAGCGTCGTCTCCCTCGGCTTCGCTGCGCTCCAACATTACGCGACCGGCAAGAGTAGAGATGGCGGCCCGAAGTAACGAGCCAAGCTCATCACTCTTACGATACTTAGGCGCGTGCATGCTGATTACGCGATCAGTGTGAAGAAACTCCATCAACGCACGCTTGGCCGAAGCTTGTTCCTGCGGGTTGAACACCCCGAACGCCAGCCCGCCCATGCGCTGCACCAAGGAAAAACAGGGAATATCCGTCAGTCCGTCGCCTACGTAAATCATGTTTCTGAACGGAATGCG
This sequence comes from Candidatus Obscuribacterales bacterium, assembly GCA_019752635.1. Lineage (GTDB taxonomy): Bacteria > Cyanobacteriota > Vampirovibrionia > Obscuribacterales > Obscuribacteraceae > JAKFUT01. The sequence goes on along the minus strand of JAIELX010000044.1, from coordinate 57,694 downwards.
ACGACGCTTGAGCGGCACATCACTATTCACCATGTACTGATTCTTGATTACCTGCTCAGGACGAATACCTTTGTTGATCTCAAAAAGGTAACGAGTCTTTTCTGTAAAGGTTACGCACCGCTTTATGTGATGAATATCACCAGTATCGACACGACTGGAATACTGGCAGCCGTAAACCGCTGCAAAGTTCTTGCGCACAAATGACGAACCTTCAATCAGAGTTTGCAGTCCCCCGGACACAATATAAAACTCCACGGAGATATCACGGGATACAGCAGCCGCAATGGTGCGCAAGTCCTTGAACAGAGTGGACAATCCGGGATAGAACTCTGAATCCAGATTGTTCTTGCCGAACTCAGCCAGATCTTCATTGGTCACTCGCCCCAACGGCCTGTCGACCCCGCTGTAATCCAGAATTTTATTGAGATAAGCCATCGAAGGATCGTAACCATCGCTGACCAGAACTTTCACTTCGTTCTGCCAGAACGACCGGGTGTCCACACCACGAGACGCAAGAAATCGGGTAGTGGAATCCGGGGTCAACGTATCGTCGAAATCGAAGATTACAGCAAGTGTTTTCACGAAAATGAGCGCCATCAAAGGTTTGCTGGCGGCAACCCGCCGCCTTGCGCCAGTAAGTCTACTTCACTGCACATCGATTTACCTGATAGGGGTTTTCCCCGGGAGGGCGATGTCAAGCATTTTGCCCGGTCCTAATTTTCTGTACCCCGATGTTATGGAAGAGTTCGGCAGCACTCAATCAAATCGCGCGGTGTCAAATGTGGTGCGCAAGTTGAGGAAGCCCTCAAGCCGAAAAGTATGTCGCCAACCAACTGGAGAACTCTCTCAATGACTCTGCCTAAATCATCACGCCCTTCCCGCAATCACAAAGTGTTCGGGATCTCCATGTCGCTGCTACTCGGAATCTCCGCCTCACTAGCCACGCCCGCACTCGCAGCCGAAGAAGCGAAGCTCAAAATTCCCGTAGGGCTAGTAAAGAAGACGGCTCCAGCGGTTCCCTCAAACTACACCCCCGACATTTTGCTCGTTATGCCAAATGCGAACGCTGAAAACGACGAAGTCGAAAATGCTCTGAAAGAAGCAAAAGGAACTCTGGTCGGAACCATGGGCGAGGGTCGTTTGAAGTGTCTGATTTACCGCACCGAAAAAGGACATTTGGAAGAAACAGAAAAGAAGTTCACTAAAGACAAGAATTTTCGCTGTGTAAGCCGCAACTATCAATTCAAGGCGCAATTGATCCCCAACGATCCGCAATTTGCCAGCCAATGGCACCTGGGAGCAGTAAACGCTCCTCGCGCCTGGGATATGACGACCGGCGGCGGAACAAAAATAGCTGTTTTCGATACGGGTTGCCAGGCCTCAGTCGCCGACCTTTCGGGCAAAACCCTCAAGGGCTATGACGCAACCACTATCGGTGCACGACTCACAGTGCTGGGCGGTCCCGGTCCGCTCGGTGATCTACTCGGCGGGCTTGGAGGCGCCCTGTCCGGTGGTGCACAGACGGATGTGCAAGGTCACGGTACGCTCGTCGCAACGACAGCGGCCGCAACGCATAACAACTCGATCAACGTAGCCGGTATCGCCCCCGGTGCCAGAGTCTATCCCGTACAAATTGCAGGATCAAACGGCATGACCGACGACATCGCAATTATGGCCGGATTGTTGAACATGATGGCTTCGGGTAACAGAATCGTCAATATCAGTTATGGCGCACCACCGCCAATTGGATTCACGAACCCGTTCCTTCACGCTCCTTTGCACATCTATTTCCAGGAGTATCACGATCTAAAGGGAGGACTTATATTCTTGTCCTCGGGTAACGACGGCATGTTCGACCCGAACCCGCCTGTGCCATATTTGAATACGGTTTCCGCAATCGACAACAGCCTTTCTCTTGCAGATTTCTCTAACTGGGGAACGTCAGTAACGTTCACCGCTCCCGGAAAAGGAATCGTCTGCACTGCCAGAAACGGAGCTGTTCGAAACGTAAACGGGACCTCATTCTCGGCACCGATTGTAGCGGGCATCGCCGCCTTGATCTGGAACGCGAACCCGGTACTGCCCAACACCTGGGTGGAACACATTCTAAAGGCTAGTTGTACCAGAGCAGGTGGAGCGATGTGGACGCCCTACTATGGTTATGGAATGCCAAATGCCGAAAAGGCGGTGAAGATGGCAAAAGGAATTATCTAGGTTTACTTCCCCCGTAAGAGTGCACGAAGAGACACCCCGAGGTGTCTCTTCGTGTTCTTTGAAGTCTTTCCGTGTGCGTGTGGGTACAAGCTTCGATTGTCAGCCGCGCAGTTGCGAATCCGCCTAATTATGCGGGTTTCGCAGTTATTCAGAAGGTGGCAATCAAGTTGAGCAGCAGCCGACAGAATTGTCTGCAAGGGGTTTTCGAAACATGTATGCGCAATCATTATCAGACCGCAAACTCAGCACTATATATAGTGCACGCCGGCATCGCAACAGTCGAGCCAGTTCAATTGCGGAATTCGGAGCGGCATTCCTTGTCCTGGTGGTGTTTATATTCATTCCATTAGTCAATGCCTGTTTTGTTGCCGTCCGATACTTTATCGCAACGGGAGCAATCACCGAATATGTTCATCGTTTGTCACTGACAGAACGGCGTTCGCAAGCAGTCTCAATGCTCACCAGCGATACCTGGTGGAGCGACTTTTCCTCCAAATGTGGCGTCACAGTCACCGACAAAAAACTGAGTGTGGTTATCTGCGGCGCGAATGAAGCCGACAAGATTACGCTAAATCAAATCCAGGACGTGCCCGCAAACTGGCTACCTAATGGTGACAAGGGTCCCTGCGTATACACCATTCAACTAGATGTAGACGTGGATGTGGCTCCTGTTTATGCCGGCGGCGCCGGATGTCCCGGAATCACCGCACCACTACCGATGAAGATTTCAGCCCATTCCGACTGGGAAAACCTGAGCCGCAATCCGAAAACGAAGAGGTATTTTATCAATGAATAGACTTGCCGGCACGACCTATGCACTGGCAGCACTTGCGGCAATCTCAATGCTCGCCGCCACCCAAGCTGCGCCCATTCTAAGTAAGCCGCATGATTGGACAATTGAAATTAAGACCAAAGAAATGCCATTGCATTTTCAGTATCAAGGCAGCACTCTGAAGCAACTCGTCAAGGCCGAAGTCAATTTCTACAGCATGACAGACGAAGACAACAAGACTACATATGAATATTTGTGGTTTGCAAACGACAAAGCACTAGGATTAGAACGCAAAAGCAAGCTCAACATAAAGGAGGGCGACGCAATCGCCATAAGAGTCTTGCATGCAGATGACTCTCCGAACCAGGAAGAGAAGCGCGCCGCAGGGAAGGCGATCATGAGAGCCTTTCTCGACGCCCAGATAAATCACAACATGGTGGCAACCGTGAAAGTACCCGTATCCTCCTTTGATGCCATTCTATCCGAGATACAAGAATACAACTTCCACCCGGCCAGCGAATCTCCCGACGAAGAAGTTCACGCCGACATCAGCCTCTTTGTGGAGTCGGAGCCTGAGGGTCAAAAACAGACTCTCTACCATTTTGACTAAACTACGACAAAACGGGGCAATACATATGCGCGACCAACTATTCCACCAGTCATCACGCAACCGAAAAGAGAAAGGCAATATGCTCGTACTCAGCGGCATGTTCCTGCTGGCCGCCAGCATCGCAGTAATTTTGGCAATGTCGTTCGCCGCATTGATGTTCACATACAATCGACTGCAAACAACCGCGGACGAACTGGCAATCGAAGGCGCCAGAAAGCTCAACGAAGTAGACAGAATAGGGCAAATGAACAACATGATCGCCCGTTCACGACAACTTGTCTTTGCTTCAAGAAAACAAGCCGAAGAAGCCGGGCATTACCCGCAACTGATTGAGCTGGCGGACAAGCTCCTGGAACAGTCACGCGATGGTGCCCTGGAGTTGGAGAATCAACGCAAAGTACTTAGAAGCGTTAACGCTTCGGAAGTACAAGAGGCCGTTACGGCTCGATTTAATCAGTTGAAGGGGCGACACTTACTGGTGCTGCCATGGATAAAAGTGGGCATTCCACAAACTCCCGTGGTCAAGCTCGGCTACATCGATCAGGTCCAATCAAATGTGGCGGTGCTCGAAGGATTGGAAGGACTGGAATCCAGCGATCACTCGCCGGCAGTATCTGACAATCAAAGTGCTTTGTACGAAGAAAACATCAATCCGCACTTGCCAGGCGCCGATGGCGATCTGCACTTTAAAATGTGCTCGCTTCCAGCGCAAGTTGAGAACACGATCGCCCCCGCAAGAGCGACACTTGCAAACTCGTTTCGGACCGCACCGGATGATCATTTGCAGTCTGCCGTGCAGATCGACATGTCGCTTGAAGTTGAGACAATGCTAGGTGCAACGGCCGGAGGCAAATTCAAAGCAATCGGCACAGCACTGGCAACCGGCGCAAGCAACATGCAATAACTCCGCCCCTCTCGGAAGTATCCGGAGACCTCCGATTAGCTACACAAAGAAGCTAAACAAACAAGTTCAACGGGATCTAACTATGAAAACAAGTTCCAATCACGTGCGGTAGCAATGGCTAGGTTGAGCACAGTTGGAATATGGTAAGCGACAATACAGAGTCCTCCCGTTAAGAGCATGCCTTTGGCTTTCGCCAACCTTCCCGATTCGGGGCGTCGCATCACCCTGAGTCCGAATACTACCGCCAGCGCGATCCCCAACATTTCTGCTAAGTTCGCGATGATGTTCAACACAGCTTCAAGGTTAGCCAAGTTATTGACTCTGACTGTTCCGGCACTGTTGACGCCTTGAATGACTGTTGCATCGGAACCTTGGGGGCCAATTCCACCTACAGTCGCGCCCTGGAGTTGTTGCACTCCGGTAAAGTTCTGGACGCTATTAGAACCGGCGGGGCCAATCGTGCCGTTGGTTGCGCCTTGAAGCTGCGGCGCCGACGAAAACGCATCGCCGGAGGTTTGCGAACCGGAAGACATTACGCGGTACATGTTCCTGTTCAGCGCACTGGCGGAATAGTCACTTTCCATCTCGAGCACTGTCGCACCAGACACACTAGAAACAACGCGGTATGTGTTGGCAAGATCATACGCCCGCGGCAGGTCGCCACTTAGTGCGGTGCGTTCAATTTCCTGATGAGCCCATAGGTTCGACAGGCGAAAGGCTACATCATCGGAAGAGAAAAACTTGCAATCGGGACGCTTACTTTCCTTTCGAAGCACCAGCCGTCCATCCTCAAACTTTCCGACAACATACTGCGACGGAAACGTGTGCGTCAATCGCGCAGCAAACTCCCGAACCGGTGGTTCGCCAACCTTAATCTCCGCATTTGCTAAAGCACCTTTATCCACGTTTGCTTTCAATATGTACACGCCAGCTTCCTCAGTACTTCCGAGTCCGCTTATGGGCGTATTTGATTGCAGGTGAACATCCTGGTGGCAATCGAATTTGAGGTTAGATTCGGCAATCTTCGGCAGCGTCACAGTGTTATGCCCGTTGTCGTCCGATCGCAGTGGTGCGGTAAAGCCCAAACGCAACTTCATTTCGCCACCGTTCGCGGTAACGGGCGAGGCCAATACCTTTATTCGGTTGGGTGCAACTTGCGTTACCAGCAGCGGGTCTCGATGGCGCACTACTAGCCGATCATACGCCTCCTTAACCTGTTCATTAGAAGCAAAAGCGGCTTCCTGAGCCACTCCATTTACCCACAGGGTAGCTCGCGATACAGTCGAGTTCTTCGGCAGATCAATCGTGAAAGAGGCTTCCTTATCAACGGAGTTATTGTTCTTCAGAACGACAGTCCAATAGAGCGAGGAAGTCATAGTCGCGGCGTCGACGATTCCGGTTACGGTTGACTTGCTAACATTTACGGTACCCTCTTGCAAGCGCGCGTGAATCTGCTCAACTTGATCCGGCACGTGAGGATCGAGACCAGCCCAGGGGTAAGCTTGCGGGTTGTAGGTCGCTGACAGAGAGGAATAATACGACTGAACGGGCGGGCTCAAGTAGAAACAGGCGGCAAGTGCTACAGTCGCAGCAAGCACCCCTAGCAGAAAATTCGAAAACTCTCGACGCGGCTGTTCCTTGCCGAATCCGGAGATGCGAGAAACATGGCGCGAATACTCCCCCATCTCCGGATGCATTTCCGGATGCATGCGGTAGAGTCGTTCAAACTGTTCGGCATGGAATTTTGAGTCGTCTGTTCTCATCGTTAGCTCCTTAGCAAGAAAAGTCGCCTCGAACCGCACAAAGCGTGTGGCAACGCTTTGCAGTTCGAATTCAGTTGGGTAGACTTCCTTATACTAGTTTTACATTGGTCGTGTGACATCCACCGCGAGTCACCAGCAAAGTGTCCAAAGTCACTTTCTCCTGGTATCGTTACTCATGCTTACGGTCACTATTCGCCAATCAACTCGCTTGCAGTCACAAGTTTGAAAGTATTTGGTTCTATCTTTGAATTACGAGCAAGCAATGGTTTGAAGCAAGCACGCACAACAAAACCATTTCTCCTCGCCAAGTTTTCGCCAACCCAGCCCGGATGATGCGGTTGTACCAGTGATGGCACAGCCGCATTTTCTCTTTCCGATTCCAGATACCACTACCGAAGGCGCTGCGCCACACTGGTGGGTAGGAATTGTCGCGCTCAATTCCGACATGGCATTTACAATGACCATTTTGACGCACGGCATCCCATATATGGCGCTGATTTGGCTCTACCAATCGCGTACAGCCACCGCCTGCGAGCAGCTGTCGCAACCATCACGAATGGAGAAGTTCACCAGCGTTGTTTTGAGGTCCGCCCCGCTCTTTGTCTTCGTCCTGATTGCATTTGCATACCTGGAAGAAGGGCTCTGGGACGGCCTGATTTGGCGAGAACACGGTCTGGTCTTCGCGCCCTTTCGCTGGCTGACAAGTTTGAACGCTAGGGTTGAGCAGTGAGCTACAACAACGCCGTTGACAGCAACTCAACTGGAACTGCCACCAGCAATGATTCATCAGCCTCGGCTGTCGTCACTCTTATGAGCTCGCACCGGGTCCCTGATGCAAAAGAAAATCTAAAGATCGATTGGCGACTATTCAAAGTAACGATCGAGTAACGCTTGTCCTCTAAGAATGTATCAGGTACAGGAAAAGCACTTTTGCTCAGCATTATTTGATCTTATGGAATGGACAAGCAAGAAGTGAAGACGCGGACTTAGATAGAGAAGGCGTCGACACGTCGGATCTGAAGGAAAGCCGGAACAGGGGTCTATGGTTGTGAGCGAAAGCGATAGTTCAAACCGCGAAACACTACTAGCTAGGCTTATGGGGGACGCTGCCATCATGTTTTTCAACCAATTATCAGGCAAGGATTCTTGTCAGTCCAGAACCGACATCAACCGAAAAGGTACTCTTGTGCTACCACTTGTGGTGGCATTATTCCTTTGCAGTCAAGCCGCAGAGGCAAAGAATTTCTACGTATCAAAGAATGGCAACAACCAGGGCGGGCTCTCCTTTTCCACGGCTTTCAATGAGTTGTCGAAAATCAACTGGAGTTTGGTCGGTCCCACCGATACGATCATTATAGACGGCGGTACGACGCAAATGACATACACAACCGGTCTAAAGATAGCAAAGACAGGAACCACCGCGCAACCACTGCGTATTCAGCGCTCAACAGTCGCCGGTCACAATGGTAAAGTGATCATCGATGGACTGGGGCAGCCAAATTTTGTCGGAATTGATTTCGTTGGCAACGGTATGATCGGCAATGTTGAAGTTGACGGCATGCGATGGGATGGCATTGAAGTACGCAATTGTGACAGAGGTGTCAACCTAAGCTACTCCAACAACTGGAACGACCACGTTTATGGCTTGGACGTCCATCACAACAAGAAAGGCATTCTCATTGAAGGAAGCAACGGTGCTGGATGGTGTAACATTCACGACAATCCGGTAAACAATGTGCTAGTTACCAATCCGAACAACGCAGTTTATCCGGGAGACGGACTGACGAACTGTAGAATATTTATGACCAGTGGCTCGGCAGATGGAATTTATATGAGTCCTGGTTTCTTGAACGGCGGCACCAACGTCATCAATTGTGTGCTCGGGCCAAAGCTTCGCTATGGTTTGAACATGGGAAGCACGACCACTGTCAAGTTGAGCAATTGTCTGTTGCTCAATGCTCAATCAGCTAATGTTTATCAAGCCAACTATACCGGTCGCATTACTGTAGAGCGTTGCACCTCGTTCATGACCAGTCTTAATTCCTTGAATCAAGCTCATAGTGCACTTCAGCTTGCCTCTATCAGCTCCTACAATAACACGATCAATGGCAGTATCTTTTATGGAGGGGCTTTTTCTGGAAACAACTTCCAAAATGGCAGCAACAACACACAGTTCAGAACCTCCGGTAATACTTTAATGGTGCGAGGGCGGACTGCCGACCCGCAATTCGTTAGCGATGTTAGCCGATTTCCCAACAACGTAACAGACTCAATACTGAACGCAGCGAGTTACGCACTGCGAACAGGTTCACCGGCAGTTGGAACAGGATCCGCTATTACGTCGGTTTCAACTTTGAGATCGACAAAGCGTCCGGGATGGAACTAGCCATATACTCCTCAATCACCGGAAATCGAGTTTCCGGTTCGTTCGACCGCTGAGGCAAGCATGAAACCTTCCCTCCAGGCAGGGAGGGAAGGTCCATAGCTACAAGTTTGCAAAGTACGAGTTGTTCAATAAGTCGATAAGCTGGCGCAGACATCAAAGCTACTGATGCAATGAAAATGATCACAAAAAACTACAAAATCCAACAAGCAAAATCACTGTCACCGTATCCGCCACGTAATCAGCGCGGCACCAACATTGCTGAATTCGGGGTCGCTTTGTTCTTGATGCTGTTTTGCGGATTGATACCGTTATGTAATTTCCTCGCATTTGGTCTTTCGTATTTTAGTCTTAGACAACTCACGCTTGAAACCGTTCGACGCACGGCCATGGCAGACAACAAAAAAATGGCGCTCGAATGTGCAAACGGTCTGACCACTCAAGTGACTCAGCCAATACACAACGCCTTACATACCGTTAGATCAAAATCGGTGCAACTAGAAATCGCTGTTACAGATAAGACCGGAACGAGGGCTCTCTACGACGCACAGAAAGACTTGCCTGCAGGTCTGCGGCCTCGTCGCAACAACACTGAGCCAATGACGCGCTACGCCTATCATCTCAATTTATCCTGCGAGATAACACCATTTTTCAACTTGTCATGCATACCATTTGTGGGTCAGGTGCCAATAATTGGCGGACCTACCGGTGTGACGTTCAACGGAGAAGTGCCCCTGGAAGACCCGCTCATGCTGAACAAATAATGGGCACAGGATGATGAAGATGTTGAACTTACGCCTACGCACAACTTCTCGCAGCCAACGTGGTTCGATTCTATTCTTTGGCCTCATAGCCATGGGGTTGATCTGCGCAATCCTGATTATGCTTTCAATAAACGTCCAGCAAATGCTGTTGCGCAGGCAACGAACGCAGGCAGCCATCGAGTCGGCAGCGCTATCCCTTGCAGGTGATCTCAGCCGTATCGTCATAAAGGATGAACAGTATGGATATGTGTCACTTTGCGATCACCCTGCATCTGGAAAGGCAACACTGGCAGAAGACGGCGAACCGTTGCCGGTCACCGGTGTTAACACCGTCCTCGCTACCGCTCGCCTAGAAAGACTAATTGCCGATAGACTCCAAAACGACGAACTCGGTGATCTGGCAAATCAGGACATCTTGAGCTCGAAAAGGACACTAATGCGATTGCAGAACGTGTTGGATACTTCCATTGCCCCCAAAGGAGCGAGTTGCGCAGATCTAAACGGCAGCAAAATCGCTCCTTACGAGCATGCGCGTCAACAGTTTATAAACAACGTACCGGATCTTGCGGCGGGAACAGCTGAACTGGTTGATTTCAAAATTACACTCGGCTGGCTAGCTGACGGCTCATCGACGATGACACCGGACCCCGAGCGCAAAGATGATACCCAGTCGCGAAAATACTACCCGGCGTTTGAAAATATCCCTGTCGGGAAGAACGATTTTTACTTCGCCGGTCTGTCTCATCAGCCAAGACTGGTGGACGCGTCGCGTTTTCGCTCCGCCGACGGAAAGCGCTTTCGTTCCGCAATTCTAGTGCAGTCGCGCATCGTCTATTTCACACCGCAGAAAGAGAAGCTCTACGAAGTTTGCTCACAATCGGCCGCTCTCCCCTACGGCAATGTTGATCGCATAGCGTTCGGAAGTTTAGCGCTCTCCTTGCCTCAAGGCAAAGTCAGCTCAGCCGCCTCGATTCGCGACCTGTTGGACTCCCCGGCGTCTCGCCGCTGCGAAACTTCAGTATCAAAAGCCCAAGGAGGCGACTACCCTCTAGAACCGGGTGCATATCTGGTTAGTGAAGAACAGAAACGCAAGGTCAGCGCATGCATCGGAAGAGCAGTCTTCGACTGGCTAAGGACCACCAGAGCACGTGTGCGCTTAGATTCCGCTATCACAGTCTTGAACACGCCATTTGATCGCAATGCCGATTGTGGCGCAGTCATTCTCTACGATTTCGATCGAAAAGGAGTTCCCATTCAGAAAGTCTATATGGATGGCGGATTCCTCAAACAAACTGTGTCCGAATCGCAGGACTATGTGTTTGCCACCAACATTGTAGAAACAGAAAAGGGAATGATGGGGGTCTCCATTCGTGACCACGTTGCCAGAACAGGCATTGGAGGAAGCGGAGGAGGTGGACAGCACGGCGGACAACCGCTACCGGCGGAGCTTCCGATCGACTATTCCTCACAGGCAGTAGTAGGCGAAGACAAGCAACAAGACGACCCCTCACTCTTGCGCAAGAGCTCAAAGCACGGAGGACTGGCAGTCTGCATCCAAATTTTTCTGACCCCGAAAACATAAATGGAAAGGGAAAGCACTCAATGATCACGACAGCCTAAGTTAGCATCACAGTTTAGAGGGTAGCGTCGCAAATTCATTTTTGCGACTCAGATCGGGCAGAGGGCAAAATATGGATTTGGAAGTAATACAGTATCGAGGCGATAAAAACTCAGGCACAGGAAAATCCGCAGAGTGGTCCGAAAGAGAATAAAGACGGCGCCCAATTTGCAACCAGGAAGCGAAGCAGAGAAACTAAGACCTTCTAGCGCATCGGTAGCGTGTCGGAAGTTTGCCGGAATCGAGCTGTAATCTCAAATGTATCGGATTTAAACTGCACACCCGCACGGAGTTTCTCATGAAAAATAGAATCGGAATTTTCTGGTTGGCCACCCTCACAGTTTACATGGCGTACACGACGACGGACACATACTCAGTACTGAAATCGGTGCAATCCAATCAAGGATATACATTGAAGTACATGGAAAAATCAGTGAGCATTCTTCAACGGATCAAAAGAGCTAAGCTGATTGAGCCGCAGGACGAACAGTCGACAAAATCTGAACAAGTAGCATCCTCAAGCAAATGACGTTCGGCAATCGACAACCGTACAGTCTATGAAGTGTGACGTCTCTGCGCGATGCGCCACCTCCCCTTGCAACAATATTGAGCATGAACGCACCAACGCCATTGCCTGCTTACTGCGAGTCGTCCTCCTCGGCGAGAACGGCAAAAGTGCTCTCCATCCTCCTCGGTCTCTTTTGCTGCCGCGTGGCAGGGCAATTAGTAGTCGCGCTTTTCCAGGTTCCATGGCTTCCACCGATGGAAGAATGGTACTCCGGAGCAATAGCTTATCCGCACCTGCTTGCTTGCCAATTCGTGATCATGATTGTGTTCGGCAAAGTTTGCCGCGACCTCTTCAAAGCTAATGGATATTTTTCCGAACGTCACACATGGTTGGGCAAACCGATGATGCGTTTCGGATTACTGTACCTGTTCACCATGGTACTTCGATACACCATTCGCATGGCGCTCTATGGCGCGGAAAGATGGGCAGGAGGCTGTATTCCCATTTTCTTTCACTGCGTACTGGCCGCGTTCGTTGTAGTTTTGGGTTGGTATCACACATGGAGACAAAAGTGCACGGAAGTGCCGCGAATTCCAACATGTCAACAAAGTCGCTCTACACCACTAAGTTCAATTTTCGCGTGGGGGGCAGTGACCGCAGCAATAGTTGCATGGGTCGGGTACCAGATCGCCCCAAGCACTTATGGAACGGTTTGCCTAGCATCGGACAAGCGCTATGCCGTGCGCATCGAAAAGAAGAAAGCTGTTTCCGCCGACGGTAAACTAACATTTGTGGAAATCTACAGGCCGGCTCGCACGCCATCGTTGCCGCATGCACCGGTCGTAGTAATGGTCAACAGAAGCAGATCGCCCCTTGCAATTTTGAGAACAAACATCAAAGCGCGAAGCTTCGCGGAAAGAGGTTATCTAGTAATTGCGACCTCGGATAACACCCGATCCGGTCGCTCGAGCAAGTAACGCAGATCGAGCATCGCCTCGGACCACTCCATCGACAGAGCACGAGACGATTAGACCGCACTCTGCTGTCACTGAGCAAAGAGCAGTCAGAACCTCTCTATATTCCGGTTCCGCCGGTTGCAGCGACTTGACGTCTTCCGGAGATCAGTCGACTGCTTCCTGACCTCACGATATTGCCGGTGGTGCTTTCGGTGATCGTACCGTTGAAACCATTCGTACCGGAGCGAGTGAATGTGGATGTTGAATTTCCTACACCAGGACGAATTCTGCTACCGGAGAACGGACGGGTTCCAAACGAACCGGGAAATGGCGGCAAGCCAAATGTTCCAGCCAACTCACCTGAGCCAAGGGAACCAAGGAGTCCGGTCCCCGGCAGCAAACCTCCTCCTTGAAGGCTTCCCGGCAGGTATCCGTTGTTTGCTTGATTGTTGCCTTGATTGTAAGCACTTTGGTCAAGCGGATTTTTGGAGAGTACAAAATTATCGAGTCCTCGTTGATGGAATATCTGCTCAGCGTATTGATTGTCCCTCGCTGCTTCGATATGCATCGCATGCGCCTGCGCCGCTGCAAGCTTGCGGCGATCATACGAACGTGACATTCCCTCTGCTATATCATCTAAGCGATCGTGAAAATTGTTGAAGTTACGATCAAACGCACTTTCCCCACCTACGGAAATAAATCCATCCTGTGCAAACGCAGCACACGGCACTACCGCAGCTCCCATCAGGCCAAAGACAATTGAAAGTTTGCGCAACATCATAATATGTCCTCTTTGTCGGGTCGGGGTTTAGAATTGCTATCCGAATTGACGCGAACAGATCCGTACCAGTTCCCGCACAAGCCCATGTACAGATGGTTTTCAGTCACACCATGCGTACAACGCACACAGAATATTATAAACAGGACTAAGGGAATCATCCGTCCGGACGAGGCGGCGCGCCCGTGCGGAATGGTATTTTTCCTGCCAACCAGGAGATGCAGATGTTCTCTATCTTTGAGCTGAAGAAACTGATCTATATCATCGAAACAGCCCTCGGTGTGATTGCAGCCGCAGTAGCCGTGAACCTGTTTTGCAGCGCGCACTCCTCACCTGCGCCAGCGTTACTGATTGTGCCCGCTGGCGTACTATTCGTAGTCAGCATTGGCACCATACTTTTCGGCTTGGTTACTTACCTTATTCGCGATGATGAGGATGTCTGGCGTTAGGCGCCGAGACTCAATGTCCAAGAAGAATCTTTCTTGCTACCGCCAGCAGCCACCGCTCCAAGTGCATCATACCAAACAGCACTGACGTCACAAGCACCACAATTGCCAATACCAGGTTTCCCCAGCGTGTTGTGATTTGCTCCAGCCCCCTGGTCCAGCCCACACACAACAGGCTGATCAGCGATAACGCTATGAACCACAAAACTGTGGCGAGCAAAACTTCTATGCAAAGGTTGCGGTAGTTATCAACAAAATTCACCGCGCCCATAGACTATTCCTCTTTCTAGTTTGAGGAGACCAGCTTGCCGCGCATGGCCCAGGCAGTTACAGTTTCAATTTCGACCGATACCATCTTGCCTTTCAGCGATGGGTCGCCTTCGAAATTGACAATCTTATTCGCGTCGGTTCGCCCGCTCAGCCGCTCAGGGTTACGAGCACTGGGGCCTTCAACAAGTACTTCAATTGCCCTTCCTAAGAATCGCTTGTTCCGCCGATGTGCTACTTCACCAACCACGCTGTTCAAAAACCGAAGACGTTCGTTCTTCTCATGGTCCGAAACCTGATCAGGCCAGTTGGCCGCCGGCGTGTGGGGACGTGGTGAATAAGCCGCGGTGTTGCAGGAGTCAAAGCCGATCTCCTCCACCAAGTTAATGGTGTTCATGAACTCCTGTTCCGTCTCACCGGGGAAGCCGACAATAAAGTCGCTGGTGATTGATGCTTCCGGCATTCGATTGCGGATTTTCTCAACCATACGGCGATAGAAATCGACTTTGTAGCCACGAGCCATTCGACGAAGAGTGCGATCATCACCAGCTTGCACAGGAACATGAAAGTATTCGCAAGCATTGGGAATTTCGGCCACAGCGTCGATGATCTCATCTTTGAGATCGCGCGGATGCCCCGTTACAAAACGTACCCGCTTGATCCGGTCGATCTCGCCTGTCATGCGCAGCAGATCACCCAGATGAAGCTTTGGTTCGAGATCATGGCCGTAAGCGGTGACGTTCTGCCCCAGCAGCGTCACTTCCAGATAGCCGGCATCAGCAAGTTCGCGAACTTCATGCACTATTTGGTCCGCAGCTCGACTCTTTTCTCGACCGCGCACATAGGGCACGATGCAATAGGTGCAGTTGTAGTCGCAGCCATAAATTATATTGACCCAAGCGCTGTAGTCGCTTTGTCTAATTACGGGAAGCTCAGGCAACTCCTCAGGCAGTTCCTGATAGATTTCGACGACGGGCTTCTTCTCCCGGACAGCTTGCATTACCAGGTCAGGCAAGCGAAAAAGGTTATGCGTACCAAAAACTATGTCGACACCGGGGGCTCTGCGAATAAGATTCGCACCCTGATCTTGTGCCACACATCCGCCAACGGCGATCAGACTGCCCGGTTTCTGTTCTTTGAGGCGGCGCCACCGTCCCAAGTAGCTGAACAGTTTATCCTCTGCGCCCTCGCGAATTGCACAAGTGTTCAGAATCATGAGATCGGCACCGGCAATTTCACGCACCGATTGATAGCCGATCTCCTCGAGAAGGCCAAGCATGTTTTCCGAATCGGCCTTGTTCATTTGGCAGCCGAACGTTTCGATGTAAACGCTCTTTAGCGCCGTGCGCTCGACTTCGGTGACAGAGGGATTAATTACTTGCTGAGCCATAAATGGCGTCCTCTTGGCGAACGTGTTGGACGGATCGGCGCATCAGCTTTTACAGCCCGATGGCAGACTTTCCAGTATATACGGATGAGCCGTCTGCCCGTGTGATTCCGGGAACGGAATTAAGAACTGTTGAAGCGCCCGAAACTTGCTCCTAAGCCTTGTTAGGCTCGAAAATGTTCACCATGGTTTCAAACTCGCGCATCTTTTCGAAAAGACGCTCGCAAGACTTGCGAACCCATTCCAGGCGCTCTTCGTGATTACATGGCACGTTCAAGTCTTCCAAGGTACTCAGCGTCTTAATCGGTAGAACTTCGACAACATCTGTCGATGCAGACACTATCTCCAATTGCTGTACGTTCTCAAGCATGAAATATGCGCTCGCTGAAACCACCCGCCCAAAGGCGCTTTTAGGTTACTTGCTTCCTTGAGCAACAGCTATGAGATTTAGCTCATCCGGGATTAGCTTGGAAATTTCTCCGAACAAGCATGAACGGGAAAGGATCACCATCACGATGACAATGTGCCTTTTTTAATCACCCGACTGAGACAAGGAAAAACTTAACTTTCGCTTATGCACTGATTTGCCGGGGGAAAAACACAGCCACAACCTCTTAACCACCCGCAAGGATTGCGCCCCGCCTGGTGCGGTTGCGATCTATCAGCGACAGACCAAGCCGATACAATGGTCGACGCTGTTTAACTCAAACTACAGGCGTATAAACAAACTTGTATTGATTGTAGAGTGGTTCGAAGCCGATTGCCTTGTAGACTGGTGCGCCCATTTCGGTGGCATAAAGAGCTACTGGCGCATTGTGATTACTGAAGCAATGAGCGACTGCGGCTTCAACAACTTTGCGCGCGAATCCGCGTAGGCGAAACTCGGGCAGTGTTCCAACCCAATAGATGACTGGTTGCCCCTCATGAACAAAGTAGCTACAGCTGCTTACCGGTTGTCCTCTGTAGTACCCGACAAATCGCGGCTCGTGGTGCGTGGTCTCAAGATCCGATCGCACGAAAGTGTCAAGGCAATCATACGCATCCGGAGGAAACTCAAATGCGACCTCAGTAGGAGTCAACCAATCGCGAACTTGATACTCTTCGCTCATGCAAATCACTTCAAAGTCGGCAATGTCGGCTTTAGTTTTGAAGTTTTCCGGCGTCAACGTCATACAAACATGCGTGTCCGCATGCACGAATCCAAAGTCTAAGAGCGACCGGCGCACCATATCCGGTTCCTCGACCATCACACCCAAATACCAAGTGAAGGAGTCCGGACGAAACCTTTCGACCAGTTCCTCCAGCTCGTTTACGGGCACACCACCAGGTCGGTTGTAGGTAAAGACAGAGTTCAACCATTCCACAGGACGGATTGCTCTGCTACCGGTCATGGATTCTGTCTGCCACAGACTGGTGGCATTTATCTCCGCGTAACAGCGCGCATTCGCAAAGTGAGTTCTTTCAATACTCAGTGCTAACTGCGACTTCGCCTTCTCTCCAGTAAGCATGACTCATTTCCGCCGATAACCATTCAATAAGACCATAAAGCCAAATCGGTCATAGGGGAAGGGGAATTTCACCCTTTGATAATGCGCACATGCTCTAAGTTTCAGCACGACCTTAAGCGAGACGCTAGCCCTGATGAAGCGGGAGAAAGAGTCCGCAGCTCGAACAAATTCGCAGGAATGCTCGAACAAGCGTACGATTGAGGCCGAAGCGACGGTACGGCCCCCCCACCGCAAGCTAGGCTCTAGGAACAGGTCCGGGGATGCGACGTCCTCCTCGTTATTACCAGCAGAAAAACCTTGCGCCGAAAAAACTTTGATCGAGCGTAACGGGTAGAAGGAGACTCTATGCTAAAGAACAAGGCCATCAGAACAACATTATGCATCCTCGCAGGACTAATTTCATCGCATAGCTTGGCTTCCTCAAGCTATGCTGCAAACGGCAATCACTCAAGCTCCGTCTTGAAGGGTGGGGTGAGTTCAAGTAACGCGCCCCCGCAAACCTTAAGTCCCGATGAGCGCTTAGGCTACATCCTAGGCGGACTGAACACGCCGGGAGCATTTCCCGATGTGAGCTTACAACAGACTGGAGGTTCGACCCCCAGCCCGGGAGTTCCGTCACCACATATGATGGCGGGCATGGACCAGAGCCCGATGAATAGTGGAGAGCTCGAAACTCGATCGTCGTTCACAACACGACCTCAGAGATACGGCGATGCCGGGCCTATCGACCGCACGATTGGCAGGCCCGACACCCCCGGTGGATTTGTACTCTAGCAGCCGGACCGCAGCTTTCAATAAACAACAGTGCCCTTAATGAGTACGTCATCGCCGAGTTTTGAGACTTCCGTGTTTTGAAGTTCAATCGCACTCGGCAATGGTACGAGATTCTCACCGGACAAGGCGCTCAACGCTTGTCCGTCCACCAAAAATTTTGTCGCAATAATCCAGTGAACCTCATCAACAAGTTGCTGTTCGAGCATGCTTGCGGCGAACTTTGCGCCACCTTCGCAGAGCACACTGTTGATCCCCGCATCAACGAGTCTACGCATGGCGCGAGTAAGCTTAGACTCGGCGGAGGCGTCGGACAATCCGATAAGTTGTACGTGTGAAGCAAAGTCATCCTTGTGTTCAAACGCCTTTGACTGATCACAGAATATTACGGTTGCAGGCGTAGCCTCACCAGCCACGGAAGCTCTGCAAATGCGTGCTGTCGACGACACCTTCAACTTCGGATCAAATACGGCACGAACAGGGTTTCGCGCCCCCTCAATTCCGCGAACAGTTAACTCGGGGTCGTCATTCAACGCCGTACCCGAGCCAACGAGGACGCAATCAAATCTGTTGCGAAGTTCATGGACGTATAGTCGCGCCTCGGGTCCTGAGATCCAGCGGCTACTCCCGGTTCGATCCGCTATCCGTCCATCGAGAGTCACGGCAAGTTTCAGGGCAACCCAGGGCAGCCCGCTCTTCATTCTTTTGACAAAACCGCGATTGAGGTGCCGACATTCTTGCTCGGCGATACCAACTGTGGTGGCAATTCCATCGGATCGCAGAATCTCCGCACTCTTGCCGGCAACAAGCGGATTTGGATCAAGCATACCGATGACGACGCGCTTGACTCCGCTTGCACGAACTCTATCCAGGCAAGGAGGCGTTCGACCATGGTGACAACACGGTTCCAAGGTGACAAAGAGTGTACCGCCGCGGGCTCGGGCACCGGCCTCGTCAAAGGCAAAAACTTCCGCGTGCGACTCTCCGGCGCGAGGATGAAACCCGCGACCAACAACAATGTTATTTTCGTCCAAAATTATAGCGCCGACAGCCGGGTTTGGTGCCGTGCGTCCTTCACCCTGCCGCGCCAACGCGATAGCTTGCCGCATGATTTGCAAGTCGGAGTCTTCGGCCTCTGTTTGGGAGGACATGCAGGTTTAACGATCCCTTCTTATGACCGGACGCAACTGCACCACTGTCGCCCGAGGCCCGCTGCCAGTGCGAATCTCCCGTATACGACGATCAATTCTTGTAGCTTCTTCCGTCATACCGGTATCGTTTAGAAACTGCATGTAGCGCTCAAGCACTTTAGCCGTGTCTTCGTGAACAGGTCCGGAGATCTGCTCAATGATTATTACCGCACGACGATAGTGTTGACTCGCCTGCTCATGGTCCTTCATCGCAACACTGGCATCAGCCAGGTTCAAGAGCGCAAATGCGATTGATGGATGCACGGCGCCAACAGCTTTTTCAGTCAGCTCCACGGCTCTCTCATAATGCTTAATCGCAGAGACAGCGTCGCCGATGGACATGTAGAGAAGTCCAATCTTGTTTTCGATTCCGGTAATTTGCGGATTGCCGGAAGAGATCATTGATTTTTCCCGCAGCACCAAAGCCCGCTCATATGACTCTATCGCACCCTTATGGTCTCGCAACTGCGCTAAGCAGTCGCCTTCCAACTCATGCAGATTTGATAGACCACCCGCATCCGCCGAGCTGGAATTCATTTCGCAGATGTCTCGCGAGCGTCGATAACACTCAAGGGCGCCAGCGTAATCAGTGGCAATCAATTTCAGTCTTCCCAACTGCTGCAACACTTCTGCAGTCCGATTACTTGCCTTACCCAGGACAGATTCCGTAATACTGAGCGCTTCACTCAGATTGGTTTCCGCTTCGGCAAGCTTTCCTTGCCTGATGAGAATATCCGACAAATTCACCAGTGTGTTGGCAGTGATCATATCGCTGTCGCTCAAATTGTCGCGGAATATTCGCAACGCACGACCAAGCAAAATCTCCGCTTCTCGACAGTTGTTAGCGCCGGCGTAGAGGTCCGCCAACTCGATACATTTGATTCCTACGTCCGTATGATCGGGGGTCAGCGCTTTTTCAAGCCGAACCAGCTCCTCCGACGACTTCAACAATCGCTCGAGTTGCTTCTGCTCCGCCGTGTCTTCCTTCTTCCACCCCATGGCACGCAAGGCCTGCTCCACACTGGTGCCTTGCTTAGACGCCCACTTCAACGCGCGAATAACAACGGATGCAGGCAGCGCACCGTCCAACATCAACATTCGTGCATGTAGCACTCTTTGCAAATCATCTTCGGCAAGTTGACGCATCGAGACCAACGTCCGCCCGATTGGAATGTTGTACTTCTTCGCCAGTTCCAACGCTTCATCGATTTTCTCGCGCGTCAACAAACCGGCATCAACAATCACTTCCCCTGTCACTTTTTCCTCTGGGCGCTTCTCTCGCTGCTTGCAAACCAGCACCAGCTTCTTCAAGCTCTCCAAAAGCTCAGGATCATCAGCTTCCAGTATCCGTTCCTTAATACCTATTGATGCAAGATAGTACCGCTCAGCCTGCAAGTACTCGGACTGAACTTCATACAGCTCCGCCAGGGACTGCAGACATTCAGCCACTTCCATCGCGTCATCGCCGAGCAAGGCTTGCTTTATTTCATAGGTTCGCCAAAAGTATTGCTCGGATTCTTTAAAGCGGTCCTGCGTGAAGTAGAGCTCTGCCAGCTTAGGCAGCACCGCGGCCATTTCCGGACTTTGAGTCCCGAAACACTGCTCTACTATACTGATGGTCTTTTTGTACGCCGTCTCCGCTTCCTCGGCATGTTCCTCTTCCGCGCAGGTATCGGCATAGTTCAGCAATGCCATAGCGGTTTCCGGGTGAGAAGGTCCGAACGCCGCTCGTGCGGTGTTGACCTCTTCTCGGGCTATTGCCAACGAGTGCGGCTCGCCCTGAACGAACTTGTCGGGCTGCCAGCCAAGCCTCTTCAGGGCACGATCAATGGAAATATTCTCGCGAGAGGACAAGGCTATCGCCTTGGCAGCAATGGCTGCCGGGAGCTGGTCCACTTTGATCAGCGCTTGGGAATGTAAAGCCGATTCCAAGTCTTCCTTCTTGAGTAAATGCCATGTCAGCAGCACCCGCCCCAGCGGCAGTTTGTTGGCCCGTGCGTACTCAAGCCCCTCAGGCAGTTTATCCGCTGGAATGAGCCCGGACTCCACCAGCAATTCGCCGAGCTTTTTGGCTTCGTTTCCAGGGTCGCTCATTTCAGTCCACCGTTATTCCTAGTCA
Source organism: Candidatus Obscuribacterales bacterium (assembly GCA_019752635.1). Taxonomy (GTDB): domain Bacteria; phylum Cyanobacteriota; class Vampirovibrionia; order Obscuribacterales; family Obscuribacteraceae; genus JAKFUT01. The sequence goes on along the minus strand of JAIELX010000044.1, from coordinate 36,736 downwards.
TATTTGAGTTTCGCAGTCCCGGTCGTCAGCCATGCCACGTGTCCGTGCACCGCCCGCACCCGGTTGCTTAATTATAAGCGTTCCATATAGAGAGGAACATTTTCTGATCTTTTCGCGGTTTTCGTCCCCAGTGGTCTAAAATCTCGGGAACTTGCATCCCAAGCTGATAATGGAGAGGGTGAAGAACTTGGATCTCTACGAATACGAAGCCAAGCGCATTTTTGCGGAGTTCGGCATAAACGTTCCCCCGAGTGTACGGATAACAAAACCGGCGGAATTGCGAAAAGTACATTTCGGTTATCCCCTGACACTAAAATGTCAGGTATTGTCCGGTGGCCGAGGCAAAGCAGGTGGCATTAAGTTTGCCAAGGATTTGCAAGAAGGCGAAAAGCTGTCAGAGACACTGCTGGCACTTCAAATCAAGCATTCCAAGACCGAAAGCTTGCTCGTTGAGCCCAAGGTTAACATCGCCAAAGAGATGTATATGTCCGTAACAATGGACAGAACGTCCGGTTGCCCGATTTTCATTGCAGCTGCAGACGGCGGCATTGAAATCGAAACGAACCCGGACATCATCACGATGCCGGTTCAGTACCCCTATCAACCATACATGGGTCGCAAGCTCGCGAAACTCATGGGGTTGAAAGGTGCGCTTCTGGCTAAAGTAGCAGATCTGGCAGGAAAGCTGTTCCGCTGCTTTGAAGAGCTGGATTTGGATCTCGCTGAGATTAATCCGCTCGTCATCACCAGCGGGGAAGATGTCCTGGCTCTGGACGGCAAAATCACCATCAACGACGACGCGATGGGCCGGCAAGAAAGATTCCGCGGCTGGCAAGACAAGCACATGTGCGACCTTTCCGAACGCGAGCGCAAGTCGCGCAAACTGGGGCTGAACCTGGTGGAACTGGACGGCGACATCGGCATCATGTGCAACGGAGCCGGACTGACCATGGCAACAATGGACATGGTGAAGAACTTCGGCGGACAGCCGGGGAACTTCCTGGATGCCGGCGGTGGCTCCGATCAGGAAAAGACCTTAGCCGGTCTGGAAATTGTGCACGAAAACCCGAAAGTAAAAGCGATCCTGCTCAACATCCTCGGCGGCATCACCGCTTGTGATGAAGTAGCAGGCGCGCTGGTCGAGTTCAAGAAACGCCATCCGGAGCGCAAAATGGTTGTCCGCCTTCGCGGCAACAACCAGGACATTGCGGAGAAGATGCTCGCCGACAGCGGCACCAAGCTCTATCCCGATCTGGAAGACGCCGTAAAAGCAGCGGTGGCAGCTGCTAAGTAACAAGGAGATCAACTGTGATTCTGGTCAATAAAAACACAAAAATTCTTGTACAAGGTGCCACCGGTAAAATGGGCAATGCGCACACCAAGCGCATGCTGGCCTACGGCACGCAGATAGTTGCGGGCGTCACGCCCGGACGTGGCGGAGAAAAAGTCCCGGGAACGGAAGTGCCGGTGTATGACACTGTGCACGAAGCCGTCGAAAAAACCGGCGCGACCGTCTCGGTAATCTTCGTCCCCCCCTATCTGGTGTTGGACGCAGGCAGCGAAGCCATCGATGCAGGCGTTGAACTTCTGGTAGTGATCACCGAAGGAATTCCGCCGCAAGACACCTCGAAACTGGTGCTTCGCGCCAAAGCCGCCGGAGTGAAGATGGTCGGGCCGAACTGCCCCGGCGTCATTACTCCTGGCGAAACGCTTCTGGGAATCTTGCCCGGTTCCATCTTCAAGCAAGGGAACATAGGTATGGTGAGCCGCAGTGGAACACTTACCTACGAAATCGCCCTGGCTCTGACTGAAGCCAACCTCGGTCAATCGACCTGCGTTGGCATCGGCGGCGACCCGGTTAAAGGGATGGAGTATCCGCAAGTGTTGCAATGGTTCAACGAAGATCCGGACACTGAACTCATAGTGATGATTGGTGAAATCGGCGGTTCTGCAGAAGAAGAAGCAGCCGAGTACATCAAGAAGAACGTGAAGAAGCCTGTTGTTGCCTACATTGCCGGTCAAACGGCTCCTCCCGGAAAGAGAATGGGGCATGCCGGAGCCATCATATCCGGTGGCAAGGGCACAGCCGAATCGAAGATGCAAGCCCTCAAAGCAGCGAACGTGGAAGTAGCGCTGACGCCTAAGGAAGTTGCAGAGAAAGTTGCGAAACTAATGAAGCAGCCTGCAGTAAAGTAAACCGGTTCTTCCATTTTACGAACCTGCTAGAGAGGACGGCGACAGCGCCGTCCTCTCTTTTCTTGATCGCGATGACTGGTGCCACTATGATTTACAGGTGCACAGAAGTCAGTCTCATTTTCCCGGTGGGCTACGGCTCGAGCCGCCGCTGGCGTTCGTTATAACGGAATCGGTTGATCATTTTCTCGATTGCCTTAGTTTTGTCGATGTCGCTCCAGGACTCCGGTCCAAAACCGTTTCCGCTCTTCGATTGCGCCGAAAGTACTTTGCCCTTGTCGTCCACTTCGATTTTAATCCGGTCTGGCGGAGAACGTCCTTCCAAGTCATCAGGAAATACAAGTCTCATACCTGCGGGTACGTCGACCTCATTGCGCCAATCGAACACATCTTGACCCGGCTCGAAGTAGAACCAAAGCTGATCGCTGTCAGTCTTAGCCAACCGCAAGGCATCGCAAAATTTCGCTCTAAAATCTTCAAATGGTTGAGATCCGTCAGATTTTGAACGATCATTCAGCCCTTTTGCGACTTTCCACACAGTGGCCAGATCACCCTTTCTGGCTGCCGCCAGCGCATCGAAAACTTCATTCGTGACGGAGACGCGAGGTTTTGGAGCTGTTTCCAGCGGGACAGTTTCACGCGGCATCGAGCCTTCACCGGCAGCAGATTGTTGGCGAAGTTGAGACGCGACTTGTTCAAATATGTCGCTTAGCTGGAAGGATATTGCCGCTGCGGTCGAGCCCTGGATTCGTTTCGAGTCTGATGCGTTTTGCAGCATATCATCAAGGACAGCTGACGCGCACCAGTGTGTCGTTGCGGTCGGCTCTAAATCGGCGTTTTCAAAGCCTAATTCACTATTCATATAAAAACCCTCCAGTATCGAATGGCACCCCCGCCTTCGATATTGCGCAGAGTATATTTGGACCGTTGAGAAATCATAGAATCTACCGTGTGCCAGAAATCAATGACCGTTTCGAGCGCGCCCGGCTAGATCCTTACCAAGGCAAAATTGCTGGCATCAAGCAAGCATCGAATCTGCGCTGAGTTATGCACCTTCAAACTCCCGGTTCTGTGGTGCATCAATTCATATATGAATTGCCTTAGCAAAACAAAAATCGGTCCAGCCCCGACAGGGTTGATAAGAAAGCGACTCCGGGCATTTCGCCGTTCCCGGGGTGGCGGTCAGGGGATAAAGATTTGCGAGAGCTAAATCGAGGTCCATTTGGGGCTGGGCAAAAGAAACTGAGGTAGCGGCCTGATCGGCAAAACTCCACGGTTTCCCAACGATCTTGCCGTAAAACATAAACATGTTCAGCGAAACGCTCCTCGTCAGATTCATTTACTACTGATTAGCCGCACTCGACGGAACATTACGGACCTTACAGCGGGACTGAATCACAAGTTGAGAACGGCTCCATGCAGCGGGCGGTTATAGGTCAACGAGCGAACAGCCCGAAACAATCGCTTAAGAGCGAGCTCTGAAAAATCGGGAGAACTGGCAAATGAATAACTTAGCAACAATCAAACCCTTAGCTATCAAGCCCTTTAGCTTCGTGCTCGCTCCGGTCGCAGAGCACAGCCGCACAGCTTCGTTTGCCACTGTGGTTGCCGGTCAAATTGTCTTCTTTCTGTTGGGTCTGGCCGTATGCCAACCGCTCGGTTCTCAGATGCATGCTCTGAAGACGACGGAGGCATTAACATTCGCAGCCTACCTGCTGGGCGGTATAGCATTTACTTCAGCCCTTTACGCTCACGACAAGAAAGCAGCAGCAGCCATTGTCGGCGCTGCCACGCTGATCATCCTGTCGTTCCTGGGCGGTCTGCTACTGTCCTGATTCGACAGCACACAGCACAAGCTTTCAGAGACGTCGAGCGGTCCAGGATTGCTCGGCGTCTTCAAATTGATCCCCCTTCCGGAAATCCGGGGGAGGAGTATTCACTCACGCCTAATGTTCCTGTCGTAAAACATGAACATGCTCAATGAATTAGACCTGAACGAGAGGCGGACATAATCAAAAAATCCGCATTGGATAAACGGCAAAACTTAACACTTTCGTAATGATCTTGCCGTACAACATAGACATGGTCAACGAACGGACCGGAGCAAAACAGGCAAGTTATTTACGAATGATTTACCAAGCCGACGTAATCTCGGTTCAAGACCAGGCAGAAGCTTACAGGGCGCACTCGGGAAAGAAGGGAGAACGGGACATGAATAACTTACTAGCAGCAAACACGCCTTTTAACTTTGTACTTGCTCCAGTAGCAGCGCCAAACAGCAAAGCACTGATAGTCGCAGGTCACGTAGCCCTCATGGTGGTCGGCGCAGCAATCAGCCACTCGCTCGGTTCACAGATGCAAGCCATGAAAGGCTTCGAAGCCCTTACTTTCGGAGTCTATTTGATCGGGGGCTCGGCTGCTGCCGCAGCGTTATATCGTCGTGACAAGAAATCGAAAGCAGCAATCACCGGAGCCGCCACCTCAGCCGTCCTGGCGTTCCTGGGCGGAATGCTTCTGGCATAGTTCCACAGAAAACCCATTTAGCCTTACTGCTGACGTCGGGCGATTCAGAGTCGCCCGACGCCTCCCCCATTCATTTACCTTCCATTTTCAATCCAGTTGGAGTGGACTGACCACTAAAATGGCTCGGCTGCTGAGACCCTTCGGGGTACCCGGACAGCGGTCGGAAAACTATCGAGCCGATTTTCATTCCCGGATACAGCGTCAGCGGCGTCGGATTGACATTGACTATCTCCAGGGTTATTCGGTTATTGGTGCCATTGTTAAGCACCGGTGCAGTCTGGTGAATCGGCAGACCCACACGCGCAACGGACGACTTGGAGTTTATTTCGCCCAGTAGTGGCAAGTTTCCGTTCCATTTAGGATCCGGTCCTGAAGGCAAAACAATTCTTTCAGTTGTGATTCCCAAAATGAATTCACCGGGCTGCAAAACGATTCCCTTGTCGCTCATCACTTCCGTAGGCCACCGAGCAATAAGTTCCTTGGGCGGGGTTGCGCACAAATCGGCAGGAATGGCGCCTTTGGGCACTCTCACAACTTCCGCCCCCAAATGGACATCAATGGCGTTGTTGCCGATGTTTTCCGGCGCAGGCATCAGCGGACGCTCCACGCCATCTTTGTCCGAGACCAGAATTTTCAGTCGCCCCTGACGAATTGCAGCCTCGATTCCCGTGTTTGTCAAAGTCGCTTCGGAAATCCCATGTCGGCTGCGATACTTTGCGGCTAGTTGCTCTCCCAGGTAACGCGCAGTTTCATTGCGAGCAGCATCCCTCTCGACCGGCGAAGATGAATTGAGACGAGCGAGAAGCTCATTGTCCAATGCGATTGTATTTTTGCCTACGGATCCGGCGCGCGTTGCAACGCGCATCGAGGGCAGCTCCTTCGAGAACAGATCTAAAACTTGCGATCGAGGGGCACCACTAGCGGTAACTCCCAGGTTGTGCTCCACAGCGAAACTTTGCAGCGTAGTCGAGCCAACCACTTTTGCTTCGGCCTTGTCGATTGCTCTTCCGATGTAATGCTGCGCCGGCGCTAAAGCAGCGAACATGAAGCCACCACTGGTCATTGCGCTGAGCAATCGATTCGCATCTGGAAGCGCTCCAATCGATACAACATCCGACACTGTTTGTGCCGATGCGCTTGCTGCGGCTCCCAGGGCAAACCGACCGGCAGTGAGGTAGCTTGCTCGAATGTCTTTGAGAACTCTGTTTCCTGCAATAAACATTCCGAAAGCTGTTGCACCACTAAGCATGTTGCCTATGCGCGACTCTCCTGGCTGCACATCGCGCAATCCATCGAGAGTCATCGCGCCCACGACAACGTGAGTCGTCGCGCTGCCGACGACTCTGGCTAACCGCCCATCCAACGCTAAAGCGTTGCTGGTTTGATTCAAGACAGAACCGGCGACTTTACCGGCCAGTACGTAAGGTATTACGGCAGCCAATCCAGCAGAAGCGTGTTCGGCAACCCATTCAATACTGGCGAACCTCGCTTCCTTCTCACGAACAACAAGTTCTAACTTAGGAAGTGCATCGGTCCCGGCAAGCCTATTGCTCCCAAAGTTGACAGCATTGGTCAGAGCATTGAAAGGCGTAACTACGCCTGAATTGTACGCTGGAGATAGAACATGCTCTGTAAGCCATGACAGCGCACCTTGCGCCGGACGATCAATCAAATCAGAAATTGACAATGAAGCATTACGGTCGTTCTCGTAGATCATTAGGGCTCCTTCCGGCAAGGCAGTCACAAGAACCGCTCGCTCTATATGAAATCCCGCTCGGCATATGAGCGGCCTTCATCGGGTTTCCAGGCCACCAAGCCCGGGTGCTCCCATGCTAAGGACACCTCGTTACCCGAACGTTACTGAGCATGCAAAAATGTGCGTAAACTACGAGGTCTCAGTTCTAGTTGTGCGACTGTTTCACCTGTCTCCTCAAGGGGTAGACCAGAAATAGCAGCATCGTTGGGTCTCGAAAGCGAGTCGAAAACGCCGTGAGCGACAAAATTCCAGGCACTTACGTCGGCGAAGCAGTAGCTTTGTTCAAAAACGGTCACTACAAGGAAGCGCTACGTGCTTTCATGGACAACACTCGCCGTGCGCGCAACCAATCAGTACCGCCCGATGAATTGTGCCGCCACCTCAACGATCTTGCAACGGCATACTTGGCCATGGGCAAATACAATGACAGCGAAAGCATTCTAAAAGAGGCTTTTGCCCTGTTAAAAACATGCGACCGTGAAGATCGAAACATCCGCTCGCTTGAGGCAGCATGCTTGTGCACCCGCTCAAATTTGCGAACGATCAACGACAAGTTCGAGGAAGCAGCGGAAGACATCCAACAAGCACTACTCCTGCTCCATCCCGAATCACAGATGCACTACATTGCAGAACTGCAGTTTTGCTTGTACGGCCTAACTACCATGACTGATCCGGAGTCGTCGCTTCAGATTTTCGAACGATTTGAAAAATCATTGGCAGCAGCAGCACAGCACCCTGAGCACGCATTTCTTCGCTGTTATCTTGATGAAGTGAATGTCTATTGGCCTCGACTCGGCACGCAGTGGGATGCAACGTGGAACGTTAAGAGCGCCTTGTCAATGGCTAAAGCAAGACTAGCTCTTGCACGCACCATAAGCGGTGAATCAGATGAAGAAGTAGAACAAATGCTTGACCGCGTGCACGAACTTATGAACGTCAACGAGAATGAGCCGCGCTGGTTGCAAGCTCGAGTGCTACTGCGCAAACACGATATTGCATCTAATAACGGGGACTGGAAGCTAGCCATTGCACTGGCCGAAGAGGCGCTCGCCATTGCCGAGGTCGAGTACGGGAAAGAGCACCCGGCACTCATCGAGTTCCTTATGCGTCTTGCCGGCGCGCAGCGGCTTATGGAAGGGGACGACGCAGGATGGATCGAACGCGCCACAAAAATAGCCCAAGATGTTCTGGGCGACTGGCACCCACTAACCGCAAAGATGCATTTGGCGAAAGTCTCAACACTGTTACTGGAGGGACCTTCATTCGCGCAAGAGCGAGAAGCACTATGCAATAGAGCATTGGAGATTCTGCGCGATGTGTATGAAGACGACCACTCTGATGTTGTACTCGCGGAGACTTCGCTGGCAAAAATATATAGCGAAACCGGACGCATTAACGAATGCGAGCAGCTTCTCAAATGCCTTGTTGAACGACTGGAACAGCATAGCGGGCAGACAGAACAACTTCTGGGAATTACAGACGAGCTAGTGGCCCTCTACGACCAGATTGGAAACAGAGACGCCCGATTAAAGTGTATGGAAAGACAAACGGCGCTGATCGCAAAATTGACTAACAGAGTTTTGAAAATCGGGCGCTTAAGCTATCTGTCCCAAAACTTTTCCGACTATGGCAACGACGCCGAGGCCGAACGATTACTCCTAGCGGCGCTATCGCTTTCAGAAGGAAATGCCGAGCTGGAAGAGAGCTGCAAAATCGGGCTGTGCAGACACTATGCAAACATCGGCAATCTTGAGGAAGCGCGCAAACTGCTGCCTCAGATTCTGGTACATGAACAACTTCCCGCGATGAAACTGCGAAAGCGCACGGTGATCGCAAGTATTGTCGTGAAACTAGATCCGGAACAAGGTCTTAGAGATTCGTTGCAAATTTTCGACGATGCTTCGCGCGGATTGCCGGAATGCTGGTCTGCATTCTTGTTCTCCGGGTCAATCCTATGCGATGAATACCTCAAACAAAAACGCATCGACGAAGCGCATAGAATCGTCAACAAGCTAATTAGCGAACGTCATTCAATGGGATTTGTAGCCGCCGTCACACTGGGCCGCTTCGTCAAGAACATTGCAAGAGCCTACGCTGAGACTAGCGACATCAAAGCAGAGACTCTTTACCAGCAAGCCATTGACATGGCAGAGGATATTGTGTGCCTCCAACCGGAGCTGATGGATGAATTGATTGGCGAATACACCGACCTGGCGTTGGGCAAAGGTGACCTTGAAAAGGCATCAACCCTTCTCAAGAAATGGGGAGAACTTCGTCGCAACAGCCTGGGCGAAATGAGCCACGGCTACGCCTCAACCTTGCTTGGACTAGCCATCACTTTGTCCGCGACGAGGCACTTAGGTGAGGCGGACGAAGCAGCTCTCAAAGCTCTTAGAATCTACGAAGAGTTGGACATACCGGATGAGGTTATTCGCGCACTGGAAGCGCGCATTGATATCTTGCGCATGCAAAACCGACACTTGGACGCGAATGATTTGCTTGAGCGCATCGTAAAGCTGAAAGAAGAAACGTCAACGGTAGACGACCCAACTTTCTATACGCAAAAGCCAGAGCCATAAGCACTTCCGGGTCCCCCGCAGAACTCCCGCTCGCCAGAGCATCAAAGTACACCTTCACGGCATCTTCAACTTTACCGGCATTCGGGAAAGTCGCCGGTCAGGTGTTAAAATCCATCCGCTGAATGAAATCAGTCGAGCTAGCTTCCGCAGTGGTCGCCGTGTAGTAGGCGGTAATAGCTTCCATGTACGCCTTCTTTACAGGTATTCCCAGGGCGCGAGCATAACGACAACAGTCATCCCACTCCGGCTGCACGTTCACGATATTCTCATTGCTGTCACGCGCCAGCTTAACGCAGATTTCGTGACCACCCTTCATCGGAACACTCACGGATTCTCGTGCTGCTATACGACGCTCGCATTGATAGGCTCGTACACCCAACGATGTAGTATTCACTAAAACAGCTTCTTCAATTTGCTTCTGCAAGTCGGGCTTGCACAGTACAGTAATCAGGTGCCCCGGCCGGGACTTTTTCATTGTGCAGGGCACTACGCTCACATCCAACGCTCCGCTCAAGAAACACGTTTCAATGAATGTGCCAATTGCTTGCGGCGTCATGTCGTCCACGTTGGCCTCTACTACACAGACCATGTCGGTAGCAAACCGTTTTCCGTCGGCAGCCACCTCACCTATGAACACGCGACAAACATTGGGTAGTGTTCGGGGATCTTTGGTGCCGGCACCGTATCCGGAACTAACGATTCGCTCCATACCCATCGGACCGCCAAAAGAGGAGCCAATCTCCGCCAAAATTGCAGCGCCTGTGGGCGTAAGACATTCATAGTCCAATTCGAGCGTCGATGTCGCCATAGCGGCATCCTTCATCAAGTTCACCACTGCCGGTGCCGGTACAGGCAATAAACCGTGCGCAGTCTTCACGTAGCCGCGGCCAGCCGGTACTCGAGAAACATCGCTTCGACCGATTCCCATCATGTCGTACGCAATAGCAAAACCCACTATATCGACAATCGCGTCGATGGCACCAACTTCATGAAAATGCACCTGCTCAACTCGGACACCATGCACTTTAGCTTCGGCCGTCGCCATTCTTTCGAAGATTCGCAGCGCAAGATGTTTAGCACCGGAAGAGATCTCCGATTGATCGATTATCCGAGTCACATCGACCAGAGTACGCCCATGCACCGCTAGATGGGTGTGATCGAAGGAAGGATTGTAGTCAGGCTGCGGAAGGGGTGACGGCGAGTTTTCGGATTGGTCATCGCTCCAGGGAGAATGCGCCGGCGAGCCGTGCGAATGATCGTGACCATGATGGTGGTCGTGTTCGCCGTGATCATGACTGTCGCCCGAATGTCGATGATGGCTTTCGGGCGCGGCGCCTGAGTCGAACGAGAGTCCGACCGGTGTAATGTCAACGTCAAATTTGGTGGCCGCTATGGTGCAGCGGGTCACGGAACTGATTCTCACGTCGAAGCTACCAACAGGCAGTGCAATCCTGGCAACCTGCGCCTTCCAATGATCCAGGGGAAGCCCTGCATCAATCAATGCAGCAATAAGCATGTCACCGGCTGCACCAAATTGACAATCGAAATAAGCCACCTTCATCAGTGCAGTCCTCGCTTTCCCGTGCAACTACGATAACAACGCTCTCCAGCGGAGAATGAAGCAGCCGAGATGGTGACGCTCAAGTGCTCGCTCACTAGTGAGTGCCACGGAAAGAGTACCCCCGGGGATACTTCTGTTTCCAATTCCACGCGTCACCAATCATGCGCTCCAGAGAAGATAACTGAGCGGTCCAACTCAGTGACCGGGTTATCTTCTCGCTCGAGGCTACAAGAACGGCCGGATCACCGGACCGAACCGATCCTATTCGCACGGGTAGTTTTTTACCGGTAACCCGCTCTGTAGCAGCCACCACTTCCTTTACGGAATGCCCGGTCCCGTTGCCGAGATTGAATACGACGCTGTCGCCCCCGTCGCACAGATACCGCAAAGCTTTGACGTGTGCATCCGCCAGGTCCGCAACATGTACGTAATCACGAATACACGTTCCGTCCGGTGTCGGGTATTGGTCGCCAAATATGGTCAGCTCATCTCTTTGTCCTGCAGCCACTTGCAGCGCAATAGGAATTAGATGGGTCTCCGGCGAATGATCTTCGCCAACGGCATCAAACGCGCCTGCCGCATTGAAGTATCGCAGCGATGCGTAACGAAATGCGTAGGCGCGCGAGTACCACTTCATGGCTTTCTCGACTGCAAGCTTGCTTTCGCCGTAGGGATTCGTCGGATTCAGTGGATGCTCTTCCGTAATAGGACTGGTATTAGTTTCACCATATACGGCAGCAGTTGAGCTAAAGATGAGTGTCTGCACCTGGTGCCTTCTCATTGCCTCGAACAATACAAGGCTCTTTGCAAAATTGTTGTCAAAGTACTTTGCCGGATTCTCAACCGACTCACCAACCAAACTGTGCGCGGCAAAATGCATCACGGCGTCAATACCGTCCTCAAAAACACGATCGAGCTCACCGGCATCTCCCATGTCGCCCTGGACGAATCGACAGGACTGCGGCACCGATTCGCGATGTCCGCTAATGAGATTATCGAGCACTACTGCTTCGACACCTTGCTGCGTCAATATGCGAGTAACGACGCTACCAATATAGCCGGCACCGCCGACAACCAAAACGCGCATTCAGTTTCCCCATGATCAACTTTGAAAAGCTCAAGACTCACAGTGTAGACCGAATCAGAAGTTTCCTGCGGCGTTTAACAAGTCCTTAACAAATGCTGCATCTTTGTCGATTGCGCTCGACATTGTACCTACCCGAAAAATTTTTGTGTGCTTGAATCATTTGTGTGCTTACTTCGCGCACCACTAATGGTGGCGCGGAGTTCCGTTTGCTCAAACACTGGTGACCGTTAACTGGAGATTGGCATGACCGTTGCAAGGATACTAATGCTCAGTTCCTGGCTGCTTTCCGTTGGATTCGCGATGCTAGCGCTTCACACGGCAGAGCCAACCTTGGTGCAAACATCACACGCGCGTACGACCTACAGTGGTGCAGTCGGTAGTCGAATTAAAAAAGCACCGAGCAAGCAACCCGTTCGCCCCGAAACAGCAAGAGATCATTTCGAGACTGGCACAGGTGCACCGGACCCGGAGAAACTTCTGTCCCAAAAAGTTTTCGTAAGTTATCCGCTTAAGGGGTCTGTGCGGAAGCGCGCGAAGCAGGTCAGCTTCATCGTGCTGCATTCTACGGAAACGGAAAAACCAGCAGACGCCAAGCGGATTATTCGCAGCTGGAACAATAGAGGCAAGAACCATCCCGGGACTCAATACGTTGTGGACCGCGACGGAATCATCTATCAAACAGCCAATCCGCGGCTGGTCACAATACATGTAAACATCCATAGGACTCGCTTCGGTGTCGACAATCACAACAGCGTCGGTATCGAAACAGTACGAAGCGGCAGCCAGAAATACACGGAGCCGCAGCTTCGGTCGCTGAGCCGGTTAACGGTCTATTTGCGGAACTATTTTGGTCTGACCGACAAGCAGATAGTAACCCACGGTTATATACAGCCTTCCACCAGAACGGATCCTGTAAACTTCGACCTTAATGGCTTTAGACGCCGTTGCCGCTCCATCTCGCAACCGCACACCAACATCGCAATCGACAGCCCCCGTGGAGCCCAAAACACGGATTCCTGACTCCGGAGAGCAGAAATGTTAAAATATGAGCTTTGTACGACGTAACCAGTCACATTCGAGTACTCGCCCATGAATTCCAGTCCAAATCAGTTAAACAATGTACTTATTGAAGCGCTGGGAAATTCAGCGCCGGGAACGGACACGGCATTCCTTACCGATTTGCTCGACCGCGGTGCCGATGTTAACTATGAGGACGAGGGCGAGTCGCCCCTTACAATCGCCATCTCCATGGGGAATCCGGAAGCTGTCAAACTCCTGCATTCCAGGGGCGCAAGTGTAAGAGCGGAACATCTCTTCGTGGCAGCATTAAATAACAACTTGGAAATAGCGCAATTCTTGACCGAACGGGGAGCTCTGGTTCAACAGAATCGCGAAGGAAATGCACTCCACCAGGCAGCACGCCATGGCGATCAACCAATGATGTCGTTCCTTCTTCATTCAGCGGGCGGAAAAGACCACATCGATTGTTTCGACGATCTTGGTCGCACCCCCTTAATGATAGCCGTTGCACAAAATGATCTGCAAATGGCCAAGCTCCTTCTGGTTGCCGGTGCAGACGCAAATGCGCTTGACCTGGATCTCGCCGGGCAGACAGCACTAAAATCGGCGGTAGATAATAAGAATGCCGACATGGTCATGTTGCTGCTTATCAATCGAGCGGACCCCTTTCTGGCATCGCCGGGGCGCCCCTCCCCCTGGGACATTGCCAAAAGATTCCGGAGAGAGCCTCATCTACGCATCAAGTCTTTGCTGCTGCCTTTTGTACCTTCGCACCTTAAAGATTGAGCCAGCCCTATGCCAGGCCTTCAAGCTTGTATAGTTTTATGGCATTGTCGTGCAATATAAATGCCGCAATCTGTTCAGCTTCTCGATGAGTGACTGAAGCATTGTTGATCATGTCGAAAAGGGAGCGCGTCAGACCGCGCTTCCAGCACAGCATTCCGTACCAATGGGCTTCGGCGCAGCTATGTCCGTCGCTGCCAGCCAGCAGCTTCGTCGCAGGCGCGCCGGCCAGAGCCTCGGAAATCATAGCTGCCGACGACGAAGATGCGAGCGAGACTGACAAAGAAAGATCCATAAACACGTTTGGATACAGGGCACACATAAAGGCAGCTTCGCGAACGTAAGGGAAACAGTGCAGAAGCACGAAGTTCGTTTTCGCAAACGTTCTTGAGCGAAAAATCCTTTGCATCAACGCCGGATTGCACTGCAACAAATCGGCATCGTCATCTCCGATACCGGTGTGTATCTGCACCGGCAAGCCGGCTCGTCCCGCCAATTCGAATGCTTGCAACAACAAGTAGTGATAGAGAGGACTCCGCTCAACTCGACAAGTGCCCACGCCCCATTCCTTGCGATGGCGCTCATAATCTTGTGCCGCTTCCTCACGGGATGGCACCGTCAAGTCGAGTCCGCCACGATAGCCGCAGATTGTTTTCAACGAAACCAACTGCGTCTGTCCCGGCTTAGTTAGCTGCGTTTCGAACTCCTGGCAAAGTTGATCGAAGGACAGCTCTCGCTTCAGACATTCTTCCAGAACAGTTTCAATACGCCGACATTCGAAGACGGGACGACCGGACACCTCCGCGAATTCTTTAAGCGAGAAACTGTCAGCGGCACGAAATCCATCATCAACAATAATCGCGCCGATTGACACATCATCAAACAGCATTCGTATGAAAGCTGTCGAATTCTGCTTCGATCGAAACGTCAGGAAATCTTGTTCAGTTCTTGTATTAAAGATGCGCTCAAGGTGATCGAGCAGATCCATGTAGTGGGTGCTATGGCGCACGTGCTCTTCAATCATTGCCAAAGATCTGCTTTCAGTAAAGCAGCGGCGAAAGCCAATCTCGTCCATCTCCAGGTGTCCGCGAAGCAGAGAGTGAGCGTGATTGTCGACAGCTATGAATCGGGCAATATCGAGAACCATTGATCAGTACCTTAAGAAGTGGATACGAGCTTCCTCTTCAGCATGAAGTTTACCAAAACGTTGCCATTCCGACTTTTTGACGGCAAGATAAACCTTGACGTACTCTTCGCCGAGGGCCTCTCGGATAACCGAGTCACCTTCCAACGCCTCCAGCGCCTCGCTCAAGTTTCGAGGCAGGCGGCGAACGCCCTTTCTGGCGGATTCCTCGTCGCTGAGCTGACTCGGATCGGATGATACCGGCTCCGGTGGCTCAAGCTTTTCCGCGATACCGTCCATGCCCGCCGCAATCACGGCGGTCAGGGCTAGATAGGGATTGGAACTGCTATCAACGCATTTCACTTCAACGTTGGTACTTTCCGCCTCGTGTCCCCAGTACAGTGAAGGCACGCGCACAGCAGCCTCGCGATTCTCGTAGCCCCAACAAGTGTATGCAGAACTCCATGATTTCGGCAGAAGCCTCTTGTAAGAGTTTGTGCTGGCACAAGTAACGGCAACCACGGCCGGCAAGTGTTTCAACAAACCGGCAACAAAGTATCGCCCCATTTGACTCAATCCATCTTCCGACGCCATCAAATTGGTGTTCGAATTGGCATCCCAGAGCGACAAATGCAAATGGCATCCATTGCCCGGCCATTCGGGAGACGGCTTCGGCGCAAGGCTTGCCACCAGTCCCATACGAGTTGCCACACCGCGCAAAGTTTCTCGGTAGATAATGTGGTTGTCGGCGGCATCCAACGCATACGCGTGGCGAATGCTGAGTTCGTGTTGCCCGTGTCCCAGTTCGGGATAATACTGCTCGATGGTTAGTCCCTGACTGGAAAGTGCAGTGACAAACTCATTGATGAAATTCGCGGCTCGGTTCATGCCCTCGGTCGAGAAGCAATTGCTGCGATCAATCGGAACGAACTGATCTACATCAACCTTACCGAGCAAAAATTCCGGTTCAAATGCCGCCTTAACCTTGACACCCGCTTCAAGACAGCGCGCAATCATCCGTTTGAGAATAGTCCGAGGACAGAGCGCCCAAGGCTCCTTGTTCAGTTCCACCATGTCGCAGATAAGCATTCCCGATGCCGGCGCATAGGGAAGGATGTGAAACGTCTTCAAATCCGGTACCAAACGAACCTCACCGGTTGCACCATATCCGGTGTCCGACTGTGGTTCGTCGATCAGATTCACGGCCACAGAGCCCTTGACAAGCCCGATTCCTGTTTGGAGCCTGTTGCGCAATGTCTTCGCGCTGCTGGTCTTCCCCCGAATAATGTTCGCGGTATCGCAGAAGAGGAATCGAACCAAGTTCAGGTTGTTATTGTCAACTTGATCGATCACGGAGTCCAATGCAGACGTCATCAAGCACCTCGGAAAATTATTCGGACGACTTGCCTATGGTGAAGTAAATCGCGGCGCAAAACATTAACAGCGCCATTCCCATGCAAACTTTCGCTACGGCCCAGAGGAACTCGGACAACAAGGTCGGGAAGAGAGGCGTCACAAGGCTTAGCAACAACGGCGCCAACAAGAAACTGGCACCGGCGCCAGTTATGGCACTAATCCAGGACCACTTTTTCAGAAGATATTCGTCCGTGGTAGCGTCCAGCTGCTCGAGCCTGGCAAGGTCGCCCCGGCACATATCGGCTTCCTTGCTCCTGAGCATCTTTGACAAGTCCTGCTTATATTGCTGGATTGAGAATTTTTCGCCCAAGTTGCCCCCTGTATTCCCTCTACCGTTCGACTATCTCATACGGCAGCGCCGGGGAAAACATTGTTTAATAAAACTGTACCGCGCACGGGGTACGAGTAATGCAGGGACCCATAGACGACGGAACCCGGCGAGGGAGGGGTAGGATGAGTTCTTTACCGGCAAGTCACTTCTGGCGGACGCTTCTAGCTGTTGTAGTGGCAAGCGTGTCGCTGAACGTCGCTGCGTCGGCAGCAGCGGACGGGTCAGCCACGGATGCGAAATCGGAAAAGTCCGATAAAGCGGACAATTCAGAGAAATCAACCAAATCAAAGAAGTCGGGAAAGGCGGAGAAAGCCGATGCCTCCGCAGAAGAAGACAAGTCGAAAGGCGAATTCACCGCCGAAAAAATTGCCAAAGTAGTTGGAACTGAAAGCGAATTGGGCGGCGACTACAAAGTGACCGCTGCGGTGAACGGCAAGGAGATCATTATTCAAACCTGGGCCAGCCCTAAAGCGCCGGCAAATATGAAAGATCGCGTCAACGACCAAAAGATTGACGCAGTCTTGATTACCAAGAAAATTATGGACGCTTTCCCGAAAACGGAAATCGCAAGCTGCAAGGTGCGGTACTTCGACCGCAACGAACGCACGCGCTACCTGGAAGTCTACGTTGTGCCAGGCGTTGTCACGTCTTTCGCCAGTGGCGCACTCGACCAGGAATCCATGCTTGCGACGTTGCCGTACAATGTGGGCGACACCAATCCCGCAGCGACGACGACGACGGCAACGGCGACCAATGTTACTCCGCCCGCAGCGGAAATTGACCCGAAGATGACCAGAGTGCTGCCGGGTGTGCTTGAGAACGAACGAGCCAAAGCTCTGATGGACATTTTGGCGCTGGAAAAGAAGGGCTCCAATATTCCCGTAGCGCGCAATCAACTCGTGATTGTCGAGCAAGCAGCACAATCAGGTGACGCACAAAAGACAAGAACGACACTTGACGCCCTTGTGGTCATAATCAAAAAATTGCAACAAGATCAGGCCTCAGCAAAAATCCGGGCAGCGGTGAAAGCCGCCACGGCTGGACCCGGTACCAGCACGAGCACCAGTGGCGGCGGCGACAAGGCCTACCTTCCGAAGGGCGTAAGCCCCGATGATCCCAACGCTAAGCATTATCTCGAGATGCGCTCTCTGTTTGGTGAATTCTGGCCGCATTGGGGTCCGTTCCATCCTGACAGAAAGCGGCTGGCGCTGGCTTTGATGGATTACCAGAAGAAAGCAGGACCAATGCAAGCGCGCCTTCAACAGATTAAGGCAGCACAAAAGAAAGGGATGGAGCTTTCAACCGAAGATCTGATAGTACTAAAACAAGAACCGATCGTTGCAAAATTGCCGGCATTGATCCAGCAGTTCAAACAAATGGAAGTACTTGCAATCAACGGGGCGCCAGGTCCCATCGAAGTGGCGGTCAAACAGATGAACCTGGCAATGGGGCTAAAAGAATTACCGCATGATGCCACTTATAAAATGGGTGAAACACAAGCGAAAGAATGGCAACAAGAAGGCTACCAATGACGGAGAAAGCTATCATGGACGCAAGACGTAATTTAACTCTTTCACTGGTGTTAAGTGCACTATTGGCGTTGCCTGTCTGCGCGGAAGATGCACCGCCAGCGACGTCAGAAAACTCGCCGACGGCACCGTCGGCAGCAGTGGAATTCACCCCGGGTCCATTGCTCGATGCAAGAAAGTCCCTCATGGAAGACATCAAAAAGGCCAAGGCGCGCGGTGTCGGCATTGCCGGCTACATGACCGCGTTTCAGGCCATCGAAGAGCAGGTAAAGGCGGGCACGCCGACTGAGCAAATAACGCCACGTATTGACTCGGTTAAGCGCAGCCTGGCGGATCAGCTTAAGCGCAGCGACGTTCTGAAAACACAGAAACCAATTCCACCACAGGGCTCCCAACTTTCCGGCGGTGGCGGCATCAGCACGTCAGTCGGCAGCTCGGCGCCATCGGGGGGAGGAGCAGGCAAGGGCAGCACGGATCCGACTATCGCCAAGTTGAAAGAAAAATTTGGCGACATTCCAGAAGACCAGATTCCGGCAGGATTGAAAGACAAATTGAAAGATCCGGCCGTCTTACAAAAGCTAAAAGAAAAGTTCGGCGGCTAACAAATGTTCATGGACTGGCACTTGCGGTCTATAGCGAATGTCAAACCAATCTACCCCAACGATAAAAGCCGAACGCTTGACAATGCTTGCCGGGTTTGGCTTTTGGAGTATCGGGCAAGAAGTTAGTGTAGTGATCAATTCTCCCGCTTGGACAATGAAGCCTAACAAAATCCTACGCATATATCTGATCGCCTCCTTCGTCGTTGGTTCGCTCTTTAGCGCAGCAGTGGCGTACATGGCTTCCGTCGGCGAAATTGAGACACAGGCCGGTGCAGTGCTTCCGCTTTGCTGGAATGTCCTGTTCATGTTGATACTGCCTCTGGTGCTCGACTGGAGTGAACAGAAATACTTGAAAGCCCGATTTCTCGAGATCGAAGATCTCGCCCGCGAGAATCCGGAACTTAAGGCTTACTTGGACAAACAGTGCCAAAGACTACATGTTGAGACTATCAAACTGGCAGTCGTCGACTCGCCGGTAAGCGAACCCTTTAGCTACGGACTCTGGCGCTACAATCCTCGGCTAATTGTGCCAAGCAGTACACTATCGGCCGAAGACGTAACGAAAGCCATTCCCAGTATTGAAGTAGAATTGAGCAGATTTGCGCGCCAGGGTGTAACCCTCTCGTTTTTCACATTCACCATCGTGCAGACAATAGTGCTCTATGCACTGCAACAGATTCACTAGGCCGATTCGTCAGGCATAGGCAGTGATCAAGTCCACCGCATTATTTGTCCCTGTTTTGCGCAATCAACCCACGAAAAGCGGTTACCACTTCGCTCCGGTAGTGGTACGGCGCCCAAACTTTTTCCTGGTCCCGCAATAACCTGGCAGCTTTGGCAATGTCACCGCGACGGACGGCCACAAGAGCCCTTGCATACTCGGCCTCACTCATCACCCCAAGGACGTTCGTTAACTCCTGCGGCGTCTTCGGATCCCGAATTGCGGTCGTGCAAGCATCGGAGGCTTTCTCAAAATAGACTAGAGCCCGGTCGTCGTCATTTACCTTCTGGTATGCATTCGCAAGGTGAACGCAGGCTACGGCCTGGATGTCTGCAGAAGAATTTTTACGCTGGCATATTTGATAAGCATCCTTCATAGCAGCTAGTGATTCGTCATACTCATGATAAATCGCGCAATTGGTGCCAAGGTTATGAAGGAACTCGGCATAGTCCAGCTCGGTAGTAACCGGTTGTCCTTTCACCCTGGCCTGCACCAGCCTCAATGCAGGCCTCGTGCGGGCGCTTTCGCCACCAACTCCTTCAATAGGGGCCAAAAAGTTCGCAAGATAGACCAGTTCTGCTGCCGTTGTTCGAGAATCCGCTAAGTTTTTACGCACAACGTTGCCAACCAGACGGATCAGTGCAACTGAGTCCGTGCTCCGTTCTCTGGCCGCTTCTATGCAATCCAAATTAAACCTTCGGTCAATAACCTTGCCGGAAAGCACCGCCCCGTGCGCAGCTTGCACAACTGTCCGGAACGTGTACAAAACATAAGGAGCCAAAGGCGTATACCCATTCACTCGAAGCCCGTTTACCGCCTCTTGAAGCAACGCTAAAGATTCGCTAGCGGGCAAATACTGTTTGGCCACAGTGAACTCTTTCAAGAACCACTGGTTGCTCAACTTAGAATTACGCGCGGTCTGATACCTGGAAGCGATTCTTCCCGCTAGCCCCGATAATCGAGAATATGTTAGAGTCGGCGTACCAGACTTGCAGTATGAAGTATTAGCTTGGTAGACAAGCTCCATGTCCCTTGTCTCAGGAGTATTGACAGAAGACCGGTCAGTCCCTGATTGCAGGTAGCGAATCAAGTTGCACTTGTTCAATCCCTCGGTATAGCGTTCTACTTCGCCCGAATCCGGAATCGCCTCCGCGCACTTCTTTGCTTTCTTGAAGCACCCCATTTCTCGTTGAGCCAAACCGACGGTCCGAAATTTCTCAATCGCCTTCTTATACTGCCCAATCGCTTGCCGATACTGACGCTCATAAGAGTAAGCATCGCCTGACTGTTCATGGAATAGTCCACTCGCTTCAGGACTGATCCCCACAGAATCCGCAATGTTTTCATTCTGCTCTATCATTCTCAGGGTAGCTCTATCTAATCGATTCGATACTATTCGAATCTCAGCGAACATGGCGCGCGCTAAAGGCAGGAGTTGCGAAGTTGTTGCAGCGCTTCCACGGCCTGTTTTGCAGCGCCGAATCAACTCCACTGTCTCAGTCTCGGCTGCAGCAAAATCGCGTGTATCTATCAGGCGCAGAGCCAAAAACCTTCGCAGATGGAGAGCTTCGTCTACTGAATCTTTGGTGCCAGTGGATTCCATCTGATGGATTCTGGCTCGCACAACCGCCGGTGCCAGTTCCTTGAATTCTTTTTCGGCAAACGGAACGATCTCGCGTGGTCGTTCGGGCAGCGAATCAACCTTTGCTTTTAGCTCCCGTGGACCAACCTCCGGTCCGAAGGGCGAAGAATGACTAACCGCGAACAGGACTAATCCGATGAGCAAAAGCACAACGGTTGCCAAAGAAGCTCTTAGCCCAAAGTGCTTGCTTGCTGACTCAGCCGCCACGGTGCAGGTGGTTTCTGTCTTCAAAACTTCAACCAGTTCATCGGCACTGGCAAAGCGATTTTCAATTTTGACGCAAAGGCATTTATCAATTGCCTTGCGCAGGTAGGGCGGAACACTCAATGGCAAACGTTTCCGTTCAGCGATTCTCAGAACACCGGCAATACCTTTGCTCTCGTCGACAGCGTCGGCACCGCTCAAAGCACGATACATGACGCACCCCAACGAAAACAGATCGGAGCGAGCGTCAAGCTCTTTAGACGTGAGGTGTTCCGGACTGAGATAGGCCAGACTGCCCAAGACCTCATTCGTTCCTGTTAAAGAAGCATCACCGGCGGTAGCATGTGCAATGCCGAAGTCTAGCAGCTTGACCTTAAGTCCTTCATCATCCGCCACCATAATATTTGACGGCTTTATGTCTCGATGCACAAGACCGGCGGCGTGCGTAGCACTCAAACATTCGCCAACTGAAATCGCCAGGTTGCGAACAAAATCAGGAGACAACACGGTCTTTTGATCGAGAATCTGTTGAAGTGTTTTCCCCTCGCATAGTTCCATCACCAGGAACGACAATCCGTCCGGTGATGTGCCGCACGCGTAAACCTCGGGAATGGATTGTTGATTGATACTCTTAAGCGCCTGGCATTCTCGCTCGAATCGTTTCAATGCCTGCGGCGATACGGAAAGTAGAAACTTGACCGCAACACGACGTTGAAGAACCTCGTGATAGGCCTCGTACACTCGCCCCATGCCACCGGCTCCCAGCAGTCTGATGATTTTGTAACGACCGTCCAAAACGGTGCCGCGCAAAGTGTCGTCCATATTCTCAAGACAGAAAGGGGTACTTCCCTTATGCCCGAAAAACTGCCGAATGCATTGAATTATAGAGGCATGCGGTTACGGATGAATCGATTCCGATTGAAACACATCGAACTTAGCGCCATCGCGCCAGGCATCAGCGCTCAGTCCAGCTTTCCGCGAAAGCTGCGATAAGGTCTGCTCTAGATTCCAGCCCCACTCAACAGGGACCTGAGGGAGAAAGACCGCCTGGCGTCCATGTTTTGCCATAATAATTCCGTCGCGTCCAATTACGATTTCTTTGAAAGACGCCACCCTGCGTGGGGGAGTCAACACATTCAAATCGTACTCAATGGTTGGCAATTCATCTGGTTGTACGGGTGAAAAGCGATAGTCCTTAGAGCATGCGGCGACAGCGTTCTCCTGAACCGATTTCCAAAGTTGCTTCACAGGGTAGATACTGCCAATGCATCCGCGAAGGTCTTTAGGATCACACTTGCCAATGCCGCCTGCCGGCTTCTTGTTCAAAGTAACAAACACGCCGAAGCAGCGCTTCATTGCCGGCGTTATCGTGACGCCCAAATCATCAGGAGTAGGCATCCGCGAAGATTTCACCCAACTCTCCACGGTTCCTTTTGCTAACTTCAGCAAGTCGCCTCGCTCGGCGTCGGACAGTTTGATCACTTCCTTAGCCGGTAACACTTTCGAAGGTTCATCCGGCCAGTGCGCGGAGCTAAATGCGATAGACAAGTAGCTCACGGAATTCTGGTTGTCCTCAATGCCGGACTCACGCGATGTAGCGTACTTGAGCATGGTGCCCTGCGTTGCTTCCGGCAACATGGCACAGAGAACCTGACAGGGGGTGAAACCACATATGGTGTCGCCTGTCTTTCTCTGAAAGGTCGTAAACGAATCCAAATCTACTTTGCTCAAATGTACGAATGCTTCGCGGTCCAGAGCCTTGATGCCCTCAACGATGTTTTCGCGAAAAGGGACGTAGCCGTACCGCGGTCCATAGTGAGTAAAGTCGGAACTGATTACCACTAAATCGTCTTTGCCCGTAAATCCTTTCAAGACCTCACCCAGCAGCCTCGCATCCGACTCGTCTTCGAGTTGCCCGACTACTATGGGTACGATTTTCACATCCGGAAATGCGTACTTGATCATCGGCAGCTGCAATTCTAGTGAATGTTCAACTCTGTGCACTTCCGGTTGCGTTGAAAAAAGCGGATAAGCTTTCAATTCAGCGATGACATCTTTGTCGACATCCAAATCGCCCAACGGAGTCTGAAATCGAATTGCCAAAGGCAGAGCCGCACCGCGAAACGCAACCTGGTGACTCGGTCCCAACAAAAAGATTCGCTTCGGTTTCACGGCTTCGCGCGCAACCTTATAAGCAAAAGCAGCAGTTTGTCCGGAGAATAGATATCCGGCATGAGGCACCACGATGGCTATTATCGGATTTTTCATACCGGGATTGCGCACGTCGGCCAAAACCGCGTTGACGCTCTTTTCGTCAATTGCACTATCAGCTTTGTTGAAAAAATCATCCAACTGAGCCTTTAGCTTTACGCCATCGGCCTCGTACCAAGAGCCTGCGAACTGCGGACGACGCAGACCGTCAATTGGAAACTGACCCCAGATCGGAAAATTGAGCATAAACAACAACAACGTCGCAAGAAAAGCCGCCAACAACGACTTAAGTATATAAGCTTGCAGGCGCACTTCTTACTCACCCCCCGGAATTTTTGTAAAATCCGGAGCCCGGTGTTGGTTCTTTACTTTTTCTCGTCGGCCTTCTCCGCGGGCGGAGCCGATTCAGCCGCCGGCGCCGGTTCCGGTTCCACCGCTGCCGGGGCGCTCATCGGCGTAGAGGCACCGGGCAGAGGATCCATCTTCATCGCAAAGTTGGTCTTGCAATCCGCGGGGGGATTGGCGTTGCTGTCCATCGTGATCACGAGTTTGCAAGGCGGGCTAGCAGCGGGCAACCCGGGTAGCGGTTGCGCGGCATTAAACGCATCGTTGGCCGCCTGTTCGGCTTCGCCGCTTTTGGGAGTGCTTGAAAGCTCCAGCCCGCTGGCTGAACCGTCCTGGTTAACAACCACTGTCAATACAACGTGGTTCTTGCCAAAGGGAAACTTCTCGAACCACGTGTTGTAGATTTTCGGCCTCAATTGGTCAACATAGGTCTTGTAAGCCGCCGTCAGGGCCGCGCTCACCGGCGCTTTGCCCGGAGCCGCCGATTTTGCAGCGGCAGCAGGAGCCGAGGCAGGCTTTGCCTTTGGGGGCGGTGCGCCGTTTGCCGGTTCCGATAAACCGACAGCGAAGGCGAAAACAGCCAGAGCAATTGAAGGGACCAGCCTTTCGGAATTCAGCACGTTTGCTCCTCCTGGAATACATAAACGCTAGTTTACCAATACCCGCCGGTCGCCCGCCCGTAACCCCGGGTTGCAGAGGGGAGGCGCTCCGGAGCGGGTCGGTAGCTAGAGCTGCAACCGGATACTGCCTCCAGAACCTTGGCGAGCCAAAGTATCGACCGCCTTAACCAACATTGGTATTCGCGAAGGTCCGCTCATCGACGCCACCAGCGCTGCGGCGTGCCCGGCATCGATGCCAGCCGCCGTGACGAATAGAGGTCTTTGGCTGGTGCCTCGCAGCACTTGCCTGGCAAACCGCGCCCCCTCAAATGCCGTCTTTGCAATTCCAACGACCGGGGTCCCATTGCCGATCGCCTCAAATAGGCGAGCGCCGAGTCCAGGTCTGCCATCGTCGCTTAGCCAAACGTACCCGTCGACCACAAGCGCCGACAGTGGTCGATCGATCAGGTTGAGCACCGCAAGTAGTGCCGGAAGTTCTCGTCTATAGAATTCGCCAGATTGATAGTCTTGCACGACTGGAACGGAGCAGTGAAATGAAATCGCCACAGAGTCCGCACTCCAGTCGTCGGCCACCACGCAAGCGGCATAAGCGTTTTCCCCTTCATAGTGCACATCGAACACAGCTACAGCCATCTGACGTCGTCCATGGAAAGCACTCACGGTTTTACCATGTTAACTCAAAAGGCACACCAATTGACCACCGGTCCAAACCGCAGCCCATGTCGCTCTAATGTCATCTAACGGCTCAATAATGATCAATATCGAGAATTAACCGGCCTGGAATTGACGATGACGAGCATTCAACGCGAAACGTCCGAGTTATCGAAATCAGACCTGCTGACTACACAAACTGAGTCTCCACTGTTCAATTTCGCTCGCTCTGCGGCTTACGCAGCTTTTGTGCAACCGGCAGAAGCACTAGCGCAATTAATCGATTACTCGGCTAGCACTGAGCTACAGGGAATTGCCCGCAATTGGTCCAACAGCGCACAGGTCGAACATCTGAATGCGCGCACAGCAATCTCTAGATTCGCTGGTCAAGCAGTCGGAACGATAGCTACATTTGTTGTCGCAGGGAAAGTCGTTGGATTAGGCACGCGTAGAGGAATGTCGCAGCTGGAAGTTGCGCACAAACTATCGCAAACCGGCTTGCTTGGTCTAGGCACGAAAGAGGCTGCGTTAACGGCATTCCTCCACGACTCACTGCTTCGCCCGACCGATAACAAAGACACCAGATCATTCGCAGTTTCGCGTTTATCGAACGGTTTCGTTTCAGCAGTTACGATCGGTTCAATCAGCTCTATCGCAGGTGGGCTCGCCAAGTTCGGAGTAAGAAGTTCTGAGCCACTCGCCAGCGAACTCGGCAAAAACCTCAGAATGCTATTGTGCAGCAAGCCTGGGTCCACCTCTGTGGCCGGTTCCCTCGGCGGCGGACTCGGAGTCAACACAGACGCTCTTTTGAAAACGGGAACACTTGCCTCCGCAACTGATACAACAGCTGGAATGATTTCCACCGGATTATTCGCCGGGGGACTTAGTCTTATTCATCACATGCGCGGAACGCACCATTACAAATTGATTGCTGACAGTGAATGCACAGACAGCCCGGGTCGGTTCCTGATCAAGGGTCCTGGTTATACGAAATCACGTGCATGTGAAGTGATAAAATCCGCCGAACAAATCATTCAAGAGACAAGTTTGATGATTCGACAAGGCGAGTTCAGAACAGCCTTCGCTCTTGAGGAGCATCTCCAACGAGAATATGTACAAAACGTCCTACAGTATCCCCCTAAAATGCATTTGCTCAGATTTACTCCCGATGGAGTACTCACAGAACTTGGCACCGTATTCAGTGGTGATGCTTACATGCAAACCAAGCATCTTCCCTACTTGCGCCGCTGCCTCAGTTTTTTAAATGGACGAACAGAACGTACTATGCAAACAGTGATAGAAGGTGAACAGGTCAAGCTCGTAACAACAAAGGCACCGGTGCCCGAAATACAAACTCGCTTGTCCTGGTCAGCTCCTTCTTGGAGCAGCATAGCGAAGGTCGATCGCCGAATGGACGTGTTATTTCAAGAAGCACGCAGACTCATGGACGCACCAAAGACGGTGCAGACGCTTGACACGGCGTTGAAGACGGTTGGCGAAATGGAATGGCTTACAGGTCAGTCATGGCGTTACATAAAGGGCACAGCGGGAGTGCAACAGCTCAAAGCGCGTAGCATATTAGAAGCCATCGGAGTGCGAACAGGCGAGTACCGCGGAGCGATCGATCCAAATCTCGAAACGCTGGCGCTGCCACTACCTGCATTTTTGAAAAAGTACACAGGACTTTACGCCGAATTGCCTTCGTTCTACAAGCCAGTTAAACCAGGAGCGCACTGAAGCATTGACTCGTTGTCGAAGCTGCAATTACATTGCTCGCATCTGGGAGCTAGTAATAAATCTGCCGTCCGTGAGACATGTCCGGGATACTTTCGTACGAAACGTCCGCACGAATGTTCTTCACCTGCACGTCGCTTGAATTCTTGCCCGTGCCGTATCCGCAGATGTCGAGCCATGCACCGGGATAAAGAGCAAAATAGAGCGAACGTTTTCCTTGGGCGAGCAACTCAACTGGCACAGTATCTTCAATGACAAACGGCGTCCATTGCGGTTCGACTTTCACATAGTCTGGAGTTGCCGCAAGCGTCAACGAAGACGTCCCGCGTCCGGGCAACAATGCCACCACTATGCCAGCCTTACCCGGCTTAGCCGAAGCCGATCGGATCATCCCGGTCACGCGCACTTTGACGTGACTACCAACACCGGCCGGAGGCAATTCAACCACCGCACCAGCGCGCTGCACTGATTTAATAACGTGTTTGTTTGATCGAATTCCATCAATCGATTTTTCTTGCATAAACAGATCGAAATCCGTCGCACCGAAATCATGAATGAAGTGAGTTGCGTCGGGCGCGCTTGCCGGAACGGCAACCACGGTGGGACCGTTTTGCACAACTGCGCAAAGCCTTACGCGCAATGAGTCGCGAAGGTCAGTAAGACTGCCCGAGTCGGATGAGTGGACTGTCGAATGTTGCGGAACAGCAGCAGCCAGAACAGGAGAACAGATTCGAGGATCAAGTCCGTCGGCGGAGTTAGACACATTGTTTACGCTGCAGAATTCAGGCAACAACACCTGTCTCGATTGCGGATTGGCGTCACTGTAGATTACGAACGGCGCAGTCTTGCCGGTTATGGTAATGGTATTTTTTGCTCCCCACTTAATGTCGGATGCATCAAGCACGAGTCCTTTCCACTGACGAAACTGATCTTGTGAGATGCCCATGGGATATCCCAGCGAACGAAGATCCCAACATCTGTCGTAAACCTTAGAATTGAATTTGCGCAGGTGAACAAGCTTGTCGGATAACACCTTTCCGTTGATTGAAATTTCTGCGTTCGCCAGGGAGTCATCGCCATCGGCGATCAAAAACAAACTCGTCGCGTTGACCGGAGCGGTCACCGCAGTCAAATCCAAGACTTTCACTAAAGTCTGTCCGACACTCACGGTATGAGCCACTTCATGCGGCTCCCATTGGCGTGCCAAAGTTTCGCCGAACAGCAAGAGAGGAAACAGGCTTACCAAAGAAACACCGGCGATGATACGCCCTCGCACTCCCGGCATCAGATCCTTCTTCATCAAACACGCGATTGCAAACGCTGCGAACACACACAGCATCGGTACCGCGGTGAAGCCGTAGCGAGCGGTGGGAGTGAATAAAATATAGGTTGCATGCCCGGCAACAAAAATGAATGTAGAGATGCCGATGCGGCGTCGCCAGCTATCCTGTTTCAGAAATCCGCCGCAAGCGAACAGCAGCAGTCCGGCATAACCGAAGAAGATCAGCGCTTGATGCACCGCATTCAGCGCCACCGGCGGCAAGCCAAAGAAGCTCTGGCGAAGATCATTAGATAGCAGCCCGAAGATGCAAGTCAGCTTTCGCAGCGACATTCGCAAGCACTCATTCGTGTGATACTGCCACTGCGAGATGGGAAAGGCGATGCTGCATTCGTCTGCCGCAAACATTGTAGTTAGCGGCGTTCCCGGCCAGACATAGCATCCGTCGACTTCAGTGTCCGAACCCATAGCCAGGTTAAAGGAAGGATTTCTATATGCGGTGAATCTTGCCTGCCCGGTGGTAACTTTGGTGTACACCGCCCATGGTGCAATTGTCAGCACCGCGCCAACGATCATCGCGAGAATGGTTCGCTTGCTTCCCCACCTTGTAAGACAGCTCAGAGCCGCTGCCGGCGCCAATGCCGGCTTCAGCAAAATGACAGCACCGGCGGCTACACCACAAAGAATAGACATCAAAAACTTCGGCGACCGAGCACTGAGCAGCGAAAGAAATAGTAGGACAAAGAAAACTACGGTGGTCTCGGTGTAAAACACGCCAGACCAGAAGATCGCTGCAGGATACAATCCCCAGAGCAAGCCCGATAACAGTCCCAACTTCGGCATCCCGGTCAATCTGACACCGAGGAGGCAAACCATCGCTGCAGACAGCGAATGCATTAGGGACTGAATAAATTGCAACGTGTGCCAATCGTTGATGACCGGACTTCTTCCCGCCAGCGAGAACAATGCACCGAAGAAGCAAGGGAAAACAGGTCCATCAGACAAAATTGCTTCAGCAAACGCTTTGCCGGTAATCAAACTTGTGTCGGGATGCCCTTTGTAGACCGATAGCAGAAACTCACATACTTGCTGCGTATTAGAGAAATACTGTCTCGCGTCGAAACAGAGCGCGCGAAGAGGTGGTGTTGCGGTCCAGTGAAACAGCAACGTCACGGCAAGCGTCGCGAGAAAGACCGCCCCGGCGACGAAAATAGTGCTGCGTCCGGACGAGACGGTCTCTCTAATGTCGAGCGGAGAGTAAGGTCCGTCCGACGAATTCGCCTCGGGTGACTTGACTTTATCTTCCAGCCGAACGTTCACTCTGGCAAGCCTCTTAGAGAATTGCCAACCCTAGCATGTTTGCGAAAACCTGTAGTTAGAGGGATGTCATGCGAGACACCGCTTTGAATGTAACGAATGCACGCTGTCTAGGGATCGCCTTCTCCAAAATGCTTTTCCAGCTCATAAAGTCCAGCAACTCCACCAAGCGCTGCTCCACTTTCAAGGAGCGCCTTAACCACCCCGCCCACTTCAATTCCAGCTTTCGGTATTACGGAGGTACTACTCAAAGCGTTCGCGGGGACAGGGCGATCAACTAGGCTGGGGAAATAGTCAACGTCGTTCTGGCATAACTCCCCGGCCATGCTGTCGTTGTCCTGCAGGGTGGTGGCGTCCGATGTCATAGCCTCGACCCTGGCGGTCATCGCTGCTACATTCGGGGTCTCTTCTGCGGTCTGCGAAACTGTCCCGCCAGCCGCAACGGCTGTCTCGACAGCGTCGACGACGCGGGCTCCAGTGCTTGCTACTTCCACGGCCTCCGCGGTATCGGCGGCCACCTCCGCGCCTGCTGCGGCTCCAGCAGCAGCGCCAGCAACGATGGCTCCTGCGCCTGCCGCAGCGGTCGCGATCTCTACAGCACCAATGGTGACATCCGCACATATTTCTAGAGACTTATTGAAATAACCAACGCCGTGAAGCGCTTCGAACGGGTTTGCACTAGACAGGTCGTTAAAAGCGGTGTTTCTTCCCAGGGCGGCTGTGATGCCATCGTCATACTCGACTTCATCAACAATGGCCTGAATTTGGCCGGCCCGTCCGCTGCCTACGGATAGGTTATTGGCACTCATAACCCCCTCCACCTGCTTCTCGAGTTCTGTGTCAACTGCCTGGTTTTGGGCTGCGGTCAGGTTCAGAAACTCCCCGTTGCCCAGGTTTATCGGGGCAAGATCACTGCGGATTTCGGCATAAGCCATTTCGTAAGTAATGCCATTGTTGTTCTCATAGGCCCGGCGGACCTGATTCTCCAGCGATGCCGTAGTGAGTCCTGGCTCTTGAGACTCCAGAGCCAGTGCATACGCGGATAGTTCGTTCCGGACAAGATTCGGATGATCTACCAAGGCCGCGTGTTCGGCGGAAGTAACGGTCTGATTCTCAATAGCTTGTTTAATTTGATCATACTCAACTTTCCCTTGTAGCGCGCCGCTTTGGACCTCCATTACTTGCATCACTTCTGTCAGGTCCTCACGCGAGTTGCCCAAGAGTGCAACGTCTTTCTGGAGCAATCCCTGAAAATCAGCTTTTTGGAGATCTCCGCTTACTTGGTTGAACGCGTCGTATTTGACATAGTCGCTCATCACGTGCTCGACCACATCCTTCTCCTGGATCGCCGTAGCGATCCCATCGTGACGTTCGACGCAGCTCACCACGCCGTCAACCTGCTGTTGAGAAAGTAGTCCGTTAGCTGGTACTTCGCTGACTTGCTTAATAACATCAGCTGCTATCTGACTAAACGATTCAGAGTTGCCCTGCATATACGAGTGCGCCCACTCCTCATTCTCGGCTACGTTTACGGCAATTTCTGCGGTTTGAATTGATTTGGTGATTCCAGTGTCGTTATTCACCGTTTGCAGAATCGACTGTTCTGATTGCTGACTAAGATAGCCACCGTGCGGAGATGTATGCTCCGCCAAGGTTTGTACCTCGCAAATGGCCTGATACACCTGGCTGTTGGATACAAACCCACCTGTGACCAACGAATTGGTCTCGGACTGAACATTATGCTCAAGTTCTCCAATCTGTTTATCCAAAGTTATTCCGTCGGTCCCCTCGACGTACTTAACAATTTCAGACTCGTTTCCCGCTGCCGATACGCCGCATTCCTGGAAGTTAGACACAGCGGTCAGTAGTTGGTGGTCCAGTTGGCCCTTGGTGTAGTCGGTGTTGCCAATGTTGTATTTCTTGTAATCGCTTTGCAGCTGATGTTCCATGGTCGACAAGACCGGGTTGTTTGCTGCTCCGCCAACAACTTCGTTCATCTGCTCAGCGCCAATTTCCTGTAACTCCTCCAGGTCCTCATAGGCCAACGCTAGGCTCTGTCTGTCTTTCATGTTCGCCCCCGCCTCATCATCTTATCTGCAACCCGGTAAAGGGCATAGAGAATATGTACCCAATTTTAGACAATGCTAAGCTCCGGCTACCCCCGCCGACTATTGAGCAAACTGTCTCATTAGCATCGTAAATCCGAAAAGTGGGGGATCTGTGAGTAAGTGAGCGAGCGACAACTCACAGCTTGAGTAAACCAAATCCAATGACAAATAGGCTTCGCCAAAAGACGAAGCCTATTCTTTAACTTTACTGCCGCAGTTGCGATCTCGAACTACGGGGTGGTGAAGCTACCTTCGCCGATTGGCGGGTAGATATCTTCTTCCGTAACTTCTTCGTCAGGCAAGGACGAGTGACCGGGGAAGCCTGTTCCTGCGGGGATCAGACGTCCGATGATCACGTTTTCTTTCAAGCCGCGCAGCCAATCCTTCTTACCTTCCACAGCAGCTTCCGTGAGGATTCTGGTGGTCTCTTGGAACGATGCAGCTGAGATGAAGCTTTCCGTGTTCAAGCTGGCTTTGGTGATACCGAGCAACACTGATTGGTATGCAGCTTCTCGTGTGCCTGTGTTGCGCGCCTTTTCATTTTCATGTTCGGCGCCGTAGCGTTCGAGCAATTCGCCCGGAAGCAAGATGGTGTCGCCGGGCTCGTCTACACGAACCTTGCGGGTCATCTGTCTTACGATTACTTCGATGTGTTTATCAGCGATGTCTACGCCTTGGGAACGGTACACGGCTTGTACTTCATCCACTAGATATTTTTGCGATGCTTCGATACCGAGCAATCGAACAATATCGTGCGGGTTCGGCGGTCCGTCGGTGAGCGATTTACCGACCGGAATGTCTTCACCATCTTCGACGATGATGTTCAGTCCGGACGGAATCATGATTTCTTCT
This sequence comes from Candidatus Obscuribacterales bacterium, assembly GCA_019752635.1. Lineage (GTDB taxonomy): Bacteria > Cyanobacteriota > Vampirovibrionia > Obscuribacterales > Obscuribacteraceae > JAKFUT01. The sequence continues at coordinate 4,549 of JAIELX010000044.1, read as the reverse complement.
TCGATGCCTTCGCCGTAAACAACATACAAACGAGTTTGATCGTCTTCTGTGGTTAAGCGAGCACGACCAGCCTTCTCAGCCAGGACTGCATTTTCCTTCGGCTTACGCGCCTCCAGAAGTTCCTCAACTCTCGGAAGACCCTGAACGATGTCTCCGGTCTTTTGTCTTTCGAAGATGAGGGTAGCGAGCAAGTCACCGCGTTGTACAAGGTTGCCGTCGTCGCACTGAAGCTGCGTCCCGGAAGCGATCAAGTAAGGACGACCGCGGCGTACTGTTACATCGCTGCCTTCGACCTTGGTAATCTGGCCGGAATACATGCTTTCGGTTTGCTTCGACAAGGAATCGCCGGAGCGGACGAGGTCGCCTTCTTTCAAAGTCGGCGTGCCTTTTACTTTTTGAGTGAACTGTTGCTCTTCGGTGATCAAAAGCAAGCGGCGTTCGTCCGATTTGGACAACTGCACGCGAGCAGCATCTTTCGTAAGCACTTGAGTGGTGGCAACTGCAGATCCGGCAGGAATAACCATTCCGGGTTCCACAGCCAACAACGTGACGTTGAGGTCGCTGTCGCGACGCAACAGAATGTTCTCTTGAACAACAATGTTGAGGTCTTCTTCGCCGATCTCGACGGTGCCCTTCAATTGCGCCAACTGCCCCATCAACTGCAGCACGAGGCTGGTTCTGGTTAGTTGGGCGCCTTGCAGGTTACGCACCTTTTCGCGATCGCGGAACAACAACTGAGTTACAGGACGCAAGCCAATCTTGTCGTCGGAGTTGCGGCTCTTGAACTTAACTTCTCTAGGCTCGATGAAGAACTCTTGCACAGGGCGAACCAGTACCAGAGTGGTGCCGTCTTCCTTCTCCATCAACGAGACCATTTTACGGTCCGGGAATTTGACGTTCGGAAGGACTTCGGTGTCGGGCTCGAGAATTTCGCCTTCGCGAACCTTGAGGTCCTCAATGTTTTCCAGCGGAAATACATCGGCTGGACGAACGATTACTTCGTGAACGATGTCGTTGTCGGCAACGATCTCGACGATACCGTCCATGTGGGCGAATACGTCTTTGACGACTTCTTGTCCGGAAGCGACCATTTCGCCGGTTTCAGCCATCTTCAAGCTGGCATCTTTAGAGATGAAGTGCGTTTCTTCAGGAACGAAGAGTACGCGACCCGGCTTGGTGACAACACGACGATCATCGGTTTCGACGCCGTCATATATGATCTCACCGCCGCTGGTGACGGAGTTGACACCGTCATCAACCAACTCAGCGATGATCTTGCCATTTTCAACGAATTCGTCGTTAACGACTTTGATCGTATAGGCTTCTTTGGTCTTCGGTACTTTCCAGGACGTGCCTTGCTTGGTTGCTTCAAGCTTGGCGTTACCTGCGCCGACAGACGAAATAACGACGTTGATTTCCTTACCTTTGACCAGGCGCGTGAGGGTTTTCTTGCCCTGCTTAACTTGCTCGGTTTCCAGGTCCGGTCCGAAACGCACTTCACCACCGTGCTCGGTGCTGATTGTGATTTCGGCAAGAACGTCGTTTGCGGTTACGTCTTGTCCGTCCTTCACAACAACATGAGCGCCGGACGGCAAGTTGTACACGTCGCCTTCCAATACCCAGATAATTCCGCTTCTGTTAGACGTGCGCGAAATGTTGCCCTGACGGTCACGCTTTTCATCGGCTTGGAAGCCTTGGAAGCTAATACGTCCGGAGATATTCGCGGTAATGTCCTTCGAAGCTTTCTCAGTCAATGCTTTCTTGGAGCCCGGCGGATCGTACTCGGCCATTACCTGACCTTGAGTTACCTCGGTTCCGTTGGTTACATAGAGAAGCGTACCGGCAGGAACGTTGACCGAAGCTTCCTTCTTGCCGGTGATGGTGATGACACCGTCGCGGGTAGTTTGTTCCACTACGTCGCCGTAAGTGGTGCGGAACTGACGAGAAGCAATCTTGTAGCTGACGCTACCGGCAACCGGCGCTTTAACTGCCGTACGACCAGCGCCACCAGCCACGGCTCCACCAGTGTGGAATGTTCTCATGGTGAGCTGCGTTCCAGGTTCACCGATTGATTGCGCAGCGATAATACCGATAGCTTCACCGATATCCACAACTTTGTTGGTCGTCAAAGAGTAGCCATAGCACTTCTGGCATACGCCCCACTGGCTTTCGCACTGAAGCGGCGAGCGAACGCGCATTTGCTTGAAATGCTTTGCCAGTTTCTTAGCCACGTCGCGATCAACTGCATTCTTCTTGGTATAAAGAACTTCGCCGGTCTCTTCGTTGATGGCTTCTTCGGAAAGATAACGTCCGGACAGACGATCTTCCAGGGCCACAATAACTTTGTCGCCTTCGTGGATTCCCTTCATGATGATGCCGCGGCTTGTTCCGCAATCAAGATCACGAACGATCACGTCTTGAGCAACGTCAACCAAACGGCGAGTGAGGTATCCGGAGTCAGCGGTCTTAAGCGCCGTGTCTACCAGACCTTTTCTGGCGCCGTAACTGGAGATGATGTACTCGGTAACGCTCAAGCCTTCGCGGAAGTTAGCTTTAATCGGAAGGTCGATGATCTGACCTTGAGAGTCAGCCATGAGGCCCCGCATTCCAACCAACTGACGAACCTGCGAGATGTTACCTCTAGCGCCGGAGAACGCCATCATATACACAGGATTGAGGCGGTTGAAGTTGTCGACTACTTCCTTGGTCAAGCTGTCGGTGGTCGCGGACCACGTATCGATAACCTTGTTGTAGCGTTCTACTTCGGTGATATCACCACGTTCGTAGCGTCTTTGTGCTTCTTCGATTTCCTTCTCTGCCTTGGAAATCAGCTCGCGCTTGGTTTCAGGCACATCAAGGTCGGCAATCGAAATGGTCACACCCGCTTTGGTCGCGAATTTGAAACCAAGGTCTTTCAACGAGTTGGCCAACTCTGCGGAGCGAGAGGTCCCGTATTTTTCGTAGACTTCCGAGAGAAGCTTACCCAGCCTCTTCTTGTCCACGGTCTGATTGATAAACTCGAACGGTACTTTCTTCTCTACCATAGCTCCCTCTGCTATTGAATGTTTCTTGCCCGGGCTTGCGCCGCAGTTGGCAGCCGCCGCACCATCAACGGTGGCAGCTGCGGCGAGGGGTTACCCCGCCCTGTCGCTTTAGCCGGTCGACAATATGGCGGTTCTCACCACTTCGTTGAAGATGATGCGTCCTGGAGTGGTTTCGAGCATATTGCCGTCAACATCGCGGACCTTAATCTTCGCGTGCAGATCAACCACACCGGCCTCAAAGGCCGAACGGCAGTCTGAAAGGCTCACGAAGCGCATTCCCGCACCTTTGCAAATTTTCGGATCATCGCTGCCCGTCTTGTCGATGGTCAGGTAATAAATACCGAGAACCATGTCTTGAGTAGGAGTGATAACCGGTCTGCCGGTAGCAGGTAGCAGAACATTGTTGGCAGCAAGCATGAGCATGCGAGCTTCAGCCTGTGCTTCGACGGACAACGGCACGTGAACAGCCATCTGGTCACCGTCGAAGTCGGCGTTGAAGGCGGTACAAACTAGCGGGTGAAGCTGGATTGCACGCCCTTCTACTAGAACGGGTTCGAAGGCTTGAATGCCTAATCTGTGCAGCGTAGGAGCGCGGTTTAGCAGAACCGGGTGTCCTTGAATTACTTCTTCAAGGATTTCCCAAACAATTGCTGAACCACGTTCAATTTGCTTCTTAGCAGATTTGATGTTTTGAACGATCTGGCGCTCAATCAACTTGTTGATGACAAAGGGCTTGAATAGTTCAAGAGCCATTTCTCTCGGCAAGCCGCATTGGTGCAATTTCAGTGTAGGACCGACCACGATAACGGAACGACCGGAGTAGTCAACCCGTTTACCGAGCAAGTTCTGACGGAATCGTCCTTGCTTACCTTCAATAATGTTCGAAAGCGATTTGAGCGGACGGTTGTTCGGACCAACCACGGTTCTGCCGCGGCGGCCGTTGTCGATCAACGCGTCTACGGCTTCCTGGAGCATCCGTTTTTCGTTACGGACGATAATTTCAGGAGCACCCATTTCGAGCAATCGAGCCAGACGGTTGTTACGGTTAATTACCCGACGATAGAGATCGTTCAAGTCGGACGTAGCGAAACGTCCACCGTCCAACTGCACCATAGGGCGCAAATCGGGCGGGGTCACCGGCAACATTTCCAGCACAACCCAGGTCGGGTCGGTGTTCGATCCCAGAAGTGCTTCCACCAAACGAAGGCGCTTGATGATTTTGGAACGCTTCTGTTGCGAACCACCGGCGGAGGCTAGCTCGTCGCGCAGTTGACGAGACAATTCACGAAGTCCGGGAAGTTCCAGCAATTTGCCGCGATCTTCCGGGCTATCGGGACGCTCATAAACAGGGCGAGCCAGTTCGTGAAGAAGCTGTTTGATGGCTTCAGCACCAATGCCGACGTCGAACTGCACGTTCGGATCGTCTAGCAGTTTTTCGTAGTCTTCTTCGGACAGAAGCTGATACTTGTGCAAGTCCGAGCAGTTGCCCGGGTTGATCACAATGT
>JAIELX010000007.1 GCA_019752635.1 Candidatus Obscuribacterales bacterium | reverse complement strand
ATCTTCCCGAAATTCTTGTCGCGCAGTTCACGGGCGATAGGACCGAATACACGGCTGCCTTTCGGGTTATTGTCTTTCTGAATAATGACCGCTGCATTGTCGTCGAACCGGATAGTCGTACCGTCGTCGCGACGCACGCTTGTACGCACGCGCACTACGACTGCTTTCACCACTTCGGACTTCTTCACAGGCATATTGGGAAGCGCATCCTTCACTACGGCAACGATGACATCGCCAAGCGACGCATAACGGCGACCGGAAGCTCCCAGGACGCGGATGCACAGCAGCTCGCGTGCGCCCGTGTTATCAGCGACGGTTAGTCTGGTCTCTTGCTGAATCATTAACCCTGCTCCTCGCCTCGTACTTCGCCTTTGCCGGCACCAAGCACGGCAATCACTTGAAAGTGCTTATCTTTGGACAACGGACGGCACTCTTGAATGCGTACGCGGTCGCCCGTTTTGCACTTGTTCTCTTCGTCGTGCGCTTTGAATTTGCGCGTCACTACCGTTTGTTTTTCATACTTCGGGTGATTGACGTGATTTTCAACAGCGACTACGACAGTCTTTTGCATTTTGTCGGAGACAACTTTGCCGACTAATTCCTTCTTGGGCATTTCTAAAATTACCTCTTCACACCAAGGTGCTTCTCTGTTTGAATCGTAAGCAGCCTGGCAAGGCGCTTCTTTGCCTTTCGAATGTTGGCAGGACTTTCCAGTTTGCGGGCAGCTAGCTGAAAACGCAGTTCGATGATCTCTTTGCGTGCTTCTATAACTTTTGCGGTTATATCCTCGGTGGATAGGTCGCGCATTTCCTTGACTTTCATTACTAGCCTCCTGCCTGTCTTTCGATGATGCGGCACAAGATTGGCAACTTTTGCGCAGCTATTTCCATGGCGGCTCTGGCTTGCTTATGCTCAACACCGGCCAGTTCAAAAAGAACGCGACCCGGCTTCACAACGGCTACCCAGAACTCGGGGTTACCTTTACCTGAACCCATCCGGGTTTCGGCCGGTTTCTTCGATACCGATTTATCAGGGAACACTCGGATCCACATTTGTCCGCCGCGACGAACGCTTCTGCTCATCGCTTTACGAGCGGCTTCAATCTGACGACTTGTGACCCAGGCGGGCTCAAGTGCTTGCAAGCCGAGGTCGCCGAAGTCGAGCTCCGCGCCGCGAGTCTCCGTGCCGGTCATCCGGCCGCGGTGATGCTTGCGATATTTAGTACGTTTTGGCAACAACATGGCAAATTACCCCTGCTTCTTCGGTCTACGACCGCCACCACCACCGCCGCCGGGACGGTCACCGCCGCCGCCGCCGCTGCGGTCACCGCCGCCGCCGCCGCTGCGATCACCGCCGCCGCCACCGCTGCGTTCACCGCCGCGATCGCCGCCACGATCTCCGCGATCGCCGCGATCCCGCCGTCCGCGACCTTCACCTTCCGGACGTTCGCCGGGGGCTTTGGTGTTGGGAGGAGACCACTGGCCGCGCGAGAGCTCTCCGCGGAATACCCAAACTTTGATTCCGATCAGACCCATTGTTGTATGGGCTTCGGTGAATCCGTAATCGACGTCGGCGCGCAATGTTTGCAGCGGAATTCGTCCTTCTTTGGACCATTCGCTACGGGCAATTTCAGCGCCGCCCAGACGACCCGATACCATGATTTTTACGCCAACTGCACCGGAGCGCATGCAGCGTTGCATGGCTTGTTTCATCGCGCGACGGAAGGCAACGCGCTTTTCCAATTGCTGAGCAATTGATTCGGCGACCAGTTGTGCTTCCAGATCAACGCGGTTGATTTCCAGAATATTGATTTTCACTTCCAGACCGACACGGTTCAGCAAGCCCTTCACTTTCTGGTGCAGAGTCTCGATGCCTTGTCCGCCTTTGCCGACCACAACGCCAGGGCGTGCGGTGAAAATGTCTATTTGAACGTGGTCCGCTTTGCGGCTGATTTCGATTTTCGAAACGCCGGCGTTTTGCAGTTCCTTCTTGAGGAACACGCGCAGGCGATGATCTTCTTCGATAAGAGCCGGAACGTCTTTGGTATTGACGATCCAGTTCGACGCCCACCCTTGGTGAATGCCTACTCGGAAGCCGCGCGGATGTACTTTCTGACCCAAGATAGTGCTCCTTTTACTTATTGCAGATCGTCAAGTTCAACAGTGATATGCGAAATGCGCTTCTTGATTGGAAATGCGCGTCCGCGGGCATGCGGTTGAATGCGTTTCAGAGTGGGACCCTGGTCGGCATAAATTTTGGAAACGCGAAACTGTTGAGCTTCGTCTTCCGAACATGGGGTTACCGGATGATTGATCAAATTGTGGATCGCCGAGTGCAACACCTTTTTGATTTCGCGCGCTGCAGCGTGAGGCATAAAAGTAAGCGTGGTGTAGGCTTCGGCAACAGTCTTGCCGCGCACTACATTCATTACGCGCCGAATCTTGAGGGGCGACATCCTAATCCATTTCGCTTGTGCTCTGGTATGCATGACTCCCTAGCCTCTCTTTGCAGTTTTTTCGGTGCCGGCATGACCCTTAAAGAGTCTGGTTGGAGCGAATTCTCCGAGCCTGTGACCGATCATTTGTTCCGTGACGTAGACCGGTACGTGCTTACGACCGTTGTAGATAGCGATGGTGTGCCCGATCATTTCCGGCACGATCATCGATGCTCTGGCCCAGCACTTAACGACCTTCTTTTCATTCTTGCGATTCATCTCCTCGATGCGCTTAGCAAGCGAGGGATGTACATATGGTCCTTTTTTCAGCGAACGAGACACGTCGGTGCACTCCTATTACTACTTCTTGGGACGGCGCTTGACGATGAACTTGGATGAGATCTTGTGCCGACCGCGACGAGTCTTGTAACCCATTGCAGGCTTGCCCCACGGGGTTTGTGGCTTACCGCCGATTGGCGACTTGCCTTCACCACCGCCGTGCGGGTGATCGACAGCATTCATACACACTCCGCGGTTGGTCGGCTTGATACCCAACCAACGTGTACGTCCGGCCTTGCCCAGGCTGACATTCTTCGCATCGGGATTGCTAAGCTGACCGATACTGGCCATGCAATCCAGGTGTATCATTCTCATTTCACCGGAAGGAAGACGCAGGGTTGCGTATTTACCTTCTTTGGCGAGCAACTGAATCTGCGTGCCGGCTGCACGTCCGATTTGTCCGCCGCGTCCGATGTTCATTTCGACGTTGTGCAGCACGGTACCCAAGGGGATATTGCGCAGCGGCAACGCGTTTCCTTCGCGAATTTCGGCCTGAGGGCCGGACATCAACTTATCGCCTACTCTGATCGCGATCGGAGCCAGGATGTAGCGCTTTTCGCCATCCGTATACTGCACCAATGCGATGCGAGCATTACGGTTGGGATCGTATTCAATGCTCTTTACAGTGCACTGCATGCCGAACTTGTCGCGTTTGAAGTCGATGATTCTGTAAGCACGCTTGTGGCCGCCGCCTTTGTGACGAACGGTCAGGCGTCCCTGGTTGTTGCGACCGCCATGTTTTTTCAGCGGCACAACCAGGCTCTTTTCCGGCTCGGTTTTGGTTATGTCCGAGAAATCCGCCAAGGTCATTTGGCGACGTCCGGGAGATGTAGGGTTAACCTTACGTATAGGCACTAGCTTGTTCCTTCTGGTTTTATCTGCCTATAAAAGCGAAAAATTGTGGTGCCGGGGATCCGGTGCCTTTCCGCTTCTCCTCAAAACAACGGCGTTTTGAGGGTAGCATTCGTTCATTCACTAGGCGCTGAACATTTCCAGCGCATCGCCCGTGATGGTGACGATTGCTTTTTTGCCATCGCTGGGAAGACGTCCGTGTCTTTTGGAACGACGGAATCTTCCGCGAGTGGCGCTTGTATTGACTCTCACTACCGAATTTTTGTTTTTCGGATAGAGGTCTTTGAGCAGGGCTGCAATTGCCTGACCAATTTCAATTTTGTTCGCGCCGGGAGCGACTTCGAACGTGTATTGATTGTGGTTCGCTGCGAGCGCAACGGTTTTTTCGTTGACGATCGGGCGGAGAATTACATTTTGTTGACGGCTATTCATGGTCTATAACGCTCCCCAACCTACTCCTTGTCGGCAGCTTTTTTCTTGCTGGCCGGCTTGGTCTCTGACTTAGTTTCTGTCTTCTTCTCGGACGTTTTTTCTGCAGCTTTTTTCTCGGGCTTCGCAGCCTTCGGTTCTGCTGCAGCTTTTTCGGTCTTAGCTTTAGGTTCGGCCTTAACCGGCTTTTCAGCCTTAGGAGCCTTGTCTGCCTTGGGGGCGTCGGACTTGCCTGCTGTTTCGAAGCGTTGTTCGAGCTGGTCGATCACTGCAGACGTGGTCAGTACGTTGTCGCACCAGGCCAGGTCGCGGATGTTGAGGTTTGTGTGATCAACGACAACGACAAAAGCAATATTGCGCGCTGCGCGCTCGACTTGCAGGTTGCCGTGTTGCTTGCGATCAAGAACCAGCAGCAACCGCTTGTCTTGCAAGCCCAGGTCCTTGAGAGCCAAAGCCATTTGTTTGGTTTTGGGTTGCTCTACGACAGCGCTGTCCTTGCCGGACTTGCCGAAGAGTGAATCAAAACTTTCGACAACAACCAGGTCGGCCGCGCGTGCTGAAAGCGCAGAACGCAAAGCCAACTGTCTGGCTTTTTTGTTCATCGATTTCGAATAGTCGCGCGGCTTGGGTCCGAATATGACACCACCGCCGGCCCACAACGGCGAGCGAATCGAACCGGCGCGGGCTCTACCGGTGCCTTTTTGACGCCACGGCTTGCGACCACCGCCGCGAACTTCAGCGCGGGTTTTGGTATTAGCGGAACCGGAGCGGCTGTTGGCGAGCTGGCGTACCAGTGCCTGGTGCACTACTGCCAGGTTGGGCTCAATTCCGAAAACGGAATCGGCGAGTTCTCTCTCGCTTACTTTGTTGCCCTTCAAATCTTTAACAAGAACGGAAGTCATCTCAAATACCTCAGCCATTCCACTTAGTTACGGAGGGCGATACGACAACGGTGCCGCCGTCACAACCCGGTATAGCGCCTCTTACGAGAAGTAAACGCTTTTCCGTATCTACTCTTACAACTTCTAGCTTGCGCACCGTTGATATTACGTTGCCCATCTGTCCGGGCATGTGCAAACCTTTGAAAACGCGTCCTGGTGTGGTTCCCGGTCCGATGGAACCCATGCTTCTGTGGAATTTGGAACCGTGCGCCATCGGTCCACGACCGGCGTTATAGCGCTTGATTGTCCCTTGGAAGCCTTTCCCTATGCTCTTGCCTTGCACGTCTACCAACATGCCTGGCTTGAAGAGCTCTTCGGCGTTGAGTTCTTCGCCGATCTTAAACTTGCTCGTGTCGTCGACACGAAACTCTCTGAGCGGCTTCAGCATCGGTAGCTCGCGCTTGGCAAGCGCGCCCTTTTCCGGCTTGTTCAGCTTCTTTTCCTTGACGACAAATCCGCCGATTTGAACAGCCGTGTAGCCGTTGTTTTCTTTGGTTCTTGTCTCGGTGACTACATTCTCGCCGAGCTGCACAACAGTTACCGGCACGGAATTACCTTCCGCATCGAATATCTGCGTCATGCCGACTTTCTTACCCATCATTCCCGGAGTGTTTTTCATTGTCCTTTTGACCTTCCAATGCCGCCTACAAAAATCTGTTTCTTCTGCTTAGCGGTTTAGAGTTTGACTTCAATGTCAACACCAGCGGGCAAGTCGAGGCGCATGAGCGCATCGGCTGTTGTCGGTGTCGGATCATTTATATCGATAAGACGCTTGTGTACGCGTATTTCAAAATGCTCTCTCGACTTCTTGTCGACGTGGGGAGAGCGCAGCACGCAATATACGCGCTTGCGTGTGGGCAGCGGGACAGGTCCGAGGACGGCTGCTCCAGTGCGCTTGGCAGTGTCAACGATTTGCTCTGCCGACTTATCGAGCAGTCTATGATCGTACGACTTTAAGCGAATGCGAATGCGCTGCACCTTCGGGCCGCCGGCGCCGGCATCGGTCTTCTGAGATTTGGCACGTGCCATTGTCGCGATTTCTCCTTACTTACTGCATTTGTGGAGCGAAGCTGGTCTGCATCGCTCGCCCGGTCGTGGCTTGCGAGTTTGCCATTTGCCGGCAAAACTCCTCGGCCGGGCTGACTCGCGAGTCCCGCCTTGCTTGCTCTCTCGATTCCGTAGCTAATTCGTCAGCCTCTAATCAGCTTGATTAAACGGCTCTTATATTCGAATCGGTGTCAGGATAACGGGTTTCGAACAAACAGGAGCAATCATTCTATCTTGATGGCTAATCCAAACCCTGCAAAATTTATTTCAGCTAAATGATCGGCCGATTTATTTTGTCTCATACAGGACTGCTCGTCGGGGTGGAAGCGCGCTGCGATTGGGTTTTACGGTGATCGCCCCGGGAGGAACAACGCAAAGGCTTCGTTATACAAGGATCTTCACATATTAGGGGCGGAGATGGAAAGAGTCCGTCCTGGCACAGTGCTCTTGACTAGCCGGTTCGAGGAAATCGGACCTTTATATAGGAATGCGTCCGGGTCAAGACCGTCTTCAAAGTTCGCGGGGCACGAATGAACAGAGGCGATGCTGGAATTCAGAAGCTCTAACTAAGTCAATTCGGACTCACCGCCGACCACTTCCTTCTTCTTCCACTTGCTCTTGAACATGATGAAGCAGAGCGCGCCGCCCATGAGCAGGCAGACCAAAGTGGAGCAAAAGGCAAGGAATCGCAGGAACTGAGCAATGTTATGGTCGTACGGCAGCAAGTTTGTTGTCTCTAGTAACCAGTGCCAATCGTGAATGATTTCTTCGGCGTTTCCCGCCATGCCCGGTGATACCAGCGGTAGTTCCTGGCTGCGGGCATCGGCGGCATAGGTCGCAACATCGAAGAGGTTGGTGCTGAACCAGCCGAATGCAATTGCTATGGCAAAGTAGTCTCTTTGTCTGAAGAACATCGGTATGCCGACGGCCAGTGGAATCAGGCACTGGAAAAGCGATCCCCCCGCAATATGCATGAACTGGCCCGATGGAGCGAACACATAGTGCCCCAGCTCGTGAATAGTGAGGTTTAACGGTTTGAAGAAGTCGCTATAGAGGGGATCTTGCAGATGCTGAATCAAAACATAACCGAATAACAGAAGGAGGGGCAGGCGAACAAGCGCCGATCGCCCCTGGCACCAATCGAGCATGTCATTGAGAACCGCGTCGCCGAAGTTGGCGGCTTGAGATTTTTTTCCAGGTTTCTTCTTTTGAGCCATGGTCATGCCTCCCGGTTACATCTGTTATGCCCGGGACTGGCGCTCGGATCGTCTGCGCGGACCGGCGAGCGTTGACCGTGCTTGATATAAACAAGTCACCGCTCCTGTTGCAAGAATCGCAGCGCTTGACCGATGTGATTCCCTGGCGACACTAAATGCGGTGCTGCAGAAAGCCATGTCGGATTTCAGGAAAGACCTTGGTTCTCAAGAACGACGCTCTGTCGAGTTCGAACGTCGGCTTGCCTGGCTGCAACTCAAGCAGGGACGGTACACGCTTGCCGAGGAGACCTATGAGCACTGTATCGAGCAGATGGACGGAGCGGCATATCATCATCCCTATGGCACTGCTGCAATCTGATAGTGACGGCGCAAAAGGCTTGGATTTGCTCGATTTTACGAAGCGATGTTTCTTTTGCGCCGATGGCAGGACGGATCTCGCTCTAAGGCGATGCGCCGTTACCTCCGGTCTTGCAACCAGTTTGGAAACAGTCGGGCTTATGAGTACTTGCTGCTGGCGGACATTGCGGTGGCTAATCATCATGCCCTGGATGCGCCGCTATACCTTCGCGCTGCCAGACGCGAACCGGCACCAATTCTGGTGCCGGGGCATCCGGGGTTGGAACAGCTTGATCGTCGAATCGCAGATTGCTCGGAGCCTCCATAGCAGTTCGAGATTGTGAGTCACCTTCGCGTAGGCTGTATGGGGGATGTGTATTGCGCTTTGGAGACCGCCGAAGATCGAACTGTGCTCTCGCGGTGATCGGCACGGGGCGGTTTCGGCAATTTCTAATCTTTTCCCTCGTAGGACCACGTATTTGAGAGTATCGCCTGATTAGGATTACTCGCTTATCATCTTGGCAGGGTTAGATTCGAAGGTTGCGTTTTCTGGTTGAACGCGACGGGAGCTGGTAAAACTATGTCACGTCATGCAAAACTCTCCTCCGGGGAGTCGTCTTTGTCTGCCGGTTCGAGCCGTGGTCTCGAATCGGGTAACGTTGTTCCCTCCGCTGAGGGGGGGCATTCACTTCGTTGCGAAGCTGCAGTGTTTCTGTCGAGTCCGTCGACATCATCCGCAGCATCCTCAATGTCTGCTGATATTGCTACTCCTCGGTTGCAGATAACATCGACCGCGGAATCAGTAGTCCTGCGTCCGGTTTCGCCGGATGGCGCGCGGTTTGCGGCTGATGTCTCGTCGTCCGCCAAGCCTTTGGAGCGAGGTTCATTGGATTTAGATAAGTCGCTCCGCGATGTGGTTGCAGACAACCTTATACTGAATCGGATTCCGACGGATGGCAGAGGCCTCGACACTCGGGCGGAGTCGTTCCGGGGCTGTAGTGGTGCAGGCATCAAAGTCCAGTTCCAAAATCACGATGTCGGGTCGGCAGAAGAACCACCTCCTGATTTCATAGTGCGAAAGGACGGCACCGTCGAGCTGCTCAGTCAATCGGTACTTGAGGGCAAAGCCACCATAGTGGTGCAAGTTGAGCGTGAGTTCGGTCGACTCAAACCTGCCGACGCCCAACAGGCAGCGCTCGACGAGTTGACTCGTTATTTGTCAGGCCGGCTGAGAGCTGAGCATCCTGAGCTTGCCAAACAAGTACGACTGGACGATCCGCAGCGTCTGATTTCGGACGACACACGAAAGGATTTTGCGCCGCCATTGCCCGAGCTTGAATATCTGCCGGAGCCGACGCGTCGCCAGATTGAGGACCTGAATCGCTTTCGTGGTGGTGGCGGCGGTTCGATGCCTCGTCGGGATGCCGACGAATACTTCCCCCGCCGTGATGTTCCGCGCGAGGCGAACGAGAGCGAAAGGCTCGCGGCAATGAAAGATGTGGTGGCTGGATTTGCCGGTCGGGACGACAAGAACCCTTACGAACAAGTGCAAAAGCGTGAGCGAGGAATGGCGATCGGTCGCTACGGTTTCACATACAACATGTTTGCCGATTGGCTCGGATCGCTGGATCTGGAGGCAATGGAAGAACTGGAGCGTAAAGGGAAATTGCCTAAGGGCACCTGTTCTCGTTTGCGCAAAATGAAGGACTCCGTTTATGCCAATAAGAAAGATCCTGCGGCGAAACTTGATCCTTTTCTGGACAAGCTGAGGGATGCTCGTTCCCCATCCGAGTTCACCGCCGGTGAGCTCAAGCAAAACTTTCCGAAAGAAGTACAAGAGCTGGCTGCCAGCGCTACGATTGGCAAGTTGGCTCTGCAGACTCTAAATACAGACGGCTCAATCGATACGGGCAAAATTGCCTTGGCAATGCATCTAGGGCGGCTACCGGATCAGTCGGATCTGGTGCGACCGGAGTATCGCGCGATGATGGAGACCGCGCGGCAGTCCTATCAAATTGCCGAACGCAGACAGATGTCTCCCGACAGCAGCGGACCTATTGATTGGACTGACGTAAACGGTCGTACGTTAGCCTCAGCACGGAATGCTGTCGGGCACGTTATGTGGCGCGACTTTGCTTCGGTGGTTGAAGGAGGTCGATTGGGATGCGCGGCCTCAGTGTCCGAGGTATTGGAGCAAACGGGGATTCGCGGTATTAAATCAGCGCTGGTTACGGATTTCGCGTCGCAGGCGATGCGCCGTGGATACGAGCGTTTGCCGCTGTCTCAGGGCCGCCCCGGCGACATTGTTTACGGTGTTGAGCCGGGTGGTGGTGGTGGCGGTGGCAGTGCCCATATCGGAGTTATCGGCGCTGGTGGTGCGGTTTATCACAATCGTTCCCGCTCGGGTCGATGGAGTGAAGACCGTCTTGCTTCCGTCTTCAATCAAGGGCGCTTCGGTCGCAACCTTTGGGTCTTACGCGCGCCGCAAGCATAACCGGAGGCGATCAGGCGGATTGACAGCTGGAGCGCATACAGAAAGAGCGAAGCGCAAGCTTCGCTCTTTCAATTTAGATTCCTTTCGGGACGAAGGGATTAGCTCCGTGCCGCTCCGGCCGGTTCTGAGAACTGCAGCTTAAATCCGTTTAGCGGACCACTTGTGGTCAGTATGCCTTCGCGGACTCTGCTTGCATCGCCATCGCGCAATGCTATTTCGCGATACATTGCCAGTAACTGCAGTGCATTGACAAGGCACAAGTTTTTGCGTTTTGCAAAGTCTTGCAAGCTTGTATTGAAATCTTCTTCGTCGCGCTCGCGAGGATGGCGATCGGCGAATGTGCTTGCCAGCAGTATGCCTTTGGGTTCGATGTCCGTTCTGTCCCAGTAGGATATTACTGACTGGGACAATTCAGCGAGTTCGGAACGATTGGGCGAGCCAGTGGTGTAGATGATACGAACGATGGCTTGAACTTTATCTCCATCTTTCAAATACATTTCTTTGCTCTCATCGAGCGAGTGCTCAGTTGTCCAGCCGAGGAGTTCAAACACTTTGGCTGCGGAGTTGTGGAGTTTGTGACCTGTTGCCGATAACAGGGCATCCTTTATCTCTCCGAGCTTGCGAATGCGATCTTCGATATCTGTAATCTTGATCTTGGCCTTGCGAACTGTTTCATTTAAATGGTCGAGCTGCTGTTGCATATCAGACAACTCGGAGAACGATACTTTCCCGCACCACTCGGGAGCGCCACCGGGGACGCTCAGCTCATGTTCCATCCTCGACATTAGATCCTTTGCCTCCGGAATGCTCACTTTTTCTGCATGCATTTCTAACGATGCCTGAGCAGGCTCGGCGCTCCGCTTCGGCTTTGAGTCCAACATGCTGTCGAGATCGAAATCTTCATCCTGGGCTTTGGGCCGTTTAATTTCTTGTTCGAAGCGTTGGTCATCCAGTTTCTTCTTCTCATCCCCTCCATTGTTTGCAAACATATCCTCGTTGCCCGGTCGAGCTTTATCGACCGATTCAAGCTGGTCTCGGGAGAACGTTTTGCCGCCTTTTGGATCTAGCGCGTCGAGTTTGGCGTCAAGTTCGTCTTGCATTTCCTTCTTCGCGAAAGGTGAGTCGTCTTCCGGTTCTTCTTTCTTAGAGAAGGGCGGAACGTCATTGTCGAATTCCGGCCAGTCTATGGAAGATTTCTTTTTGGATGCGCCCAAACTGACGCCGCCTGCCGGCGACTCTTCGAAAAGATCGTTCATTAAGGCTTCGCCTTCAATATCTGGCTCGGAGTCGAATGCGTTCACTTGTTCCTCGTAGTTTGGTTCGGGTTTGTCTGCCTCAGGACCTGTATGTATTTCATGCCACTTTAGGATGCAATCTTTGAGCGTATCGTCGAATCTTGTGTCGTAGGGGGCGGGTAGGAATAAAACTTGTCCTCTCTTGGGACCGCTGGATTTATAACCTGCTACTCCTTTTCCTCCGGAGCTGGCTATCAAGTGATAGCCTTCTGCTAAAGTTTCGGGCTTGATTGCGGCTGTGGACTCCAAACCTATTTGTTGAATGTATTGGGCGAACGGATGGTGCTTGCCCCTGGTATTCAGTTCCGCACCGCGGATGTTACTCGCTACCATCGTGCGTTCCGTATTGTTCAGAACATCTGGTGCCCATTCGTACAACCATATGTAATTGTCCATCGACTGGTCGTCGCCATGCACTACAAACGGCGCGGCCAGGAAATAAACCAGTAGTCCGCCCTTTGAAAGAAATTGACGCAGCTCGTGCTCGCGCAACTCCAATTCGGCACTGATTGATTCCAGCGTGGAATCGTTTTCCAATTTGAGGGAAGACTCGCCATTCGCTAAAACTTGATCTATCTGCCGCGCAACATCGGACTTTGGTTCGAACAAATGGACAATACTTGTAGGGTTAATGACGATTACATCGTACATAGCCAGTGGTTTCGCTTCTCCTAGCGGTAGCGTGGAAGAAACGCCAAAACCCGGGCAGTTCACCCGCAAGACCTTGTCTGCTGATAAGTTGCTCATATGTCCTCTACCTTATGCATCCCCGAAGTGATTTCACTTCTCAACCCTATGGGTTTATACCCACTAAGGAAGGTCGAACTCATCGAAATGCAAGATAAGATTAAATATTTTCCGTGATTATCAGCGGCTGATAACCGATGCAGACATCAGTCTCTTCGCAGGGCTGAATCTTTTTTGAATTTCGCGAGTCTGCCGCCGTGAAATTGTTTGGTGCTTCAAACTCGCGTTGTTGACGTGCGAAAAAGATCCTTGAACTACGTATACAGATAGTTGCTTGCCGGAGGATGTCAATAGGAGTGCGGAAAAAGATGGCGCCTCTGAGCGTTGTCACGAAAGAGGCGCCGCCTTACTACTATTCCATTTCGCCGAGGCTGAAAGATGCAACGCTGAATGGTTTTTCGACACCGTGCGTTACTGCGTTCTTCGGACCGTAATATAGTCCTTCGGCTGTGCCGACAATTGTTCCTACAGGAACGCTAGCGAACGATGCGAACAAGTTCGGCGGAAAGTCTTCTTTGCCACCGATTTTGTCGGCAAAGTTGCCGGTGAAATCGCGGATGCGAACTGCTACTTGTCTGGTAATTGCAATCGGAGTGCCGACGACTATCGCCGATCCTACGCCTACTGCTGTCACTGGAAACATGGCTGCATTCTTAGCCATGTCGGGCACGCTCTCTGCATTTGCTGGAAGAGCGGACGTAACGCCAACTCCAAGAGCAACAGCTACGAGTGTCATGAGATTCTTCACTAGGTACCTCCACCGTTTCGAACAATGAGAAATGTTGCTAAGAGGATGTCTGGTAAAAACAGCACATCTTTATGCAAAACGGGCATTTTGGGCTAAACCGAACGTCATAATATCATTGCCTTCATTTAAGCAGTAGCCGTGTTTCGGTAAAATCAGAAGAAACATGTCGAGGCTTCTCTCAGCGCGATATGAGAAATCACCGCAGACTAAGCCATTATTGCCCGGGGGCTCATGTTGAAAGCTGGACCGAAGTATCACCGAAAAAGTTTCGGACTGAAGGACTTAGTTCAAGAAGATCTCAGTCGCGAGTACGAATCAGACCTTATCGCCTTTATCAGACAGCATGATAACGTGCTCGTGGAGGGTGACACCACCATCAAGTTGGCGGAGGCCTTTGGATTTTGCTGGGGGGTTGATCGCGCGGTGTCGATGGCTTACGAGACACGTAAGCAGTTTCCCGATCGACAGATATGGATCACGAACGAAATCATTCACAACCCGATGGTAAATGAGAAGCTGCGGCAGATGTCGATCGGCTTCATTCCTGTTCAGACCGATGGCAAGAAAGATTTTTCGCCAATCAGCGCCGGCGACGTAGTCATTTTGCCCGCATTCGGTGCCTCGGTCGAAGAGATGCAGTTGCTTGAGAAGAAGGACTGCGAGATTGTTGATACCACTTGTCCGTGGGTGTCGCGGGTTTGGAATCGCGTGGACAAGTACCAGCGCGCTGATTTTACTGCGGTTATTCACGGCAAATACAGGCATGAAGAGACTGTTGCCACTTCGTCTCGGGCGCGACACTACCTGATCGTTCAGGATCTTTCCGAAGCGCAGTGGGTTTGCGACTATATTCTTCAGGGCGGCGATAAGCAGGAGTTTCTCAGTCGCTTCAAAGAAGCCGTGTCTCGTGGTTTTGATCCCGACATACATCTTCAGCGCTTAGGTGTGACCAATCAAACAACCATGCTCAAGGGGGAGACCGAGCAAATCGGCAAGCTGATCGAGAAGACACAGCTGCAGAAGTTTGGCGTTTCAAAGATCAATGAGCACTTCCTCAGTCCGGGCGATACCATATGCGACGCCACCCAGGAACGCCAGGATGCGATGCAAAAATTGATCGACGACAAGCTCGATCTTGTCGTTGTTATCGGGGGGTATAACTCCTCGAACACGGGACACTTACATGAAATGGCCGTCAGTAGCGGTCTAATTGCATTCCATATAGATGTACCGGAATGCATCGGGATCGACAATTCGATATCACACAAACTTCCGCACTCTTCAACAACCATAAGCACTAGAGACTGGTTGCCGCGGGGACCCCTAACCATTGGGGTCACGGCCGGGGCCTCCACGCCAGACCAAGTCATTGCTCAAGTCATCGGCCGAATTCTTGAGCTGCGGACGGGCGAACAAGTAGCGCCGTTGCCCTCGCAGAGCGCTGCTAATGACTAGTTCGGCGCCTAACGCTGGAAACCTGAGATCGCAAGATTTTGTGGTGCAGGATCAACCGCGAACAAAATTTATCCCCCGAAAGGTGGATGACAATTCCGTCCGTGGAACGGCCCTTGTCACTGGAGCCGGTCGCAGACTGGGTTTGGCAATAGCGGTGCACCTGGCGCGTCTGGGATTCGACATTGCTATTCACTATAATGAATCTGCCGACGGTGCGGCGCAGTGTGCCGGAGACGTAGTTGGTGAAGGGCGTAAGTGTCAACTGTTCCAAGCGGATCTGAGTAAGTCCGCTCAGGCTGAGACCCTGGTCGAGAGTGTCGCTGGCGCGATGCCGCCGTTGACTTTAATCGTTAACAGCGCGTCTGTTTGGAAGCCGGTTTCATTTGTGGAGTCGTCCACTGCTGAGTTGTTGGAAAACCTGTCTGTCCATTTGGTCGCTCCCTACCTTTTGATTCGCGATTTCGCGCGCCTTGGTCAGCGAGGGCAAGTGATCAACATCCTGGACAGCGCAATCAGCAGCAATCGCACTCAATTCTTTCCCTACTTGCTTTCCAAACGTGCACTGGCAGAGCTAACGACAATGAGTGCGGCGGAGTTGGCTCCGGGGATTCGCGTTAATGCCGTTGCACCAGGTACGGTACTACCTACCGTTGGTGAGGCGGCCGCAGTATTCACCGTCACACCGCAATGTAATCCGCTCAAACATCACGGCTCGCCGGAAGACGTTTTGAAGGCAATTGACTTTTTGGTGAACAGTCCGCACGTCACAGGTCAATGTTTGTTTGTCGGCGGCGGCGATCATTTATGATCCTTGCGATTGAAGCGCGCTGACATCTTTGCTGACGACTTTAGGGGCACCAATCGCGTTAGTGTGGTCATTAGCTTGTTGCGCGCGCCTGTGATGCTGACAGTGTTCTTCTTTTGGAAGTCTTCGTATCCAATCTTCGCAACTTCCGCCGCAGTCATAGGCTGTCGCAGTTTGAACAACGGCGCGTTGGCAACGCCTGCCACTTCCTGAAACTCGGTGTCCGTGGCGCCGGGGCAGACGCATGTTACCCACACTCCGGTGCGTTCCAGTTCAACGGACAGGGCATGCGAAAACGACAGCACGTAAGCTTTTGTGGCATAGTACACTCCCATGAAGGGCCCCGGCAGATAGCCTGCGATAGAGCCGACATTGAGGATGGCTCCGGCTCCGCGTTCGATCATTGATGGAAGGAACAAGCGGGTCAGTTGTGTCAATGCCACCATGTTGACTTGAATCATTTCCGATATTCGCTCGGATGGCATTTTGGCAAATTCTCCCGATCCTCCCAGTCCGGCATTGTTCACCAACACGTCGATGTTGATTTCCGCTGCGATCAATTTGTCGAAAAGGTCTTGCGATGCATTGTGCGCGGACAAATCTGTCGAAATGATCGTTGACTTAACTCCAAATCGGCTAGTCAATTCGCTGGAGAGATGTTCTAACTTGTCCGCTCTGCGCGCGACTAGAACCAGGCTGTACTTGTCGGCCGCAAACAGGCGTGCCAGCTCGAGCCCGATTCCGCTTGATGCACCGGTTATGAGGGCTGTTGGCATTTTGTATGTCCGTTCCTGCAATGATCGCTTCGTCGTCGACAATTGTTGCACAGGTCGTGTGTTTTGGCTTGCAAGTAGCTACAATGAGGCACCGCCGAGCGTATCGCGAGCATCAGCGACTTCGACGCATGCGAGCATTAAGATCGTTTTCGTTTTCTGGAAATGAACCATAGTACTCCCAGCAAAAGAATCATTGGCGCTCCTATTTTTTCGCCAATGATTTCTCCCGCCGCGCGATAATCGGGACCGCGGTTAAGGTGAGCACTGGCAGAAC
The DNA here is from genome assembly GCA_019752635.1 of Candidatus Obscuribacterales bacterium. Taxonomy (GTDB): domain Bacteria; phylum Cyanobacteriota; class Vampirovibrionia; order Obscuribacterales; family Obscuribacteraceae; genus JAKFUT01. Next base: position 240,953 of record JAIELX010000007.1, on the reverse strand, counting down.
TCGAATCAGTACCACGAGATACTTTGAATGAGTGAAGAAACTTTTGGGCGTTATAATCATTTGCCGAACAACCAGCTATTAATGTGTACATAAAATCGTGGCTCGCTGATATTGCCACAATTAATGTCGTTGGTCTTCCGTTGTGTGTTGCGTTGAGCTGCCGCCCCTCCCAACCATTTCCTTTCACAGGGATCCACTGACCTTCAAACTTATAAGTTTTGGCTAGGGAACGCTTCATACCAATAGCAATTTCGTCAAGAGATCTGTCATTGAATCTGCTGGGATCTGGTAGCTTAAGGTCGTCCGGCTGATTCATCACCACATACTTGTTTCCATTGAGATCGACCGAATAGAAGAACGTAACATTACTTTTACTAGCCTTCTCCACTTGTCCGGGCATATCGATTGTGAAATCGCCTGATGAAGGCGAAAATGTTTTCCACATATCCTGGCCGGCAGCACCCTTAGCGCTCACGGTGGTGAACACTGCCAACGTAATTGTCAGAATCAACTTCTGGATTCGTGCCGATTGGTCGAACATCATGGTGATTATCCCCGGCGATAGCTAACCTATCTACTTCCCGTTCTTGTTTGAAGCGAACCAAAATGACGAATCAACGGACTGAATGTTATCCAACTTAAACGAATGGACCGCTTCTCCACATTCTCTCCATATTCTTCATCGTCAGTACACAACCGCTAACTAGGATTGGTTGTGTAAGCGAGATAGCAAGTCGACGAAGCCTACGCACCTTCATTGACGCGCGTTCTTGGTTATATCGGAGGAAGCGCCTTTTCTAATTGCTCAAAATGCCGGTGTTTCTTTTAACGCAGGATGCAAGTCCAGTGGCGTTATTGTCCGGAGCGGAATTTGCAGAGGCGGCGTTTAAACGCTGTCTTTGCAACCGCTCGACGAATACTCCCACCTCTTGGAGTGAACAAAACATGGAAAAAACAGAACTGGTTCTGCAGCGAATCTGTGCGGATGGACGGCTGAGCAAGCTGGCTGTGAGCGAAACGGGTTTCATCTTTGATCCGCAGACGGGGCAGAGCTATACGCTCAATCACACTGGCATGCTGGCCCTGGATTTGATCAAGCGCGGCAACACTTTGGAAAATGCGGCGCAGTATTTGGCGGATGAATACGAAGTTTCCAGAGAAATCGCCGCCAGCAGTTTGGAAGCTTTTCTGTTTCAACTCGGGAGATACCTGTAATGGGCAGCGACAAAACAATCGGCGATTGGCGAAGATGGAATGTCGCCGTAACAGGTGTCAACGCCCGGGCCGAAAGTCCCGGACCGGGTTGCGCGGTTGCTCGATGCTTGCGCGAGTGCGATGAATTCTCCGGAACGGTAGTTGGACTGGGTTACGATGTTTTGGACGCAGGGCTCTATGCGCGCGATTATTGTCATGGTGGCTATCTGGTACCATATCCCTCTGCCGGAAAAGACGCCTTACTTGAGCGAATAGCGCAGATAGACGATGTTGAACGCATTGACGTCATCATTCCCTGCCTCGATGCCGAAATTCAAAATTACATTGCTATCAAAAGCGACCTTGCACGCATGGGAATCGCAATGTTGTTACCTAACCGCATGCAGTTTCAGATGCGGGCGAAAGACCATCTGGGCGCATTCTGCCAATCGGTAGGAGTGCTTGCGCCCGAAAGCAAAACTATCACTAATCCTTCGTTCTTTGACACTTGCGAAGCCGAGGGATGGGAGTATCCGCTGGTGATTAAAGGCATCTTTTACGATGCTTCAATCGCACACAGCGCTGAGGAAGCACGAATCGTTTTTGATCGTCTTGTAGCTGAATGGGGATATCCCATATTGGTGCAGAAGTTGATCAAGGGTGATGAGTACGATCTGTCTGCCCTTGGTGATGGGCGGGGGGGGATGCAAGGCGCGGTGATGATGCGCAAGCGCGGTTTAACGGACAAGGGCAAGGCCTGGGCCGGCGTCACTGTAATGGATGACGACATTTTGGACATGGCCGGCAAACTAGTTAAGGGGCTCAGTTGGAGCGGTCCGCTCGAAGTCGAAGTGATGAAAGCTTACGATGGCAAGATCTATTTGATTGAGATTAACCCGCGATTTCCTGCCTGGATTTATCTCAGTCATGCCGCCGGTCGAAACTTACCGGTTGCATTGCTCAGGACCCTGGCCGGTGAAACTGACCTGCAGTTGCCTCCGCCTAAAGCGGGAACGTTCTTCATTCGCTATGCACAAGAGTTGATTGTGCAATTGCCGGAATTTGAATCAATGATGATAAATGGTGGCATCGCTTCTGTGGAAAAGTTGCTGACCGCGTCATAGTCCTGCGACATTGCTCGTTGCGGAACGCAGACGCTTTAGAGGAGACCAATTGATGAAACTAGACAAGCCTAAGGTTGCAGTTTGGGAACCGCCGTTCATTCAACCGCACAAGGTTGGCGCAATTAACAAGTTCGGTCATCGCGGTGCAAAGGAAAATGTCTCCGCCGACGTGTTTGGAGTTCCGGTCGATGACCTGGTCGATCAGTACGGGTCGCCGTTGTTTGTGACCAGCGAGTCTCAGCTTCGCTCCAATGTGCGTAAGATTCGCCGCGTGTTCGAACGTCGCTACAACAACGTGGTACACGGTTGGTCCTACAAAACCAACTACATCAGTGCTGTTTGCCGAATTCTGCACCAGGAAGGCTCGCGAGCAGAAGTTGTATCGGCGTTCGAATACGAAAAGGCTCGTGCACTAGGTGTGCCTGGCAACTGCATCATATTCAACGGACCGAACAAGGGCAAGGCCATACTGGAGCGAGCTGTTGCTGATGGTGCATATGTTCAAGTCGATCATATGGACGAACTAAAGCTGATTGATCTGGTAGCAGCACAACAGAATCGCATAGTGAAACTTGGCATTCGAATCAATTTCGACACGGGCTTTACCGAGGCGTGGAGCCGCTTCGGCTTCAATCTTGAGAGCGGTCAGGCGAACGAAGCCGTTAAGTATATTTCCCAAAGTCCGCATTTGATCCTGACGGGAATACACAGTCATATCGGAACTTTTATTCTGGAGCCGCGGGCTTACGCTGAGCAGGTGAAGATCATGTGTCGCCTAATGAGGGATCTTGAGGGCGTTCGCAACGTCAACATCGATTCCCTGGATATCGGCGGCGGGTTTCCCTCTCGCAATGCTTTGCAACGAATGTACCTGCCGCCGGAGCAAGCAGTGCCGGACATTAATGAGTATGCTGATGCGGTTTGCGATGCACTCATCGAAGAAACTCGCTATTTGCAGCTGAGCGGCAAGCCACTGCCCCGGTTGATTATCGAAAGTGGCAGATCCGTAGTCGATGACGCGCAAATGCTCATTACGTCTATTGTCGGAACGAAACGGTTGCCTGACGGTCGGCGCGCCGCCATATTGGATGCCGGAACCAATCTGCTTTTCACCGCATATTGGTACAACCATCAGGTGCGCATGACCCGTGAGCCCGGAGGTGTTTATGAAGATACAGTTCTCTACGGGCCGCTCTGTATGAATATTGATGTGGTGCGACATACCATTCAGTTGCCGCCATTGTTCGCTGGTGATCGCCTGGTAATCTCGCCCGTTGGTGCATACAACAATACGCAGTGGCTACAGTTTATTGAGTATCGACCAAATGTAGTGCTGGTTCATGAAGACGGCAACGTGTCCGTTATACGTCGCGCCGAAGATCTTTCCGTTATGATGGCGCAGGACGAAATGCCGCTTCACCTTACTTATCTCGCCATGAACGAGAATGCCGGCCCTGGTCGCTCTCTTGCGGATCGAGCCGGTTGGCGATAAGGGGGGAGGCGAACAATGGCAATGATCAGAAAACTGCTGGAGGGGTACGGGTCCTTCTTCGCATTGAACCAACCGTTATCGAAGGCTTTGATTCTTTTTTGTGCGCTGCTGCAACCTTCCTCAGGTCTGCTCGGGCTGTTGGGCGGATTGGGAGTACTGCTGGCCCATAGGTTATTGCAGTTTCAAGCTGAAAATGAGCGCATCGAGATTGTAAATGGCATTTTGTTCGGGATGCTAGTCGGTTCGCTCTATGCTCCAAGTGCGCTGTCCGCGATTCTTACTCTGGCGGGCGCACTTCTGGTTTCACTTACAGGTGCGTTTCTGGCGGATATTTTGCGACAGGCTCGCTTGCCTTTGTTGGGACTTCCTTACGCGATTGTCTCCTTCATGATTTTGCCCGTGGCTGCATGGCTAAATGTGCCTCTTGCCCCCCTTGCCCAAATCTACACCCTGCCGCTTCCCTTGTTCCTGACCAGCTTGCTCAATCCTCTTGGTGCTATCTACTTCAATGGCACGCCTTTGGGAGGGCTGCTCGTCCTTACGGGCTTTGCCGTATCCTCCCGCTACCTCGCTCTGATTGCCATTGCAGCAAGTTTCATCTCTTACGTTTATTTGTCTGTTCTAGGGATTTCGACCAGCTCGACATTGTTCTTGATTGCACAAATGAACGGTGTGTTAACCGCCTGCGTTATCGGGAGCCTCTACGCTGTACCCGGAAGGCGTAGTGTCATAGTCGCCTTGATGGCGGCCTTGATTACTTGCACTGTTGCACTTTGTCTTGCGCGATTGTTGTGGGTCTTTTCCTTGCCGGCGCTGGCGTTGCCCTTTGTTTTGGTCACGTACTGCTGCCTTGTTGTGTTCACTGCCCGGCGTGGTCGGACGTGGGCGTGCTTTTGGTTGTCCTCGCCATCGCTGCCTGAAACCAGTTTAGAGCGAATCTTGGTGGCTAAGGTCCGTGGTATTGATAGCGGTAGCATCGCGTTGCGGGCGCCATTTGCAGGAAGCTGGCAAGTCTATCAGGGTTTTGAGGGGGATCACACCCACAGGGGGCAATGGCGGTATGCGTTGGATTTTTTTCAAGTGCAGCGGGAGCGCAGCTTTGTCGACTCCGGGGCGTCGCTTCAAGACTTTCACTGCTTCGGTAAACCGGTGGTCTCGCCGGCATTCGGCACTGTTGTTTCTTGTCGCGCAGACCTGCCGGATAATCGTCCCGGTGATGTCGACACCACGAACAACTGGGGCAACTTTATTCTCATCCGTCTCGACTGCGGTCTCTATGTCATGCTTGCTCACCTTCAGCGCAACAGCGTTCGAGTGCAAGTCAACCATAGGGTGCATCCCGGTATGATGCTCGCTGCCGTAGGTAACTCCGGGCGATCCCCCCAGCCTCACTTGCACATGCATGTGCAGGAAGATGCCGTGCCTGGCTCGGTAACTGTTCCCTTTCATCTTACCGCTGTATTGACGCAGCGCGGGGAGGATTTTGTCTATGCACTATCGGCGGTGCCTGGAGAAAAGGATAATCTTGTGGTGCCTACTAATAACATTGCACTGAAACGCGCCCTTCGGCTTACTGTCGGCACACGGTTCGATTTTGACCTTGTCGTCGGTGGCTCGGCGCCTGTAGGTCGCAGTGTCGAGGTCAAGTTGGATATCTACGGGCAGTTTCGATTGGAGACCGATTCCGGAGCCAGTATGGGGTTCACGCTGAATGATGATTTCTTGGCGGTCTACAACAGGGTGGGACCGAAAGACGAATTGCTGGATGGTCTGATGCTCAGCCTCGGAATGACGCCGCTGACCGAGGGAAGAGTGAGGTGGAACGACCTGGTTCCGAGAAGAATATTGCCCCTAGGGAGAATCAAGCACATTCTCGTTGATCTTTTCCACCCGTTCAGTCCGTGTGCGCAAAGCAGTTTTGTTCGCCAGTGGGACAACCTCCAGCGAGTCTGGTTACAGACCGCGGAGCACAAGCTTGGACCTTGGAAAATAGACTCGGAGGTGCGTCTTTGCGAGGCGAACGGCTTGCTTGGATTCACCATGGCTGAAGGAGGGAAAACGCTCATGGTAGCAACTCTGAAGGGGGTGGGAATGCTGGAGGACAACGGAATACCCGCCACCAATCGCGAGTTGCCCGCACAGATAACGCCGCCAAGGAAAGTAAGTGCTGCTTGAAGCAGCGCTTGGAGCGAACAAGTCATGGCAAGGGAGGGAAGTCCACTGGTTCGCGTCGCCGTTCGACGGCGTTCTTTAAGCATTATCAGCAATCCGGGGCGCCGGAGGCGCCGATAATCTTTCAAGAGTGAGACGAGCAAAGGGAAAGCGGGTAAGCATTATAGAGAAAGGACGCCCCTGTCATTGAAGCTCAATATAGTCTATAAACTGGTTGTGCTGGTCTTGCTAGTTACCGCGCTGGCAGTCGGTCTTATCGCAGGGTTTACTCGCTACAGCATCTCTGCCGGCTTCTCGAAGTATGTCGCTCGGGCGGAACTGAGTCGAATAGACAGCTTGGCTCCCGTGCTCGAGTGGGAATATGCAAAGCGAAATGGCTGGGAGCGACTGATCCAGGACCCCAACGCCATGTGGTGGCTTATCGCCTTTAACGAAGGGCGTAATGGTCGTCCCACTCCGATTAACGATCGAGCACCGGCCGATGCAGGGGATGGTCAGCCGCGAGAGCGTCGCCCCGGACCTGGTGAAGGGGAGATGCCACCGGATATGTCTCCCTATTTCGAGCCGGGCGATCGCTTGCAGTATAGCGCTCCTCCGGAAGGGGCGCCGCGAAGACTTCCCCCTGATGCCACACCGCCGGTAATACCGTCGGCGTCGTCGTCCGATGTTCGCTCCTCACTAGACTTCGCCTCCGGTTCCCGACGCTTCGCTGCAAACTCTCCGGACAGCAACGGTGGGATGCCTCGGTATCCGGAACAGAGGCTTCCTCCGCCGTTTCCTCCGGTGCGGATGGAAGTCTTCAGGCGTGTCGGATTGTTCGACGCAAACCGCAAACTTGTTTGGGGGGACTCTGCAGCCAGTAAAGCAAATCAAGAAATTGTTTTGAAGCGCGGCTCCAGGACGATCGGCTACCTAAGGCTGGCTCCTCACGAACGACTCACAGCTGCGATGGAGCGCGACTTTGTCGATGATCAAAATCGAAACATCCTGGGCGTCTGCATCATTGCCTTTAGTTTCGCGGCGCTGGCCGGTCTGCTAATGTCCCAAAACCTTGTCAGCGCTATAAACATACTTGTTCAGGGGACTCGACAATTGAACGCCGGAAATTACAAGACCAGAATCAACTTGATGCGCACCGACGAGTTGGGGCAACTGGCGCACGATTTCAATTGTCTTGCCGATACGTTGGATGAGCATGATCGCGCCCAGCGACAGTGGATCGCCGACACCTCTCACGAGCTGCGCACACCGATAGCGGTGCTGCGGGCTCAGGTTGAGGCTCTTCAGGATGGCGTGCAGGAGGCCGGACCTCGCACTCTTGGTGTCCTGCATGGCGAGATCATGACTTTGTCAAAGCTTGTCGATGATCTCTATCTTCTGGCAAAATCCGACGTAGGTAAACTGCGGTACGATTTTGTGCCGGTTGATCTTACTGCGTTGGTGCTTGATATTGTTGAAGGGTTTGACGAGCGATTCGATTCGAAGAACATGGACGTTGAGCTCAAAGGTTTTGATCGGCCCGTGATAATCAACGCGGATGCTTCGCGATTGAGGCAACTTTTCTACAATCTTTTCGAGAATTCGGTACGCTATACCGATGCTGATGGCAAGCTCACCGTGACAATGAGTGATGAGGGGGCGTTTGCAGTGATTTGGATCGATGATTCTCCGCCCGGCATTACGGATGAAAATCTTGCCAGGATCTTCGACCGATTTTTCAGAGGTGAGATGTCTCGCAGCAGAGATTTTGGCGGCGCCGGTCTCGGGCTGGCAATCTGTCGCACAATTGTTGACGGGCATGAAGGCACCATTGGTGCCTCACACTCCCCGGCCGGCGGACTGAGGATCGAACTGAAGTTTCCTCTTTCGCAAGGAAGGACAAATGGCTGAGAGCGCTGGCACCATTCTTTTGGTAGAGGACGAGCGGAACATCGCCGATATTCTGGCTGACTACCTTCGTAAGTCGGGCTTCACAACGAGCCATCTGGTGAACGGTTCTGCCGTGGCCGACTTTATCAGGAAGACTCCACCTGATTTGGTGCTGCTCGATCTGATGTTGCCCGGCAAAGACGGCTTGGAAGTCTGCCGTGAAGTTAGAGCCTTCTCGATGGTGCCGATTATCATGGTAACGGCCCGAGTAGAAGAAATTGATCGCCTTCTTGGTCTTGAGCTCGGCGCCGATGATTACATCTGCAAACCGTTTAGCCCCAGAGAGGTGGTGGCGCGTGTAAAGGCCATGCTGCGCCGCGCTCGTGCGGTACCTGCAGCTGAGTCTAAGCCGCAGCTTATCGATATTGATGAACCACAGAATCGAGTCACTGCAAACGGTAAGCGCTTGGATTTGACTCCAACTGAGTTTCGCTTGCTTAAGCTTTTGGCTGGTAACCCCGGCCGCGTGTACACTCGTGCCATGCTGCTGGACCTTTGCTATCAGCATGAACAACAAATCTATGATCGTGTGATTGACAGTCACATCAAGAACTTGCGCAAGAAACTGACCAGGGCGTTAGACGGGCAAGAGGCAATTCACTCCGTCTATGGCGTAGGCTATCGCTTCGAGTTGCCCGAAGGAAAGTAAAGGACTTAGTCGGCTTTCAGCATCGACGTGTGGTCGTGCAGAATCTTCCATCCCTTATCGGTACGGACCAGGACCAAACTAAATGTACCGTCGAGTTTTTCACTGGAGCTCTCGCGCACCAAATGCCAGTGCCCGATTGCCAGCGCGTTCGCTGCGCCGAGATCGAACACGCGCACGTCGGAAAAACTAAGCCTTCCCATGCTTTCCTTGCTCTGACCGTAACGAGTCCGATATCGATCGCGCAGAGCCTCATAACCCCACACTTCCTTGCCGGATGCGGTAAACGAGAGGTCGGGAGAATCGAGATAACCGGTCATGAACGTGTCTAGATCGCCCTTATTCCATGCGTCGTTTTGAAGTTGCAACAACGATGTCACCGCTTCTTTCGAGCTTGCTTCCGCTGCTTTCGTCGAGCTGCCAACGCCTATCCAAAATGAGCTTAGCAAGCAACACACCGGTAAAGCGCACCACTTCAAGTTTCTCACGTTCATCTCCCGCTCTCTTGAACTGCTAGGTTATATCACACAGCCTGGTTGGCTATAATAGTGCTTCGTCTCCATCGAGGTTCTCATGAGCGGTTTCAATGTCCCTCCGGAACAAGTGCCAATAGGGTTGGAAGAGCGTGAATACGCAAAGTTGATGCTTCGCTACATTATGATTCCGAAGTATCGCCAGTATCTGACAGCTCAGCGGTACAGCCTGGACTTGTCCGCAACCAACAACACGCCGGGGGCGCTCTCTGAGGACCAGCGCCGCAAGCTCGCGCTTGCGTTAGGCATTCTTACCGGAGCGATGCAGGCTCAGGAGTTGGTGCATTCGGCTCAAGATTGGGCCTTTGCGCGCTTGCTGGACACCGCCTATCTGGCGAGCAGCAAGTTGGACGAAATAGAGAAGGTTCGGCAACCCAAACAAGTGTTGACCGGGATTTTGTCCACCCTGGGCAAAAAGGCAATAGAGAGTCTTGATCTTGTAGTAGAGAACATGCTGCTGCCTGCATTGGGGCTGCCATTGAAGGGACTTCCCAACGCAAAGAATGCCGAAGAGTTTTACGCCGCGGGGCGCAGGTATCTGATGGCCGGGCTGCTGGGTTCAGCGGAGTCTTGCTTCAAGAAGTGTCTTGAGCTGGACCGTGGATCACCGGTCGGACAAGCCGCTTCGATTGCATTGCGCACTCAAATTCCAACGAGGAAGATGTCGCCGGAAGCAGAGAAGAAACTGATGCGAGTGAAGGAACTCCTGCTGGTGAAGCATCTCGATGGTGCCGTCGCTGCGGCTCGCGAGGGGATGCGCGCGTTTCCCGAAGATTTCGCGTTCTATACAAATTTAGCTGCGTTGATTATCGCCGACTCTCATTTAGATGAGGCCGATACATTAGTTGGTACCGCTCTGCGCCTCTTCCCTGATTCGGAGGAAGCCCTGCTGGTTCGTGTTCGCATCGATATCATTACTCTGCGTCTTGCTCAGGCTCGTGCGGCCACGGATCGGTTGCAGAAACTTGATCCACAAAATCGCAAAGCGCAATCGAATCTAGACATCATCAACATGATGGAGTCCATGTAAGCGCTACTCACGACGTTGTATCCGGCTCGGCGGCAAGGATTTCGGTCTTCTCAACGGCGGCCTGTTCCAGGTCCTATGAATACTTCATAGGTGCGTCCTGTACCGGAGACCGTAATCGCCATGTTAGTTCGATGACTGCGGTAAGGATGCACGTCTATGGAGATGCCCGTACCTTTGAGTTTGCCGTTGATTAGATTGGCCAGGTCGGCCATGGCTGCGCGATCCGGTTCCGTTCTGAAGGCCAGTTCAAGTTTCTTGATCACCTGGTCTTGTGCCGTTCGGGAATTGAGCGTGTTGGCGACGTCGGTAACTTTTCGGTCCGATCCGTCATCGACTGGTGCTACGGGCGGCGGTGCATCAGTACGCGTGGCGGGGGGCGCTTCAACTCGCGGAACAAAAGGCGAGGTGCTTGTCGGCGGTGGCACATCAGTTTTCGGTACGACAGGGACATCAAGTCGGGGGCTGAAGGGGGATGTCGGTGCTGTCGGACGCAGTGCCGGTGTGGACGCATCGGTGCGAACCGCAGGGACGTCCGTCCGAGTGGGCGCAGGAGCATCAACTTTGGGTGCCAGTCCCGTTCCCGGTCCAAGGGCCAGCTCGTACGGACGGCCTGAGGGACTGATGACGGTTACGGCGTTGTTCGTGCGGTGATTTCGATAGGCGTGGAAATCCAAGTAGATACCAGTGCCTTTCAGCTCCGTGTTGATGCGGTCGGCGAGCTTCGACATGGAGGCACGGTCTGGCTCCGCCTTAAATGCGGTTTCGATTTTGCGGGCCACTTGTTGTTGGGTGGCGTTAACGTCCTTCAGTGCATTGACTACTTCGGTCACTCGTCCGGCTTGAGCGTCGACGGGCCTGACCACAGCGGGCGGCGCCTCAACGCGGGGCGGTGCCTCAACTCGAGGCGTTGCCGGAGTGGTGTCGGATGGCACGGGAATAGTTGGAATACCTGGCGGTCTTAGAACGGAACTGCCCTCGCCGGTCGGTTTCAGTTTCGGCGGCTCGTCTGCGCCACCCATTGCCGAGAATTCGCCCGAAAGCGCAGACCGTGCTCCATCTGCGGCCTCGTCTTGACGTACGGGTATCTGATCGTAATTGTCCATGCGGCACTCCAAAAAGAAACTGCGGGAAACCAACCCTGCGGTAAGTAGTTTATTTCAATCTCAGCTTTTCCGGATTGCGTGATTTACGCAGATAGGCGGTGATTTTTGCGTAGTTCTCCCACAAACTCTTGGACCAAACCAGGCAATAGTACGATTCCCGACCGCGGTCCGCTATTTGCTCGTACGATCGGCTATTTCGGCGTTAAGAGCTGACACCGTTGCGATACGTGCGACGGAGAGACCGAAGAGTTAGGCTGTGGTGGTATTGCCGGCGGTGCGACGGTCGTGTGAGACTTCTACTGATGTCGAATCGGCGCACTTCACTGCGAAGGGTTTGTCAACTTCGACGCGGACGCGCTGGACAAGCGGTTCTTCCAGCACGGACCGCAAAATTTGATCGGCCATCGTTTCAATCAAATAGAACTGCGAGTTTTCCACCAGGTCCACAATCTTGCGACCGATGGTGCGATAGTCGAGGGTGTCCGCAATATCATCCGATGTTGCAGCGCGCTCACCGTCGAACTCAATTTCAACGTTCACTATAATGGCTTGCTTGTCGGTTCGCTCCCAGGGATTGACGCCCACGATGGCGCGTAAGCGCATGTTCTTTATTTTAATGATCACTGTGCTTGCCTTTATAATGCGAAGGGCGACACATTGTATGCCGCCCTTCTGTTAACACAAATCCAAAATGTCGTTACTTGGTTTTCGGTTCCTTGTCCAACGCAGCCAGGGCATCTGACGCGGGTTTGAAGGTCGGCGACTTTTCCAGCACTTTTTTGTATTCTGCGCGTGCTTCTGTTTTCTTTCCGGTCTTTTCCAAAAGCTTCGCGTATGAGGTACGGACACCGACGTCGTCGGGGCTGATCTTCAGCGCAATTGCGTACTGGTCCTCGGCGCCTTTGTTGTCGCCGGTTTTTTGCAGCAAGTCGGCCAGCCTTACGTAACCAGGTAGGAAGGCTGGGAAAATTTTCAGCGCCTTGCGTTGCGCTTTGATGCCTTCCATGGTGAAGCCTTTCTCCGCTTGGACCCAGCCGTATCCACTTATTGCGTTTGGATGACCGGGCGCCAGCTTCAGTGCTTCTTTGAAAGCAGGGACAGATCCCTCGATATCGCCGGACTCCAGAATTACGTTTGCCAGTGCGACGTGACCTTCCGGGTCGCGCGGCTCAATCTTGATCGATTCTTCGATTTCTTTAATCGCTTCTTTGGTGCTGCCCTTCTTGGACAGAATGATGCCAAGTTTCAAGTGCGGCTCGGCCTTGTCCGGCTTCAGTTCTATAGCTTTACGCAGCTCGGGGAGTGCTTCATCAAATTTGCCGCCGGAGATATATGCGATCGCTAGATCTTTGTGCGCTCCGAAACTTGTCGGCTTGATTTCGACTGCCTTTTTCAGCTCTGCAATGGATTCGGGAATCTTTTGCTGGTTCGCATAAATTTGTCCGAGCACTATGTGCGGAAGGAATCCTTGCGGGTCGAGCTTCAAAGAGGTCTTTTCCTCCAGAATCGCGGTCTCGTAATCATCTTGCGCTGCCAGTGCCGCGCCCAATTTGAGGTGGGCCTTGGCGCTGTCCGGATTGATTCTGATAGCCTCGCGGAATGCACCGGCTGCCGCCTTGAAGTTCGAGCGTTGCATCATGGCATCGCCCCGGTCGATCAAGGCATCGGCTGATTCTTCGGCCCGTGCGGCTGAACCCTGGGTCATCCAGACGAAGCTGACGCCTACGGCAATCTGGATAGCAGTCTTGATATTCATGTTGCTCTACTTGGGCCTCTTGATAACAGTCCGGCTGCGTACTTTACGCCAGTCATTTTACAGAACACCGAAGGGACGATGCCTTCAGGTTTTATTGTGCGATACTATCAGAACTCAGGAGAATCAACCACGAACAGTCTTTCATGTAGGAGTGCGTTTGTTGCCCGATTCCCGCAATAGTTCTTTATCCACGGCTCGCGACCACGATTGCGGGCTAACGCCGCAATTGCGCGAGAGCGCTTTCATGAAGGCTTGCCGTCGTGAGAAGACGCCGTACACGCCGGTTTGGCTGATGCGGCAGGCCGGTCGCTACCAGGCTGAGTTTCGCGAAATTCGCAGCAAGGTTGGTTTGCTTGAATTGTGCAAGACACCGGAATTAGCCGCGCAAGTTACGGTGCATGCGGTCAATCAGCTGGAGGTTGATGCCGCAATAATTTTTGCCGATATCTTGCTGCCGCTTGATGCTTTCGGCAACGGACTCGACTATGTCAAAGGCGAAGGACCTGTCATCGCAAGACCTGTGCGTACCGCGGCCGACATCGATAAATTGCCGAGGCTTGATGCTCGTGAAGCATTTTCCTATGTGCTGGAAGCTATCCGTATTACGCGGCGAGAACTGCCGGCTAATGTACCTTTGATTGGTTTTGCCGGAGCCCCGTTTACGATGGCGTCCTACCTGATTGAAGGTGGATCGTCCCGCAATTACGAAAACACCAAGACTCTGATGTACTGCCAATCCGAATCGTGGCACAAGCTGCTTTCGCATATTGTCGACTTGTCCGTTGATTATCTCAATGCCCAGGCTGATGCTGGCGCGCAAGCGCTGCAGATCTTCGACAGTTGGGTTGGTGCCCTGAGCGTCGATGACTATATGGACTATGTGTTTCCACATGCCAAACGGTTGATCGCCGGACTGACTCCGGGTGTTCCCGTAATTCACTTCGGCACCGGAACCGCTTGCCTGCTCGAAGCGATGAGAGACGCCGGCGGGGATGTTATCGGCGTCGACTGGCGCATGAACATGAAGGAAGCCAGACGCAGACTTGGTAATGAAGTGGCAATTCAGGGCAATCTGGACCCTGTAGCGCTACTGGCGGATCGTGAAACTATCCGCCGGAAGGCGGAGGGGATTTTGCGGGACATGGTCGGGGACCCCGGGCACATCTTCAATCTCGGGCATGGTGTTCTGCCTCCGACCAGCGTGGACAATGCCAAATTTCTGGTGGATCTGGTTCACCGTTTCAGTTCCGGTAATTCCGACACTTCAGGTGGTGGCGACACTTAATGGCGGGCGGAGTCGTCGGGCAAACGAGCGAGAAGGCGGAAGGACAAGATGTCTGCCGCATCGTCGTTATCGGTAGCGGCATCGCCGGGCTTGCAGCAGCTTATTATCTTAAGCAGGGGTTGGGCAATCGTTCCAACGTTGAACTGCTGGTTCTGGAGCGGTTTGGCAAAGCTGGCGGCTCGATCAGCACCTACCATGTGGATGATTTTATCCTTGAGTTAGGACCGGATTCGTTTTTGACCGAAAAGCCCGAGGCGTTGCAGTTTTGTAAGGATCTTGGCTTGGAGGACCAGATCATAGGCACTAATCCTGAGTGCCGAAGCAGCTTTGTTGCATTCAATAATAAGCTTCATCCACTGCCGGCTGGATTTGCGATGTTGGCTCCGACTCAATTGGGACCTTTCTTTTCTTCCGAATTGTTTTCGTGGTCCGGCAAGATGCGCATGGCGATGGAACTTTTTGTTCCGAAGGCACCACCGAACACCGATGAAAGTTTGGCGCAGTTCGTGCGACGGAGGCTCGGGCAAGAAGCGCTGGACCGCATAGCTCAGCCGATGCTCGGCGGCGTCTACACTGCGGATCCCGAGCTGCTAAGCTTGCGCGCAACGATGCCGCGGTTTATGGATCTCGAGCAGAAGCACGGTAGCCTCATTAGGGGACTTTCCGCTACCCGCAGAAACAACGGTGATTCCGGCGCGCGCTACAGCATGTTCGCCTCTTTGGAGCGCGGGCTAGGCCAGCTGGTAGATAAGGCTGTGGAAGCATTGGGACCGGCGCACATGCGCTACCAGTCGGCCGTGGTCGCTGTGGAGAAGGGGGTGCGCGGCAAAGCGTTCGATGTCGTCTTGGCTCGGGGCAGCATTTTGCCGTGCGACGCCGTTGTTATCGCTTCGCCGTCTTACACTGCCGGAGACCTGCTTGCCGGCATGGATCCGGATCTGTCGCAAAAACTGAAGAAGATTCAGTATGCATCATCGGCGGTGCTGAATTTGATTTACAATCGCCGCGATATTCCTCACCCGATGGATGGCTTTGGTTTCGTCGTTCCGATTACGGAAAAGCGCAATATCCTGGCGTGCAGTTTCTCAAGCATCAAGTTTCCCGGGCGTTGTCCGCCGGACCAGGCCATTTTGCGTGTCTTTATCGGCGGTGCACTGCAAACTGATTTGTTCGATTTTACCGATGAGCAAACTGAGTGTCTGGTCTGGGAAGACCTTCATACCTACATGGGTATAGACGCTGTGCCGATGTTGTCGTTGATTACCAGGTATCCTCGCGCAATGCCGCAGTATCATATCGGCCATCTTGATCTTGTTAGTCAAATCGAGCAACGCGTGTCTGCGCTTCCCGGATTGGCGCTTGCCGGTAACGCGTACCGCGGCGTTGGCCTGCCTGACTGTATTCGCTCCGGTAGAACCGCTGCCGACAATATTCTCAAAACTATTTCGTCGCCGGCTACGCCCGGGCCGGGTTAGAAAACGCTATCGTGGCGCTTGGCTGTTACGCGCAAATATCAGTGGCGGGTGACCCGACTTTTATCATACAGACCCAGCTCGCATTGAGCTTTGATTAAGTCCATTGTCAAAGAACGGTCAGCGTGCGCCGGAAATTCGGTGTCGAGCAGTTTCAGTGCCTGTTCGAATCGATCCTGCATCAAGTACAACTTGAGCAGGATAATCAGCGCCGGCTCGCTGCGAGCATTTATCGACAGCGCTTTTCTTGCATATTGTTCGCACTGCTCAAACTGACTTGCTTGCAGCGCTAAGGTGGCCAGTGCGATGACCGGAGTTTCAAAATCGGGATAGTCGTGAAGCAATTGCCGAAGAGTCTGCGCTGACAGCGCTGTATCGGGTTCCGCGAACGCCTCCTGTAACATCTGCTCCGCTGCCGCTGGCACCGGGTTGACTGGCAGGTACGATTGCTTATGCTTTCTTACCCGGTCGGCGATTTCGCAGTCGCAGTCGCACTCTATAGCTTTGTCTAATGCTTCCTGCGCCAACCGTATTTTTCCGTAAGCGTCGAACCAGCAACCTAGGTCGAAGTATTCTTCCGCACTCGACAACTGTGGTATCGAATCCGGTGGCTTCCCTTTGATGTGAGATAACAATCCTTGCACCAGTCCGGCGAAATCCGGATCGCCCCCGGAGGCTTTCAGCCCTCGCTTTGCCAGTTCCAATGCGTCGTTCTTGCGGTCTTGCATCAGCGCAATTTGCATTGCCAGGTGAATCGAGCGCAAGTGGTCAGGATTGAGCGCCAATAAGTAGCGCGACAAACTGTGCGCTTTGTTCAAATTGCCTTCATTAACCATCATCCACGCATAGTTCGAAAACGGCCACTCAAAGTCAGGATGCTGATTCATCAGTTCTTCAAACAATCGCTTTGCTTCCGCCGGGTCCGATTGCATGAGGTTGTAGGCGGAAATGTTCTTCTCTTCTGCGCTTTCGGGCACGTTGTTAACCGGCAATTGGCTTCTCAGCACTACTGCGGCTTTGCGACCGTAGGGGCTGTTTTCCGCAGAGGAAAGGACTCGTTGAAGGGCCCCTTTTGCCAGAGCGGTGTGACCGGCCAATCGAAAGCGAAGGCCTAGCTCATAGTATTGCGCCGCTGTCAGGTTCTCCGGAATCCGGTTCGGGAGAAGCTCCTCTCTGGTGAGCATGACTGGCCCTCGTTCGTTTTCAGCAACAGATAATAACAGACTGCTTTCGCCCCGCAACGAGCCGGACGCCGGGGCGCCGGTCGTTATTTCCGCCCCGGGGACCGCCTGCACTTAAAAAGGCGGGCTATTCGTGCTACCTTACTAATCGGCCGCGGCTAAGCGGCTGTGGTAAACGCGACGCAACCCCGGCATGGATGCAAGCATGGCCGCTGTCAATAGAAGCAGGCAGAAACAAAGCGGCACTGAAGTCTCCGGACCTCCGATTTTGGCGTGCATTGATATGGGTACGAACTCCTTTCACATGATTGTGTGTAAGGCGTCTCTCGATCGCGACAATTTTGAAGTGGTGACACGCGTTAAGGAGGCTGTACCTTTCTTTCGCCGTGCCCTGACAAATCACACCATCGATGCTCCGGCGATGACGTCGGCTTTGCGTATCTTGAAGGATATGCAGGATAAGGCGACGCAAAAGGGGGCTCGGCGAATCGTGGCGGTTGCCACTTCTGCAGTGCGAGAATCCGACAACGGCGAGTCCGTGCTGCTGAAAATTCGCGAAGAGTTGGGGCTTGATGCGCGAATGATTTCCGGCAGAGAAGAGGCTCGCTTGATTTACCTTGGTGTGCTTTGGAGCATGCCCGACATCAAAGGTAAATTTGCAATCATTGATATCGGCGGTGGTAGCACCGAAGTCATTGTTGCCGATCGGCACCGCACCTGGTTCACCGAATCATATAAGTTGGGGGCCGCTCGACTGACTCAGCGATTCTTCAAGAAAGAAAAGCCGACGTCTCAAGAAATTCGAGAGCTGCACGATGAAGTGCGCGGAATGCTGCGACCGGCCTCTGCACGCCTGGCCGATATCGGCGGATTCACTCAACTGATTGGAACCTCAGGAACCGTGCAGGCGCTTGCTAAACTTGACCGGGTGCGCAAGGGCGAAGAAGGCGACGACCTGCATGGGTATCGGCTCGGGCTGAGCGATTTGGAAGAGATTGTTCAGTACCTGGAGGAGTGTTCGTTATCCGGTGAGAAGATTAAGGATGTAAGCGCCGACCGCAATCGCACCGTGCTTGCCGGCGCTATCGTGCTGGTAGAAGCGATGCGTTCGCTCAATGTCGGTCAGATTATGGTTTGCAATTCAGCCTTGCGCGAAGGAACCGTGGTCGATTTGTTTCTGCAGGAAGGCTGGTTGCAAGCCGGACTTACCGAGCACCTCAATCCCCGTGCCAAAAGTATTTATCACTTGCTGGAAAAATACCAGACCAGTGTCGACCACGCCGAGCAGGTGACCTATCTTACCGAACAACTCTTTCAGAAGCTAAAACAGTTGAAGTTGCTGGCTTACGACGAGAGTTCGCTGCACTTGCTGCGCGCCGCCGCCATGCTTCACGACGTTGGCATGTTTGTCGGGCGCAACGGCCATCACAAGCATTCGCATTACCTGATCAAGAACGGTGGCCTGCTTGGGCATTCCGAAGAAGAAGTTACTCTCATAGCCAACATCGCGCGTTACCACCGAGGCAGTGAGCCGAAAGAGTCTCACGAGCCCTATATGCTGCTCAGCGTCCAGGAAAAGAAGATGGTCGCCGACCTCTCCTCCATTCTGCGGCTGGGCGAAGCGCTGGACCGCAGCCATCGTCAGGTAGTCCAGCGTATTGAGCTCGACTACACTCCGGCGCGCACTAACGAAAGGGCTTCGATTTCACTGCTTATATTCATTCGTCCGGGCGAAAGTTGGGAGCCTGAGACTTGGGCTTTGAAGGAGAAGAAGGCCTTCTTTGAACGCCAGTTCTCCGTGCGTCTCAGTTTTGAGGTCCGGGTGGACTCCAACTCTTTGTCCCCGGGAACCAGCGGCGTGAGCCGCTCTCTTCTCCAGGGCTGAAAAACTCCCGAAAGCGAATAAACGGTTCTGCTTTAGACCCTGTCCCGGTCCTATCCAATTCTCTATTGACAAGGACTCTGGAATCTGGGTTAATTGCCTTTAATGCCGCCTGGATTCAGCATGAATGCGGGTAGTTGGAGGAATATACAGGAGACCACCGGCGATGGTGGTTTCTGAGGAGCAGAGGGTATGGCACCCTTCGGGAGGCTACTGGAATGATGGGCAAGACCTGCAAAATACTACTTCTGGCGCTCGCCATGCAGCTAAGCACCGCTGCGGCCTTCGCGGTAACCGGGGTAGACGCCTGTCTTCGACCCGATGGCGGCGGCGAAGCCGGCGACATTTCTGCTGCCGGCGAAGATGACCAATCTGCCGATGGCAGCGGTACGGTGGTCTACGCGACACCTGAGTCCGGTGCCGGCGATGCGTTCGACACAGTCATGGCGGATATGGAAGACTAGGTTATCGCCCTAGTTGGGCACGACTTTGGTAGCTACGGAATGCTGTGGTCGAGCTTTTTCGGCCATTTTTCTTATGTTCTGTAGACGACCTGCAAGTTTCTTGCTGGCCACCGCTTCTAGCATGCCGCGCGGCACCGGTAGCCCCATATCGATATAGGACGATAGTTCAAGGATGGTACTGCCATCGGGATTGGCACTTACAATCCATGTACCTTCCAATGCCTTGAAGCGATCGGACTTCATTAACGAGTAGTCGATTCTGTGACCGGGGATCTCGCTGTTTTTCATGACGCAAACAGACGTGCCGAGAACTGGAATCAACTGAAACTTCTGCTCGACTACGCTGTTGTGTCCGCTTGTTTCCAATACTTTGCTGTAAGCAAGATCCGGATCGGTCTTGCGCTCTTCGTGCACAGTTTCCCACACTACCTGTGGTGGCGCACTAATGTGCACGCGTGCACGTATACGCTTATGACCGTTCTTTTCCAGCATGCCTAAGACAACTTCGCCTTTGTCAATTGTTTTGCGCTCTGCTTCGGTGAACATGTGGCAACTTTCTGCATGCGCCGCATGGAAAGTCGCTGACGAATTTGATGCAGCCAGCAACGTTGGTGGCGCCTTTGTTTGTTCCTGATGACGATTAACTGCGGCATCTTCTTCATTGCTGAGCCGCGCATTCGCCGATTTATTTATTGCAGGAGCCGGTCTGTTCATTGCTACTGCACCAGCAGCCGGCTTACTTGGTGTATTTATCGGTACTGTAGCAGCTGGCTTATTAATTGCTGTAGCAGTTGGCTTACTCACTGCTACGGCAGCCATTTCAGCCGCTTCATTTGCTGCGGCCGGCTTATTTGTCGGCTTACCTATCGCTACTGCAGCAGCTGGCTTACCAATTGTATTCATCGGTACTGTAGCACTCGGCTTGCTTATTGCTACTGCGGGTACCTCAGCGGCTTCCATTGTTACCGCTGGCTTATCTGTCGCCGCTGGCTTTCTTGATGCAGCCAGAGCTGCTTGTGATGCAGCCAGAGCCGCTTGTGACGTGGACAGAGCTGCTTGTGCGGTAGCCAGAGCTTCTTGTAATGCGGTCACCGCCGCTTGTTGTGCGGCCACCGCCGCTTGTTGTGCCTTTGTCTGTTCAATCTGCCGATTAATTACGGCATTTTCTTCGTCGCCGATATCGCCGGCAATAGCAATGCCGTTCGCACTTGTAAGTGCGAGCAATCCCAGCAAAGAAAAGAAAACTTTGTTTGCTTTCGTTCTCATTTTTGCCCCCAAGCCCACCGCAATCGATAGACATCACACCGGACAACCGATGACCTGCCCGGCGGATGCCAACAACTATATTGCAGTTAGATGCCAATGGGGATGAATTTTGGTATAAGTCGACGCCACTTCATGTCTTCGCCGTATTGTTTGTACTCGGGTCCGAGGTTTTCAATGAGGATTGATTCCTCATACTTAGCGCGATTTAACCAGAGTGGTGCCACCACACAGACAGTGAAGGCTGCGCAGAGGAACGAGCCCGATGCCAGACCGGAACCGAGCACACTTTGAATGATGCCAGAGTATGCCGGATGCATGACCAGCCCGAGCAAGCCGTTGCGTCGTACTTTGTGCCCATCCAATACTTCCGCGTCGGTGGTGAAGCATTCGGCAAGAGATATCCAACCACCAACCATGAAGATAAGGCCGCTGATCAGGATTGCTACGCCCGACCACTGCACTACATCACCCCACGGTGCCGGCAACAGCCGCGCTTGGGTGAGAAACACAGGATCGATTCCCGGGATAACGTCATTGTTTGCAAAATGCGCCAGTGCAATCAAAATCACGTTCACTAACGTCGAGTATTGCGGAGCGCGCTGAATCAGAAAATTCTTTTCGTAAAGCACGCCCTTTCCACGGCGCGCAAATCCCTTGTAGAGTACCGGTGCCGAAATAACGGCGCCGATTGCGACAAGTACTGCAGTTGTGAGCGTCGGCAAGTTCAGTTGCATGTTTAACACTTTAACCCCATATCCCTTATAGCTGGAAAAGACTGTCGTTCAATTCGGTATTCAGGTGTAGATTCCTCCAGTTGGTGTGGGCAAAAAGTTTGCCGTCCTTATAATCAAACCACTCAACCGGTAAAAGGTTTTCGGGGTCAATATATGCACGCTTCATCAGCTGCTTTTTAGAGGTGTCTGTGTACAATTCTATGATGTAAACAGGCTTTGGCTGCCCGGTAACTCTGACTGGAGAGCCTGTTACCAGGCTCTTCTTGCCGTTCTTGACAAAGTTCACCATTACTTGCGACATTGAGAAAAAATCAGAATCAGCCAGCGGATATCCATTGGCGCCCAACACCCATTCCGAATCAGCCGCTACCGTGGCACTTATCTTGCTGAGCAAGCCGCCCAAGTGACCGCGCACGGTGCCGTTCTTTTGCAAGACCGCCACTGATCCTTTTTTATAGTCGCCTACCTCTTCTGCGCGGATTAGTTTTGGCTTTTTGAAGTAAAAGTTGACCTTCTCGCGAACGGTTTTGTTTCCTTTGAAGACTGTTTGCTCAGACTGAAAACTATATGTCTTCAATGCATTTGCTGCTTCGGCCATCTCTTTCAGGAATTCAAATCCATCTTGAGTGAGCTCCTGGCTGGCTGCTTGCGACACTGAAACGAGACTCGTGACGGTACTGCCGGAATCGGGAAGCTGCGAACTTTCAGCAAGCCCCGCTGTGGTTGTTAGCGTCAGACCGAAGAGTGCTGCTATCGCTAGCGACTTTCGGACCGTACTGCGGACGTTATGAAAGCCACTTTTGTTGCCGCCCGCGCTTCGCGAGGACGGCTGTTGAAAGTTGCGATGCTGCGGACGAGCCAGCAGCAAGGAACTTATGGTTTCGTGTGCATAAAGCGCGCTTAAAATCATACCGTACGAAGACGCCAGTTGAGCGGGAATGTGCCCAAGTCGGGAATTATGACACGCTCCCCTGAAAGCGGACCTTAGAGGAGGGCCATGCTGCCAAGATTTATGGGTTATGTAACGCCTGACATCGGCGAAACTTACCGGGCTTCCACTGGAGAAGGAAGGCGCGATTCTTCCGAAGGGCACTGCCATACGCGCATGAACGCCGTCAATATTTCTTCGGCCGCTTCCGGAATTTCATTGCCGCAAGAGTCCTCCACATCGCATAACATTCTTTTCATCCAGATGGCGTGACGCGTGTGGGTTTTTGCATGCAGCCGCACCCAGGCCAAGCCTTCTTCTACGATGCGGGCATCGAATCGTGGCGGACTGAAATACTTTTCATAAGACGGTAATGATGCCCGGCAATACATCGTGGCAACAAATTCAGCGGCAACAATGGCGTGAATCCCTTCTACGCAAGTGCGACGCTGGCACATTTCCGCCATGGCATTGCAAAGTATTTGTGTAGACTCTTGAACCGGGAGCGCTTCAACCTCTTCGACGACGAGATCGACCATTGTGAACTGATTACGAAACAGTTGCTGGTACTTGCGTTCGTCGTCCGAAAGCTGCGTCAACAGATTGCGCGCGGCTTCCATCCGTTCGGGAAGATGCTGCTTGACTGCTGAAATGTTACGCGGAAGTTCGCGAATGTAAGGCCAGAGATCGATGAGGATTCTTTGTCCTCTTTCGTACACCTTTTTCTCATCGGCTAGATCGACGAACCATGGGCTGGTAGTGCATCCCCAGTTTATTCGATCTAGTAAAATGGGCATCCATCCTGGTAATGATCCCATGATCCTCCGTAACCCTTTCTAAATAGACGGTCTAAGCGAGACTAATCTATCACTACCTGCGATCATAGTACAGATGTGCATTCGTTAATCACGGTGGTATGTGAACGCTAAATACTTATACCTTTCAAGCCTTTCAACGTCTTGATAAAATTATTTGCGTAATTTCAGTCGAACAACAATCGCGATACCACCCGAAGAAGAAGTTTTGACAGACCCGAGATCATTTCAGTCGTGCTACGCAACGCTCGCAGATTCAGCCCTCTTTGCTGTGCGGACGTCCGACGGCTGCGAGCATTTTGTGCGCGAGTGGCGATCGACAATCGACCAAAAGGCCGTTTTGATCTATCTCCACGGTATCGAGGGCCATGCCGCATGGTTTTCGGAAACCGCCAGTTATCTTGCTACGGTTGGTGTTACCACCCGAGCCGTCGATCGGCGAGGCTCAGGATTGAGCAACGAGCCGCGCGGCGACGCTTCTAGTTTCCGCCGTTTGATCGCGGATGTGGAAGAGGTTATCGTTGATACGGTTAAGAAGCAGGAAAATGTTCCCGTCTTCTTGATGGCAAATTGTTGGGGCGCAAAACTCGCTGCGCTTGTGTGTCGAAAGTCATCACCGGTTGCACGCTATTTGAGCGGCGTGGTGTTCAGCTCACCGGCCGTGTCAGTGAAGGTAGACATGCCGATCTCCAAAAAGATCGAGATTGCCATCCGCAGAATTGTGGGCGACCTCACTCCCGTGAAACTGCCCCTGGTGCCTGAAAATTTCACGGACAACGAAAAGTATCTCACTGCAATTCGCCAGGACGAGCTTCGTCTTACCGAGGCAACTTCAAGGTTTCTCGTGGAAGGTTTCATTCTGACTGTACTTTCGGGTAAAGCATCGCCGGACATAGAGATGCCGCTGCTAATCGTACAGTCCGGCATTGACGATATAGTCAATATAGACGGTGTGCAAAAGTGGTTCTCCGCTTGTGCGTCGTCGGACAAAGCCATCAAGATCTTTCCGGGAGTATTTCACAGCTTGGATTTCCACGTGGAACCTTCTGAGTACCGGTCCGTCCTCTCGCAATGGCTCCTTGATCGCTGCGGTCAATTTGCGAAGGGGGCGAAATGAAGATTCGCTCCATTGAGACTTTCCGAATAACGCTACCGTTCCGATTTTCTTTCGGACACAGTTTGGCCAGTCGCAGCGAATCAACTAATTTGCTGGTGAAAGTCACGCTCAGCAATGGGATCGTCGGCTATGGCGAAGGCATTCCGCGCGATTACGTGACAGGAGAGAGTATCGATAGCGCCGAAACGAATGTTTTGACTACTTATGCACCACTGTTTTTATCCGCCAACATCAATTCGCCTTCTGAGTTGATTTCGTTGTTGGAAAGTGGATTTGACGAACTCGGATTGCACAGCAAGCCGTTTGGCGCTTCCTGGTGCGCTTTGGAGTTAGCGTTGATGGACGCGTACTGCAAAGAATGGCGATTGACGCCCGCAGATTTATTGGGCGGTGTGCGCACTGAGAAAATACGCTATGGTGGCGTTGTTCCTTTTGGCGGCAAGAAAGCGTTGGGCGCAATCTTGTGGTTCTACAAAATCTACGGTTTCAAGACCATCAAACTGAAAGTCGGCAAAGACCTCGAAACAGATCTCGAAAAATTGAAGATTTGTCGTTCGATTATGGGGGAAGACGCCACGATCAGGGTCGACGCGAATTGTGCTTGGACACTCGACTCGGCGCTTCAAGCCTGTGAAGCATTCAAGCCTTACCGCGTCGCTTCTTACGAGCAGCCTCTGCCCGCTGATGATTGGGACGGGTTGCAAAAACTTACTGCATCAGTCGAAGCGGACATTATGGTCGACGAGTCGTTGTGCACTATCGCGCAAGCGCAGGAGCTCGCCGCCAGTAAGGTGTGCAGTGCCTTTAATATTCGTATCTCCAAAGCCGGCGGTTTGTTGCCTGCCGCTCGTATATTGGCTATTGCTAAAAACGCGGGACTGCGGGTGCAAATGGGCGCCCAAGTCGGTGAGACCGGCATTTTGACTGCAGCAGGGCGATTCTTTGGTTGTTTGAATGAGCCATTCGACAACTACGAGGGCGCTGCGAACTTTTTCTTGCTCAAGCAAGATCTTACAGTTGAGGATTTAACTGCCCGACCGGGTGGCTTTGGCGATCTCAGATTTAGCCGAAGAAAATACGGGCTTGGTATCACGGTAAAAGATAGCCGCTTGCTTTCATTCACTGAAGCAGGAGCAGCTGCGGGTGGCGACTGCCGAGAGCATGTCGCCGCGTCTTAGGTTTAGTGGGAGGGGTTGAAGTGTCGTTTGGAAATCCGCTGATCAGAATAGGGCAATATTACAGGAAGCTTACGCATGTCAAACGCTTCATGAGCGCCTTGGCAGATCCGCGTAAGACGCAGTCCGAAAAATTGCTCAGCATCGTCAGTGCAAACAAGGATACTGAGTTCGGAAAGCGCTATGGCTTTGGAACGATCAAAACCATCGAAGACTATCAGCGCCAAGTTCCCGCTGCCGAGTACGAGGATTTGAGACCGTACATTGAAGATGAAATGGCGGGGATTCCTAACAAGCTTACCGCTGAAGCGCCGGTAATGTTTGCTACTACCAGCGGTACTACCGGGAAGCCGAAGTTCATTCCGATTACGCCAACCCATTTGAAAGATTATGCACACGCCTTCCAGGTTCACAACTGGGGGCTAGTGCGTGACAGCCTTCCTAAGATTGCTTTGCCTGGAGCCCGTTATCTCATTTTTGCAAGCAACGACTGCGAGGGCCACACCGAAGCGGGGATTCCTTACGGCGCCGTTTCCGGCTTACTACGTCGCCAGCAATCGCCATTGGTGGCACGCTACTTCTCTTTGCCGCTGGAAATCAGTCGCATAAAGGATGTGCAAGTCAAGTACTACATGTCCTTGCGCATAGCTCTTTGTCAGCGTATAGCCGCAGTGATGGCCTGCAATCCGTCGACCCTGCTGCTGCTGGCGGACCAGTTGAATGAGCATGCCGAGGATTTGATTCGCGACATCTTCGATGGCACCTTGCGCGAAGACATGCGATTGCCGGGGGAACTCGGCGAATCGCTGGGACAGTATCTGAAGCAGGACAAGACTTCCGCCAGAAAATTGGCTGCATTGTTGGAGCAAGAAGGATGCTTGCTGCCGCGGACCGTGTGGCCGGATTTGTGTCGCTTGTCCGTGTGGAAGGGGGGGCCGATGCCATTCTACTTAGAGCGGCTGCCTGCAAAATACGGCAAGGCCAAGATTCGCGATTTCGGCTATATGGCCAGCGAAGGTAGAGGCACCATCCCCTTGTCGGACGAGGGCTCCGGTGGCGTCGCTGCGTTGACTTCCCACTTCTTTGAGTTTGTGCCGGAAGAAGAGATGGAATCTGAAGACAAGACCTTCTTGACCCTTGATCAATTGGTGGACGGTAAGCGCTATTACATTCACTTCACCACGGCAGCGGGTCTGTACCGCTACAACATAAATGACTTGATGCAGGTCACAGGCATGGAACAGAACACGCCCATTTTGAAGTTTGTGCAAAAAGGTGTCGGGGTAAGCTCAATCACTGGCGAAAAACTGACGGAAGAGCAGGTGCATGTGGCGTTGCGATATGCGGTGCGTCAATTGAACTTGAACTCCGTTGATCACTTTACGCTTGCCGTCCAACTAGAGCACCCTCCGCGCTACGTTGGTTACGTGGAAGTGAAAGAGGATTTCAGCCAATCGGTGCTGGAAGAATTCGCCAGGGTTTTTGATCAATCACTGCAACACCAGAACATTGAATATAAGGATAAGCGAGCGACTCGCCGGTTGGGGTCACCTACTATTGAAGTCGTCAAAAACGGCACGTTCGTCAAGTTACGCCAGATGCGGGTGGAGCAAGGCGCTCCGGAAGCGCAAGTGAAAATACCGTTTCTTGCAAGTCCGAACTTCCGCGATGTTTTGCTGGCTCTTGAGCCGAGCTGATAACAGCTTCGGTTTCCAGTCATCACTGACGGTGCGCCCGGGCGCATCAGGCAATGGAGAAAGAAATGAATCAATTGAAAGTACTGGTCACCGGAGCCACAGGGCTGGTAGGTTTCCATACCGTCAAAGCCATGCTTGCCAAAGGCAACCACGTTGTTGCGCGAGTGCGTGCCGGAAGCCGGACCGATGCACTGGAAGCGCTTTCCTGTCAAAATGCCATGCAAATCGTGCGCGGCGAACTTAATGACAGCGAGGCGCTTCGACGTGACATGGCCGGTGTCGATGTTGTTGTTCACGCCGCCGGTCTGGTGGATCCGCATGCCACGCGCGAGGAGATATACGCCGTAAACGTGGAAGGAACGCGTTCCGTTATGTCCGCGGCAGCAATGGCGTCTGTTCGCCACTTCATTCATATCAGCAGTTTGTCGGTGATTACCGGTCAAAACGATCAATACAATGTCGGCGAAAAAGCGCCGCTGGTATATTGCGGCGAGTCCTATGCCGACTCGAAAGTTGACGCTGAAAAAACTGTGACAGGATGGTTCGGCAAAGGCGAAATGCTAGTGACTATTTTGCGCCCCGGTTTTATTTACGGGCCCGGTGAGCGCGCATGGATGCCACGCTTGATGGAAAACCTGCGTCTTGGCAAAGCCATGCTGATCGACGGCGGAACCAAACAATGCAACGTTATATATGTAGAGAATCTGGTCAAAGCGATTGAACTCTCCATGCTCAATCCCAAAGCCGATAAGCAAGTGTTCAATTTGACCGATGGTGAATTGGTCACGAAGAAGACCTTGTTTGATTCGATCTGCGATGGCATGGGCTATCCGCGCGTGACCAAGAAAGTGCCCGGCTTCATAGCTAAGGCCGCGTGCGAAGTTGTATCGATGATTGCTCCGCATCTGCCGCCGGAAAAACGCAAGAATCTCACTCGCTTCTCCCGCGCCGCCTTTAGACTGGCCGGTTTAAATCAGGGCTTCGACGTCAGTTTGGCGGAACAAACCCTGGACTATAAAGGTACTAATCGCATCCCCTTTGCGGAGGGAATGCGGCGCACACTTGAATGCATTAAGAACGATTCGCAGGACGTTCGTCGGAACGCCCCTGTGCTGAAATAATTATCGAGTTCGCAAATTTAGAAATCGGAGCAGGGAATGACGATTATTAGCCGAGTAGCGCTTAACACCAGAGCTTTCGTTGTCGATTACATCCAGCGGCATCGGCACCCCGTGAATGCTGGCTTTCATATAGTTGGTGTGCCCATGGCATTTTACGGACTGTTCAAATTCGCCAGCGGCAAAACAAGCGTCGGGCTAGCCTTGCTGGTCGGCGGTTATGTATGCCAGTGGTTGGGACATCGCGCCCAAGGAAATGAAGTAGGTGAAGTAACGCTGATCAAAAGCATTTGGCGAAAACTATCAAACAACGCGGTTCGGAAAGTAGATTGAAGTCCCGCTACGGACTACAAATTGGAGGTTGAAGAGTTGGCTGATTCAGGACGTAAAGACGCGGTGGTGGTGGACGGTGCTACCGGATACGTCGGCAATCATCTTGTGCAGGCATTGATCAACAGCGGTTATGAAGTGCGCTGCATTGTTCGTTCCGAATCTCGCTCATCGGATCGCCAGTTTCTGGAAAGCACCGGAGCGCTGGTGTTTGCAACAGATCTCAATCGACAATCGCAAGTGTTGAAAGATGCCCTCAGTGGTGCAATCTGCGCCGTTCACCTCATTGGCAGCATTGCTCCCAAAAAAGGTGAAAAGCTTGAAGACCTGCACGGCGGGCAAACGGCCGAATTGGTAGCGGCTTGCCGCGAAATGTCCGTGCCTAAAGTTGTATTGTTGACAGCACTAGGCTCGTCTGCTGAGGCGGTCAGCGATTACCACCGCACCAAAGCGCAATCTGAAAAATTAGTGCGCGAGAGCGGATTGAAATATGTCGTACTTCAGCCTTCGCTGATTGTTGGTCGGCAGGTTGGAACCAGAGACAGTAAATTGGTGGCGCGCTACCGCAAAATGATTCAGGAAAAGAGCGCAGTACCATTGATTAATGGTGGCACCAATAAGCTCCAGCCGGTGTTCATTGCGGACCTGACGGCGGCCTTAGTCAAGTCGGCCACAACCGACGTTGCCGATGGTAAGACTGTTGAGATTGGCGGGGCCGATGTTGTGGACATGCGCCAGTTCGTAAACGAGCTGATGAGAAGCATCAGTATCGAAAAACCAATTCGAGCAATACCGGCCGGACTGGTATCGCTCGCTGCCGTTGCACTGGAGATCTTTCAGCCCGTACCGCTGGTGAGTCGCGACCAAGTTCGTCTTGCCTGCCAGGACAACGCTTGCAAGAACAATGGATTACGAACGGTATTCGGAGTGGAGCCTGCTGGAATCAAGACGGCTTTGCAGTCATACCGCACCGCATTTGGTGCAGCACCCGCAGGCCGATCGCAGACAACGGTAAAGCAGTGAATTGCGAAACAGGCTCATGTTTGTTCGTCTAACTGGAGAATAAATTGAAAGTACTGGTAACTGGTGCGTCCGGATTTCTGGGGGCGCGCCTTGTGGAGAAACTGTGTGAAATCGGGCACGAGGTGCGTACGTTCGGACGTGGCGCTAGTGTTCCCGGACGATTGGCGCCGCTGGATATCGATCATGTTCAGGGCGACATCTGCGATACCGAAGGTTTTGGGCGTGCGCTTAGTGGTTGTTCTGTCGTTTACCATCTGGCCGGACTGGTCTCCTATCGGCGCACAGACTATCAGCAGTTGTATAAGACAAATGTGGAAGGTGCCCGCAGTGTCATGGCGGCTTGTGCAAAAGCATCGATTGAGCGCGTTGTCCATATGAGCTCAATTGCAGGAATGGGGATTCCGCCTGCAGGATCAATAGCCGACGAATCAATTGAATATAACTTGAAGGGGCATGGGCTCTACTACTGTGATACTAAACACGAAGGCGAGATGGAAGTTCTGAAATTCGCCGAGAAGGGACTGCCCGTCCTTGTATTGAGTCCCGGTATCACATTTGGTGAGGGAGACACCCATCCGCACCACCATACAATCTTTCGTTCGATGCAAGGCGGCTGGTTGCTGGGCTACCCCACCGGTGGTGTCATGTTTTCCGATTTGGAAGATGTTGTGCAAACTTGCGTAAACGCACTCACTGCAGGCCGCCCGGGCGAACGCTATGTAGTCGGCAGCGCCAACGTCAGCTTTCAGGATGCGGCTTGCATGTTGGCGGAAGTCTTACATGGCAGGAAACCCTTCTTCGCATTTCCCGGTCCGCTGGCCGAGGCGGCCGGCATTGCCTGCGAAGCTGTTTTTCCCCTAGTCGGTCGTCGCCCGGCACTGACCTGGCAAGTGGCCTGGTTGTCGCAACGCAAGATATTCTTTAGCTCGGACAAAGCCGCGAAGGAATTGGGGCACAAGCAAACTCCCTTTCTTGAAACAATAAGGCGCACCGCACCGTACTACCTTAGTAATTCTGCTGCCGCCCACTGACACTTCGCAACTCCCGCCCGCGAACAGTGTGTTCTTTTAGCCACAGCGGCCGCAGTGAGGCGTTTCAGGTAAAATCAACTAGTGACGTGTGGTGGAGGCATCGCGGTGAAGGTCTGGTCAGTATTATGGGCTGTATTGCTGGCGTCGTTGTCGCCGCTGACCGCATACGCCGGTGACAATCCCAATAGTCTTGCCGTCGGAAATGCCTCGAAGGTCAAAGGGGCCTTGAATATTCCGATTAATCCTGTTGCCGAGTTCAATTGGAAAACGCGGGAGCAGGTCATGGACATGCGTCGCGACAAGATCAACAAGTTTCCGCAGCTCATTTCCTCGCCATACAAACCGTACCCGCCGATCTGGGCAGCTGTCGAAGACAAGCGCCCCTGGTGGGGCACGTCCGGCTCTTGCGTCTGGGGCGCCGGACCTCGCAGTATCGAAGGACCGGCGGAAGAGTCGCGTTATATCCTGAATCCGTTCCTCCTGGTCGGCGTCAATCCCAGCACTTTGCAAATTTGGGACCCCTCTAAGCTCAAGAAAGCAGACCTCAGCAATCCGAATTTTCCCTACTTCTGGTATCCGGAATCGCTAACTTTCCTTCCGGGAAAGTCTTATGCAACGGCAATCTACAACATTACTAAGTTCCAAAAGGATATAGCTGCAACAGGAGCACTGAAAAATCAGGGAGAGTACTGCAATCGGTTCAGTCTGGTGGCTTACAACGCTCGTGATTTCGGTTACAACTACATTTGGCTCAATCAAGGTCGAAGTATTAACGTCACCAACGATAACCACGCGCCGGAACCGGTCTTCATCCGACAAATGCTGCACTGTGGCGGCACTTGTCGATACGACGCGAATGGATGCAACAACATGAGTCCGTTCACGAAAGAAATCGATCGCCTGCGATTTAGCAGTCTTCCGGCTCGCGCGGTTGTTTATTTGTGGCGCGAAGAGCCGCCGACCCTCAAAACCAAGCCGGACTTCATGTTTGTAATAGACTTTAAGTAAAACGTTCGAGCTGATCCGCGATGATGCCAATCTGGCGAAGCGGTTCTCGAACGGCGCTTTTCTGCCGCAAGAGCGCTGCGCCGTTGTTTTTGCCAGGAGGCTGCCAGGTCTGCGATGTAGCCGGACCGCATAAGAATTGATCGGAAATATTACTAAGCCAAAGTGCTTTATTCGAGACCAATGGGCAGAGCCGCAGTGGTGGTGGCGGTTTCGGCATATTTGATCGATATTGATCCTGGTGAGACAATGAATGGCAGGCCAAGGACTTGTCTCTTAAGTCAATTGGAGTTACTTAAGGGTCCAGGGAGTACAACATGTCTTTGCGTTTCAAGGTTTTAAGCCTTAGGGGAGCACTTTCAGTGCTTGTGATCCTGGTGTGTTCGGTTTTGTCATTCGCTTCCATAACCCAAGCCTCCGAACAGAGTAGTGCCAGCGCGGCGGATGCCGAAGGGGCGAGCGCTTCGCCCGAAGCCTCCTCCCCATCCTCTAACGGCAGCGCCTCCGCAGGTGGGACCAATCCTGCTTCAACGGCTGCGGCAGTCGGGACGGCGAGGACCTCGAATCCCAAAAGTTGTTCGCCTCTAGAGTCGAAGAGCACCAGTAAGAAGTCCAAATCGAAGTTTTTAGACACCCCGCCTTGTTTGACCTGGCTCGACGCCAGTGCCGAGGGCGACCCGAAAGCGGTAATTCTGGCTGTGCACGGTCTGGGGCTGCACAATGGCACCTATAAAGATTTCGGCGAGCGCATGGCGAAGCTGGAATATGTGGTCTACGCCGTGGACGTTCGCGGTTTCGGCTCCTGGAAGGCCGCGCAAGGGCGCCAAAAAGTCAATTTTGAAGATTGTCTGGAAGACGTGCACAAGACACTCAAGTTCATTCATAAAGTGCATCCGGGCTTGCCGGTGTTTCTGCTCGGAGAGTCGATGGGCGGAGCAATCGCTTTGCGTGTCACGGCACTTTATCCGAACCTGGTAGACGGATTGGTCAGTTCGGTACCATCGGGCGACCGATTCAAGCAGGGCGAAACGCGACTGAAAGTTGCGCTCAAGCTTTTGACCTCGCCCAACAAACAGTTCGATGTCGGCACCGGTGTTATCAATCAAGCAACAAAGAAAGCTGAATTGAAGGAGCTGTGGGGGCAGGATCCACTTGCTCGAATGAACCTCAGCGCCAACGAGCTGGTGCAGTTCCAGTCCTTCATGAATGAGAACTTTCACACGGTAAAGCGAATCTGCAATACACCGGTTCTGATGGTACAAGGTAAAGAAGATAAGCTCGTTAAGCCTGCTGGGACCATGGCACTTTTCAACAATATCGCCTGCAAAGATAAACAAATGCTTTTGATTGAGCACGGTGAGCACCTAATTTTTGAGGAGGGGCAGTTTGATGATCAGGTGATTCAGGATGTCGACAAATGGTTGAAGGCACACCTGGAGAAAAAGCAAACCGGCGGGCACATTAGCAGCAAATAACCAGATTAACTGGTAAGACTGGCGAAAGGCAAACCGGAATGCCACACTGGAAGTAACGAGACCGGAGGTCAATAATGAAAGTTCTAACTGGGGCACTTGTGGAGAAACTGGCTGTTACGGTCGCAGTGGCGGCTTTAATCGTCCCCGCCCAATCGATAGCCGCCCCGGCTACCAAGACAACGCCGCAAGCGAAGCCAAGCGTGGTAACGACCGCTAAGCCAGCTGTTGTTTCGTCATCGAATGCTACCTACGCCAAAGCAAAAGCAGCACTGGCGAAGAAAAGCTATAAGGAAGCCGCTAAGCACTTCGAAGCGGCAATGGTTGAGGACAAGAATCTGCAGCACAGTTGTGAATGCAGACTCAATCTAGGCAAATCTCTTTGCGGAGTCGCCAAGACATTGCCGGCTGGTGCTGAACAAACAGCTGCATACAAGAAAGGTGCCTCCGAGTTGCGTAAAGCAATTCGCGTTGGACGCGGATCTAAGAACGCAATTGAAGCGAACATCGCTTTGATGTCTTTACCTCATTCGATTATTGCGCCTAAGACCGGCGATGATACCCCGATGATTGCAATGGCCAATGGCATTCGCGGCTTGGATCGTGGCTCCGGGGATGCTTCTAAGCCGAAGATCCTCGAGTTCTATGCTTCGTGGTGTGAGCCGTGCAAACAGTTGAAGCCTTTAATGGAGAAGGTAAAAACGCAGTATGGCGGACAAGTTGAATTCATCAGCTATAACGTTGATGACCCGGAAGTTGAGAAGATTGTAGAAGACTACGAAGTTAGCCCGATCCCGACTTTGATTTTTCTTGATCCTGCTAACCAGGTTGTGACCTACTCCATAGGCTACTCCGGCGACGCAGGACTGCAAAAGGGCCTGAAGAAAATTCTGACTAAGTCTTAGTCCAATAGGTCGATGATGGATTAGAAGAGGGCGGCTGCCGTTAAGGTGTTCGCCCTCCTTTAGATCTATCGAAAAGCGAGCTTTGGCCGATTGGAACTGGACTTTGGGAATTCCTTCGCCAAAGTCCAGTTCGGACACTCGTTCTGGAGAGGCGGTATGGATGTTGCTACTGCCAGTGGTGCTGCTGTTGAAATTCGAGGGGAACGGACTGCATTTGTCATTGAAGTTGCAGGGCCGTGACCCCTTCTGTTTGTAGGGCTTGCGGAGTGTGAGCGCGAGAGTGATACTATCGGTGGTGGCAACTTCTTGACGAGTGGCTCGATTTGCGTTATAATATTTATATGTCGATCAAGCGCGATGCGCACCGATATACGAGTTTTGCTGATTCGATTGGTGTTCTGGGTTAAGGAAACACGGACAGTCATGTCCGATGAACACTTATCGGGAAGTGAATCTTTCAGTGTGGATATGCCTGCTTGTCGGTCGGCCCGAATGTGTGAACCTGTGACTTTCGTTGCGGTTTCGCCATAGGTACTGGAGGAAATACACATGGAAAAATTTGCGCAATTGAAGCACTTCTTGGCGTGCAATCCGAGGACATCCGCAATTACTCTTATGAGGCTATCATCGTCGCCTGTGGAACGAGTTCGAGTGCGCGTTGCAGAGAATAAGAGTTGCCCTGCTGAGATTTTGATGGTACTAGCGCATGATTCGTCTCCCGAGGTGAGGGCTGCTGTTGCCTGCAATAAGGGGCTTCCTATCGCTAGCTTAAAGGAGTTGAGTGCTGATGAAAGTCCTGATGTGCGTTTTCGTATTGCTTCCGACGCCATTGCGCCGGTCGAAGTAATCGGCGGACTGATCAACGACGTCAATCCGTTCGTGCAGTCAAGAGCTATGAAAACATTCGAAAGAATAGAGCAGGACTGGAACGAACGCATAAGGCGTGCTTCTGCGCCCGTGCGAAGAGCACCGACATCTTAAGTGTTGGCCATTTCTTCAAATCCGATTCTACTCTTGAAACTGAGATTCGGCGGATGCCCTCGACCATCTTCTGTTCCACTTTTGATGCCTTCCTGCTTGCTTGTTTCTGTGCTGCTACCAGCAGTAGTGCTCTGCGAACGAGGAGCTCGAATGTCCGGTCTTCGCTAAGCAGCCTGGACAGATGTTCTTAATGTTCTGGTTGGCGCGTGTCGGGGTAATTTTCCGTTGCGGACCCCGGCGATGGTTGAACGCTCGGTGGAGAGGGGGGCGATGTTTCGCCTTTGGGGGGCTCGTCTGGTGCAGATGGTTGACTTTGCACTGATTCAGGGTACTGCGTTTCTGGATTCATCGGTATGGTATTTTCAGTCGTGACTTCTATTGCGCGAATTTCCGTGACAGGAATCACGCGCAGGCGAAATTGCAGATTCATTCCGGTGTTCTTGACAAGAAAATCCTGGACTGCTTTTACTTGCGCCGGATGAAACTCGCTCTCGGCGCCGTATACGGTGGCTACGACGTCCATAGGCGTTTTGAATCTCTTAACTTCGACACTTTGTAGTCGCACGTTTTTGAACGTGTGCGTCTTTTCTTTGAGCAGTCGATTAATTTCCATGCTGAGTCTGTTCTCAAGCACGAGTTCGCGCATACTGAGGCCCAAGGGCACCACCAAAAATGCAAGAAAAGCAATAGACGCGAAGATGGCGGTTTTTGCCTTGTTGACTGGCGAGTATCCCATCAACAGCAGAACAGTGGCTGCCGCTACCGTAATTCCGACCAGGTTGGTGGCATACAGCACTGCTGCGCCAGACGCCACTGCCCAGGAGCCGCGGGCTAGCCCGATGCCGACGACGCTGAGGGGTGGAACTAACGCCACTGCAATTGCAACCCCCGCCAACGAATCTCGAATGTCTTCTCTGGACTGACAATAGGCCCCAACCGCGCCTGCGGCTAATGCTACGCCGAGATCAAGGAGGGTCGGATGCGTCCGCCCAAGAATCTCAGGTGTCAGTTGTATTGACTGTAGTAGTTGCGCGCCAGCGTACGAAATGCTAATTCCGAAAGCGCTGCCTGCCACTAGTGTCATCAGGGCGCGCTTGAAGAGTCTTTCGTCGGCCGTTATGCTGCTGAGGGCAAGCCCCATGAGCGGGCGCATTAGAGGCGCAATAATCATTGCTCCGATAATCACGGCAGCACTGTTTTGAAAGAGCCCCAGAGTGGCGATAATTGTCGAACTTCCGAGCAAAATGAAAAACTCAAATGTTGGGCGACTTATGTTTTCAAACCGGATTTCAAGCGATAGTTGATCATCGGGCCGTACTCGCTTGAATATATGCCTGGGCGAAAACATCGAGATTCCTCATCTGCAACAGCAACAACGTAATTGTAGCTGTGAAGTGTTCTAAGCGAGGTTTTCCATATTTGCTGATTCTCTTCTATAGCTGTCGGATCTAACTTCCTTCAACGAATGGGCACTAGAAGATAGACCAGCAAGGCTAAGCAGGTAGTCGGGACCACGCTCCATTTGTGCACGCAATGCTGCTTCTTGTGCGCTCCTGGCCGTGTCATAGGCCGCCGGAGAATTAAGATAGCTCATGATTCCATCCCTCAAACTCACGGCTTCATGGTCTATTGAATTTGCTATACCGAGATCCGTTGCTATCTGGCAACTATACTGCTCTCCCATGTAATCTTTCGCGGTGGGACAGATAGTATGTAAAACTGGAACGAGTGAAATTGCTGTTTGAGTAGCCCCCACACAACGCGTCGCTCTCATTAAAACAAGGTCTGCCTCCGCTCTTAGGCGATGATGTTCTGCTGGTTGTAGCGAAGGGTGTCCGATGACCCTCAGCATCTTGCATCCGCTGATAATCGGGCTGAGCTGTTGTGCAATTCTTTCATGCATGGTCAGTGCCACCGGCCCGTTGGCAGTATCCAGCTCCACAATCAATCTACTGACGAAACCCCGGCATTCATCGAGCTGCCGAGGGGTCAGCCAACCACCGGTAAATGTTCCTTGCCGCGGGTCGATGTACTCCGGATTCAAGTCGAGGAAGATTGTGCGGGTGTTTGGTTCAGTGCTTATAAATCGATCCCGGTTTCCCATTCGCCTTTTATCGGCAAGAGACTGGAGCCATGAAATCTCTTCGGTGCCGAAAGGCTGGGCAATCCACTTGAACGGAATCTGCGGTTCTTCCGGGAGCAGCTTGTTCAAACGTGCATCGAAAAAGTGACTTGTAAGACAATAAGCTGTTAGCTCCCGGTACACGTCTTTGCAAAAGGGGCTAGGCATTGCTGCCAGGATTTCCGGCCATCCCCCGTCAATTATGATTGTGGGCTTTGATCGCTCGATTCCGTTGAGCGGAACGTATGTTCTCCAACCGAAACTGATCATGCAGTCGTAACCTACGCGCCGAAGGCTCTGTCGAACTTCTCTGTAAACAGTACTTGAAGACATGTCGGGCGAAACATCGAAGACTAGATCTGGAGTTAGTCCCACCAGTTCGAGCTTGTCGAGAGACTGACGGTCTGTGACTAAACGATGCGCCACTCCGCGGCGATCCAAATGGTGGATAAACGCCGCGGCCTTGCGCGCGCCGCCTAAGCCTCCAACAAAACTCGAATTGATCAATAGCATTATCTCGTTCCGTCGTCCAAATAGAAAAGGTTGGAACACTACTTCCGTTCAACTTGCTGGATGTTCTGGTAATAGCCGTGCCAGCTCGACGTTTGCGCCACAGGATTTCAACTGCAAGAACGTTTGAAAGGTCCAGAAAAATATTCAGTCAGGACCTTCCGGTACAAAAAAAGAAATCGGTGCCGGTTCAGATTTCATATCGTCTTATTGGACCATTGCCGTGCGCATAGATTGCCGTTTTGTGCCACCAACTGGCTTCTACGAACTCCTTCTACGCGATGCTCGGCGACAATAGTTTGCAAGTCGCACATCCTGCTGAATTGAGTCTATCGGGTCTATCTTGCGAATGCCTTTCTAAGAAACATGGCGGCCAGGAAAACGCCCCCTCACCGGAGACGAATCTAGTGAGGGGGCGGAGGTGGTGGATAAAATTACTGTTTTTTCTTATTGTGTTTCGTAGACTTCTTCGCTTCTTCGGGTTTCTTCTCTTCCGGAGTCGCTTCCTGCGGCGGAGGGAGACCATCGTTGGCGGTGCCAGCCTCCGCAGTTGTAGTGCTTTGATCTGTTGTTGTCTCTTCGCTGGCAGGAGCAGTACGTGTCGACGTCTCTTCTTGTCCGCAACCTGTTAATCATTTGATCTCCGTTAACAAAGACATGTTTGTCGTCATTTTGGAAGAAGACAACGAACTGTTCAAACCAGAAAATCTTCCAGCATATGGTCTCACTGCTAACCTTGCAAAAGGCTTGCGGCGGGTTTCCGTTGATCAGGCGTTCATTCAGCCAGGTATTCGCAAGTGATTGCGGGACCGGCAGTCAGAAGCTTGACCAGTCAGTAGTTTTCTTTACCGTAGCCGACGCCCGGCAGCGTTACCCTGCAGAAAACCAGTGCTTCCTGGTTGTGCGTACGACGCTATTCAGTTGCTGCTTTAAGGGGGCGAAAGGTTCGCTGAAAAGAAGTCGAAAGAGTTGTCTTGATACATTGAAATTGTAGTTTGGCAGCTTGCAGAGGACGAAAGATGGAAAATCGATATCTTGTAGCCATGGGGGCACTTGTGATGACGCAGAATGCTTCATCGGCGCGCCGTGCACTCAGCATGGTGAAAGAGAAGTTGCGCTGTGGAAACACGTTGCCGATGAATTTGCGCGATCCTCAGCGGTTCAGCGCTTCGCTGCTGGAGGCATTCGAGGATGGACGATTGAACTTCCTGGTTATGGACTCGACCCGCACACGCCTTTTCTGCGGTGAAAATCGAGGCGTCTATGAAGAACCTGTGTCGCTGGGACTTGCCGAACACTTTGCCCGTTTGATTCCGGAGGAAACGCTGCGGGAGCATCGGGCCTTGTCTCATTTGTACGCCTTTGATTATTCCGAGACTGCATAATCAGGAGAAAGAATTGTGCAAGTTGTTACCTATGCGGGGCGAGCAAAAACGCAATGCATTTGCTCCGTCGTCACGGAGGTTGAGTGCTGCGCTGAATCTCAGTGGTGGCATATCGAAAGTACCTTCCTGGTGAGAAGCTCGCCATATTCGCTGCAGAACATTAGTGCTCTTCCCCCGGCTATAGTGACCGGGCACTATGACTATTGCCGTAATTTCATTTGGCCATTGATGCATGGTGTCGGTGAAGTGGCTGTATATAACGAGACTGCGCACAATTGTTACCGGTCGCTGAACCTCACCGTAGCAGCTTATTTCAACTGGGGACCGGACTTGCGCGCCCCGTTGATAAACGATTTTCAGTTCGCCCTTTTGCCGAGCTATTTGACTGCTGATATGGTCTTCGGGTCCCTGTATCTGTGGCAGCTGCCCTGGCCCGAAACTTTTCCCGAAGACACGGTTGAGCACGTTCGCGAGATTGCCAGAGGTATGCTAAGCAGCATGACAATAGGCTTTATGGTGAAGGCGCATTTGCACAATTTTCAACGCTTTGTTGCGGAGTTCCTTCCCGAGTATAGCCCAATGACCGAAACGAGTTTCCGTCACAAAAGTGGTGGACGGCTAGTTGATCTGATAGTCGTTCACTCTGAGAACGATCAGCCGGTCGGAGATGCTCTGGTGGCTGATGGCCGGTTCTGTGTTCTCTCAATGGAAGCCCAGGAAAGAATGAGCGGACTTAGGGCTGAGTCCGTGGAAAAGTGGTGGCGTCCGTACGGCTCTGCTACCGGACTTACGACGTGTGCGTGATGGCGAGTTTGTTGTGGTCACACACACACAATAAAGGAGATACTATAATGTTTGCCAGGAAATTGAAGCGGGTAGACCTGCATGTAATCTATCAGTGCCAGGAGTGCCAGGAGTGCTTCCGTGCAACAGATTCCGCTAAGCATTGCCCATACTGCTTCTCGGCTGATCGCAGTAATTTAGTCATTCTCCATCTAGAGGAAGATGAAGAGAGAGCGCAATACCTGGAATTGGTGGATTTCGCTGCGGGAGACTAGTTCAGGAGTAGGAAGTTCATTTGAAGATCCTTCTAGTTGAGGACGATGATCTGGTAGCTGAGGCCCTTGCACGAGCGCTTAGGGGCACCGGCTATGTAGTTGAGCGTGCGGCAGACGGCACTCACGCTGAAACTATGGCGAGCACCGAACTGTTCGACTTGATCATTCTTGATCTCGGGCTTCCAGGACAAGATGGGTTGCAGTTCTTGAGGGCTATTCGTAGACGTAAAGTTGCCACCCCTGCTTTGATTCTTACTGCTCGAGACGGTTATGAAAATAGGATAGCCGGTCTGGACTCCGGCGCGAGTGACTATGTGACTAAGCCCTTCCATTTGGGAGAGCTGGAAGCGCGCATAAGAGCAATACTTCGAATTAACCACAAGAATTCCACAATTATTGAAGTCGGCAGTCTCTCTTTTGATACTGTGGGGCGCATTTTGAGGCACGCGGACGAGGTTATTGAACTGTCTCCACGAGAGCTGTCGGTGCTCCAGATCTTACTCAACAACATGGGCACGTTGGTTAGTAAGCAGAAAATCGCTTCGTTACTGAGCGACTGGGAAGAAGAGATTACTTTCAATGCGATCGATATTGTCATTCATCGCCTTCGCAAAAAACTTGAGCCATTCGGTGTAAAACTGCAGACTATCAGGGGGCTCGGTTTCCTTGTCGAGTCTTGAAGGACCAAGTTCTGAATCACCGCACCAGGCGTCGATAAGGGCAACGCTACTTCTGTGGTTGCTCATCCCGCTCGTAAGCTTGTGCGCATTGTCCGGGCTGGTGGCCTACCGGCTTGCAGAGAACTTTGCCAACGATGCATACGATAAGCTTTTAATGCGCTCTGCCGAATCGATAGAAGCCCGACTGGGTCGAAATGAGGATGGCGTCGTAGTGGCTGACTTGCCGCGAGCTGCTCAGGATATCTTGCGACACAAAGAATCTGCCGGCATAAGCGACCGCTTCTTTTACCAGATAGCAGACAGCTACGGACATCGGTTAACGGGTGACTCGGTTCTCCCTCTTCCTCGAACAACTTCGGACAACACGCCAAAATTTCGCTACGCCGTGGTAGACGGAATTCGAATTCGCATGTACAGAATTTCAGCACAAATAAGTCCTAGTCCGAATTTGATTTGGGTTCAAGTGGCGGAAACGCTTGATGGACGCGACCGATTTCTCAAACAGATTTTTCTGAGCATCATTGTTCCACAAGTGGTGCTAGTGGTCCTGGCCAGCATGTCTGTTTGGCTCGGTGTGACGTATGGCTTGGCTCCGCTTGTGAAATTGGGAAGAATTCTGAAAGCTCGGCAAACGCTGGATCTGTCGCCTGTGAAGATCGAGGCGACGCCAGCAGAGCTAGCTCCTGTGATGCGAGCGCTTAACGAGTTGCTTGCAAACGCGAATCATCAAATTGAACTACAGCGCACGTTCATTGCCAATGCGGCGCACCAGTTGCGTACCCCGGTGACTGCGCTTAAGACAAACATAGAGTATGCCGAACGCCTCCAAAATGCTGATCCTGCAATGCTGGCGACAGTTCTTGAGCAGATGTTGGAGGCGACGAGTCGGGTGTCGCGAATGGTCGGACAGCTGCTCAGTCTGGCGCGAACGGAAGAAACTTCCACAAGGACACTGGAGGTGCTTCCCGTTGGGGAGGTGATCAATGAGGCCGCAGAGATTGTGCTTCCTGCGGCGCTGGAACGCGAAATCTGCATGGAGTTCGATTTGCCTGAGCGCCCGGTGCTAGTGCGCGCTGACAGGGGCGATCTGGTAGAAATGACGGCTAATTTGCTCGACAACGCTATCAAATATACTCCGAGCCCAGGCAATGTGTGGGTGCGAATTACCGAGGAAGACAACGTAGTGCTATCCGTCGAGGATAATGGACCTGGAGTGAAAGACGAGGACAAGGGGCGAATATTTGAGCGGTTCTTTCGTGTGCCGGGGACCACTGGACCGGGGTCGGGACTCGGCTTGTCCATCGTCAGCGAGATAGCACGACGAAACAACGCATCAGTTGCCGTACTTGATCGCCCTGAGGGAGGAACCAGAATCGAAATCACTTTCGTCAAAGTTCCCGGTTGATTTTTGACCTTCTGCAAATGGCAATGAGGTTCGACCGGTCAGCTAAGGGAAAAACTCCCTGTATGCCCGCCGTGCTGGGACAGAGCCTTCTTCACTTCATTAATCCGAATTTCGATTTTTTCTGCTTCTTCGGTCTTCGTTCGTTCCCGATAAAACACCCAAAAATCATTCAGCACCAGATACAAATTAAGAGGGTTCTCGCCGTTTGTTTCCGCTAACGCTACTGCTTGTTTGTAAAGCATTTCTGCCTGATCGCGCTGGTCTGAGGCTATGGCTTCGTGTGCCTGCGCAATGATCACTCTTAGTTCCACTGATACCCTCATCGGAGCGGTAGGCTACTCCTTCAATTATTCTTGCCCAACCTTGCTGGCAGCTTTCGAAAATCGTCGTGGTAACGATGGATTAAAAGACTTCTCCCCGGGAAGGTTGGGCAGAGTTCTCCGAATCCTCGATCCTAATTGCAAGCCCTTTGCAAGTTGGCGGTGCAACAATTGGTATGTCGACTTCCATCCGCAAGTCCAGGTTTGTTTCAATGAAGTACAGATTGCAAATGGTAACTCTTTTGCTTGTTCTCGCGTTTTTGGGGACGGGTGAGACGGGCGAGGCTCGGCGTAGTCAATCTCCCGATAAGAACATTACAGGCGCCAAAGGAAAGAGACCGCAGGAAGCTTCCAAGCGGAAGCCTCACAGGCGGTATCAGCGCCAAGCTCGTAAGAAGAAGACTGGTCGTTACGTACAGCTTGATCAATAGTCAGACCTGCTCTTTGACGCGCTTTGTTGCGGATTGGATTTGTAACATCCTCTGATACCAGAGTGCTTCAACAATGTAGATGCGAGTAAGTACAGGTTCCATTATTTGGATAACGAATCAAACCTGCTGGCGTCATCCTCTTGAAGACTGCTGCGGTCTTCAAGGGTGGCTGGATGAAATTTGAATTTTGACGATACAATGCCTTAGCTCTGCATGCACGCATTACATTATTGGAACAAGGAGCGGATGATGAGTTCGACAGCAACGCGCACAGAACGGGATTCCATGGGCGAAATGCAAGTACCTCCGGACGCCTATTACGGTGCCAGTACGCAGCGAGCGGTTCTTAATTTTCCGATAAGCGATTTGCGCTTTCAAGATAGCTTTGTCCGCGCTCTGTGCTTGATCAAGTTAGCGGCCGCGAAGATCAATAAAGACTCGGGAGCCCTGAAACCGGAGGTTGCCGACGCGATCATGAAAGCGGCGGATGAAGCTGCTAAAGGC
The DNA here is from genome assembly GCA_019752635.1 of Candidatus Obscuribacterales bacterium. Classification (GTDB taxonomy): domain Bacteria; phylum Cyanobacteriota; class Vampirovibrionia; order Obscuribacterales; family Obscuribacteraceae; genus JAKFUT01. The sequence continues at coordinate 197,678 of JAIELX010000007.1, read as the reverse complement.
AAATTTCGCGCCGATTTTCCGGTTGATATTTTTCAAACCGGCTCCGGCACTTCCACAAACATGAACGCCAACGAGGTGATCGCCAATCGCGCTATCGAGATTCTGGGCGGGCAGCGGGGCGATCGCAGTTTGGTCCACCCCAATGATCACGTAAACATGGGAATGTCCAGCAATGATGCAATTCCCACTGCCATTCACGTTGCAGCTCTCATGGAGATACAGGAACGATTGCTGCCAGCAATGGAAGGGCTGAGAGACAGTTTGTCTGTAAAGTCGAAGGAGCTGTGGGGCGTCATCAAGACCGGGCGGACGCACTTGCAGGATGCGACGCCGATTCGTCTCGGGCAGGAATTCCTGGGATACAAGGGCATGATTACTAGGTCAATTGAAAAACTTCAACTTGCTTCCGAGCGACTTTCGGAAGTCGCCCTCGGTGGTACCGCCGTTGGTACCGGGATCAATACTCATCCGTCGTTTCCCGGCAAAGTCCTCGGGGAGCTTTCGGCTCGTACCGGGCTTACTCTGCGGGAAACTAGCAATCACTTCCAGGCTCAGAGTACGCTGGATGAAGTTGTGTTCGCGTCTTCCGCGCTCAAGTCGGTTGCAGTCAGTCTGATGAAAATTGCCAACGACGTTCGCTGGCTGGGGTGTGGACCTCGCGCCGGTTTTGCCGAAGTAGCGTTACCCGAGGTGCAACCAGGCAGCTCAATTATGCCAGGCAAAGTAAATCCGGTCATTGCCGAATCAGTGTGTATGGTTTGTGCTCAAGTCATAGGAAACGACGCAACTATTACAATTGCCGGTCAAGCAGGCAACTTTGAATTGAATGTGATGATGCCGGTTGCAGCATTCAACCTCATACAATCCATTCAACTGCTCGCCGCATCCTGCGAAAATTTCAGCTCAAAATGCATCCAGGGATTAGTTGCTACGTCCGCCGGTCCTGCGGCTGTGGAACGCGGGTTGGCACTGTGCACTGCTCTGGTGCCTGCGATTGGTTACGACTTATCGGCAGCAATTGCAAAGGAAGCTGCTCACACAGGCAAAACCATTCGCGAAATTGCCCGTGAACGAACCAAGCTTTCTGAGGACGAACTCGGTCGAATTCTTGATCCGTTCAAGATGACCGAACCGGAACCCTAACGCCTATTTGGGACGAATCAATCCGAAGGACGATGTGTATCCGTGCAGGAAAGTGGTGCCTCCGACCGGACCGATTTCGCCGCTACAGAAAAAACCTGTCAACGGCACGGCGCTGCCGAGGTATTCCTGAAAGCAAGTACTGTCGTGATTCGGTATCCCATATAGATGGCGACCGCGGCCAAGACACGAAAAGATCAGGGCTCCCGAGACAGGATCTTGATTGGCATCCTTGTATTTCTTGAGTAGCGATCGCAAGTCTTCCGAAGAAGTATCAGCATCGCGAACATGAAACTGAATTGTGCGTCCGGGTAAGAGCGACTCGCCGACTAGAAGCGCACCGGTATTAGGTTCTAGACCGAGAATATTGCGAATCAGAAAATCGCCGGGCTGAAACACTTCTTGAAATTCGTTCATCACGACACCAAGTAACAGCGAATGTTGTGCGAGCTTCTGCTCTCTTTCCTGCAACGATTCGAGCACTTCGTACAAGGCTTGTACTGCGGTCTTTCCGTCCAGCTCAAAGAGAAAATTGCGGTCACATTTTGTCACGGTTAGCGGACATCCAACTGGCCTGCAACCTTGTGCGACGATGGTGTCAACTTGAAGATTTCCCGACAGCGCTACACCGACAGCACCTTGTCGATAAACGCGATTGTCGAGAAAAAGAGCGTTCATGCCTACTCGGTTGGCACCGCTAGCCAGTCCTCCTACTTTGGGGCTGGCAGGAAATGCAAAATCCAGTCCTTGAGCCAAAATGTCGACGCGAAAGGAAAATGGATCCGGCAGCAAGATAAAAGATGGGTTCTGGGCGTTTTCGACACCGACAATTTCTTCCCACATTGTTTGTCCAGCGTCCAAATCCGGTAAGTCTTCATCTTGCACATGAAAAGGTTTTATCTCCACGCCCGGCAAGACTGCCGCCGTGATAGCAATACCGGGCTGCTGTTCAATCTCCTCGCCGCCGCCGATCAGTCCTCCGGCAGAGCAGCCTATCAGGGTCCGGGCGTGGAGATACTCTCTGGCATGAGCCGGTATTTCGTGAAAGTGATGGGCGAACTGTGAAGCTACAAAGACAATCGCCAGATCGGGTGGCTGTTGTAGCTTCTTGTTCAGCTCTTCGCAACAATCGGCAAAAAGCTTCTCCAGACTTGGTTCAGCCGTTTCAGCCGAATGACTTAAAGCCGATGCCCATTTCATATTTGCATCGTTCACCAGATGACATCCTCATTGAACATCTCAGTTTAACTGTGAGATGTATAATTCTCAACGCTCCGCAAAGGGTTGCGTGAACATAACGCCGTTGTCGGGATATATCCGTGAGCAATATCGAAAAACAAACCGTCAGTTCCCCGTCAGGTTCCGGGGGGCACGGCGACGGGTTACTTTCTTGGTGGCTGGCCGCCGGTATCGTGGGCGCGGATATTGGCACGTCCGTTTTTTACAGCACCGGTGTAATCAGGCCCATGGTTGGCTTTGCCGCGCCGCTAGTTATTCTTGTCGTCTGTCTCTTGATGTGGTTTTTCAAAGCCACTTACGAAGAGGGCTGCGCTGCCAGCCCGTTTAACGGCGGCGCGTACATGATGGTTCTGCAAACCGTCGGCCGACGTGTGGCGATGGTTGTGGGGGCGTTGACCATTCTCTCCTACCTTGCTACCGCTGCTGTGAGCGCTTTGTCCGGCGCATTTTATATTGACTCGTTTGACAACTTGCTTAACTGGCCCGTCGCCAGTGTCGTGGCTGTTTCAATCATTCCTGTTGTTGTGTTCGGCTACCTGAACATAGTAGGAATCAAAGAGCCAGCTGTCATTGTTTTCGCTATCGCGTTTTTCCACTTTTCGTTATTACTTGGCATGGACGCTTACGGTATCGTGCTGGCCTTTCAAAAACATGCTGACTTCGGCAGAGTATTTCAGGGACTTGACACGATCTCACCGATCATGTTGTTGCAGGGATTTGCAGCAGCATTTCTTGGTATTACCGGCTTTGAATCAGCTGCGCAGATTGTTGAACAACTGAAGTCGCCGACGTGGAAAACTCTGAAGCAGGTCTATCTAGCCGTTGTGATACTGGTGGCAATTACCGCTCCAGTAACGTCCTACTTATGCATGATTTTGTTGGATGATGCACAGTTGAAGCTCTATTCCAACAGTCTGCTTTCAGGCTTAGCATATGTGGAAGGTGGAACGCCGCTGCTGATGTTGCTGGTGGTGGATGCTGCGCTCACTCTCTTTGCTGCTGTTAATACGGCTTATGTGGGCTGCATCGGATTGTGCACTACGATGGCCAAGCAGGGGAACCTGCCCGGCATATTTTTGCGCCGCTGGGCGCATAAAGTACCGATGTTTCAAGGCTATCCCTATGTGGTGTTAGTGTTTATGGTTATCACTATTTTGATGATCATAGTGCTCCCTGGACAAGTCGAGAACCTTGGACAAGTTTATGGAATGGCTTTCCTTGCTGTCATGATGAGTTTTTGTCTCGGTGTCATGTTATTACGCGTCAAGATGCCATTGAAGGTGGCCCGTTCGCCGTATCGAACACGCTGGGTGCTTCATTTAGGTGGTTTGATCCTGCCGGTGCCGCCGCTAATTGGTTTTACCGTACTTCTGTTTGCGCAGGTGGTTTTGGTAATCACCGCTCATAATGCGCGCGCTCTGGCAGTTCAGATATTTACTTTTATTTTGCTGGGAATGAGTTTCTATCGGCTTGGCGTTCTTGAGTCACGATTGAGTGAACTGGCTGATTTGCGACTGGGGCTTGGTAAGTTCAAATCCGTTACGGAGCTGCCTGATGACCTGCCGACCTACGTTCTCTGTACAGGGGGGGCCAAGGCGAGAAATCTCGCTTCAATGTTGCTTCGTCTATTGGACCGAGAAGATCCCGGTCCGAAAGAAGTGATCTTTTTCCACGCCGAGGAAGAAAGCGCTCGCCGCGGTGTTATGTACGAGTTGCTTCAGCGCGTTGTATCGCAGCAAGTTGTGCCAGATTTTGCAGATCGCGACATTATTTTGACCGTAAAAGTGATGCCTGAGACAATGATCGATGGATTGATTCAGCTTAAGCGAGCGCATCCGTTCAAGAAGATCTTTATTGGCACGGGGTCGGAGCCGCAGAATGCTGCTCGTTACGCCAGAGAGCTGGAAACAAATTTGGGAGTGCACGTTGTGAATATCGGTAGTCCTTCTACCGGCGGCGGAACATTGCACCAGGTGTTTGATGCACCGAAAGACTCATAATCGGAAGTGGCTTGCAGTCAAATGTCCTTGTCATACGTGACTTTTGCGGTGACCTAGGTCACTTACGAATTGTGGTGCCTGTTCTATAATTGCAATATCACGCTCCAAACCGACTTCCGTTACGTCTACCGTACTTCATTGTGCAGTTGATGTAAGCGCATGCGGAAGTTCCCGCGGTGTGTCAAAAAGCGTGTTGGGCACGCCTCGGATTCGGTTATAGTGAGAGCGTCGTCTAGGCGACGCTCTTGCAATTGGTTTTCGCGAATGATGATTTGGTGAAAAAAGCGTGTGAAGAACGTGGATGCCGCTCTGATACGAAATACCTTGCTACAGTTCATTGCGACTGTGAGCAAGATCGCAATCTTAGTAGTCATCTCATTACTTATCGCTCTGTCGCCTCCTCTGCTCGGCTCTTTCTACACCAAGTTCGTTTTCTATCCAGTTCAGGAAGATCTCAAGCCATTGGCGATCGGAGATGTATTCTGTCAGCCTCTAACATTCGCAAGTGCCGGCGGCACTATATTGACCGGATGGTACTTTGAGAATCCCGGTGCTACCAAACTGATACTGGTCAGTCACGGTAATGCAGGCAATATGTCTAACAGAATCAGGCTCGCCGAGCGATTGCTAAAGACTCATTGTTCTGTGTTCATGTACGACTATGAGGGCTACGGGCCAAGTCCCGGAGAACCTACACCAAGCAGCGTTTGCCAGGATGGACTTCGGGCCTTTGACTATGTCGTTTCGCATCTGCCCTTCAAGCAGGACCAGATCGTTCTCTACGGTGAGTCGATCGGTGGTGCCGTTTCCACACATATCGCCACACAACGAAGGACCGCGGGACTAATCATTCAATCCGGCTTTCTTTCGCTGCCGGACATTGCGAAGGAAAAATTCGTTCCTTTTCGGATCTTTCCAAACATCGCCTTTTATCAACCTCATTTGAATAATTTGGACGCACTAAAGGGACCCCATCCCCCTTTGTTAATCATGCACGGCGTGCTTGATAAAACAGTGCCTTTTCGCCACGGTCAACAGCTGGCCGCTAGTGCCGCATCGCCTGTCACTTTTGTGCCGCTTCCGAACTCAAGTCACAATGATACATACATTGCCGACCAAAAACTTTTCGACGAAGCAGTTCAAACATTTTTGACCACTCTCAAAGGTTCATAGCAGCTGGAACATGGACCACTCTGGTGCGCAGGCGAGAATTGGTTGAGCATCACAGTGGGCGATTTGTCATTTGTGAAGGTGAACGTACGTAGTTGGCAGCCTTGTTTCTATGGGCATTGCGCTGATGATATCGCCGGTGATGCACTTGCCTGGAAGCGCTTTTGGGACTCTTAGATTTAGCAACATTGACATTCTTGGTCGATTGACTGTCGGCGCTCTCGGCTATAGCTTTTCCGGAAAGCACGAAAACAAGCAAAAGAACAGCCACTACAGCCACTGAACGCTCTATGGATTTCATTGAAACAAGCCCCCATTCTTTGAACGCAATGAACTGAATACCTATGATCGTTGCACTGAAAACTTGCGAAAGGCTTTCAAAGAGCGACGCACAGCTAGCAGTTTGGAAACTCGGTTTTCGGCTACGGCACAGCCACGGGAGATATTCGGAGATTCAAGGACTGCTTGCGTCGATCGGTTTAGAGGGTTTCGGTTCCGGCAGCGGTGCGGTCAATTTTAAAAGTCGATGGCAGGTCTGCCAGTCCCGAACAGCAAGGTCTTCGTGTCCCAGATGCCGGTACGACCAGCCGCGATTCCCATAAGCAGAAGCATCGTTCGGTTCGAGCGCAACTGCCTTGTTGTAATCCTCAACTGCCTGAGCATAATGGTGCAGCTCATAATGGACATTGCCCCGCGCATGGAAAGAGGCTGAATCTTTGGAATCAATGGCGATCGCTTGGTTTAGCTCCATCAACGCTTCAGCAAATTTGCTGTCAGTATAGTACTTAAGTCCTTTCTCAAAATGTTGCGGACCACCTGAAGTCAATAGTCCGTTTGCAAGCGTCCCGCAAGCTAGTGGCAATACAAATAGAGTAATGAAGAGAACACTACTAAAGTTTGGAAAATCTGGTCCTAAAGTCAGCAATGGTAACCCTCCTTGCCAAGTTACCGAGGAGCACTATCTTGACTTTATTTCATTATTCTTGCGAATTGCTTGCTGATTGAGTGCGTGTCGAGGAATCAGGTGTCATGAAAGTCTTGCTGGCTGAAGATGATGAATATTTGCTATCCGGACTAATGATGGCGCTCAACCATCGCGGGTACACGGTGGAGGTAGCGCGATCCGGACCGGAAGCCCAGGCCGCACTGGCAACAAGTCAATTCGATCTGTTGCTACTTGACCTTGGTCTCCCGGGACTCAATGGAACCGAAGTATTGGCAAATCTGCGGGCGCGCGGCGAGGATCTGCCCGTCATTGTGATCACAGCGAGAGACAGCGTTGATGATCGGATTCACGGATTGGATCTTGGAGCCAACGACTACCTTGTTAAGCCATTCGATTTTCGGGAACTTGAGGCCCGCATGCGGGCCGTTCTGCGGAAGAGTCACTGGCGCAACAAGGTTGAAATTGAATTTGGTTCCCTACGTTTAAACACGAACAGCGGGTTACTGTCGCTTCATGACCAGCAGCTTGATTTAACCCCAAAAGAGGCGTCCGTGCTCCAAGTGCTGATGGCAAGACCCGGACGAGTTGTTAGCAAACGGCAGCTAATGGATCAAGTTTCCGACTGGGTCGATGAATCCAGCGAGAATGCCGTTGAAATTGTTGTACATCGACTGCGAAAGAAACTTGAATCAGCTCGGGTCGCGATTACCACTGTTCGTGGATTCGGCTATGTTTTGGAAGAACAAAAAGCATGAAACGGTTATCCATTAGGAAGCAGCTGCTTACGCTATTGATTCCATTTCTGTTTGGATTGTGGATAGCAAGCGCGGTTGTGAGCTTCTGGTTCATCTCAATAATCTCAGGTGAGACTTTCGACAAGGACCTGATCAACTCCGCCGATTCTGTCGTCGGACGGCTTCGAGTAAAAGGCGATAAGGTAGTTGTTGACCTGCCGCCGGCAGCTTTGGCCATACTTAAGCACGACGAATCCGATAAATTCTATTACTGTGTCATAGGTTCAAATGGACAGCGAATATCGGGTGACACGGGATTGCCGCCACCATCGGATGACCTTAAAGTTGGTGTTCCAAAATTCGCTTCAGAGCGCATTGCCGAAAAAACTGTTCGTGTTGCAGAGATAAAGGTTTCTGTCGATGAAGCAGATCAAACAGTTATAGTGCAAGTTGCGGAAACTACAAACGGTAGATCGCGTTTTCAGCAAAAGATGCTACTAAGCATTGCCGCGCCTCAGCTTCTCGTAATCCTGGTTGGCTTGTTTGCTGTCTGGTACGGCATCACCAAGATACTTACTCCACTAAGATCGTTGCAGCAACAAATAGCGGACCGATCACAGCTAGATCTCCGCGCCTTATCAGATGGAGATGCGCCACAAGAGGTGTATCCACTAGTAAAGACGCTGAATCATTTGCTGTCTCGGTTACGCGAGGAGATCAAGGCACACCAAAGATTCATTGCCAATGCAGCACACCAACTTCGCACACCGCTGGCCGGGTTGAAAACTTATTCAAGTATTGGCAGTGAGATGACCGAAGTTAAAGACTTGCAGATGATTGTGCATGAGCTTGATCAAGGCATAGACAGGGCAAGCAGAATGGTAGCGCAGCTATTGGCACTAGCCCGCACCGATAGTGGTGAAGCGGCAGTCATAAGAACAACGAGCCATGTTGATCTGAATTTTCTCGTTTCTGATCTTGTTGCTGAATTAATCGAGCAGGCTATTTTAAAAGACCTTGAACTGACGTACGTAGCATCAACTGTCTCAGCGACGATAGATTGCGAAACGGACGGATTGAGACATTTGATCGTCAATCTTGTCGAGAACGCACTGCATTACACCCCGCGCGGCGGAAGAATAGTAGTGGAAGTTCGTAACGAGGGCACCAACATAGTCCTGAGCGTTACTGACTCAGGCCCGGGAATACCGGCAGAAGAGCGAGAAAAGGTCTTCGAGCGATTCTACAGAGTAGTTGGAACCGGTGGAAATGGCAGCGGACTTGGACTATCCATCGTCAGAGAAGTGGCTAACGCGCATAACGCGCGTGTGTCTATCGAGACTGCAGCCGGAGGAACCGGAACCGTCGTTATTGTCGAATTTCCAATAGCGTCTCGTTCTCAAGAGTCAGGCTTTGCAAGCCTTGTTCAAGGTTAGCAGTGCAACCCTTGGCGGTGTCTCCCCGTGTAATGTTAAACTGTCCTGGACTCGATTTGGACCAAAGCGTGAATCACCTGGCCCGGTGCTGTCGTATCCGACACAATCAACGATTCATAGCAAAACTAAGTTCAATTTGTGCGCAGTCGGAACTTTTGCCGTTGCTCCGGCGTTAAGCGGAAAGATCTCGGTGGTGAGGAGCAGAGACTTAGCTCAGCGAATGAACAAACCTTGGCAAGAAAGATAGAGCTAACTCTATGGCAGGTGCAAAATGGCTAAGCTCCAGTCCTCAACAAATTCGAAACGCTTCCATCGCTGGTTCTTTGAGGGGATCCGTAAGAGCTCCAAGTCTGCTCCTCCGCACCAGGATTCGTGGTGGAAGGTAATGTGCCTAACTGGTGTTGATTACTTTTCCACTCTTGGCTATCAGCCAGGTATTGCATTCTTGGCGGCCGGGCTGCTGTCTCCGATAGCTACATCTATAGTGGTTTTTTTGACGTTGTTTGGACTAGTGCCTCTTTACTCACGTGTGGCTAGAGAGAGTCCGCATGGACAAGGAAGCATCGTCATGTTGGAGCGACTTCTGGCCGGTTGGAGAGGTAAAACGGTCGTTCTTGTGCTGCTAGGCTTCGCGGCGACTGCATGGGTTATAACGATTACTCTTTCGGCTGCTGATGCGACTGCGCATATTATCGCGAACCCTCTGGTGCCATCATTCCCTGAGAGCAGAACTATCATCACCTGTTTGATTCTGGCAATACTAGGCGGCGTCTTTTTGAAAGGTTTCCGTGAAGCGATCGGTATGTCTGTAGCACTTGTCGCGTTTTATCTGATCTGTAACGGCGCTGTCATCATTCGAACCGCCGCTGAGATATTTGCACATCCAGAGACCCTTCAAAATTGGCAGTCAGCGCTGATCAACAAATACCAACACTTGCCCGCCATGCTTGGATTCGCTCTGACAGTTTTTCCTAAACTGGCGCTAGGAATGTCTGGATTTGAAACTGGTGTAGCAGTGATGCCATTAGTAAAAGGTGATGATGGCGAAGATCCGCAACATCCAACAGGGAGGATCAAGAACACGGCGAAGTTGCTTGTTGTAGCCGCTCTGATAATGGCTGTCCTGTTGCTCTCAAGCTCCGTCGTAACGACACTTCTAATTCCCCCGGAGCACTTTGACGAAGGCGGACCCGCTAATGGCCGCGCCTTGTCATATCTTGCACACGAATACCTGGGCGAAGTTTTTGGCACTGTGTATGACATCAGCACAATCCTGATTCTCTGGTTTGCCGGGGCTTCCGCGATGGCGGGATTGCTTAACTTGGTTCCGCGCTATCTGCCCCGCTATGGCATGGCTCCAGAATGGGCGCGGGCGCAACGTCCCTTGGTGATATTCTTCACTATGATTTGCTTCATAGTCACCATTGTGTTTAAGGCTGACGTAGATGCACAGGCCGGAGCCTACGCTACCGGAGTTTTGGTGCTCTTCATGTCGGCCGCGCTGGCTGTGTTGCTCGCTGTCTGGAAAGAAGGCCTGTTGAAGAGAATCGTGTTTGGTTCAATCTTCTGCGTGTTCGTATACACCTCGATCGTGAACATGAGTAAGCAACCGGAAGGGCTACAAATTGCGACAATCTTCATTGCCTCGATCCTTGTTATTTCGCTAGTCTCTCGGGCGTTACGCTCGCTCGAGTTGCGAACCTTAGACGTTCGAATGGATGCCAATGCGGAAAGATTTGTGCGGGAGGCGGTGTCCAGGAATGGTCAAATCTACCTTCTGGCGCATCGTCCGGACAGCGAAGACTACGCTCTCAAAGAAGCGCAAACGAGGGAAGTGCACAAACTAACAGAGAGCGAGGCCACATTCATCTTTCTTGAAGTGGCGTTGACTGACCCTTCAAATTTTGGCGATGAATACCTTGAGGTTGCGGGATACGAGGTTGACCGTTTCCTTGTACTGAAATTGGAAAGCCCGGCAATCCCAAATGCAATAGCGGCGTTGTTGCTGCATTTGAGAAATACAACAGGCACCATTCCGCACGTTTACTTCGGGTGGACGGAAGGTCATCCGCTAAGCTATGTCTTCAAGTATATTTTTCTCGGAGAAGGCGAGACCGCTCCTGTCACGCGAGAAATACTGCGCAAACTGGAAGCCGATCCAGATAGCCGCCCGCGAATAATCGTGGGTTAGCCTTGCAAGCATTTTGCAAGGTTAACAGTGCAAACATATGACTGGGAGATTTTCTGGTTTAACAGTTCGTTCGTCTCCTTCTGGAAAACGACGAACTTGTGCTTGTCTGATTCGAACCTGGAAATCTCTCGCTCTTTGGAGTACTACGAAGGCTTAATTAGGGAGGATTTTATGAAATTTTTGGCAGCAGTTCTAGCATCAATGCTATGGCTTGGAGGCAATTGCATTGCCACTGCAGATGATGGAGCGACGGCAAGTCCCAGCAAAAGCGCTCCGGTCGAGAGCGCTCCTGGCTCGGAAGCTCCGGCCGTTTCGGAGCCTGCCAAACAAGATGACAGAGCGCCAGAGCCGGCGGCAAGCGACTTAAAGAAAGACGAAAGCAAAGAGAAACCGAAAAAGGAAAGCAAGAAGTGTCGCGTGCGTAAGGAAAAAAAATCGGAAAACAAAGGGAGTTAAGGGGCAAATGATCAACAAAAACCTTATCATTACCAGTCTTTTGGCAAGCGTAATGGGGCTTTCCGGCTGCGGACAAGCTGAGACATCATCGACTACAGGCGACGGGACGGCCACAGATCAAAGCGCTACCGCTGCCGGTACCGAGGCTGGCACAACACCTGATGCAACAGACGCAATAGACACGTCTGCGGAAGCGGCGGCTGAGGAAAAGAAGCCCGAAGAACCAAAAAAATCTACGAAGCACAAGAAGAAAACTCACTAATTTTACCCCCCCCTAAAGCGCACCCTCACTAGATTCGTCTCCGGTGAGGGGGCGTTTTTTCTATTTCTGCTATACAACGCACTTCCGCAGTCGGTGTCGCAATTCGGCACTCTGAAAGCGCTTACGGAAAGGCTCTCTAGTGCGCCGGTTGTCATTGGGGTTAAGATAAGTTCCGAGAAGAAGATACTGTATGTTGCCGGGGCTTCCTCCGCCACAATTTCAGTACGTTTGTTTGCCAAAATTCCTGCTATACATAGCGCATTGATAGTAAAAGAGCAGCGGGTTCTTCGAAAAGACGGAATGCCAGAAACTATCCACATTGACATATTTGTTGTCTTACTTGTTGTCACCGCCTCGGTGGCGATGACTGTTAAGTGGATAAAACTGCCCTACTCGATTGCGCTGGTAATCGTCGGGCTTTGCATTGGCCTTTTCCATTTGCTTCCTCCGGTAGAAATGACGCCAGATCTGATCTTGCTAATCTTTTTGCCTGCAGTTCTGTTTGAGGCTTCCTGGAACATTCGGATTAGCGAACTACAAGAAGGTTGGAAACCAATCACGGTGTTAGCAACAGTGGGGGTAGTGATAAACACCCTTGTAGTTGCCTATGGCATGCATTACTTGGCCAACGTGCCGCTTGGACCGGCGTTTCTGTTCGGAGCCATGATCGCAGCCACCGACCCGATCTCAGTTCTTGCACTTTTCAGAAAGCTCGGCATGGATAGCAGACTCACGATGCTTTTAGAAGGAGAGAGTCTTTTCAACGACGGTACGGCAGTAGTGCTCTTCAAGCTTGTGCTTGCCTGCGTGATCGCCAACTCGGAATTCTCTGCTGCCGCCACAACCGGAAGTTTTCTTCTAGTCGTACTTGGAGGCACCGCCATTGGTGCGATTATCGGTTATGCCGGATCCAAAATCACACGATTGTTTGACGATCATTTGCTCGAAATCACACTTACGACAATAGTTGCCTATGGCTCCTATCTAGTCGCGGACCAACTGCATGTATCGGCTGTTCTGAGCGTTGTAGCCGCTGGTGTCGTCATAGGCAACTACGGAAGCCGCACAGGAATGTCTCCGGGTACAAGAATGGCGGTGAACTCATTTTGGGAATACCTGGCATTTTTAGTCAATTCTTTGATCTTTCTGCTCATAGGATTGCAGGTCAAATTCAACTTGCTCTTGCAGTACGGAGTTCATATTGGGGTGGGCGTGCTCGTCGCGTTAATTGCAAGAGCGATCGTGGTCTATGGACTTGCGCCCTTTATTGGGAGCAAAGGCCACAAAATACCGATGAACTGGCGACACTTGCTCTTCTGGGGAGCAGTCAGAGGATCGGTATGTATGGCATTGGCCCTTAGTTTGCCTGAAAGCTTTGCTTACAAAGAAATGATCACCATCACGACTTTTGGAGTTGTCTTATTCACTTTGCTCATACCGGGCTTGACGATCGAGCCGCTAGTGAGATTTTTGAAGATGAATGTCAAGAAACCCAAGCACGAGGAATACAGGCAGCTGAAGGCACAACTAATTACGAAGAAACGTTCCCTGGAATTCTTATCCAATCAGCTCGCGTCCGGGGCTATCACTGCGACTTCTCATGACCGGTTACACCAGGAGTTGAGCACCGCAAAGGACATGCTTATTAAACAGATCGACGATTTGCATCTGGAAGACGCTTCTATCAAGGCTCTTGAGGAAGAAGAGCTAAGGCACAGAATTTTTGAACTTGAGAAAGACTCGCTCAAAGGACTTGTTAAGGAAGGTGTTCTCACAGAGGAAGGGCTGCAAACTATTGAGCTCGAGACCGCCGGTGGTGCACTCGAAGCAAATTGAGCGCCAGGGCGGCGTTTTTTCTGGCTCGTTCTTTAGAAAGGCATTCGTAAGGCAGACTATCCATTCAGCAAGTTGACAAATGCTTGGTTAGCTGGCGTTCCAGCGATTCTCGTACCAGAACCGTCCTGTCAAAACCTTAGACAAAGCTCTTCTCTCGAAAACAGCTGGGCGGACTGCCTCTGTGCTGATTGTACGATAGCAGAGGAGTGATTGCGCGAGTAGCAGACGCTATCAGAAATAGCATCTGCTACTTTGGTGGTTCAGTCCGGGGTCGAGCATAAAGTGTCAACCTTGCGAATCGCTTTCAGTCGTGGTTGATAGTCCGTGACACACGAGACAACGACTTTTCTAGCTCAAGTTTGAATGAACAGTTTGGTTCTTAAGCGTCGTTTGAAGCGGACTTTCCTCGGTTTAGCAGAACGGCTCCTAAGCAGGCGCTAGCTAGGGACGCTGCGATGATGGCAGTAGTCGAGCTGTCGATGAGAGCGCGGTCCTCAAACGCGAGATTTGCGATGAACAACGACATGGTAAAACCAATGCCGGCCAAAAACGACAAACCGATGAACTGCATGAGCGGGAGTTGGGGATTCATTGCCCAACCTAATTTTATTGACAACCAGCTGAACAGCAAGATGCCAGTGGGCTTACCGATGACTAGTCCCATGAAAATGCCAGTGGCAAGTGGTGTAAGGCTCATCGATGATGCTTTCAGCTCAATGCCGGCATTGAAAAATGCAAATGCCGGCATAATAAAGTAAATAGACCACGGATGCAGCGAATGTTGCAATCGAAACATTGGGGGCTCGACCTGATTAAGAGTCGATCTCAATTCATGGATCGCTTTTTCCTGGTCGTTATCGATAAGAGGGGTACGCGTTGTTTCCGTTGCGGTAGCAAATTGCCGTAGCTTTATCTCTGTTATCTGTTGAAACTTCTCTGAGTCTATGCGCGAAATGACGGGAATCGCAGCTGCCACCAGTATTCCGGCGATGGTGGCATGTACGCCGGAACCCAAAAGCGACAGCCAGACTAAAAAACCCACCGTTCCGTAAACTAGAGCTGATCGTATTCCGATTCGATTCATCACCGCCAACAGAATGCAAAATACTGTCGCGAGTGCGATCTTTTGTAGATCTATCTGGTTTGAGTAAAACAGAGCGATAATTAGGACTGCACCCAGGTCGTCAATGATAGCCAGTGAGGTCAGAAAGATTCGCGCTGATAATGGGACGCGCCATCCTCCGACTACAGCAAGAATGCCAAGTGCAAACGCAATGTCGGTGGCCATCGGAATGGCCCAACCGGACGCGGTAGTTGTGGAGTAATTGAACAGGGTGAAGATCAACGCTGGTACGACCATACCGCCAACGGCAGCCGCCACTGGAAGTGCAGCCTGTTTAAGTGAATTCAATTCACCTACCAGTAATTCGCGTTTGATTTCCAGCCCAACTACGAAGAAAAAAAGCGCCATAAGCCCATCATTTATAATGTGCTGCAATGTTGAATGCACATTCCAACCGGCGACCGAAAGATTGACCTGGGTATCCCGCAGCGCGAAATACCAGGAACCCGCTGGACTATTAGCCCATAACAGAGCTGCGGCGGCAGCGGCAAGTAGTAGGAACCCTGTGAACGATTCATTTTGAACGAACTCTTCAAACGGAGTCCGAAGTCTTGAAACGAGCGGCGGGTTGCGAGTTTTTGTTCCCGGTAACTGCGCCATGACTGATCCTGCATCGTCGCTAACCGGTCGTTTGACGTGTGTATTGCAAATATCGTTCCGCTTACGACGGAACATCAATATGAATGCCACACCGCAACGTGTCTGGATGCGAAAGAGCCAAAGCAAACGAGCAAACGGTAGGTTAGCCAGGTATAGTAGAAACCTTACAGTGCTGAGGTAAACAAATCCCTTGGAAGCGAGTGCCAATCTTAATTTCTATCTTCTCTTCACGATGCTTTTTATCGCATCTTTCGTAGCCATAGTGACCAAGTGGATCCGGCTTCCGTATTCTATTGCTCTCGTCATCGTAGGACTGTTCATTGGTGTTTTTCATTGTTTGCCGGTCGTGACAATGACACCTGATCTAATTCTGCTCGTCTTCTTGCCAGCACTGCTCTTTGAAGCGTCCTGGAATCTTCAATTGGAGTGGCTTAAATCTTGCTTTAAGCCGGTCTCGTTACTAGCGACCGTCGGCGTATTGATTTCTGCTGTTGTCGTAGGCTTCGTAGTGCATGTCATAACTGGCATTGATTTCAAAGTCGGTCTTTTGTTCGGCGCCATGATCTCTGCGACCGATCCTATCTCTGTCCTGGCACTGTTCAAAAAGTTAAGAGTTAATCGCCGATTGCATATGATACTTGAGGGAGAAAGCTTGCTAAACGACGGCACCGCTGTAGCCCTTTTCAAAGTTCTGCTTGCGTCGATGCTTATAGGCTCTGATCTTTCATGGACTAAGATTGGAATGGATTTTTTCCTTATGACTTTTGGCGGTATGTTGGTCGGCGCCGCGGTCGGTTACATTTCCTCAAAAGTGACTGAGTACTTCGACGATCACCTGCTTGAGACTACGCTGACAGTGCTGGTTGCCTACGGCTCTTACATTCTGGCTGAACAATTCAAAGTATCGTCAGTAATAGCAGTATTGGTCGCTGGTTTTATCATGGGCAATTTTGGCAGCCGAAAAGGTATGTCAGCGACCACGAGGGTAGCGGTCGACTCCTTTTGGGAATACGCGGCGTTCATTGCCGAATCGCTCGTTTTCCTTCTCATTGGAATGCAGATCAAATACGATCTGGTCGTCAAATACTCACCATTTATTCTTGCAGGTATAGTCGCGATTCTCATTGCAAGAGTTGTCGTAGTTTACCTCCTGTGCCTGTTTTCGCGGAGCAAACGGCTTCCGATACCGCTTGCATGGCAACACATACTCTTTTGGGGCGGACTTAGGGGCTCGCTATGTATGGCAATGGCGTTGAGCTTGCCTGAGAGTTTTCCGCAGCGCGAGATGTTGGTTGTAACAACTTTTGGCGTAGCGCTTTTCACACTTTTGGTACCAGGTTTGACAATGGAACCGCTTGTTAGGTGGATGAAGGTATCTGCACAGAGACTGCCTAAAGCTACGCAGATTCAAAATGAGATCGACAAATTGGAGCGAGAAAAAAAGAACATACAATTAGCTTTTAAAAGTGGACAGCTGAGTAGCGATGTTTACAAGAAAAAGATTCAAGAAATAGAGTCCCAGTTAAAAGAGTCGAAAGATACTATTGAACTGCTGGAGCACAGCGAAAGCAGCGAAGATGAGGTCGAGCGGCTGTTCATCGAAACTGCTCTTGTAAGAGCGCAGAAAGCCTGTATTCTGCAATTGGCAAAGAAAGACACCGCAAAACCTGAAGTATTGGAAGAGTTCCGTCAGCGCATTGATATGCATTATCTGGCAATCAATGATGCACACAGAACCAAAGACATGCAAGATCCAGAGTCGAACGAGAAATAGAGAGAGTGGGGGGCTACTCTACGGTTTGCGAGTTTGCTTGCAGCGACCCGTGTTTCGTGCACCAAGGTGTAGACTTTTTCTTCAAGAGATGTTGGTTGATTGGATGAGATAAATGGAGCACGCAAACCATGGAAACCGCTCCCGGCAAGAATTACATTGTTGAGGCACTATCACACAGTTCGGATGTGACAGATCAAATCTGCCGGGAGGCAAGTCTTCGCGGTCTCGAAGGGCTGCACCTGGTTGAAGCTTGTACAGACGAAAATCGAGCCCCTGCGCTCATATACGAGAAAGGTGTGCCAGAAGAGTCGGAGTTTGCAGTAGAAATTATTCCGGTATTGAGAAACCAGGATGATTTGAGCTCGATGAAACGCACACTCAATAAATCTAACTCTGCCGGTTGGCGACTCATTACTGTTCTCGATCAACCTCTCTCCAGACCGCTGGCAATTTTTAAGCGATCCAAAAGAAGATATGCAGATGAACTCCTCTCGATACTAGTTCTAGCAAAGCCAAGAACAGTGGCGGAAGAACTCATAACGGCAATTTATGAATACGAAGCGGAACACGGCTGCAAACTGCGAACCGCACTTCATACCGGTATTAGTCCGGTGTTGATTTTCGGTGAGTGGGAACCTGTCGAGTACGAGTATACGGTAGCTCATTGTTCGCGAACACTTCTTCAGCATCAGTCAGAACGAATTAGCGACTTGATTTCAGCCTTCGCTTTATCCGGATGTGAGGTCTGTGCTGCGTTTGAGGATGAGCGCCTAACTCCCTGCGTTGTCTTCAGGAGAGGGCGTCCAATAGATAGCGGAGAATGATCACCGATTTCAATATTGCGAAAAATGGGTCACCAGCCTGTTGTCATCTTCACGGATAAGTCACTTCGCCTTAGACACTGGGTCCAAGGAATGACGATCTCGCAGTCCAAGAACTATCACTTGGTGGATTCCGAGTCCTAGGAAGTTTGATGAGATGAACAGCTGTTTGCGATAAACAATTGCACGCTAACTAGAATTGCGCACAAGAGTATTGAAAGGATTGACTCCAAACGACCTATTTATCGGCTATTCCAAGGCGCTCAATTGAAGGGCTGTTGAAGGCGAGGCGAAAGGAACCCGAAGGTTTTTCGATTATGAAGCGTGATACGGACTGACTGGCAACCGTGGAAATGCTTATGGAATGCGCCCTCTTGCGAGAGTGACAATACAAGCCTTGGTACCAGGCATGATATCGTTGCTAAGTTCAGTTCGCGAATTGTGAGCATATGGGCAAATTGAAAGTAATCAATGAGCCAGGTCTCGAGGCGTCTTGATTGCAGCTTTTACGGGAGATAGATCTGATTCTATCGGCACGTATCAACGTCTGCCTTTGGGTGATAACTGTTAGCGACAGTCTGGTTGTCGAAAACCGAAAGGTTCCGGAAAGCAATGCGGTAAAGGCTTTCGTGAAGATTGCGCAAGCACTTCGCAAGATTTGGTGGGTATTGTTTTAGATGTGATGGAGTTGTATCACCAAGTCCATTTTGCTAGTGGCAATTAAGTTTGCCAGGAGAATGCTTTGTTGTATTTGTCGCGGTCCCCATCAAATCGCAAATAGCGTGGAGACGTTTTTACGTCAAAAGTAGCGGAGGTCGCAGTGCTCCTAAGCGAAAACTCAGTGAAACCGAAACTACTGGTTCCAGTCAAGGATAAGCAGTGCGTTGAACGCTTCTGTGCCTGGCTTTCGGCAAATCCGCAAGCGTGGAATGCAGAGGTTATGCTTGTTCACGTTCTTGAACCGAATTGGTTTAATGATATCCCTTATTCGCCGCTTAGTGCTATGAGGCTTCTCGACCAACAAGACCAAGTTACAGCCGAGGTCCAACGGGAGTTCGATGCATTGACCGGGAGCGTTCAAAAGCGCTTTCCCGATTCATTGATCTCAGCGTTGGTTGTAACCAAAGTCTCTGATACGGGAACGGCAATAGTCGATGTTGCGAAAGAGTGGCACGCTAACTGCATACTAATGTTTTGCAGCTCTAAAAGTCCGATTCGAGAGCTTCTGTGCGGGCGGCTGAGCACTCGAATCCTTCGCTCGGCTAGCTGCGCAGTACAAGTCATTCAACGCCCTGATGAACAACATGCAAGCCCAAATCGTTTCAGGTTTCCGCCTCGAGGTCGATTTGATCTTCCGATCTGATTCGAAATTTGACACTGACTATAGCTGTAACTTGGGAGGAAGGTATGCAAGCGTCATTGAAGACTAGGCTGTTCTCTAATCTGGTCGGTGATGTTATGGGCGGTATCATGACCACCATAGTAGCGATTCCTGTTGCTATGGCATTCGGTATTGCTTCTGGCCTAGGAGCTGCTGCGGGCCTCTATGGAGCAATGTGCTGCGGCCTGTTCACCGCTCTTTTTGGCGGCACCAAAGGGCAGCAGTCCGGACCAACCGGACCTGTTGCCGTTATTATTGCTTCTATGCTCGCCGCAAATAATGGAAATATTTCAATCGTTTTCGCTGCAATTATTCTGGGCGGCATTCTTCAAATCGTTGCCGGAAAGTTTGGCTGGGGAGATTTGGTGAGATATCTTCCTTATCCGGTTATCTCCGGATTTATGACGGGAATTGCGCTCATAATTATTCTTCTCCATATAAAACCCATATTCGGGCTTGTAGGCAGCAAGCACATTATGGATAACATTAGTACCTTCCCGAGCATTCCAGCAGAGATGAATCCTGCTGCACTCTCCATTGGTGCTCTCACGCTCATCTTGATCTATGGAATGAAGCTTGTCTCAAAGAAATTGCCGGCATCCCTTATTGCACTTTTCATTGCCAGTACCGTCAGTATCGCAATGCATCTAGATATTCCGCGCATCGGCGAAATTCCCGGTCAGTTACCAGTGCCAGCCTTGCCGGCAATTGATATTTCCATGCTCTCAGTTGTACTGAGCGGGGCCGTTACGATTGCCATGCTAGGGTCTATTGATTCACTTCTTACATCACTTATCGCTGACAAAATTCTTCACAGCCAGCACGACAGCAATAAAGAGCTTGTGGGACAAGGAATTGGAAACATTGCCGCCGGCTTGATGGGGGGGGCTGGCCGGTGCCGGTTCAACCACCAGAACTCTGGCTAATATTGATGCCGGTGGCAGAACCCCTCTGTCCGGCGTTGTCTACGCAGCTCTCGTGCTCCTGGTAATCACAGGCTTGGGTAAAGTTGCCGCTCTCATTCCCATGAGCGCTCTGGCCGCCATTCTCATTGTGCTCGGGATAGGAATTGTTGATTGGCGATCAATCAGACATATCAATAAGGCTCCCCGCTCGGATGTAATGGTAATGTCCGTAGTGTTGTTCATGACCGTGTTTATCGATCTCATCTCCGCAGTGCTAATTGGGATGGCGCTTGCTTCTGTGCTGTTTGTCAAGAAAATCACTGATGCTCAACTTTCCGACTTTGGAACGCTCGACACCATATCCGAACTGGGACATCTTGGTCAGAAGCTACCAGCAGATCTGTTGGCTGAAACATACGTCTACACTTTTGATGGACCAATTTTCTTTGGTGAGACGAAAAATCTGGACAAAACAAAGAACGTTGATAACGCGCGAATTTTCATTCTCAATTTCGAACACGCTCATTTCATAGATCAGAGTTGCTGTTATTACCTGGAGGATCTGGTGCAGAGTTTCAGAAAGGATGGCAAACTTGTACTCATCTTGGGCCTGACTGAGGACTTGCGAAAAAGGCTCAACAAGATGGAATGTTTTGCTGTGTTAAATGAAGAGTTTCACGTAGCGCGATGGACCGCTGTGATTGAGAAACTCGAGTCCTCTATGCCGGCCGGATCAACGAAGTAACTATCCGGTTTTCGTTGTCGATTGTTTTGATAGTGCGTGCCTAAAATTAAATTGAGGAAGCGAACTGGCTCACGTGCGTATTTGATGTCTTAGTTCGTGCCCGGCAGACCAACATTCTTGGGGAATTTGGCCAGAACTGCTGTCCCGCGACTGTTGAGGCCATCTTTAATAGAGAGGGCGACGCCGTGTGATGCGGCTACTTTCTTCACGATTGCCATTCCGAGTCCACTTCCCTGACTGTTTGAACCATCGATCCTGTGAAAGGTTTGAAACACGCTTTCACGTTCACGCTCGGGAATGCCGCTGCCAGTATCTGTGACACTTAGAATAATGCTGTCATCCATACGAACTCGTATTGTAATGAGACCTCCGACTGTCGTTGCGTTTAACGAGTTTTCTATAAGGTTACTTACCAACGCGTGAAGACTTCGCCAGTCTCCATATACGATGGCTGGCTCAGGAGAGAGTTCGTGAACGAGCTCTATGTCGTTCTTTACCGCTATCTCGACGAATTCTGCTATTGCATCTGAAATCACAAAGTTCAGATCAACGGGCGAGCTTTCATAAACGCGGCTTGCTCTGTTGAGCGCAGTGATCTGATCGAATGTCCGCAATACTTTGTCAACACAACCATCGAGTTGGCAAATTGCTTTCTTGACCGTATCGGAATCTTGCGATTGCAGCGCGTGCGTTGCATAGGCTTTTATTGCCGTCAGTGGTCCGCGTAATTGGTTTGACATATTGTCCATCTGCCGCTGTTGTTCCAGTATTTCCAGGCTAACTCTTTCTCTCAGATCGCTGTATGCGATGGACAGCGGATTTAGTTCCGCTGGTAGCAGATGAAGCAAGTTCTGCGTATGCGTGCTGGCTAGCAGCTGGGTTTGGGCACTTTCCAATTTTGCGCTCAGACGTGTTATTCCGCGTTTAATCAACAGGAAAATTAGTAGCACTGAGATGGCATGGGGAAAGATGGCAATGATTACTCTTTGCAGCGGCGTTTCAATACTTTGTGTCGCATAACCTGCGAGCAGCACGTAACCGAGTGCGGCTCCGGCTATCGATGAAACTAATGCCGCCGTAAGTACAGACGATTCATATTGTCTCTTTAGCGTTTCTCTTCGCATGTTACTTTGTCTCTTTCACGCCTCAAGATTTTTTCTGAAGGTTCTTTTCAATTACCGCGATAATTATCAGGATGAAGGCAAAAAGCCTTATCCAGTAGAGCGCAGGCGCTTGGGCTGTATCGCTGGCAAATACTGCCAGCCACTGACTGGCTCCGATTACAAAAAATGCTGCTGCAAGAAAGGGAAACAGGCGATCTTTTGTCTCTTTCCAACAGCGATAGAAGAACAAGGCAATACCGACGGCCGCGATACTGGTTCCGCCACAGAGAAACGAAATGATCAATTCGTTGTGCATTATCGACTTTCCCAAAGCAGAGCAAACAGTAATCCGGAACATCCGACGAAGCCGGCGCTGGTGCGCCATATCGACAGGTCAGTTTGTGAGATCACTGTCAGATCGATGAAAAGAATGATGTTCTGAATCGACAAAAGGAAAAAGCAAAAAGCGGTCCAGAAAATGAGTCTCTGTTTGCTCGCTACGGCACTTCGAAAGAGAAGCCCGAAACAGACAATGCTGGCTATAGCGCAGAGGGCGTAAATGACTGTTCCCATTTCTAGTCGTCCCCGTGTTTGAGCTTGAAAGCATCAGCAAGATGTTGAATCGGCGCCGAGAATATCACTTCAATAATGGTCATGCGTCGAGTGCTATATGACTGGTAGCACTGACGCACAGCATCCTCAAGTTCGGGACTGGAGGGACTGTAGAGATATGTCCCGTTGCCTTGCGAGTTATACGTGAGTAGCCCGCTGGCAACGAATCTGTCTAGCGTTGGCCGAATTGCTGAGGGGATCATGTACAGGCTCTTGCCGAGGGCGTCCGGGGTTAACTCCGCCTTCGCCGACCGGAGAAAGAATAAGAGTTCCAGCTCCCAAACTGATCGAATGTACTTTCGGAGAAATTCTTTTACCTCTGTTGAAATGGCATTAATGATGGCCTCCCCGCAAACATATCGTCTGCTCCGGCTTCCGTGTAAGAATTAGATTGGCAGCAGTCTCTTTTCGCCTTTTCTGCGTGCTGAAAATCCTTCAGGGTATGACGTGGCTGGTGCGCGATTCATGGACTGCCACCATGACGACGTGCTATTTTCTGATATGATTTTTCGCATCCTCTGGAAGTTCTCTTTGCGGTCATCACAACTCATGTTCAACGCTGCAAGAAACTGTTCTGATACTTGGAGCGGAGAGGAAGGCGCCAATGTTAGTACGTAACGCTGAAGCTCGTCCCACACGCCTGCGTGAGACGACAATAAGATGACTTTGCTGTCCGCTCCGGAACAGGCAATGAATTCCTTGGCAGTCAGGTTTAGACCATCTCGAACAGAGCTAACACAAAGTGCCGTTGCACTTCTGTACAGTCTGGCCAACGTTGGCATATCGAGCGGTTCTGTCAACCAGACAATCGGAGCCCATTCATCGTTGCGCCAGCGGTTGTTTATTTGCGCGGCTAATGTCGTACACTCGCTCCAGTAGGAATCGAATGCGGGTAGCCCTGTCCTGCTGCGCTGAGTCACCTGAAGGAATTGCACTTTGGTTAGCCACTGCGCATTCTTCTCGAAGAACAAATCAATAGCTTTTAGTCGCTCGATAATTCCCTTTGTGTAATCCGCGCGATCTACCGATAATATGAATGTTGAGTTCGAATTGAAACTGTCCGGCAGGCCATTCTCACCGCTTTCGTTGCTCAACTGAGTCCATCTGTCAAAGTCTATTCCAAGGGGATGCACTAAGAGGGCGGTTGCTCGAGTCAAACCGCTTTGTTCTTGCTTCCTTACGATGCGTAAAGCTCCCTTTCCTTCTTCGACCGAGCAATCGAAGAAGTTACTCGTTACGAATCGCCTGAAATTGGACGCATACTCCGCAGTGTGGAAACCGATTTGCGACGCATTCAGCAAACTGCTAGCCAGTTCTTTGATGTGAGGCACATAGCGATCCTCGACCTCCTCCGGCCAGGGAATGTGCCAAAACATTGTGGCGTTCGCGGGGCAGAACGCCGACAGGTATTCTGGTAGAAGAGCTAACTGGTAGTCGTGCACGAAGTACTGTCCGCGCGACGAGTTAGACGCGGCCGCGACCGTATTGCATGAAATGGCCAAATTTAGTTCTGCGTAAGAAGCTTTGTCAGACAGATCGAACTGTGCGTGTTTCGGCATGTCATGTAACACTGGCCAGAGAAAGTTATTACAATAGCGGTAGTGACCACTGACTATCGAATCGGGAATCCGACAGATGGTTTCGGGCGCCAACGCTGTTTTGCGCTGCGCGACCATGCTCTGACCGGCCATGTACCACCAGGTGTCGTTGGACTTGGCATGGCGGTCGAACATATGGGAAAGACTGCCGGACACCCCGCCCGGGCCGATTGGACCTCTGTAGGACAAGATGTTCATTAAACTTCCTTGCAAGAATTCGGTTGCATCGTATGGACTACAATTTAAGTGTAAGCAGCGAATATTTCGCGAGCATTTCTGTCGCTACTAGGTGAAACGCAAATGAAAATCCTGATAGCAGAAGATGATCAAATGCTTGCTGACGGACTGCTGTTGATCCTCCGGTCCAATGGCTATGTTGTTGAGCTTGTCGGTTGCGGTCTTGATGCTGATGCGGCGCTCCTTGGCGGTACGTACGATCTGCTCATTCTCGACCTGGGGTTGCCCGACATGGATGGACTCGAGGTTTTGAAGCGCTTGCGGCGCAGGGAACAATTTTTGCCCGTTATGATTCTGACGGCTCGCGATTGTCTTGAAGACAGGGTCCAGGGTTTGGATCTGGGAGCCAACGACTACATCTCGAAGCCGTTTGAACTACCGGAATTGGAAGCGCGTATTAGAGCCTTACTGCGAAAGGATGCCTGGTCGAATCGTACAGAAGTAAACTTTGGACCGTTGCGGTTTGATACCGTTTCGAGAATTGCTGAAGCCGATCGGCAAAGACTTGAGTTGTCTGCCCGAGAGCTGGCTGTGCTTGAGATTTTTTTGCAGCGATTGGGACGAGCGGTGACGAAAGACCAGGTTATGGATGCCCTGTGCACACTTGATTCCGATTTGACCGAGAACGCCGTAGTAATTTCTATCCACCGCTTGCGTAAGAAGCTCGAAGAGCACAGATTGACGATTCGCTCGTCGAGGGGGCTTGGCTATCGACTTGAAAAACTTGGCTAAGGAATCAATTCGCTGGCAGTTGATGCTTTCTCTGCTGCTTCCGCTGCTGGGGCTGGAAGCTGTTTCTGCAACTGTGGCTTACAATTTGGCTGTGAACTTTGCCAACGAGGCTTATGATCGTGAACTTGTGAACACAGCTGATTCCGTCGGCGCTAGACTGCGCCGCACGGAATCAGGAATCTGGGTGGACTTGCCACCGGCGGCACAGGCGATTTTGCATTACAACAAGAAAGAGAAAGTCTATTACCAGGTTTTGCAAGAGGATGGTACTCGTATCTCCGGCGATGCTATCATACCCGGACCGGCTTTGCATCTAGAGGCGGAGCAACCAATACTTCGTTATGGCGTCCTCAATCAGAAGCCGATAAGGATAGCGCGAATACGAGTGACCGTTCCAAACGATCCCGAAGAACGGACTGTTCTTGTTCAGGTCGCAGAAACGTTGAACTCTCGCAGTATGCTTGCGCAGCAAATTCTGCTAAGTATCGTGATTCCGCAGATAGCTCTCATTTGTCTTGGTGCCGGTGCCGTTTGGCTTGGGGTCGCCCGAAGCTTGAATCCGCTAAAGAGACTTACTGAATTGTTGGCTCAACGTTCGCCCGATGATTTGACTCAAGTATCTGAAACTTTGGCACCTGTTGAGGTTCGACCGTTAGTGCGAGCGTTAAATGATTTATTGAGTCGATTGAAAGTCGATATTGAATCGCAGAAGCGATTTGTTGCTAACTCCGCTCATCAGTTTCGAACGCCTCTGGCTGCGTTGCGCACTTACATCTACTGCGCGAAGCGTCTTCCTTCGGACCAGGAAATGAATTCAATTCTCGATAAAATTGATTTGAGCACTGAGCGAATGTCGCATCTGTCCAAGAAGCTTCTCGCGCTTGCGAAGGCTGAGCCAGCCAATAGATTCTTCTCGCAGCAGGAGTTCGATCTGAATGATTTGGCCTCGGAAGTGACAGCCGCTTTCACAGCGTTAGCAGCCAGAAAAAATATCTCTTTGAGTTTTGCCGGCTCGGATGGACCGGCCATTATCAAAGGCGACATGGATAACCTTCGGGAACTGGCCGCGAACCTGGTGGAGAATGCCGTAGTGTACGCACCAAACTCGGGAAAGGTTTCCGTTAGTATCCATGCCGGTGATGCGGTTGAACTTAGAGTTGTCGACAATGGTCCCGGCATTCCGGTCGCTGAGCGGGAGCACGTGTTTGAGAGATTTTATCGCGGAACAGGTGTTCGAGAGTCGGGCAGCGGGTTAGGTCTGGCAATCGTGCGAGATATTGCTCTTGCGCATGAGGCTTCTGTGTCGATTGAGGAGCCCTTAATTGGAGGCGGGGTTTCCGTTCGCGTACTTTTTAAGGGCCGCTCTGCTGAGCGTTCGTGATTACAGGTCCGGATTCCGGGACTGCTTGTTTCCAGTTTCGTCCAACTCCCGGAATGCCGCAAGCAAAACCGTTAGAAATGTATCTAGCGGAAAATGATTCTCCGGAAAACTCGACTCGTTGAACTAGTGAGCGATAAAGAGAAGAATATTCGCGAGCACACAGACTACTACAATGGCTGCCGCATCGCCGGCAAGGAAGAGAATCTTCTTCTCTGATCGGTATGTAAGCCCGATTACAACTATTCCCATGCAGATTATCGCCGTCAATGCAGGAATAGCGTTGATTTGCGATACGGCGTGGAGCAGAGGTCCCTTTCGATAACACAGGTCAATGATTGCAAGAATGGCAATGTTGAACAAGTTGCTGCCCAGCAGGTTCGCCACCGCCATGTCGAACGAACCCATGCGGGCGGCAGCAACAGATACTGTGATTTCCGGCAAGGAAGTCGTTATTGCGATAAAAGATGAGCCGACGAAACTTTCACCCCAACCGGTGAGTTTGGCGATTTGTTCGCCGAGTGCAGGCAAGTAACAGGCTGCGATCACGATTAAAAGAGCATTAAGGGAAAACATAATCAGAGCACGAACTAGCGACATCTTTGCCGTGCTTTCTTGGCTGGCAACCTCTTCGACAAAGTCCAAAATTTGTTGACGGTCGTATGCATAAATCAGTCTCATTGCCAACAGATAAATTGCAATGTACAAAAGGCTAATTACGCCGATTGAGTTAAGAACCGAGACTTGAGGCAAGTACTTGTTAAACCCTATGTCTATTGCCGCCAATCCAATTAGAACAATGCCAAACCCGGCCGATAAAATGTGCCCTTGATGAACCATATTTGATACAGGTCGCTTTGTCAGCAAATCGAGCAATGCAATCACCAGCATGTTGAACATGCAGCTTCCGAGCGTACCGCTAACTGCCATATCAGGCAGGTCGTTCAAAGTGACGGATGAGACTCCAGTAATTAGCTCAGGAAGGGACGTGACTGTCGCCAGTAACACCAGACCAATCCAGTTTCCACCCAGCCCGGTTCTTTCAGCGATTACGTCGCCGTATCGGCTTAATTGACTGCCCGCGAAGAGAATCACCGAGGCACATGCGACAAAGAGAAGCCAAATGGTCATGGTTTGCCTGCGTGAAGTCGAATTGGGTCCCCGAGCGGCAGTGAAATAATAGCACCCCTGCCGGAGCGAATCTGGCAGAGGTGGAGGTAGAGGAGACGAATAGTGATGGTGATGGACTCAGCCGTAAGCAGAGCCTTGCATAGTATGCCCTGCCAAGCTTGCAAATGCCTTTCATTATTCGCTTGGAAAGCGGATTGCTTCGCAAGGAGATTTTGTGCATTACGATATAGTTGTATGAAAATCTCTCGTGGGTTTGCGAAGTAAATGACGATGCAGATTGAGTTCGCGAATCGCATCTCGGTCCGCTTCGCGCAGGACATCGCAAAATTATGATGAAACCACAGTTTGTAGGACTTTTGAAAAATCCGCTGGGGGACTTAACCGGCGGATTGATGGCAGCAATCGTAGCGCTGCCGTTGTGTCTGGCTTTTGGCGTGGCCTCAGGGCTCGGGGCTGCGGCCGGATTATATGGAGCGATTGCCACTGGAATTTTCGCTGCTCTTTTCGGAGGCACTCCCGGGCAATGTTCCGGCCCTACCGGTCCCATGACTGTCGTAGCGGCCTCCATTTTCAGCGCTCAGACCGGACGTCCCGAGCTTGTTTTCGGAGCCGTTTTAGCTGCCGGACTTTTTCAAATTGCCATGGGATTTACTAAGTGTGGTCAGTTAATTCGATATGTCCCGTATCCCGTGATCTCCGGTTTTATGACCGGTATCGGCGTAATCATTGTTTGTATTCAGCTTGCGCCGCTTTTGGGGATGCCAGCCTCCGGCAATGTTTTGGCTGCTCTCCAAAGCCTGCTGACTGCGCATATTGACTGGAATCGGGATGCCGCACTAGTTGCCGCTGTCAGCCTTCTCGTTATTTATGTACTGCCGTTTGTGTCCAAACGAATACCTGCCAGTTTGGTGGCATTGATAATCGCTACCGTGCTAGCTCAAGCACTTCATTTGGAAATTCCGAGAATCGGGGAGATTCCGTCGGGTTTGCCTCTTCCCCGGTTACCGGGACTGAGCATAACAGACCTTCATGTTGTGATTCAGAACGGACTTACGCTTGCGTTTCTTGGTGCTATTGACTCGTTGCTAACTTCTCTTGTGCTCGATAAAGTAACTGGTGCTCGACACAACAGCGATCGGGAGCTTTTAGGGCAAGGGATTGGAAACATGGTTGCAGGGCTGCTCGGCGGACTGCCAGGTGCAGGCGCAACGATGCGCTCAATGGTCAACGTCAAGTCCGGCGGAACCACCGCCCTTTCCGGTGCTCTCCATGGCGCTATTTTGCTCGCTGTGCTGGTATGGTTCGGGAAAATTGCAGAGCTCATTCCCATGGCGACTTTGGCGGCGATTCTCTTAACTGTCGGACTTAACATAATGGACTGGCGGGTCATTCGCGGTCTGCGTCGTACACCGCGGTCGGATACCATAGTGATGATCGTCGTTTTGCTACTGACCATCTTTGTTGATTTGATCATCGCGGTGCTAGCGGGCGTCGCACTGGCATCCATTCTCTTTGTGAAAAGTCTGGCAGATGCTAAGACTTCATCGATCAACGGGCTGGATTCTCTCGACGAGCTTTGTCACTTAACCGAGCACATTCCTGAACACATTCGCAAGAGCACTTACTCCTACGAGTTGAACGGACCTCTCTTCTTTGGCGAGGCTAAGAATCTGGCAGAAGCTGTTGATGGGCTGGCCGGCGCAAAATATGTGGTTCTGAGATTCTCGAATGTACCTTTTATGGACCAGACCGGTGCGTATGCTCTTGAGAGCGCCATCGAAAAATGGGAGTCGAGGAGAATCCGTGTATTATTTGTCGGCGTCCCGCCGCATATTCGGAAAACGCTGGAGGACACAGGGGCCAGAATTGACATGACTAATTCTTTTGATGGCTTTGAAAATGCTTTAGAAGCCATCGATTCATTGGAATCTAATACGGTTAAGGATGGAGAAAAACAGGATGGATGATGCGTCGACGTATCGAATTGCTGTCGGACTTGACGGGTCGGCCGCGTCGTGGAAAGCGTTGGATGAAGCAATTGCGCTGACTATCCAGAAGCAGGCGTTACTTTATATGGTCTCGATTCAGGAGGAGACCGAGGCTTCCTATAGCGCAGCCGAAATTCTTGATCTTGAGAAAACGTCGAGAGAACAATTGGAGAGGGTGCAACTCAAGGCGAGAATGCTTGCCGAGACTTCCGGTATTCAAGTTTCTACTGCGATCGTGACTGGCTCGTCGGCTAATGCTATGGTTGCATTCGTTAAGAAGAACAAGGTCGATTTACTTGTTGTTGGTGATACCGGGCATTCTAGTCTTTGGGGCGCATTGCTGGGCAACACAGCGGACAAGATCGTGCGACATGCACCTTGCTCGGTGCTTATAGTCAGGTGCAGGGAGGGGGCTTCCGGGTCATGAGCAGGCTCTTTTCCTTAACGCTGTGACGGGAAGAGATCAACAAGCCAGAAGGCACTTGCTCTAATGAGCAAGTGCCTTCTCCTGGATTATGGATACTAGATCCTACTTACCTTTGTAGGCCGGTTGGCGCTTTTCCAAGAATGCTGTTACGCCTTCCTGGAAGTCGTCACTGCGACCGGCGATTTCTTGCAAGTGAGCTTCGTATTCCAGCAACTCATCGAGGTCCCAGAACACGGCGCGATTGATAGCACGCTTTGTCAATCCATATGCTTTAGTCGGTCCGGCAGCAAGCTGGCGAGCAAATGCCATAGCTTCTTCCATAACCTTTTCTTGAGGAACGAGCTTGTTGATCAAGCCAAGATCGTTGGCAGTTTTTGCGTCGAGTTTTTCTGCCGTGAGCATCAATTCGAACGCTTTGGTTACTCCGATCAAGCGAGGCAATATGAATGTTGCACCGGAGTCGGGAACCAAACCAACTTTGCTGAACGATTGTACAAAACTGGCATTCTCAGACACAACCCGGAAATCACAAGCCAACGCCAGACTGGAGCCTGCACCGGCTGCGACACCATTAACGGCGGCGATGACTGGTTTCTCCATCTTGCGAATACGCATGATGATCGGGTTGTAGCGACGACGAATCGATTCGCTCAAGTGCGGACGACCTTCGCTGGCATCGCTGAACTTACGATTTTGCAAGTCTTGTCCGGAGCAGAATCCGCGACCGGCACCGGTTATTACTACGGCGCGAACCGTCGCGTCTTTCTCTGCTTCTTTCAAGGCATCTTGCAGTGCAAAGCTCAGTTCGTCGTTGAACGCGTTAAGCTTGTCCGGGCGGTTGAGCGTGATAACCGCTACGCCATCGGTCTTTTCAAAGAGAATGATTTTCTCATCCGACATTTTGTTCTCTCCTCAGAGTGCAGGTTACGCAATAGGCTTCAGCGCGCGATTAGCGCCCGGTGAAGTTCGCCGGCCGCTTCTCGAGAAATGCCTTCATGCCTTCTTTTTGATCCTTCGAGTCAAAAAGCATGTAGAAGGATTTGCGCTCGAATTGGAGACCTTCGTTCAATGTCATTTCGTATGTCTTCAATACTGCTTCTTTTGCAAGACGCACCGCCAACGGTGATTTCTTCGCGATTTCCGCCGCGAGAGCGTGGGCTTCGTCCATCAATACTTCAACCGGTACCACGCGGTTAACCAGACCCAGTTCACATGCTTCTTTGGCGCTGAACGGACGTCCGGAAAGAATGATTTCCATGGCGCGATACTTGCCGAAAACGCGAGTAAGTCTTTGGGTGCCGCCGGCTCCCGGAATCACGCCGATATTGATTTCCGGCTGTCCGAATTGGGCTGTCTCAGAGGCAATAATCATGTCGCACATCATGGCGAGCTCGCAGCCGCCACCAAGGGCGAACCCGCTTATGGCAGCGATGATCGGTTTCTTGATGAAGCGAATCTTGTCCCAAATAGCCAGGTTGTCGCGAAGCATCATGCTTACTGTCGATTCGTCGGCCATTTCCTTGATGTCCGCACCTGCTGCGAACGCGCGCTCGCCGCCGGTCAAAATAATGACGCGAACTTGTTCGTCGCGATCAAAGTTTTGAAGGGCGTCTGCTAGTTCGGTCATCAGCTCGGTGTTGAGAGCATTCAGCACTTGCGGACGATTCAGTGTTACCACTGCCGTCGCGCCGGTTACTTCGGTGCGAAGGTTCTTGTAGGTGGTGGCGGTGGTCATCTCCTTCTCCTCTAACTTTGTGGTCATGTTTCTTCCTCTGTTTTGCGACTCTCGCCGCTGTGTGTTCAAGATGCCTATTCCGGGCTTCCAATCGGCATTGGGGGAGTAACTGGTCCGGCGGCTTTGCAGCGAATTGCCGGATAGTTGATCTCTCCCTTCTGGCGAAATGCTCTCAGTCCCTCTGCAACTTCCAGCGAGCCGGCATGAAGAGTCAACCACTCGCGGGCATGGCCGATGGTGCTATTCCAGGACAAGTCTCTCCAGAAATTCAGCTGCTGCTTGGTATATCGCAAGCATTCCGGCAGCTTCTTGAAGAGCTTCTCCGCCATTTGCTCAACGGCTTCGTCGAGCATGGAAGCTGGAACAACCTGGTTTACCAGTCCCCAATCGAGCGCCGTGTATGCGTCGATGCTCTCGCAAAGCATGAGCATCTCGCGGGCGCGCCGGTCACCGACCATCAGCGGAAGCCATTGAGTGGCGCCACCGGCGGCGACACTGCCGCGCGCCGCTCCTACCTGGCGTATTGTCACATGGTCTGCGGCGATTGCAAGGTCACAAGCCATGTTCAATTCATTACCGCCACCAACAGTCATTCCATTGAGGCGTGCGATTGTGGGCTTACCGATGTTGCGCAGTCGATCGTGCATTTCGATGAACGCATACATCCACTTGTAGTAATTGTTCGGCTTCTTCAGAATGAACTCTTCTTGTTCTTTCAAGTCGGCTCCGGTGCAAAAGGCCCGATCACCGGCGCCTGTAATCACCGCTACAGCAATGTTGTCGTCGACCATCACATCCTGGAAGCACTGTGAAAGCTCGCGCATCGTCGGCATGTCGAAGCAATTGAGAACTTCGGGTCGGTTGATAGTAATGGTGGCAACGTAATTATGCTTTGAATAAAGTATTCGCTGAAAGTTAAAGTCTTCTGGAGCGGTTCCGTTCAGCATTTTTTCGGTCAGTGCCATTTTCTCTTCTTGCCTCGATTGAGCATTCGGTATATACAATCATTAGATCATTGAGGTTTGCGGCTCGCTGGTTATATTTGCGATTACCGACATTTCTCTCATCTTTTTCTCCAGCCATTCCCTCTCCACAATGGCTTGCACCACGGTTCCGCGCGCAAGCTTGCCGCGCGCGTTGAAAGCTTCCACCTCGCATTCGACTTTTCGATCACGCACATCGGTTACCGTTGCCTTGAAGAGCACTTTCATCCCGCAAAGGGTAAGCATTCTGTGAGATACGTTCACGTGGCAGCCGACACCGGCCTCGTTGTCGTCCAGGTAGGGAAGAATGGTCTGTCGAGCAGCTCTTTCCATATGATGGATCAAATCGGAGGTAGAGTAGAGCTCATAAACCGAATCGTTCTCAAAGTGAGCCAACATGTCGGCCGTCACCGTGATTTCCAATTCGGCCGTATTGCCTTCTTTCAGTCCCGATTTCATTTGTGTTCTCCGTTACGCTTTGCGCTCATCGATCAGTCTGCAGGCTTTTCCCTGGCTTCTTTCAATGGAGTTGGCCGGAACCAGTTCGATTGAGGCGGTCAGACCCAGGCTTTCTTTCAATGAGCGCTGAATTGCCATGGTCAGTTCCAGCGGTCTGCGATCATCGGGACCTGTCCACTGCGCCGAAATGTGTTCTTGCGCTTCCACTTGAACACGAAGCTCATCGAGGGCTTTTTCGCGGCGAAGTATCAGCTGATAGTGTGGCGCAAGTTCCTCAATCCCCAGCAGAATATTCTCTATTTCTGAAGGATAAACATTGACGCCCCTAACTATGAGCATGTCATCGAGTCGAGCTCGAACTCTTGTCATCCGCGTCATAATGCGACCGCATATGCAAGGACTGCGGTCCAGCGAGGTCAAATCGCCGGTGCGAAAGCGGAGTAGCGGTGAGGCTTCGCGTGAAAGGGTGGTAATCACCAGTTCGCCTTCTTCTCCTTCGTCCAAGACCCTGCCGCTGTGAGGATCGATTACCTCGGCTAGAAAATGGTCTTCCCAAATGTGCAGACCTTGCCTGGCTTCCAGGCATTCAACCGAGACACCGGGTCCGGTTAGTTCGCTCATTCCGTAGATGTCAACCGCTTTGATTTGCAACTTTTTCTCGATGCATTGCCTCATTGGTTCGCTCCACGGTTCGGCGCCGAATATCCCCAGCACAAGTGCGAAGCCTGAGCGGTCCAGCCCTCGCTCTTCGATGGCGCATGCCAGGTTCAGGGCATACGATGGCGTGCAGCACAAGACTCTGGCCGACAGGTCCTGCAGCAACATCAACTGGTTTGATGTGCGGCCGCCGCTGGCAGGGATAACGTTGGCGCCAAGTGCCTCCGCTCCGTAATGGATGCCGATGCCGCCGGTGAACAGCCCGTAACCGAAGGCATTGTGCAGGACATCCCCCGGCCGAACTCCCGCCGCATGTAGAGATCGCGCGCACAGCTCCGCCCATGTTTTGAGATCGTTGTCTGTATACGCAGTTAGCGTAGGCTTTCCGCGAGTTCCGGATGATGCATGGAATCGTCGCACCGACTGGAGAGGCACGGCCAGCATTCCATGGGGGTATCGGTCGCGAATTTCTCTTTTGGAGGTGAGCGGAAAGTGACTCAGGTCTGTAAGGGTTTGAATCTCAATATTCTCGAGCCTTCTCTCGCGCTTGAAAAGCTCTCTGTAATGGGGGGAGGCGCTTGCCCGCCGGATTGACTCCCGCAGCTTTTTTAGTTGCAATGATTCAAGCTCAGCTCGAGATGTGCTTTCGAGCCTTTCGGTCGGCACCGGAATATCCTCTTTGAATGCCCGCCGAAGCAATGACGGAGCGACCATGATATCCTCTCGGAAACCGCGGTTTGCTGACTTCTAGCTCATCCCGGCTTAATCGGAGCGCTTCGGGTTTAAGCTGAAAGCGGCCAGATATTCGCGGACCGTCTCCCACACATCGAGTCCGGAGAGAGTCATGGCAAACAGTGCGATCATCGCTACAGCGAACGGACCCAGACTATTCCAGGGTGACGAGTACGACTCACCGCAGCTGTCGCAGCCAATCGCGCCGGGTACGGCGCACATCAGGAGCAACGTCAGCAGCACCGGAATCTGGATGTTTCTCATCGGTTGTCGCTCCCCGTATGCGCTCGCGGTGTTTAACGTTCCCTCTTTACATTTAAGCTCAAACGACGCGGTTGCGCTAGGGGGAAAAGGCGCATTCGACAATCTCCCGTACTACAATTGGAGGTTCGTTCCCTACTAACGCTCATATCAACTGGATTGTCGAAAGGAAGAGTCATGTCTGCCCCAATTTTAGTAATCAGCACAAGTCTTAGCTCGGACAGTAACAGCCGCAAACTGGCGGAGCGCGCAGCAAAGATTCTCGGCGAGTGCGATTATGTTGATTTACGCGATTATCCGATGCCGCTTTGCGGTTCCGACACCAGCTTTGGTGATCCTAACGCAAAGACCATCGGGGCTATGATTGCGGCCGCTCGGTGCGTGCTGGTTGCGGTGCCGATTTACAATTATGATGTGAGCGCCGCTGCCAAAAACGTCATTGAACTTACGGGCAAGTCCTGGCAAAACAAGATTGTCGGTTTCATGTGTGCGGCGGGAGGCAAGTCGAGCTATATGTCCGTCATGGCTGTTGCGAATAGTTTGATGCTGGATTTTCGCTGCTTGGTCATTCCGCGTTTCGTTTATGCAGACGGCACCTCGTTCGATGATTTCAGCATCACCGATGCTGAAGTTGAGAAGCGATTGAATGGACTTCTGGACGATGCGCGCAAGCTTACCTCGGCTCTAGCGACTGTATCGCTCTAGCGTTTGCGCTGCTTTTCCTTTGCCTCGCGTTCCTTTTGCTTGGCTTCGATTTTTGCTTGTAGTTCCGATGGCGTAGCCGTTGGCGGCAACTCATAGTCCTTACACTTCGCCACGTGGATTTTCTGCGGTGCATCTTTGTCGTTCTTGTCGATTTTGTAGAAGTAACAATCGAAATTGAACGCGCGCGTTCGCATGGCGTCTTCTTTCGTAGTGGTTTTCGGATCAAGACCCAACTGCTTGCAGTCTAGTTCGTGCCAATGTCTCTCGACCGCAAGCCTGGC
Source organism: Candidatus Obscuribacterales bacterium (assembly GCA_019752635.1). Taxonomy (GTDB): domain Bacteria; phylum Cyanobacteriota; class Vampirovibrionia; order Obscuribacterales; family Obscuribacteraceae; genus JAKFUT01. The sequence goes on along the minus strand of JAIELX010000007.1, from coordinate 161,900 downwards.
CTCGTCTCTGGTGGTCTTGCCGGGATCGAGTTTTACCAATTTGCAGTCTTGTTCGAATTGAAACTGCTCTCTGGCTTCTTCAAGCAGTTCCGGTGTGGACTTCTTCGGATCTAACTTATACAGCTCGCACTCGCGCTCGAACTTTCGTCGTTCGACTGCGGCATCCAAATCTTTTGCGGTAGATTTTTTCGGATCGATGCCGTAATACTTACAATCGTCTTCGAATTGTTTTCTTTCATGGGCTTCGTTGATCTGATCGAATGTGGCGTCGGAAGGAAGCCCGATTTTTTTTGCTTCGTCCTTGCGGACTTCATTCCAGATGGCGTCGTCTTTGGCCCCCGGGGCCAGACCGTATTGGATGCGATAAACCTGCATCAAGCATTTTTGCAGGTCTTTCGTGATTTCGATTTTCTCTTCGGTGGTGGCGTAAGGTGAAGACTTTTTCGCAACCTTATCGATCTCTTTATTCAGGTCGCTGATCTGATCGCGCAAAGGTGGCTGACCTTTGCGGTCGGGCGACGGGATTTTATTGTCCATCTGCTCTTGAAGTACTTTCAGCCCGTTTTGCAGATGATGGCCAACGCGCTGCAACTCGTATTGTACTTGTTGGATGCGCTCCCATTCTGAGATTGGTTCCTCTTCGGCAGTGGCGTCTTTAGTGTCTTTTGCGCCTTTAGTTTCCGGAGCATCGGTCGAGCAGTACAGTTCCATCTCGGCTGTCGGCTGAGAGTCTGTTACTGCGGCGCACTTCTGATAGCCGGTAGAGGAGACTTCGGCGTAAAGTCCGCAGACCGCAGCGGTGTCATCGTCTTCAAGATCTTCGTCTGGTAACGCCTCTGCGGTATACAGGTCTCGAGTTTCGCTCAATTGAGTCTCCTTTGTATGCGCTCGGCCGCTCGGTGCATCCGCGCGTAGACCTGGTAGCCTACTCCAGCCGGCTTCCCCCATAGATGTACCCGTTTGCGTAATATTTTGGACTGCGGTGACCGCAACTTCAAAGAAGTCTGCGGATGACAGCCTTTCTGGCGGGGAGCTGATAGAATTTCGCAAATATAGAATGGATGTTTTATGGTCGAGCTTTTGTCAAGACTGGACTATCAGAGTTTGGGCGGTCCGTCCGAGCTTGTAAAAGTGTTTGACTGCTCGCCCTGTCGGTTTACCCTGGTGGCGCGGGCGCGCTTTGGCGAACAGCTGGAAAAAAATGGCGATGCGCTGGCTGCTTTGCGCACGCGGATTCAAGAACTTCCTGATCCTGACATTGTGTCACGCGTGTGTGTGATGGCTGCGGAAAAGGATGGTGACGGCAGTAATGTGAGCTCCTCGGGGAGCGATATTCAACTCTTTGTTACCGCGGGAGAATTGCGCCTCAATCAAGTTGAGCTTTTGCGCGCGTGGTCCAAAATTTTTCTGCTCTCGTCTCCTGCGGATAAGTATTTCTATTCTCTTGCCAGTCTTGCGGGTACCGGTAGCTCCTCGCGAGGCCTTTTACACAGTGATTCTGCTGGCAGCTCTGATCGCCGTGAGCAGATGGAAAGTCAGTGGGTCAACTTGTGTACGGGCATTTATCGGGGACCCGGTGCTGATGCCAACGATCTTCTGCCAGCGTTGGTTGTGGCTAGGGCGCTTGACCGTTGTCTGTCTGCGCTTCCGGAAGGTATTCGTTTGCCTGTGCATGAGGATGCTAGTCGAAAAGTCGCCTCTGTGATCGACAATTTGCAGGCACGCTCTGACGCTTTACTTCGAAGTTCGGTGAAAAACAGTGCTTTGAGTCAGGGGGTGCGGGATTCTGCTCTCAAGCTGCTTCTGGCCTATAGCGACACCTCTACTCTGGAATTATCGGGTATAACCGAGCTCAATTTGTCCTTTGAGCCATGGGGAAACAGTACGCTGACAAAGCTGGCCTGTCTGCCTGATTTGCAAAGATTGAACTTGACAGGCACCGGTGTCAGTTCCGACGGACTTGAGATTCTGCGCTGGTTGGCGAAGTTAAGGTCGCTGCAATTGCGATCAACACTAACGCACGACTACGGCGTGCGGCATCTGATGCAATGCGCATTGCAGGAGTTGGACCTCCGTGACACCGGCGTTACTGATGCCGGAATCCCTTATCTGAGCGCCATGAAGCGGTTGAGAAAACTTGATTTGCGTGAGACAAACGTCAGCGCACAGGGTATAGTCCGATTGCGTCAAGAATTGCCTGCTTGTGACGTCGTTTTTGATTTGCAGGATGTGACCTGATGGATGAAGTGGCCGTGGATATCGATCGCCCGACGACTTATTTGCTGGTTGACGGTACCCGCTTGGAAGGCTATGAGCTGTATCGGCCAGGGCGTTTTGGCACTAGAGCAATGGTTTACTTTGAGGAGCGATGGCGACCGGCAAATATTGTGCTGTCAACCGCAAGTCCGGAAATTAGTGCTATGTGCAAGAACGCTTCGATGGCTGGACGATTTGAGTCCGGGGTGTTTCTCAGTGGTGTTGCGGCTGACGCCTGGTGCGTCGACGGGCAGTATATTCAAATTCTCAATGAGTTTCCTGATTGTAGATCAGTTTGTGCGGAGGATTTTGACAAAGACGCCGCTGTTGCCGTGTCTAAAGTGATATCCGATCTGTTGCAGTCGCTGCTGTATCTGCACTCGATGGGGTTTGTTCACGCGAGCATTTATCCAGGGGCGATCGTGACTGACGGCACCAACTTCTCCTTGAGTGAGTTCTGGTTTGTACATGACATGCGCGGAGTTGCATTCTATCCTGAACTACACGAATTTTATCCCGGATGTCTTGGTGTCGATGCGATGCTGTTTTGCGCTCCCGAGCTCTACCTTGGCTCGCCGCCCGGTGCTGTCGGCGACATTTATTCCCTGGGTTCCTCGTTGTTCTACCTCTTAACCGGCCGGAACAATATAAAGCGTGATACCACTTGCGATTATCGCGAAGTCTTCTCTCAGACAATCGAAGCTAAATGCCCTTGGTTGGATGAACAATGCAGAGCCGCTCTGGCCCTGATGTTGGTGGAAAACCCGGAGCACCGATCGAGTGTTGACTTTCTCCTGGAAATACTGTCGCCATTGAATAACGTCACTATCTGAGTATCATATGCAGGCAAGCGAAATTACATGGCTGGGTTTGATCGTCGACGACTATCTTGTGACGGATGAAATCGGCCGCGGTGGCATGTCGAGAATCTATCGTGCGAGCCATGTTCATTCCGGAGCGGAAGCGGTAATAAAGGTTGTGACGACAAAGGACAGTGCGGACGCCGAGTTAGGGCGAAATCAAACTTGTGCCAATCAGCTTTTTTCCGGTGGCTTCGGTCCCGTTCACCCCTCGCCGTTACAGCTGCTGTCAATGGAGTGGAAGCGTGGAATGCAATCAGGCGCGGCACTGTGTTGCGTCGGCCAACCAGCTGAGCTTGCCGATGGTGCATATGGAATTCGTCCCTTTCTTAAAGGGCGAACGCTACGTAAGGAGATGTCCACCGGGATTACTGAGAAGCTCAAGCTTCTGGCTGATGTCGCGCTTGTAATGAGTCTGGTTGAAAAATCGGCGGCTGCGTATCATGGCGATTTGAAACCCGACAATGTCATTGTTCAAGAATCTGGAATCAAACTGATTGACCCCGGCTATTTCGGTTCATTGCATTGCACTGAGGGGGACATTGAAAATTGCGTTGTGACGACTCCCGCTTACTATCCGCTTCTGGAGAATGATGATCTATTCGCTTTCGGCGCGATGAGCTGGGAAGTATTGCTGTCGCGGCACCCGCTGACCGATCTCGGTGCACCACGACAGGATGTTGGCGAGAGCCTGCGCCAGTGGGTGCGCGACTATCAAATTCTGGGACGACATTCTGTGAATAGCTTTTTGTCGCTGGTGCTTCCTTCTGAGGTTCGCGCCGATTTTGCCGGTTCTGCTGAGACTTTTCTGCTGAAGCTATTGCGACTGCGGCGAGACCTGGAATCAAACAAGCTGGAGTATGACCCGGGCTTTGCTAGTTTTGGTGAACTGCTGGATCATCTCCACCGGGCTAAACTAACTTGATGCGTTTCTGGTAACGACAATTGCGACAAAGGCGCCTATTCTTTTGGGCAGGGGCAGTCCTGTCCAAACCTCCCTAAAAGCGTGTAGAAACGAACAGGGGCGGGGAAAGTTAAATCTGGAGGAGCCTGATTGATGTCTGATCCCCGACTTTTGGAAGACTTTTCTCAAGACGACGATACCGACTATGAGTTGGAAGAGTCTCTCGTTCCTGTCACAGACGAGGATTGGGGGGCGAAGCGACAGCCGCGACCCGAGCTGGACAACCGGGACGCACTAGCGTTCGCCGACGACGATGGTCGGGGACGGTTACCCTCACCCTTCAAACCAGCGCAGCTGGAAAAAGAGAAGGAAAGGGTTCCGGAGAAGCAACCGGAGAAGGCGTTGGAGCGGGTGGCCAACAACAATGACCTGATCCCTCCCGCCGCACGTGACGCGAGCGCGCGTGCGCTGGCTGCTCTTGCTGAGGTTCGTGAGGGGCAGCCGCTGTCGGCGGATTTGAGGCGACGTTTCGAAAAGGCCATTCAGGACGCATCTTTAATCGATGCTACCAAGGCTGCGGCTGAGGACAAGCGCCTTACGGATGAGCTGAGTACAAAAGCTCGAAAAATGCCGGACGGCACGGTTTTGCCTGTCTGGACCGAGGCTAAGGAGAAAGAGTTGTGGGAGCAGCTGTCTAAGACCCGGGACGCTCTGATGGCCATTCCGGAGGCGAAACGCGACAAAATTGTTTCCTTGCAGGCGGCACTCAATTCTATACCAGCAAATCAGCGGGCAAAAAGAATGCAGATCGAGATGCTCATGTATGCTGAAAGTGAAACTGCATCTGATCCCACTGGCACTGTGAAAGCGTACCTGGCTCAGAAAGTTTTGATGGATAAGTTCGCTAAAGACAATGCCGATGGCATTGAGAGAAGAAGAGTCCATCAACAGGAACTGGCTTTGCTTCATGCGCCGGCCATTTGTGCGACGTTTTACGCGCAGGCGATGGATCGCGCCGGAAGTCTTTCTGATTTGAAGGCGGTTCAAAAAAACATCAAGACTGCTATTGCGGACAAGTTTACCGTAAATAACTTTCCCGACGTGTTGGCTCTGAAGCAGAAGTATGGTATCGATGAGGAAGATCCTTTCGATGACTCCGTTCCGGGGCGGGTCTCATTGAAGAAAGCAATTGGTATTGTCGATGATCTGGCCGAAGGCACCGCTGTTGAAAGGTTGAAAAAGGCCGAGAAACATTTCCAGAGTGCAATTGGCGCTGCCGATGAAATCGACCTGGAAAAAGCTGGTGAGCGCTTGAAAGAGATTGGAAAGCGGGCCGCCGAGTTAGGTGAAGACGGCGATCCGAAAATTTTGGAAGCGCTGGACAAAGAAGGCTCAGAGTTGCTTGAGAAGTTCCGTCAACCAGGTGTCAGCCGCCTGCGTTACGCGATGGCTTTGAGTGCGGCAGCGGCCGAATCGAAAGATGAAAAATTGAGCGAAAAGGCTGTCGTCATTCTGAAGCAGATCCTGAAAGTGGACGCTGGCGCCGCCTATGATCCTTTGATTCAAGGTGCGATTAAGATTGCCTCAGAGAGACCGCCGAAGGAAATTACGCCGAAGGCGGCGATGGACGTTGGCCAACCGGAAGTTGACCGGATTAAGAAGGAAGACGAGAAGAACGGCACGGCCGTTAAGGAAGAGGACAAACCGTTTTGGCAGAAAGCGCTGCGAGCAATCGGTGACAACGCTGTCTTCTTTGCTGCCTATTATTTGTTGTCTTACGCATTTAAGCCAATCGGCGCCGCTAAGAACATGGTTTCGCGGCAGTGGAATCAGTACAAGCAGTTGAATCGCGTGCAGGTCGAAGAGTCTGCCGGTATGAAGCCGGGAGATCCGCCGAAGCTGGTTCATAAGGACGGCAACGGTAAAGAACGCGACGTTTCCGGCGTGAGTGCCGAAAATGGACGATTGCGCGTCACTGAGGGCGAAGCTGCAGAAGCCGTCAAACTAAAAGGAAAAGATGCCCTGATTCTTAAAGTGCCACCAGGTACTAAGCTTAGTCCAGAACAAGCTCGGGAAGCGGCTCTTAAGCTGCTGACTCCCAAGACTGCTGAGCAGGCTTTGCATGATATTCGCCGACAGTATGAACTGGAATTGCGTCAAAAGCAGATTGAGTTGGAGCAACTACGCGCCAAACAGGCCGAGTTGGAACGCGCCGCGTCCAGTGGCAAACCCGCTGAAATTGCCAAAAATGGACAAGGGCGGCCGATTGCCGACGAGATGTTTAACGACTCCATGTTGCGAGAAGCGGAGCGCCGGGCAACCGATCGTGTTGAAAAAACTTTGGCGCTTGAGACAGTCGAAGGTCCTAACGGACTGAAAATTCTTGCAGACAAAGTCTCCGGGCGTGAGATGGTGAAGCGTCTTGAACAGTTCACCTCTGAAAAGGCATTTAGAGATATGTTGGAGCGTGAAATCAAGAATGCGCAAGAAGGAAGCGAGGAACGCAAAGCGCTAGAGCGCGAGCTTGAGAAGTACAATGGTCTGAGCGTTGCGGATAAGGCCTTGATGCGTGAGTCTGCCTTAAAGGAAGCAGTCGAAATGCACAACGCGCGTATGCAGGGGAAATCGTGGAAAGGAACGGCACTGAAAGCCATCGGCGTTGCGGGCACGTTGTTCGCAGTCGGCATGCTGGCTGAGTATATACTTTCCAATTGCAAGAGCAGTCGTGGCTCGACTGCACCACCGGCCAATCCTACGGTGAAGTAGTATCATTACACAATGACGCAAAGAGTTCCGGACCGACCGTAGCATGGAGGTCCGGTGCTTAGTGGCGCAGTGGTCCCGTTAACCATGCGCTAATTGTTGCGGTCTTGCTGCCGCATTCTAAGGATGCGCAGCATTCCCGAACGCGTTCCCGACCGCGTAATCCTCTTAGCCGCCAACGGTACTATCTAGAGTTATGAACTCGGGGTCATACCCGCTGCTGAGTCCGCCGAACTTGTACGGGGAGTCGTCGTCTTCCGGTCGTTCGCCGGACTTGCGTTTTTCCTGTTGTTCCTTCCATCGCTTCTGACCTTCTTCGGCGCGTCGATCCAATTCCTTCTTAAGATCTTCCGGAGTAGCGTCGTCCTTCAATCCGTAGGATTTGCATTTTGCTTTGTGGACATCTAACGGAGTGGCTTTCTTCGGATCGAGTTTGTAGACCTGGCAGTCCCATTCGAATGCGCGCTTGGCTTTGGCCTCTTCAAGATCCTTTTTCGTGGCTTTATTTCCGTCAAGTCCGTAGGTCATACACTCGACAACGAAGGTTGTCTTGTCTTTGCAAGCTTTCAGGTCTGCCGGTGTTGCCTTCTCCGGATCCAGTTTATACCAGATGCAATCGGCGCGGAATTGCGCCTTTTCCTTTGCCTGATCAATGTCGCGTTGTGTGGCTATACGAGGATCCAGTTTGTAATACTTGCAGTCGTCGGTAAAGCGAGCCTTAGCGCGAGCGGCGTTGCGGTCTGCGTCCGATGCATCCTTCGGTATTCCCAGCCGGGTGGCTTCTTCGTCCTTCCATTTCTTGGCGTAGGCATCGTTGATATCTTTTGTCGTTGTCTTGGCTGGATCAAGACCGAGCTCCTTGCAAGTGCGCTCGTGGTCTCTGCGTCTGTATTCTTTCAAGATATCGTCTTTTGTTGTTTTGGCAGGATCGAGACCGAGCTCCTTGCATGTGCGCTCGTGACTCTGTTTCTCACAGTGCTCTTTCAACTGCGCCGGTGTTGTTTTTTCCGGATCGAGTTTCATGATGATGCACATGGTGCGATGCGAAGCTTTCTCTCTTGCTTCTTTTAGATCATTTTCTGTCGCAGTCTTCGGATCGAGTTTGTGCATGCGGCAAGCATCCTCGAAGTACTTCTTCGCTTCGGCCTTGCTCACATCGCTTTCGGAAGCGTCGGGACCGAGTCCTACTCGCTTTGCTCGTTGGGCGGCCCAGACCTGTTGTTTTGTAGCGGTCTCCGGGAGCCCAACCTCGGCTCGAATGGCTTTCTCGATCTCTTGTTTTGTTGCTCCAATCGGCAATTTCAAGCGGCTGCGCTCCAGTGCCAGCGTTGTTTCGTCGAGCTTAGCCTCGACTCGCTTGCGTGCTTCGATATCGCCGTTGCGAGCCTTTTCCACGTCGTCCTCGAGTGAGGCTAGTCCTGAGTGAATGTCTTTCAGCTCTTTCTTTTCTGCGTCTTGTTTGGCCTTGTGATTGGCTTCAGCTTTAGCTTTTGCTTCGTCCATTAGTGAGACCAACTCTTTTGCTTCTTCTTTTACCCTGTCGTTTGTTGCTGTAGTTTGAAGGTCCTTCATTGCCTTTTCGACTAGCTGGTAGTCTGCAAGGCTGAGTTTGCAACCCGGACCCGCCTTGATCATGGCGTAAGCCGCTGCAACTCGCAATTGTTGGTCCGCTGCCGAATCTTGCAATAGCCGGCGGGAGAGTAACAGCAATTCGCCTGTAGGGTCTTTGAAGTCGCCTGCGGCCCAGGCTTCTCCGAAGGCACGGACTTTGAAGCGTCCGAGCGTGTTATTCTCGTTCATCACTTGAATGCAGGCGGTTACCTTGCGAGCAAGTTCGTCGCCTTTCAGGGGCAGTTGACGTCCGGGACCGTCATCGGCGTCTTCCATCAGGTAGAGAGCGCCGTTGAATCGCTCGTTTGCATGCTTGGTCACATTCTCTGCTTTCTTTGCGCCATTAGGACCATGGGCGGCCAGCTTCTCGAGAATGAGGTTGGCTTCCCACTTTTGTCCTTCCGCTCCACGTGTCGCCAGGTCTGCCATTAATGCCGCTCCGGTGAACACGATTCTTGAGTTCTTGGTTTTCGTGGTCATTAAAGTCCATGCCAGGGCGTCCTGTACTCTGGTATCGCGAGTGGTGTGGGCCAGTGTCATCAGTAATGCAAGACGCGGATCCTTATCGTCGGTGATCGTCATTTTTGCGGTCATTTGAAAAATGGCCCGCACGAGGTTGTCGCTATTGTTGCCGGGATTCTTGAGTGCTTCTTCGAATTTTGCGATGCGATCGTTTACGCTCATCTTCTCGTCGGTGTTCTTGTTGACTTCATCCCAAGTGAGCGCGACGCCTTCGGCGAGCATCTTGTTGATGCGATCGGTTTCCTTCTTGATCGATTCCGTTTCGGCAACCAACCTCGCCGTGTCGGCCTTCATGTGGGCGATCTCGGCATTCAAACGGGCGATATCGGCCGTCATGCGTCCTGATTCCGAACGCATTGCTCCGGATTCTGCTTCCAGGCTGTCGACATAGCGCCACTTCGCGCCGATGTCGGCTCGTTTGAATTCAGCATCGGTCATTTTATTGCAGATTTGTTTCTGTAGCTCAGCGGCCTTGAGAGCAAGTCCAGCGTCGGACTGAGCAGCTGCGGGGGCAAGAGCCTGGCTTGCGTCTTTCCTCAGCGCGGCAGTACCGGCCTTGTCGGCCAGCACCTTGAGCGCGTCAGTTGCATCTTTCTTGTCTTCTTCGGTTGCCCCTTTCGCTTTTAGAATTGCGAAGGCTGCAGCCAACTTTGCTTCGTCCGACTTTGTCGACTGCAAGATCTGCCGAGTTGCTTTCAGAAGGATCTCGTTTGAAGTGTCGAAGCCATTGGTTGCCCACGCCGTAACGATTGCTCGCGCGTAGTCTCCTCCTGCCGGTTTCTTTCCTTCTTCTTCTTGCAAAGTAAAGCCGTTTACTTTCAGCATCGCATCGGTGACGACCTTTCTGTTGGCGGACTTTGCCGTTCCGGATTCGGTGGCACGCAATTGAGTGAGCAGGCTCTCCTTCTCTTCCGCAACTTGGCGATTGAGGACAGCGAGGAAATCCTTTCCTTTGATTCCCCCCCATTTCTCAATCAGCGCCAGACGTTCTGCTGCTTCCGTGCCACGAACGGTTTTATCGTTGTTCTTAATATCCAAAAGCATGCGGAAGCCCTGTAGCTGCGCCTTGCCGTCCGGTGATTGAACATCCAGCAGCGCGTGAGCAACTGCCGCTTTCACACGCGGATCGTCTGTTGTGCGAGCGATCTTGAACAAAACATCCAATCGAGGGTCGTCGCCTGATTGAATAGGCAACCCGGTGGTGGCACGGAAAATTTCTCGCACCAGGTTCTCGGCTTTGAGCGACTTGTCTTTATCGCCGGGGTCTTTTCCTGCCGGAGATTTGATAGTGGCTTCCAGATTTCGGGCTCGTTCCAGCGGAGTGGTGCCATTGTCCGGGAAGAGACGAACGTCATCTCGCGTAAGGGTAACGCCCTCGGTCAGTAGCCCGCGTATCTGCTTGGCTTGCTCTTTGATCGTCGCGTAAGGGTGTCCCGGTTCGCCCGCACACGCTGTAATGACTGCCATGGCATCGGGATAACGGCTGCGGTAGGACACCATGTCGTCGAACAGCTGTTTGTGCAATTTTTCGAGCTTCTCTTTGTTGACGCCGTCTTGATAGAACTTTTGTGATTCGATCATATTGCGCAGCATTTTTTCGGTAATTTTCGCTGCCGTGGTCGTATCAATGGCGCCGTCTTTGAGCAACGTCTTCATGCCGCTCAGTAGGATTGCTTGTACTTCCGGATTCGTTTTCGGATCCAGCAGCAAGTTTTTCACGTGAGTGAATGCCATGTTGCGGAAATGGTCGGGGACGACTACCTCTTTGTCCTTGCCGTCTTCGGTGATCGTGAAGGTGCGACCGCACAATCCGGCCAGGGTGTATGCGCAATTCTTACGAATAGTGTTCTTATCACCTTCGATGCAGCCTTCGCAATCTTTTTCGAGCAGCCATGACAGTGCTTTGATTGCTTTGCGGCGGGTGTCGTCATTGGACCCCGGTCCGCCTTCGGCTTGCCTGCACAGTTCAAGGGACATCCCTGCGTAGTCTTTCCAAACTTTGTCCGCTTCTGCTTGAACTTTGTTGCCCGGCTCCGACCAGCTAAGATTAGATATGCGATCCCAGGCGATACCCAGGTGCAAACCCTTCATTGTGAACTGACCTTGTTTAAGTGAGCCGCCAACGCTGGTGAATTGCCCGGGGTAGATCGCTTCGACTGCGCTTCGTATAGCTTCGTCCAGGTTTCCTTCAAGAAGAATCTTAAACTTGCTCTCGTCGATGTATTTCTTCCCTTCTTCGGTATTGCCGTCGTAAGGTTCGAGTAGTTTGCGCGATAGTTCCTGCGCGTCTTCGACCATTTTGCGATGCTCCGCGGGAGTCATTGTGCGAATCCGCTCGCTTTCGGCGTATTTTTCTTGAGCGATTCGGCCGACTAGCGGATCTGTTTCAATATCGCGGTGGTTTCTGGCAACGTCGCCCGGGTTGACGGGATTGATGCGGAAGAGTGCTTCCAGGGCTGCACGTCTAGTGGCGGCGTTCGGTTCGTTGAACTGGCGCTTGCCGTTGTCCATGTACGTGCTCAATCGAAGCTCCAGGAATTCCCTCATGGGCGCGTCGCTCCAGCCGACTTCCTTGATTGCATCGAGGGCGGCTACTTTCAATTCCGGGCAGCGACCGGCAAAGGCCGCGTGGTTTCGATCAAACAGTGATTCCAGTTTTATGCGTGCGGAAAGGCGCAAGTCGTCGTAGTCTTTGCCTGTGACGCCCTTGCCGAGAATGTCCGGAAGATTTTTGCAGAGCAAAGATTTTGCCATTTCAACGTCGCGCAACTGCACTCCGTTTAGGGCGCTGCTCGGGCTCGACAAAAGTTCAAGCACTTGTTTTCGTTGATCTATAGTCAGTTCCTTGTACTTGATGTTGCGCAGAATCTCCAGACCGAGCTCGGGATCTTTGAGATCCAATTCGAGCTTGCCATTGACAGTGAGACACTCAAGCAAACGCTTGTTTGATTCGGCGGCTTCAAGTTTGAAGCTCGTGTTGCCTGGCAGCTCAATCTTGCCCATAAGCGTGAGCAATGTCACCGCTTCAACTTTTGAGCGCTTAGAGGCGGCGCCGGTGATAGGCTGTTCCATATCGGCGCGCAATTTCTTCAGCGTCCAGTCTGCAAATGAGCCCGGTTTGTCCGCCATTTCGGTGTACTTGGCGTAGAGCGCTTCCATCGCTGCGAGTTTCTGTCGTGCGCGTTCGGCTGCTTTGTCGGGGGAGTCGACCTCGCCTTCCTTCAAGGCCTGCTCTTTCATGGCTTGAATAGTGAGCGCGCATGCGGCTCTCAGATCCGACGAGTCCTTCAACTTGCTGTCGGCGCCCTGGCGCTTTACGGTACGTTCGCCGTCTCGTCCGGCGATATCGATCAATAGCTTCTCGATGTCGACAACACGCGATCCGTTGATCTTGCCCCAGAATTTTGCCTGTTCACCGGCAGGTTTTGTTGCTGCTTCTCTTTCTTCCATGCGCAGCTGATTGAGCAGCACGGCAAGGCGTGGTGAGCTTTTGTCGAATAACGCTTTTGTTCGTAGTGAATCCGGTAGGTTCTGGTTGCTGAGTATGTCGATACACAGCGAGGCCATGTCGCGATCGCTGATCTTGCCCATTCGCCAGAGTGGGTCTGCTGCTGCCAGGTGTCTGGTTGCCAGGGAGACATCGAATTTGGTTTTAAGCTGCGCGATAGCGGTAGCATCATTGGCACGAACTTTTGTCAGTAACTGTTCCGCTTCATCGAGCGTTAGTCCGAACTGCTGCCGCAGGTATTTGTTCGCAGGGCATCTCTCGGCTATTAGCTTGTTGATCTCTGCTTCGGTTTCTGCTTTTTTGTCGCCACGCAGGCCTGCTATAAGCTCCCTGGCCTTCTCGGACGTTACGGGAAGAAGCTTACGCAGTTCGTTTCCGGCGTAATCCTCATTGTCGGAGATTCGCTTTAGCATGCCGACGAAGTCCGTGCCGCGCCACGCGGCAAGTTGCTTAATCTCTGCTATTTGTTGGTCGGGGTTTAAGGATGTTTGCTTTTGCAGATACGCCAGCACGCTTTCCAGAGTAACGTTCTGTTCAACTTGCTCACTAGCCACATCCTTGTAGTCGCGGGCGCCGTTTGAATCCTCTTTGGTGTACTGGATCTTGTGAGCCGGAATGATTACTTTTCGCGAGCCCAAAGAGCCGTCGCTCGGCAAAGTGCCGTCTTTATCGGCTGCAAGAATCAGCAGCAACTGCGCCGCTGCAACCTTTTCCTGTTCCGATACATCGGCGGCCGTTTTGCCCTTGAGCTTTTCGTCAAGACCGGCAACAAACTTGCGGTTCGCCTCTGTTCCTTCATCGACGGGAGTATTGTCTTCTTTGTCGCGCAATCCCACCAGGCGATCAGTGTAGTCGCGCGGATTGCCCTGCATTTTTCGCAGCAGCAACTCTTCTCCTGAAGGATGAAAGAGCGCAACAAGCTTTTCAATTACGGCTTTGCGTTTGGGATCGGTTGCGGGAAGGTGCAGTACTTCCTTCGCTTCGTCGTATAGCTTTGTGACCCGGTCCTTAACTTCCTTATCGTTGGTGCCGGCGCAAACTGAATCACAATAGCTCTTGAGCATGTCGAATGCAGCTGTTTTCTTTACCGGATCGGTAAAGTCGTACTGGCCGAATTTGCGAAACTCTTTCTCGGGCACGCCGCGATGATCGATGGCTTGCGGCACCTTCTGATCCGTGAGTTTGCCGGCATTTTCCTGCACCTTCGAAGTGATGCCTGCGTAGATGGCCGGAGCATATAAGAAGCCCGTGACATTGGTGCCGAAATGCGAAACCTTCGCAATTTTCTCCAGCATCGATCCTGTCTCGGCGACGGCTTTGCCGCCGCCTGTGAACAGTCTCAACGCGCCGCCACCCAGCCCGAGAGCATAAACATCGATCATCATCGCGATGTGGCGATAGTGAAGAATGTCTTTGCCTTTGAATCCCGTTGGCAGGTAGTCGTCGAACGCGCCGGTTCGTAGTGCTGGAGTGAGGAAGCCTGTTGCGCCAATTGTAAAACGAAGCGCTCCCAATCCGACGCTGGTGAAGCTCTTAAGCGCCAACACTTCAGCGCCGCCGCTGACTATCATACCGACATCCATTCCAACGGTTGCGACTTTGCCGCCATAGTGGAAGAGGTACTTCTGGTTGAACTTGTGCCAACCGTCAAGGCTGTCTGCTCGCAGCAGTTCTGCTCTCTGGGTGACGTTGTGGACGACTCCGACATAGGCGTTCTTTTCGAATACTTGTGTTTCGCTTACTTCGCCAATCTTAGTGAGACTGGTGCCGATCGCCGAGTCGATTTCGCTGCCCACCTGCAGGTAGTTCGCCTTCCCGTCCTGGCAGAGCATGCGCGTGATTTTTACGTGGATTTTGCCGTCTTTCTCTTCGGTTGTGTAACCGTAGCTCGAGTAGTCGAATTTGACGCGTTCTTCCTTGTCGGCCTTTGGCGCTTCAACTTCTCGACCGTTCTCGAGTTTGCTTATGAACTTGCCGTTTTGATTTTTGTGAATTACTTCGGTTCTGTCGCCGACTTTGTGCCAGATAGTTTCAACGTCACCTTTGTAATTTTCGATGCGCAGCGCATTTCCGTCAGCGTCTTTGATATACGCCGGTTTCTTCTCACCTTCGGCCGGCTCAAAGAAGTCGCCGTAGCGAATGAAACTTGGACGGCCGTTCATGTAAGCTTCGCACGCTTTATCTACCGGTTCGCAGTTTTCCTTGAGCCACTTTTCGAGCGCTTCAACTTTTGCTTTGTTTTCCGGAAGCATTAAGTTGAGATCTTTCGGCATCGGCAAGCTGCATTTTTCGATGCGACCGGTTTTCTTGTCCCACTCGATTTCGGCACCTAATGCTCGCAATTTGCTTATAGCTGAATTCGGGTCATTGGGATCGCCAATGTCCGGTGCTTTTCCGGCCAGATCAATGTGACACTGCGCGTAGTTGCGTACTCTGGTTAGCAGGTTGTTCATATCCAGGGCTGCCGCATACCAGGCGTCGACACCGCGGGTGTCTGTAACCGGGGGCATTTCCCAGCTCTTGGGTACGCCGAAATCTTTCTGCATGCGCTCGTTGATTAGCGCGGCTTCTGTCAGTCGTTGATTGCGCGCAACGATTTCTTCGACTTTGATGAACCAGTTGCCCGCGTTTGTGAATTCCGCCAGTTTGGCTCGATCTTTGACCAGGTCTTTAGGATCTTCCGGTAACTCCAGCTTTGCCTCGCCTGTTCTAACTTTGGTGAGGAACCCGCTCCAGCTGGCCTTGAAGTCTGCGTCTCCGGCACGAACATCTGGCAACTTAATAGGGCAACCTTCGGGAAAACGGTTTAGGAAAGGAGTATCGGTAGATGTACCGGGCATCATTTTGTGGCCGAGCGTATAAATTTCAGCAGGCACTACTTTCAAGAGGTAGTCGCGCACCAAACTGTATGTCTTCAGCGTGTTGGTGTAGTTCTCCTGCTCTAGCTGTTTGTAGACTTTCAGCAGTTCTACGTCATTGTTTGCCAGTGAATCGAACATCTTCTTGACGGCATCTTTGTTTCCGTCTTTCAGAACATCGCCGAGACCTTCCGGTTTCCTGGCTGCGTCTTTGTACAGCGCCTTCAGTTCATCCAGTATCTGCTTGCGCTCGGCTTCGGGCAGCCCTTCTCGCTGCAAGTCTTTTAGCAGAAGTCGCGCTATCTCATTGTTGATTACAGCCTTCTTTGCCGGGTCTCCCTCTACCAACTTGCCTAAGTTGGAGAGAACCTCACGTGTGTTGAAAGAAGAGTCGGCGCGAAGATAACCGGCAAGCATCGTCGCTGCCGTTTCTCCGCGTTCGAGCGTTTTTACCGAATCTGAGGTGGACGTCACTTTTTCGAAAGTAGGCAAAAGCTTCTTCAGGGATTCTTGCTTTGCCGGAGCATCCTTGTACAGGTCAATAAGTTCTTTGAGCATCTTCAGTCTGTCGGATGTCGGCTCCGACTTGAGGATCTCTTGTATCTTTTCGCGGCGCTCCTTGTTGCCCTCATCCTTTAGTAATGGAGCAAGAGCTTTGTGCAATTCCTGCACATGAAGACCGAAGCCAAAATCGGATTTGAGCGCAGGTAGGAGCTTGCAGACGGAGTCATGGAGCAGCTTGTAATTGACGCTCTCGGTCGTGGTGAGCGATTCAAGCCTTTCGACGCGATCCGTCGGTGCTGCTTTCTTCTCGCCATCCTCAGCAAGCTTATCGCCTACTTCTTCGTGCTCGCCCTCTTCTAACTCATCTAACTCCCAGCCCTCTTCCTCTTCCGGTTTGGGGTCGTCCTGCATGGTCTCTCCTCCAATGGCGCGCACTAGCTCTTATACCCAGCCGGAGTCCGCACCGGTGATAGCCGGTTCGGGCCTTCTACTGAGAACCGGTGCACACTATGCCTTTGCCGCGGTGCTCTTTAATTTTGAGGTTTGTCTGAGTTTTGGCACTTGGACTAACCTTCCCTTCCTGTTCGGATATACCTGAAAAATGCGCCTGCTTGACAAGTTTGCGAAATGAAAGGTATTCAGTGCAAATTCAGGATATTGCTCCATCTACAGCGTCGCGCCGGGGCCTAGCCTCGAGATTTAATCCTGACCGATTTTCGGGATTGAGCCACTGAGAGGTAAACGCCTCTAGTACCCCGTGCTGTCTTGATTATGATGCTCTTGGCAATATTAATTCGCTGCCAATCCTTCGCTGCCTTGTCCACAAAAATGAGCGGAGGCTTATATTCGATAAGCTGGTTCGGACCCGTCAACGGGAAACTGCTGTTAAAAGTGGCATAAAGTCAGAGTATCAGGAAGGTTTTGCAGATGACCGACGACAAGAAGCTTGATGACTGTCAGCTTGACGATGAATCCGATGTCGATGAAAATGAGTCGGAAGAAGGCTTTGAGAGCAGGGCCGGGGCCGCGCTCTACGGCGAGACCGAGAAAGATAACGTTTCCGGCCCGCAAGCGGCAAGCGATCTGAAGAATTTACTACATAGAATCAACGTCAGTGCAACTATCAGGGACTGCGCGGACCTGATTCGTCACGGTCTGAAAGTTGATGCCACCGCGGCAAATGCAATTCCGTCCGCCGGGATTGCATTTCTTGGTGCTCGTCGTATGGATTTTATCGGATACGATAGTAACGGTCTGGGTGCCGTGGTCGGGAAACCCGGTGGCACTGCTGTTATGTCGGATCTCATTGCTCTGACCGAATCGAACCGAAATCAATTCTCTGCGCTAAGTATTGGATCGCTTCCTCTGTTTGCCGATCGACTGGGTCAAGTGTATCGGTCCGACATTGACGAAGGCACCCCCGTACTCCACCCAACAGCGTTGCGCCTGGTCCCTTCTTCAAGACCGGATCTCTTAGTAAAAACATTTGGTGGTGCCGATTCTGCTGTTGTGACTACTGAGGTTTTGCGATCTGTTGTAACCAGCGATGGTGCCATGGAATCGAACAGAGCGCCGCGAATTGATTACAGAGCGCTAGTGCAATCAAACGATTATGCCACCACAGGCACTCTGGAAGGACCAATTGAAGATGGTTTCCGAACTGCCGGACGCAACAGGACATTTGACGGCAACGGTAAGTTTGCAGCCACGGATCGAGCCGCAATTGTAATTGATCGCAATTCGGATCCAAAGTTGCTGGAAACTTTGAAGCTGCTGCGTGAGACCGATGAAAGGCTAAAGGCAACGGGCGCTGCACCGCAACAACGCGCGGAGGCCCTGAGCCGAATGGTTCGCACGCTGATGGTGCCGGAAGGGAAGACTGAGCAACAATTGGATCAAGAATACCGGCGCTTTATGAAGGAGAATGGTGGAAAGGAAGTACGTTTGGGAGATCTGATCGGCTCCGGCTCTTGTGCACCGGCTAGCTTGCTGCTGAAACTAGCCGCAGATGACCTTGGTTTCGACTGTGCGTTGGTTCGCGGTAACAATGGCACGCACGTTTGGACGACTTTTAAATTTGATGGTGAAACAGAGCGACGAATTTTTGACGTAAAGGCCGACTCGTATTCCGCGCCGACATCCGACTCCAGATTTCACAGACCTGACCCTCCGACCAGTGCTAGAGCCGAATTCGCGCCAGGACAAGCGGTGACTTTTGACGGACAGGATTGGACAGTAAGTGGAATTGATTCACATAGTGGTGCGGTCAACTTAGAGAGAAATGAAAAACTGACAGTGCCTGCCGACGAAGCTGTGCGGCAGAATGTCGGCAAACAGCTGCAGATCGGAGAAACGTTCTCTCTGACGGATACTGCCGGTGTTTCTCACCGTTGGGTATTGCAGGGCGTTCAACCCGACGGCAAATTGCTCTTCTCGCGAAAGGAAGCTGGTACCGTATCCCGGACCGAACGAGCGGCCATTGATTCTCCGATCGAGCTGGCTGCCGGTGCGGACCTCCTGCACTTGCGAGCAAATTGGGCGACGCTGGTAGGCAATAATTCGCTTTTGAGTCCGGCCCGACGCGCTGAACTTGCCGTCGCTCGAGAGAACCTGGTTAACGAGCCAGCGAGCAGACAAGCTGAATTCAGAACGTTAATCGATGAACTGGCGACCATAGAGAAAACCAAGCCGGCCAACGAAGCGCACAGGGCGGAGTTAAAAGCTAAAGCCGAGGCCATAGCAAAGATTGCGGAGGTGTCCGGAAAATTTCCTAAAGTGGTAAATATTCCGGTCGAGCGGATTAATGCAAACAACAATTTGACTGCGTTGCAGTCCATCGCCAAGTCTCTTGCGGAATCGGCGCCCTTCCTTAAAGAACCCGGCAAAGCAGACGGAAGGGCTGCCCCTCCTAAGAATCAGCAGTTTGAGTCCGTCTATACTGATGGAAAGGCGTTTGAGTATCGCCTGGGGCAAGCGTTTCAAGAAGCGTTACGCGATACTGCTACTATCAAACAGTTGATCGCGAGTAAGAAGTTTCCACCGGGAGACTGGGTTTTTGTGCCCACTGCTCCAGGTTCGGCGCTTGATCATATGAAATGTGATGGCATAATGTTTGATCTTTCCACCGGAAAGGCTTTGTTCTTCGATTTCTCCAGCCCGGCTCCGGCGCCCGGCCAACGAGAACTGTACGGTGCCTATCGCGAGAAGCTTGGTCAAGGCGAGCCGTGGGCCTTCTCTATTGATCGGGACCATATCGGGTTTGATAGAAGATCCGGCAAAAAAACCTACACGTTGCCGGTGGACAAACGAGCGGTTCTGGAACACATCGGGCAGTTTGCCGAAGGGAAGTTGCCTCAGCACCTTGGTCTGACGGGGCAAACTCAACCGAAACCAGATCTTGTCGATGTTGCCGATCTAACGAAAAAGCTCGGTGAGCTACCTTCTGCTCGGCCTGTTGATGGAACGATGGAAGCGCAGGTATTGACGCGGGAGGAAGGCAAAACCGTACGCTCCACCGCTCAGGAACTAGCGGATCATGCTGCTAAGTTGAGCGCGGAAACCGCTCGTAGCGCTAATGAGAACGCCTTGCTCAACGGAGCACGAGATGCATCTCGTTTCGCCACGGACCTCGACGCCTGTGCGGACAAATTGCAGGAAGGCTTGCGAGCCGCTGTGGAAGCAGACAAGTTTGGCACCACGGATCTGGGCTTCGGCGGATCGAAAAATCCCAATCCGACAATTATAAAAACTGGAATCGATTCGACCGAGGGGTGTCCTCACCGCTATAGAGATGTTGATTACGTCGCAATCGAGGGGGGAAGCATCAGGACGCCAGCGGTGGAAGTTCGTCTTTATCCGAACGGAGAGATTGTCTTCGTGCAGACGGACGGCAGGAAAAGTAAATATCTTCCTATGGGCAAAGTTGGTGATTTTGGCGACAAGGCCCTTAAGCAGCTGGTGGAACTGGGATACGATCCTGCTGATTACAGGACCTCGGCGAAAAAATTCGGACAGATGAAATTTCCTGTTGATTTCGTGCAATTGCAGAAAGACATTCGCGATCTGCAGGCAAGCAACATCACAAAAGATGTGTTTTGGGCGAAGTATGCCGAACTTCGGCTGTTGGCAGGTTCTGTTCACTATGGCAATGACCAGTCTCGCGCCGCGCGAGATGGCCGACCCGTGTATGAGGCAGTCGATGTTCATCCAACGCTAGGTTCGATGACGGAAGCTGAGAAGCAAGCGTTCACTAAGAAGACCGTTCGCCTGCAACAGGCGCAGACGAGCAATGAAACAAAGCTCACAGTGGATGATGTGAAGTCAATTCAGGAAATGGAGAAGGCCGGCAAACTTACCGAACACGAAGCCGCAAAACTCTACAAGGAGATGGGATCGGGGCGCTCCGAAGCGGATTTGAAGGCTGCGGCCGAGCTGTTCGAGCGCATGAAGGAAAATTATAAACCCGCAGGCAAGACAGCACCAAAATTGACACCGGAAGGCGTGGGACAAATATATGCCAGATACGGCGCCATCTCCGACGCCACTATCGGCGAGTTGTCGAAGCTCGGCGCGAAGATGAAAGGGCAAACCATTGCTGATGTGATGGCGCAAGTGGATGCTCGTCCGCTAATCGAGAGGACCCAAGGCGTTTGGAAAGATATGGAATTTGGCGCCCTTCCAAAGGAACTTAGCGCCGACTTCCTGGCGTGCATGGACGATGCTCTTGCCAGTATGAAAAAGGAGGGGCTGGATGCCGCCACTGCAGCACGCTATGAGGACATGGTCGAGCGCTATCGGGCTCAAGTTGAGAACACGGCTGCCCAACCGGATGCCATGCCGAAGAACATTCACGATTTCTTTGAATCGGCTCGACGCACCGGTGCCGTCGGTGAGCGTGTATGGCAAGTGCCTCAGGCGCTTGCTCCAGCCGAGCGCGATCTCTTTGAGCGTCGCCTTGCTAAGTTCGGAGAAAATCCACTAAGTAAACCGGGGTCCGTGGCAAAGTTTTCGGCGCTGATAGATGCGGAGACCGCAAAGTGGGCGGAAGATTTGCAGGGGCGTGCCAGAAGAGTCACAGACCTGAACAGCAAATTGCAAGAGGCACACAGAGCGGCCTACGAACAAGCGTTGAAGGAATCCGCCAGTCCCGCCGAGGCAACAAAACTACTGCAATCGGATGGCGGGTCTAAGGCTCTCAAAGAACTGAGGGGCCAATGGAAGATGCTCAACGAGGAGCACTCGAAAGCGACTACCGAACTGTCGAAAGATTGCAGAACTCGTGCGGAGGCGCTGCAAGTGAAAGTGAATGAGTTTGCCAAAACTCATGGATTGCCGCCGGTGCAAATCAAAGTCGTTGAGCATCTCAACGGCGCCGGGGGGCATTATGTCAGGGGCAACGGCGAGTTTCGCGTCACCACCGCCGATATGCTCAATCCGCGAACGGGGGCGGAACTTGCGGGAGTACTTTATCACGAGTTGGTTCACCTGCAACAGGATAATTTGATCTTCCGGAAGATACTCGACGATCTTAAGATCAAAGAGCTGAGCGCTGATGCCAATACGCGTGCTGAACAACTGAAGCAAATTCGCGAAAGATATAACTTCGAAACCGGTGCTCGTCTGCCGGAGCCATCCACTACGGAAACGAAAACCCGGTGGGAAGTATTTGTTGCGGATGTAGCCACTGAGCGTGGTGGCAAGCCGCTGGGTGCTACGGAACGGTCGAAAGCTGATGTATTGGCTAAGTCGTTCAAGGAAAATAGCCCCCTGGGATTGCGTTTCCAGGAAACAGCCGATGCTGTGCGGGTCTTGGAAAATGAACAGAGGCGGCTGAGCGATCGCTCAACCAATCGCGTAGCCGAAGACCTGATATCGAGGTTAGCTGCCGAAGGACGAGAAGGCGAACTCTTGAGGAAGCAGTTCTTCGGAGATAAGCCCTCCGGCCCGCTCTATGAAATGGTTGAGGAATACCGAAAAACAGCCAAAGATTCAAGTGGTCGTGCCACCACATGGGATGAAACTGCTGCGCGGAAAGCTGTTGCCGATCACATTGATGGAGTCGATGGAAAGGACGGGCGAATTGATGCTCTGAACGCTGAGCGTCAGGCAATCTACAGGAAGTATGCGCGTCCGTTGTTCGAACAAGAAGCAACTGTTCTCGGTAACAAAGTTCATTCTTTGGAAACAAGGAACGTCATGAAAGCCGCCTATGAAGGCACTCCCTCCGGTGGCGAGAAAACTGGTACTGAGTCCGGTGGCAAAGAGGGCGGCGATAAGAAGCCCGCCGAGCAGTCTCGTCCTGGTGTCGACGAAGCTCTCAACGAGATTCCCGTGCAAGAGAAAGAGCGCCGATCCAGCGATCCACTGGCTAAGGATAAACCGCTTGATGTCAAATCATTGGAAGGTCCAAATGGACTTAAGATTTTGGCGGATCGGCTGGCTGAGCCCAAGCTGATGGAAAAGCTTAAGGAGTACGACAACGACGCCAAGTTCCGTGAGATGTTCGAGAAGAAAATCAAAGAGGCGAAAGGCAAGGACAAGGAAAAACTGGAAAAGGAATACGAGCAGTACAAGAAGCTCGGAGAGGGACAACAGGAACTTGTACGGCGCAGCGTCATTGCCGAGGCCGTCGAGGCTCATCTGGCCAAAGCGAGAGGACGTGAATGGATGCGTACCGGTGAAAAGGTTCTGGGTACCGCTGGTACCTTCATCGCCGTATTTATGCTGGCCGAGTTGATTCTCAGCGAAGCAAAGTCAGGGTCCAGTAGCAGTAAACCGGCTGCGCCGACAGTCAAATAGGTCGTAATTCCACCATTTATGCCGCTGCCCCCCTGGCGTAGACTAGACTCGGAAAACCAGCGCGATTTTGCTGGATGAAATCGTCGCTAGCCGTTCGGTTAGCCACAGTTGCTCACTTCACTTCGGTCGCTCATGTCCAACAAATTCGAAAGTCAGTCGCAAATTTCTCTTAGTTCAGCCGAGTTGCTGGATACTGCTCAGAAGTCCGTCGTGCGGCATCAAGCGGAGAACCTTTTGCATTCCGCTGCTTATGCAGGATTGCAAGCACCGGTGACGGCGGTGGCTCAAGCCTTTGATCGATCCTTCGGAACCCGGTGGGAGAAGGGCTCACAGTTGTTGAAAGCTCCGGAAGCTAAACCCTGGAGTGTCGACTGGCACGTTCAACAGGTCGGTAGCGCGGCGGGGATGATTTTGCCCTTTCTTGCGGTCAAACAAGGTTTGGGATGCGTATTCAGGGGACCGATGGCTGAAGCCGCAATGAATTCGGGTATGAACAAGCTCACTCGCGAGGAGTTGCGCGCCATCGCCGGGCACGAAATCCGATTGACCATCGGTGCGGGAGCTGTTTACGGCGGACTGTTGACGCCCGTTAAGCCTGAGGAAGGCGACTTTGTCAAAGCCAAGTTAACCCACGCAACCACGGGGGCTTTGACGTTCGCGGCTTTGGGCTACGGAACTATGGGCATCAAAGACCTTGCTACAGGCAAGCACCTGAAGGGCACAATCGCTGGAAAGGTCTTGCAAAACGACATTGCGTCAACCATGCTTGCCGGTGCCCCTGCCGGAGTGGTCGCGGCTGACGCGCATTCTATTCTGTCCGGCAAAGGCTTCGCGTCGATGGACCAGCGGCTGCAGTCGGCCTACAGCTTCTCCATGGTTGGCGGATTCCTTGCCGGTGGGCAAAAAGGAATTGACCTTCTGGCTGGAAGCCCGAAGAGAAGCAATACTCTTGTTGAGCAATTGGAGCAGCGCGTTGAGCCGGCAGTCGAAGTCCCGGCGGTGGTGGTTAAGACGACCGAGCGTGCCGTGCTCTTGGAACCTGTGACTGCACGCGAGAGTTGTGCAAAAATGTTGGCTGACCTCCAAGCGCGAGTCCAAAGCGGTGATCTCAAAGTGAGCGAAATTCCAACAACGGTAGATGCAGCGCCTGTTACTTTCGAGCGAACCGTGCAGGAGTTGCCGCGCTTAAAAGCGCCGGAGAATCGCCCGTCCGAAGCACCACTAAGCACAAGGGAATATAGCGAAACGTTCCTGGATCATGTTGCGGAGCAGGTGAGGGTGTATCGCAAAGAAGGTCTAAGAACTGAGCTTGTGGTGCCTGAAGCTCATGCTGCAAAATTAGAGCGATTTGCAGAATTGACCGCTGAGGCCAATGCCGGGGGACCCGGAGCCGCTGCTGCTAAATCCGAGTTGGCGACGCCAGCGATGCAGGAAATGGTCGGGCAGCTGACTCCTGCTGAGACCTTTGCCTTAATCCAACGCACACCTGAACCCAACGTCTTTAAGCGCGTAGTCCTGTCCGGCGATGCGAACCCGTTTGATCCATGGTTCCAGCGTCAAACGTCGGATCCTAATTTCCGATCTAATGCGGACAGTGTTCTGGGCCAGGGCGAGACCGGCTTGTACAGACGCAAGATGGACAAGACCACAATGATGGATGTTTTGCATGAGTTCGCCCACCACTTCGAGCGGGCTCAGCCGATAGAGACTGCGCTGTTTCATATGGGGCGAAGGGTAGAGCCTTGGCAGCCGCGCGATTACGCTGGAACCCCCAGAGAACACTATGCGATTCTTACCGGCGAATATGCGCTGCACGCTGAGAAAGGACCGGTCCTACAGTTGATTGAGCAGGCTCCGATCAAAGCGGCGATGATCGGTGAAGCACTATATCAACGACTTTCTCAGATTCCGCCCGGTGAGCGTTCGCTTATACACGATTTCTACATGGAAAGAGCATTGTTGTTGCGCAACGAGGCCCTGCCCATCGCACAACAGAAGCTTGTGGAGTTGGCGTCAGTTAATCCCAATTCCAAGTCCGGGCAAAACGCGCTTAAGTTATTGCTGTTCGTAGGAGAGCCGCAGCACTTGCTCCAGGTGCCGGGTGTTAAGTCTCTCAATCTAAGCTATGAAACCGCAATGGGCAATACGCAAGTGGGGCGCTTGAATCATCTGAAGGACTTGGACACAGTGGATCTTGGCAATACGAATGCCACCACTGACGGTGTAGTTCAGCTCCAACCTTCAAGCCTGATTAGCCTGGGGCTTCGGGGACTGCAATATCACGACTACGGGGTTCCCTCGCTGCCGAGTACGCTGCGGGTTTTGGATTTAAGCAGAACTTCCGTGACAGATGGTGCCATTCCCGCCCTTCTCGGGTTGAAGCACCTTCAGAAGCTGGATGTTTCGGGAAGCGGCATCTCTCCGACCGGCGTCGGGCAGTTGCGAGAAGGCTTGCCGGGGGTGGAAATAGTCGACTAAGTCTTATTGCGAGGTTGCCACTGGGCTTGGTGCCATGTGCGATTTTAGCCATTCGCTCACAAGCGTTATCACGCCGTCATTGAACTGACCTTCTTCGAAAATTAAGTGCTCCGCACTGTCTACAAACACCAGTTGGGCGTCCGGTGAAGGAATCTGCTTGATGATGTGTTCGTTGGCCGTATGCTTTACCAGTCGATCGCTGGTTCCCTGAACCATTAGCACCGGAGTTTTGGTAATGTTTTTGGCGCTATGTTCGTTTGCTACCATGAACTGTTGAAACTGCACCAGTTCTTTCGGTGTCAACATAAATCGAGCCAACGGGTCTTTACTCCATTCTTCGCGGAGTTCGGCTTTCTGCGTTGACTGATTTACAACCATGTCGGAAACGTTCATCTCTTTGTTCGGTGACGTCAGCAATTTGAATCCGACTTTCATTGTGCTCTTACCCTGTCCGTATCGCTCAGCGGCTGGCACGGAGGAGATCAAACCATCAACAAGTTCCGGGTGCATGGCCGTCACTCGCAGTGCAATCGCGCCGCCCATCGATTCGCCAAGCAGAAACACTGGTAGCCCCGGATGGGCTTGATGCACCATATCTAGTGCAGCACGCACGTCATCGAGACATTTTGGAAAATCGCATTGTCTTTCGCCGGGTAACTCCATGAATGAGCCGAAGCCACGCACATCCATTGCGTAGATTGCATATCCGGACTTGGCCATTCGCTCTCCGAATTGGGAGTAGGTACCTTTGTGCAGTCCAAGACCGTGAACGCAAACAATTATTGCCTTTGGCTTTGTCGCATCGTCAATCCAGCACATTACCGGTGTTGCGTCTAAGGCTTTGTGCGGATGCTGCGTGCGAGCTTCGTTGTGTTTATTGACTCCTGCCTGTAATACGTTCGGACCGGCCGACGGCACTGGTTCGACTCCCGGCGACATTGGTCGTTCCATTTCCATCAGCTGGGCAATGGGACCGAAATCGATAATCTCTTGCGAATACGCCGGCGCGGACGAGAGCAAACTGCACGCAATCGCAACTGTGAGACTAGCTGATGCGAGATTCTTTGGACTAGAGCAAGTAAACACGGCCGCTCCTCTGTTCTTGTCTTCCCCCCCCTATTCTGTCACACCAGAGCGGGTCCATCAATGTTGACGGCTTGCCGCGTTGTTCCGGCGGAGCGGTGCTTGCGCAGCATTGACAATAGCTCAACCGTCCGCGCTCAGCGACCTGGTGCTCTGTGAGTTCGCCAATCTTGAGCCGCGCTGGTTAGGGGTGAAGAATATCCTTGGCGTTGAATCGTTTGTGGATTCTATGCGCTAGAAAGTAGGTGAGTGGCTTGCGACAGGGGTTACATTTCTGGTCCAGCAGCAAATGGGTGACAACTGACAGTGTTATGCCGACCCTGTATGGATGTCGTTCCGGTCTGCGACATAGCATGAAAAACAAAGCGATTAGCTCGTAGGAGTGGAAAGGAAGATATAGCTTGCCGCTATACTCTTCGTGCTTGGCTTCGTTGACTCGCTGCCAATCGGGTTTCCAGCCGTGCGCTTTCACGTAATCAACTATATGGTCGACGTCTATCAGCCAGCCGACCAGAAAGCTTGCAATTCCCGCCCCGGGGGACTTGTAGCGATGGTAGGTGAAGAGTCCGATACCGGCGGAAGTAAGTATATGACCGATTGTGCGCATTAGTTGAGGAATTCTCCTTACTGCCCTACAGGCGCGGATGCGAAGACCGTTAAAAGATTTCTAACACTACTTATACCCGCTTTTGCGCGCTGACGCCGCATTTTATCTGTCGATGGAGAAACAAATTGTGTCTACTTCAGGTCAGACTGAGGTTGTTACGCTATCCTACTTTTAAAGGTAGAAGGAGATCGGGGTGAAGGGCTTGAACACTAGTCTTTATCGAGCGCAAGTGCTGGCATTGATTCTGTTGCTAAGTGGCGGCGCTGTCGCTTACGGTCAAACTGCTCCTAACTATCGACTACCCGGTGATGGTGCCGCAGGCGGAGCCTACACGCCTAATCCGCGAGCGGTAAGTCTCTACAACCTAGGACTGACTGCGTACAAGCAAAACAGTCCGGAGTCGGCCATTATATTTTTCAAGCGGGCCTGCGACATCGATCCGAACCTTGCTGATGCTCAATACAACCTCGGCGTAATCTACCAGCTTCAAAAGAGAAACAAAGAGGCTATCCCGCGCTTTGAAGAAGTGCTGCGAATAAAGCCGACCGATCCCGATGCGCACTTTCAGTTGGGAATGATCCTGCAGGAAGCCGGACGCTCCGCTGATGCGCGGACGCACTTTTCGGCAATAGCTCCGAATAATCCTCATTTCCCCGAGGCGCAGCGCCGACTGGCTCAGGTGAACAGCACGCCGGAAGGCGTTGCTACTCCAGGGGGCACTGCCGATGGTCTGCGCGAGGCTGTGACGCCTACCGCGAATCCTTACTCGGCCTCCAGTGTGTACGGCGCAGTGCAACAACCCGCGACGACTCCGCTGAACCAGTCTTACGCGCCCGCGCAACAGACTGCCCAGCCGCAAACGCAGACCAATTACAATCCGCCTGCCCAGACGTCTTACGTACCGACGCAGAACCCGTCCACCGCATATGGTGCGACTCAGACGCAACAAGTTCAGCCACCGGCGCAGGTTCCCGTGCAATCGTCCCCGGCACCTTCCGCTGGCACCGGTCCTGTTCCGGTAGTGGCCAACACAAGTTTGCGTGTAATTGCCACGGGCTTTTCCGCGCCGTCCGGTCTTACCTTTGATCGTAACGGCAATCTCTATGTGGCAAACTACATGAGCAATAGCATTGATCGAATTGGTCCCGATGGCTCCCGCAGTACCTTTTGCACCGGTTCCACGATCCGTGGCCCGATTGGCCTTGTGGCCGATGAAGGCGGGAATGTCTATGTTGCAAACTACAATGGTGGCACTGTCGCCAAAGTTACGCCCGCCGGCATATCTTCCATTATCGCCAGCGGCTTTAAGAAGCCCTACTATCTGACGTTGGATCGTGATGGCAACCTCTACGTCAGCCAACAGGAAGACAATTCTATCGTTCGAATCAGCTTACCCCGCGCTGTCGGGGCTAAGCCAACAACTCCCTGACGAATAAGTGATGCCGACACTGCACGATAAGAACGCATTTACGCCGTTTCGCGCGTTTTACTATTTGATGACGGCGCGATACTTTTTTGGCCCGTTGTTTTTCTTTCAAAACAGGCTGGAGTTTTCCGGGCGCGAAAACATTCCGAAAGAAGGTCCGTGCGTTTTTGTAGCGAATCACTTGTCCAATTGGGACCCGCCGATTATTGCACGCGCCACCGACAAGCCTGTTTCATTTCTGGCGAAGGAAGAATTGTTTACCGATAAGTTCTTCCGTAACTTAGTTCGAGCCTACGGCGCCATCTCCGTCAATCGCGACAAGCCTGAACCGTCTACGTTCAAGGCTGTGAGGGATATGCTGAAAAAGGGCTGGTATCTCGGCATGTTTATTGAAGGTACCCGCAGCAAGACCCCCGGGCAGATGGGACCGCCGCACTTAGGTCCGGCGTATTTTGCCAAAGCCAATAAGTTGCCCATTGTGCCTGTCGGAATAGTCGGCACCAATGTAAAAAATGGAAAGGCTTATGTACGAATCGGCAAACCGCTGGAAGCCAGTAAAGATCTTGATGAGACTACCTGGCGAATAATGGAAGCGTTGTCCGATTTGACTGGATTCAAATTGCCTCCACGGGAATTGCCTCTAAAGGAAACGGAATCACAATCGTGATTCCGTCGCCGTGTTATTGAGAGCCGCAGGTCTATCCTTTTACCGCCGCTTCTTCGCGCACCACTAGTTCGTCTTGGTTTTTCGGCGCGAGGAACATTGGCTCGTGCGACTGTCCATTGACAGTGCATCCGCCCCAGCCCCAGGAGCCGTTGGTTTGAACGAAGTCATGCGGGAAGTTCAAGCTTGGCTTCGATACCGCATTTAGTGTTGCGATATGTTTAGGGTCTAGCTTCAATTCTAGTGCTTCAATGTTGTCCTCAAGCTGTTGCAGTGTTCTTGCGCCGATGATTGGTGAAGTTACTCCGGGTTGCCGGAGCAGCCAGGCTAATGCTACCCGCGCTGGAGTTGAGTTAACTTCCTTGCTGATTGAGACCAACTCGTCAATTACTTTGTATGCGGTTTCATTCAGGTTGGATTTGACCCAGTCACCGCGGGTAATATCAACTTTGCCGGCGTTTTCTCTGGTGTATTTGCCGCTCAAGATTCCGAATTTCAATGGCGACCATGGTGTTACGCCAAGTCCCAACTCGCGGGCCATAGGCATCAGCTCGCCCTCTACCGTGCGTTCGAGCAACGAGTATTCAATTTGCAGAGCGATCAGCGGCGCCCATCCGCGGAAAATTGCTACAGTTTGCGCCTGAGCGGTTTTCCACGCCGGCGTGTCGGAGAAACCTATATAGCGTACCTTGCCGTCGCGGACCAGATCATTGAGGGCGCTCATTGTCTCCTCAATTGGTGTCAATCGATCCCAACAATGCATCCAATACAAGTCGATGTAATCGGTTTTCAATCGTTTCAACGATTGCTCGCACGCCGCCATGATCGACTTTCTGCTTGTACCGCCTGCGTTGGGATCGCCGGGATAAAGATTGCCGAAAAACTTGGTTGCCAGAACCAAACTGTCTCTGCGCGTTTTTTCCTTGCTGATGAAATCGCCGATAAGAAGCTCTGAATTGCCTTTTGTGTAGAAGTTGGCGGTGTCGACAAAGTTACCGCCGGCCTCGATAAAGCGACGCAGAATGGCGCTGGCCTCTTCATCCGTGGAACCGAAGGCCCATTGCTTACCGAAAGTCATTGTCCCCAGGCTGAACGGGCTGACGCGCAGACCTGAGTTTCCAAGCGTGACGTAGTGATTGAGTGGCATGCAGGCACCCCGAATAATCTATAGGAGCATACATTTTAACGCGTTACGTGTTCGATTTTTCATCTTCTTTGAAAAGGTGCCTGGCCGGCGGCGCGCAGTGCTCGGGAACCGTGAGCCGGTTCCTTACGTCAGTGGTTTTGAGCTTCAATATTGCTTATCTGCCCGCAGCGAGCGGGTAGTCTGGTATAAATCTGTTGCAGCCCGCGTCGACCCGGGTTCTCGTATTTGGTGAGAAACCATGAGAGATCAATTTGTTGTAGACCAGAATGTTTTTAGAGCCCTGCGCGGCTTTGGCGAGCATTTCTTGCGCCACACGGTTGGCGTAGCCCTTACTATGCTGGTTCTGGCAATGTGGCTTGCCCAATTGTCGGTTCTGTATTCGCACTAAATTAAGTAATCAATAAATCATCGCTGAATCAACCAATCGGGTTCAGTTGGTCTATCGCCGCTGTGAGAGCGACTGAGAGGCTCTCTAAGCGGAGTTTCACACTTCGGCCTCAATGCTGCGTTTGGCTTGCAATACGAGTCTCGACTTGATCGCGCCTTGCTTTACGCTGTGGCTACAATAGATCAGCCGGTGACAGAACAAAGGAGCAGCAATGAAGGAAGTCGTGATTGTCGATGCGGTACGTACTCCGTTTGGCCGCTATGGCGGAGCGCTTAAGGATATTCGCCCCGACGATCTGGCCGCGATTGTCATTGCCGAGCTAATGAAACGTAATCCCGGCGTGCCGGCCGGCGATATTGAAGATGTTATTTTCGGTTGTGCCAATCAGGCCGGCGAGGATAACCGCAACGTCGCGCGCATGGCGCTTTTACTGGCCGGGCTGCCCGACACTGTAGGGGGGTGCACTGTGAACCGGCTGTGTGCTTCGAGCATGGAAGCCGTCGCGCGTGCTGCTATGGGAATTCAAACCGGAATGGGCGATATCTACATTGCCGGTGGTACGGAGTCGATGACGCGGGCGCCGTTGGTAATGGCAAAGGCAGAAAGCGCTTTCTCCCGCGACGTGAAAGTATTTGATACAACGTTGGGTTGGCGTTTTACTAACGATAAACTGGCCAAAATGCATCATCCATACTCCATGGGTGAAACCGCCGAGAATGTTGCGCAGAAGTACAACGTCACCCGCGAAAGGCAGGATGATTTCGCCCTGGCAAGTCAGCACAAGTACGGGGCTGCCCGAAACGAGAATAAGTTTGCCGACGAGATCGTTCCGGTGATCGTTCCGCTTAAGAAGGGGGAAACGAAAACGATCGACACTGACGAACATCCCCGACCGGAAACTACCATGGCTGATTTGAAAAAGTTGCGTGCGGCGTTTAGAGACGGTGGCAGCGTTACCGCGGGAAACTCTAGTGGTATCAATGACGGTGCTGCCGCACTGTTGATAATGTCGGCCGACCGAGCTGCTGCTCTCGGGCTGAAGCCTCTGGCACGATTTGTCGGCTCCGCTGCCGCCGGAGTAGATCCTGCATGCATGGGCATCGGTCCTGTGCCAGCGACTCGCAAAGTGTTGCAGCGCGCAAACTTGAAGGTCGAGGATATCGATTTGTTCGAGTTGAATGAGGCATTCGCCGCACAAGTATTGGCTTCTGTCGATGAGCTCGGTATCAATCTGGAAAAAGTGAACGTCAACGGCGGCGCTATCGCAATTGGTCATCCGCTCGGTGCTAGCGGCGCAAGAATTATCGGAACCTTGTTGCGAGAAATGAACAGGCGCAAAGCGCGGTATGGTTTGGCCACCATGTGCATTGGCGTAGGCCAGGGAATGGCGTGTTTGTTCGAACTCGTCTAATCCCGGGCACATAGTTGTTGAATAGTGTCCACTTGCACTCGTCAACGACGGCCGGTAAATGAGTCAAGCACAAATCAAGTTTCTGCAAATCTCAGACGCCTTATTCGATTCTCCCTCAGCGCTCGAAAGTCTCGAGCTGGCTCCGGCTCAAAGACGCGAACGCACGGAGGAAGGGTTTCTGGCGCTTGAACGCGCATTGGCGCTGGCAGCGGAGGAAAAGGTCGACGCCGTAATTGTTGCCGGCAATCTCTTTCACTCCGCATCCGTTTCACTTCAGACCGTTGCGCGACTGCAATCTGCTTTTGCGGTCCTTCATCACACGCCGATAATAATAGCTCCGGGAGAGTTCGATCCCTGGTCCGCCACTTCCTTTTATGCGCCTCAGTTCGTGGCTGCCTCAGGCATGACGAAATGGCCAACGAACGTGTACGTCTTCAGCAAGCCGGAGCACGTCACTATTCGCTTACCGGCATGTGCGGGCGTAACAATTACGTGCCGGCCATTTGTCGACGGCGTCGAACCGCTTGCGATTGAACCGGAACGACTGGCTGCGCTTCACAAAGAAGATTCTCCGCTCAAGGTATTGATCAAGCCGTTTGCGGCACGTAGCTTTGATGCCGCAGAGATGGAAAACTCGGCGCGCTCATTTTCCTATCTTGCCGGTGGTGGATTAGCCAATGCTCGCATCGAGCAGTGTGCCGGCAAAACGAGCGCGGCCTTCTCCGGTAGCCTGTTCGGACAGAGTACGCAAGATGTCGGCGACCGATCGGCTTTGATCGTTTCGGTAAAAACAGCGTCAGGAGCGCCGGCTGTTTCGATAGAGAAGCACGGGCTTGATCTTCGCCGCATTGTCTGCGCTTGCGTCGACGTGACTAATCAAGAATCAGATCGCTATGCGGAAGTAATTGAAAACGCGCTGTCGTCATCCGGCGCTAGAGAGAATCGAGACATCGTAGTTTTAAGGCTGATCGGCTTGCACGAAGTTGGTAACCCTGTGCCGATTCGTATGGCAGACTTACAGTCGCGATACTATCACGTGAAAGTGGAAAACCTCTGCCGCCCCGACTACGAAAAACAGAGGATCGCTCCATCTCAGACCGAGCTTCGATTTCTTAAATTGATCGAGGAAATGAAAGTTGATGCCACCACCACCCCCGGTGTGTCGAATCTCCTGGATCACTGTAAATACATTGGATTAGCTGCGCTACGTCAGGGGAGAGTAAAGCCGGGCGATGCGAGTTGACTCGCTAAAGATATCGGGGGACTCCGAACAGCAAAGTGACCTGTTTTGCTTTGTGTCGGATCGACTCAACCTTATTGTTGCGTCCAGCGCCGCTGAAAGTCGCGCCGTTATCGATGTAATTGTGCAGGCATTATATCAACCCTATGTCGGGGCGCGTGCCGTTCCCCCGACTATTCGCGGTTGTGAGTTGGAAACTTCAATCGGTGCTCGCTCCGTTACGATCGCCTGCGATTTTGCTGCCGGTACCAGTGATATCGTATCCTGTGGCGAAAAATGCAACTATGCCGAACCTGCGGGCGCGTCCCTTTGTGGTGTCGACTCAGCCACGTTCGAAGAGATAGCGGCAATCGACAGGACTAATTTTGAACCTGCAAAATCACTTTTGCACTGCCAACGAATAGCCACTCTACTGCATAGAGCCGTTTACGGTCAGCCTCATCCTAACCAAGCCGTTGCGCATGTTTTGGAAGGGCTTGACCACTATGAGTTTCAAGGGCAAGTCTACAAAATTGACGATTTGTTAGGCGCCCTGGCCGGGGGAAGGGTGATTCTTGAGGAGCGGTTGCAACGGATTGAAGAAGCGAAAGGGGAAAGTGACGGAAAACAGGCTGTACTGACTGAATTGGAGCGAGAAATCGCAGACAGGCAGTTGGTTTTAAAGCGGCAGGAACAGCTTCACTTGAGTAAGGCGCTAAGTGACCTCGATAAGCAAATCATGGAGCTGCAAGAGCAAGCCGCTCACAGTACCTTATTGTCGGCAGAACTTCACGAGTTGGGCGATTTTTCCGCCTTTCCGATAGATGCAGTTGCCAAAGTCGAAGAACTTTGGGGCAAAAGGGCCTCGACGATGGCGAATTACGCCGAATTGACTCGCGAAGTTGAAGAAGCCGAAGGTAATCTTTCTGCCGAAGGCGACCTCAAAAACTGCCAGTCGGGAGATGCGCAGTTACTGTATAACCTGGCCGGTACGCTTTCTAACGTGCAAGCAGAACTCGACGACCTCACTTTGCGTCACTCCCGAGAAATGCGCAGGGTAAAGGATGCCGGCGTCGACTTCGACAAGGTTAGCCGCACCCGTCAGACCGTGCTGTCAATGAACGCCCGTGATCTTGATGATGCCAATCGGCTAGTTCTGTTGTTGAAAACGACAAAGCAGAAACTGGCAGATGCCGTGCAGGTCCTGCAGCGAATCGAAAGTGATGTCAGTGAGGCGAAGCTGGAGTTCGTGCAAGCGACCAACAGTGAGAGACGTTGGCGATCTGCTTTGTTATGGCTGAGCGTTAGTCCTGTCGCATTTCTAATCGCCATCGTTGCTTTTCCCTATTCGCAGACCCTCCCGGGGATGCAGCGAGAGCAACTGATAACGGTGCTTTTAACGATTTCAATAACAGCTTTTGTTTTCTCGACTTTTGTTTTTGTTCTGCTCCATGGTGTTAAGCGTTCTCGCCGTGAACGTTTTGACAGGCTCTCCCGAGAGTGCGCTGAGTATGCGCAAGCGGAAGTCGCGCTGGCTCAGGACCTTGCATCAGTAAATCGTCAGGCGGACATGTTGGCTCAGCGCAATAACGCTAGCAGCGGTAATGAGTTGTTCAAGCAAGTTATCGGCTATGCTGGAACAGCCGAGCAGCTCAAAGAATTGGACTTGCTGGAGCAGCTGATGTTTGTGCGAGAGAAGCAAAAGTATAAGCTCATCGCCGAAATTCAGCCCTTCTTTCAAAGGGCTCACCGGTCGAATGCCGTGATTACGCCGCAGCTGACGACCTTGTTGGCCGATGACATACAGCGATTTTACGAATCTGTTCGCCAAACGGAGAAGATTAGTTCATCGTTGAGTAACAAGCGTTCCGAGCTTCGTTTTCTTGCCGGTGAAATAGCTGATATAGAGTCGCAGTTGCGCGACGCGTTCTATCGAGCCCGCTTGGAGGCTCCCGAAGATCTGGCGCAGGCCATTGTCGATTTTCGAGCGAGGACTCTTGAGCATCGACGTTTTCAACAGATTCAAGAAGAACTGTCGCTGCGGGCGCAGGCGACAGTGGCGGAAGGACCGGAGGAGACAGTCGAGCTGGAAATTCTGATCGCAAAAAGAAAGGACGTCAATGCTCGCTTGCAGAATCTGTTGACTGCTCATCCCTCGTTGCTGGAGATAGCGGTAGAGGAACTATCCACGCCTGTCGCTTTGGATGAAGTCGTGCGTCAAATTCAAGTCTTGCAAGGAGAGTACTCTCAGTGCGAAGAGGCAATGCGAAGCTCTTTGAGGAGGTTTGAAGACGTACATCCAAAGATCCAGAGTGAATTAGAAGTCCTTGACCGCAACATGAAGCGCATCGAGCAGGACAAGCGCGCGGCCGAGCTTGCAGTATCATTGCTGGAAAGAGTGGCTCAGGACACCCACTGGCAGTGGGCGGAACTATTGACCAAGCAGTGGGAGCGAATCTGTACCCGGAGCTCGACGGGAGTTGCGGCGGAGTCGGGAATTATGGAGTTGCTTGG
The DNA here is from genome assembly GCA_019752635.1 of Candidatus Obscuribacterales bacterium. Taxonomy (GTDB): domain Bacteria; phylum Cyanobacteriota; class Vampirovibrionia; order Obscuribacterales; family Obscuribacteraceae; genus JAKFUT01. The sequence goes on along the minus strand of JAIELX010000007.1, from coordinate 126,379 downwards.
AATCACGAGTGTAACCTGGAATGAACGACTGGAGATTTCCGTCGGACTACATAATGGTGAATCCGTTCTCGGCGAACCTCAACTACTGAATGAACGTAAAGACATTGGAATGCTTATTGATCTTCTCTTGCGTCTACTGGTAGCGTTGATAGTCTGCCGGATTCGCCCTGTGCCCGTGTTCGTCAATGAACCTTTCGCCGACCTTGACGATCGCGCTGCCCTTGCCGTTCTGAACTTGCTTATGACTCTAGCTTCGGCAATGCAGATTACGATCTTGACCGCTTACCCTGAGCGGTACCGACAGTTAGCCGGTCAGCTCGATTCCCGGACTCTATCCCTGATTCACTCTTGTCACTGATCAGCTGTCGCTGGCGTATTGGCGGTCCTAATCGCCGACTATCTTGTAGCCTAGCCCGCGGCGGCTGCGAATGATCGGGTTCTCTTCCGAATCACCGATCTTCCGCCGCAAGGTCTTGATGTGTGTGCGCACGGTTTCCATCGAGGCGTTGGCGTCTGCATGCCAGAGTCGGTCTAAAATCGATTCTACGGTGAAGCTCTGGTTAGGATGCTTCATAAGCAACTCCAGCAAGCGAAATTCCTTAGCTGTCAGATCAATGGTCTGTTCGCTCCTGGTCACTCTTCTGGTAATGGTGTCCAGCACGAGGTCCTTCACCTTCAATGCTTTGCCGGCTATGGCGGCCGGCCGACGCAACAATGCCCGAATTCGGGCGGACAGCTCCGGAGGGTTAAACGGTTTGGTCAGATAATCATCGGCGCCGGCATCCAACCCTGCGACTTTGTCCTCTGCCGTTTCTTTTGCTGTCAGCATCAGGATCGGCGAAGTGCCACCTCGTTGCCGATAAAGTTTGCAAATGTCGACCCCGGTTACGTCCGGCAACATCCAGTCCAGTATTATCAGGTCGTACTCGTGAATCTTCAGAGCGGCCAGGGCTTCTTCCCCTTGTGCCACAACGTCCACGAGATGACGATCATGCTCCAGTTGCATCATCAGCAACCGCGCAAGGTTCTTATCGTCTTCAACCAGCAGGATCTTGGCCATTCGTCAATTATAGTGGAGGGGGACCGACTGAGGTAGTCCGTCGCCAAGTGTTCATGCTGATTTGGCGCATTATTAACAGGTCCGATTAGATTTAGCGGTACAGTTCTTCAATTCGGGCATAACAACTGTGCGGCTTGACCGCAACAGCAGCCTGTCGGGAAATCGGACGTTTGCAACAACGCGAAAGCGAAGGGAACGGGATGAAAGAAGGCGAAGAAGTAACTCTTCGACTAGCGGACTCTGTCGTGCACGAGAGTGTGCTCGTTTTGAAGTACGGACCGAACTTCATCGCTGAATTGACTGGTCTAAACAAGTCGAAAAGGAAATTCGACGTCGTTATTGTCGATAGCACGGAATCGGGATTTTTATTCTCCGCCGAGCACCTGATTGAGGCGAGCCAGTTAGCCAAAAGTTTACTGGAAGTGCAGGGCGCCCTTGTTTTTGTTAAACATGACAAAGCGGCTGCTCTGGTCAAAGAAAGTCCTGTTGGTTATCTTTCGTTTCATGTGTTTGAAAGTTTTTCAGCCGTTTATGACTACTCCTCAACTATGGCCAAGCACATTCAGCAAGCCATGGGACAGGGAATCGAACTCAACAAGGAAAGCGGCGATCTGTCCGAACAGGTTCTGATGACCATTATTCCTGTATTGACCATGTTCGGTATCAAGCTTAAGGGCGGTAGCGAAGGTACGAAGCGTCGCAACAAAGTGCTGGCGGCAATCGACAACTACACGCCTTTAAGTTCGATTGCTCAGCGCTTGTCGCAGCAATTAAGCTTTGATGAAATGTTGGAAGAGTTGCGAGGTATGGAAAAGATCGGTGCAATATACCCGATCTTTCCGAAGATTCCGTTTCTTGTTCATCATTTTCGCAATTCGAGGCCATTCAAACTGAAAGATTACCTGGTCGAAGCCAGAATGCTCACGCGCGAGCAACTCGACGATATCATTGCCACGATGCAAAATTCAAAGAGTGCCCAGCGGCTTTCGATGGGCTCACTATGTGTTGCGAAGGGCTTGATCAGCGCTCGCCAGCTTGAAATCGCTCTGCAAGATCAGGCGTTTTTCGGGCAGGTGCGCGACACCGAAAAGAACAAGTTTCGCATAACCCCCGAACCTGAAACCAGAGTGCAGTCTTTGATCGGACATTTAGGCACCACCGAGCCTGCCGGTGTCCTTCAGAATTTGAACACCAATCGTTGCCACGGCGTTCTGTCGGTCGAGCACCGCGACCGAAGTTTTCGAGCGTTGTTCGAACAAGGAAAGTTGGTGTGTGCTAAGCAGGGTCGATTGCGCGGGAACGCCGCCGTTACCGAGTTCGTGTCCGTTTGGCAAGAGGGAGTCTACGTTTTTATTGAAAGGCAGCCGCCACCGGATTTGGCTGACGATGCAAACAAAGTGACGCGACCTTTGGATAAGTTGCTGTTGGACTCGGCTCTATGCGCCGATAACATTGAAGCCAATTGGAAGAAGTTCCCGAAGGGCGTGAAAAGTTCTTTGGAAAAAATTGCCGATACCGGTAATTTGCTTGGCTCTCAGCTTATGGATCCTCAGGAGAATGTGCCTTTGAGTGCTGAGGAAATGGAGCTGATGCGAAGAATCTGGAAAATGTGCGACGGTCTTAGCACCATTGACGAATTGATCAGGAAGCTGGGCGACATTACTACGCTGCAAGGTGCCATGGCAATCGGACGATTGCTGCACTATGGCCTGATTAAGTCACCCGAAACCGAATTGGGTGGACCTCTCTCGAAGTTTAGAGCCATTATCGCCGCACTGTCTCAACGCATCGGCATTGACAGGTCGGAGGCCTTGCTGCGCATTGCGCTACGCGAAAGCATGGGCTACTCGGCGGTGGCCAGAGTATTTTCGATTGGAGCGAACTGCGAGATTGGCGCCGAAATTGCCGCTGCAAAGACTGCCGGGTTGTCACTGTCAATGATGGTGAAAGCGTTGGAAGACTGGCAAGTTAAGTACATTGAACACGTGAGTCAGGAAGTAGATAAAACGACGCTGCGAGATATCGTTTATCGCGTTTATCAAGGGAAGTAATGCCATTTCAGGTTTGTTGCATTCTCAAGCGGATAGAATTGCTGTCAGGGTCAGAAGGAGCGAAGGTCGATGGTTAGTCGCCGAGTTAGTGTTGCTATTGCCGCCACTTATCTGTTGACAGGAGTGTTGGTCGAAGGCTTCAGCCCTTGTGCATTTGCGCCGAGTGCGCATGCTCAGGAACGCACCGCAGATAGTGGTGATGCACCGGCCGCCGCTAGTCAACCTGCGTACGATCCCGTTCCCTCCAGACACATCCAGTTGGCGGTGGCGAACAACGCTAACTGTCCGGCAGAAGTATTGGCGGCGCTTGCCAAGGAAGATAGTGTAGCTGTGCGGATTGCGGTCGCGAGCAACAAGAATGCTCCTCCATCGGCCGAAGAATTTCTGGCTGACGATGCCGATCAGTCTGTGCGGGAAGCGCTCCTTCGTGGCGACTTACCTGACATTGCCATTCTCAATAAGTTGACAAAGGGACAACAGCCTCACACATACGAATTGCTTGCCTCCCACATGCGCATGCCCGCTGCGGTGCTGCGCGACCTTGCTCAACTGCCTGTTCAGACTGAGTACTTACTGCTTGCACTGGCTCGTAATCCCAACACTCCGGAAGACGTGATGCTGAGGCTGGCGAAGATTGGCGATCGGATGGTTCGTTCATTTATGGCCAAGCAAGTGAAAGCACCTCCATCGATTCTCTCCCTTCTTGCCGAAGACGGGGATCCCGGGGTCAAGGCCTACGTGGCGGCAAATCCTTCAACATCTTCTCGGACGTTGATTGCACTGTCCGGCGATGCTAATCAGGTCGTGCGGCAAAGTGTTGCGCGCAACGCCGAGACGCCGACGGAAGTTTTCTCTGCACTAGCGAAGGATAAATCGCGCGACGTAAGAGCGGAGGTAGCTGACAATCTCAAGACACCATCCGCAGTGCTTGCTGTTTTGGCCAATGATACCGATTCCCTGGTGCGTCAAGCTGTCGCTCACCATCCGTCTACGACACCGGACGTTTTGAAGAAACTTGCCGCGGACACCGCGCCGACTGTCCGCGCTGCCGTCGCTACAAACCCTTCACTGGAAGGCGATAGTGTTTCGAAGTTGGCAGTCGATGAAGTAATTGCGGTTGTTCAACTAGCTGCTCGACGCGGAGATTTGTCAAATGCCGCGCAGGATAAGATGGCCACGCATAAATCTTATATGGTAAGGAGGGTTCTGGCTGCTAATCCCTTGATTGATACTGCTATAGCGGCGAAAATCGCGCGAGATGAATCATCCGTCGTTAGAGCGGCGTTGGCGCGTAGTTCGTCCGTCGGCAATAATGCCGCCATCCTTGCTCTGGATCCGGAAGAGAAGATTCGCCAGGAATTGGCCTTGAATCCAGCGGTGTCGCAGGCGGTGCTGACCTCGTTAGCGAAGGATAGTTCCGATGATGTTCTTTTTGCTTTGGCCCACAACCGGAGCACGCCGCCTGACGTCCTGGTGACGATAGCGCGCTCGGTTGACGGAGTCCTTCGTCGAAAGCTCTTGGCGCGCACAGACTTGCCGGCCGAGGCCTTTAAGGTCATGGCGGAAAATGCCGGTGATTCGTTGAAGCTGGCTATTGCGGCCAATGTTGCTTGCCCGCCTGAAGTGTTGACTAAGATATCTCTGGAGCGAGATCCGGATCTGCGCGCGGAGTCGGCGGAGAATCCATCGACTCCCTCTGATGTTCTTGAGCGCTTGCTCGCCGATCCAAGCACTGACGTTCGCACCGCTATGGCTCGACGCAAAAACTTGTCCGCCGAACATGCAAGGCGCCTCAGCTCGGACAAGTATGGCGGCGTGCGTGCGGTGATTGCTTCACGGGTGGATGTGGCTCCGGAAATATTGGAGGCGCTGGCAAAGGATGATGATGCCGCCGTGCGCAAATCCGTGGCTGCGAATCCGACCGCGAAGCCGGCCGTGTTGGAGCTTCTGGCAAAAGATCGCGAGATGTGGATTTCGGGAGTTCTGCCGCCCTGGGTTGGCAAACCGGTGCAACCAATTTTTCCGGAGTAGTTGAACGACGCGTATTCGCCAATGCCGAGCGGACCTGAGCGGGCGCTTACGCGTATCTGTCGATTGTTTGATTTGGTAGCGTAAGTACTAGTTCAAGTATGACCGCATTCCGATTACTTGTTGAAGGCTGCGCAGTTTTTTCAGTGCCTTACCTTCGATTTGTCTTACTCGTTCTTTGCTTAGCCCCAGCGCTCGTCCCGATTGTTCGAGCGTCATGTAGTCGCCGTTGTGCAAACCGTAACGCATACGAATCACGTCGCGCTCATGCGCGGTCAGCCGGTCCAGAACAACATTGAGTTGCTCGGTCAGTAGCTTGTCGTCGGTTGCTATCTCCGGCGGTATGGTGGTTTCATCCTCGAGCATGTCCCACAATGTGGATTCCTGATCGGGGCCTCTCCCGGCGTCCAGGGACAGCAACGTCTTGTCAGCTTCCATTGCTTGCGTCACTTTTTTCTTGTCAACACCGGATGCTGCAACAATTTCGTCAATTGTGGGACGGCGTTGATGGGTGTTAATCAGGTGGCGAATTACTTTGCGCAGTTTGCTCATTATTTCAATCATGTGGACCGGGACGCGAATTGTACGCGACTTATCGGCCAGAGCCCGAGTGATTGACTGTCTGATCCACCAGGTTGCATAAGTTGAAAGTTTGTAGCCGCGTGACGGATCAAACTTTTCTACGGCGCGGATTAGCCCGAGGCTTCCTTCCTGGATCAAGTCCTGAAAGCTCAGTCCTCTATTCTTGTAACGCTTGGCTATGCTTACGACCAGGCGCAAGTTGGCTTGAATCAACCTTCTACGAGCCGATTCATCTCCGTCCTGGCATGCTCTGGAAAGTTCAATTTCTTCGCCGCCATTCAATAATTTGTGTCTGCCTATTTCTCTTAGATAGTTGCGAGTAGAATCGTCGTCTAAATCATGGTGATTGACCGCCGGTTTCTCCTCTGCTTCTTCTTCGCCGCCGGCCTCATCGTCCGTGATATCAAACGGCGATTCGTATACGAACTCTTCCTCCGTCCAGGACGTTTCAGTAGTAGGAGCCTCTTCCAACAGGGGGGGAGTTGATTTCATTTTAGCCATTCACTGATGCTCGCTTTTGGTGCCGGACGCCGCCGCGTAACACGCGGCGCCCCGAGTTGTCCCTCGGGGCTTGATCCACACTGCGGTTCGTGTGTGGAACTTACAATTTCGATGGTAACACAGTAATTGTGAGCCCGCCGTAAGTACCGTCTTATCCCTTAACGACCCCGACTGGCTTGATACGAGCAACTTTGCGGGCTAGTCCCGCATTGTGCACTACACCGACTACTTGATCGATTGATTTGTATGCTTCCGGTACTTCTTCTGTCAAACCTTCTCTGGTAGTGGCTCGGGCTATTACCCCCTTGCTTAGCAGTTCTTCAATCACGTCTTTGGATTGCTTGCCCTTTCGTGCTGCTGTTCGGCTCATCACTCTGCCGGCGCCATGGCAAACGCTGCCGAATGTTTCTTGCAGAGCAAGCTCTGTTCCAACCAGAATGTAAGAGGCTCGGCCCATGTCTCCTGGAATGATGACCGGCTGGCCTGTGCGGCTATAGACTTCCGGCAACTCTTCCCTTCCCGCGGGGAATGCTCTGGTTGCGCCTTTGCGATGAACGAGTACTTGTTTAACTTGGTTCTGCACAAAATGATTTTCAAACTTCGCCATGTTGTGCGCCACATCATATAAGAGATTCAATTCTGTTCCTGGAAACAATTTTTTGACAGTCTGGCGAATGTAGTGCGCAATGCATTGGCGGTTAACAAATGCGAAGTTTGCAGCCGCGGCCATGGCGGACAAATACTGGCGTCCCTCGGGTGAACTGATCGGGCAGCAAGCAAGTTCACGATCTGGTAGTTCAATCGAATACTTTTGCATAACGAACTTCATTGTCGAGACATAGTCCGTGCAAACCTGGTGACCGAGCCCTCGTGACCCGCAGTGCGTCATGAAACAAATTTGCCCTTCGAACAATCCGAAGGCATCTGCCAACTCTCTGTCGAAGATTTGTTCGACTCGATCAATCTCCAGAAAATGATTGCCTGAGCCCAGTGTACCCAACTGATCCGAACCGCGCTTTTTGGCGCGGGGGCTGACCGCTGCAGGATCGGCGCCGGGCATCTCTCCTCGTTCTTCGGTGCGTTCAACGTCGTCTTCCGTGGCGTAACCTCGTTCCAGTGCCCATTGCAATCCGTTCTCGAGAATATCGTTTATATCCTTGTCGTGTAGCTTGATTTTGCCTCCGCTCCCGGCACCGGATGGCACCGTGGAGAACAAAGCTTCTACCAGGTTCTTGAGTTTGGGACGAACATCGTTGATCGACAAATTGGCGGTGAGCAGTCTGACGCCGCAATTGATGTCGAATCCGACACCACCGGGTGAGACGACTCCCGTATGGACGTCCATCGCGGCCACGCCACCAATAGGAAACCCGTAGCCCTGGTGCACGTCGGGCATTGCCATTGCGCGTTCGATTATTCCCGGTAAGGAGGCCACGTTGCAGACCTGCTCCGGCGAAAGGTCGTTCAATATAGGAGGGAGCAAGTCAGCGTCGGCGTAAATAATAGCGTCGACAAGCATTTCGTTCTTGTAACTTTTTGAAATCTTGTAGCGGTACTGATCAATGGGCTCGATAATGTCGTCCCATTTTGTGCCTGTTTTTTGTCGACCTTGCAACATCAATTGCCCCTCTTTCAGTTTCGGCAAGCAGCTAAATATCTATGAACACTCGCGCCGAGCAGTTTGGTGGCTGATCGACAATGCGCATCTGGTGAAATGTGATCGCCTTTACGTATGTACTAATCCGATGCTTCTCCGGATCGTACTGCTCTCCCCCTAGTTCGGCTGTCAATGAACAGGACGTTTCGGAAAGATTCAACGAGGAGCATTTAAACGAAGTGAACAACATCTTTTCACCGTCAAAAAGATACAGGATCTCCGACAGCCACGCATACATCAATCCGTCGATATCCGCAGCTTCCAATTGCACTGGCGTAGTTTGTTCCGCCGTAATCGCTGTTAGGTCGGTGAGAATTGAAGTCAGCGCGTTTGCGCATAACTCGAAAACTGCTTGCAGCGAGTCGCCATTCACTTCAAAGCCCATGTCTGCGGTATGGTCCAAAACTCGAATTTGAGATTTGTCGATACTCTCGCCCACTGCTGTCACCTTTGAGTTTGGATGCAATTGTAGCTCATGTGCGTTTCGATCCCTTAACGGAGCAAAGACGCGGCCTCGCTATCGGTCGACTCTGCGTCGCTGTTTCTACCTTGTTCACGATAGAAGCTCGACAAGGAATGAAGCACTCGGACCAGCTCCGGAGCGTTGTCGCCTTTTCTTTTTTTTGTGATTGTGATCGCCTTTTGAAACGTTTCTTCCGCTTCAACAAATTTTGACTGTCGTGATTGCACGTTAGCCAATTCCAAGATTGTACGAATGTGGTTCTCGTGACTATCGGTGCGCAGTAAATAACCCGCAGCCGCCTTATTATCGGCTCCGCCATCGTAAATACGCGCCGACGTCTTCAACAGACGCTCCGCATCGGAGTATCGATTCTGTTTGCTATAAAGCGACGCGTATCCCTCTAACACATCGGCTAGTTCGAAATTGCCAGGCAGACTGTCCGGGTTTTGCAAGGCATTGTTAGTAAAGACATTCACCCCCCTGAATTCGCCGTCAAGCGCAGCGGCGGGATTGTAACCGCTGGCGATTACCAGCGCTTTTTGCAAATGACGCTCCGCATCACTTAATCTGTTTTGATCAATCAGGAACGATGCAATGCGTTTGTTGATGCCAGCCGTTACGGGATGAAACGATCCAAATCGAGTTGTCACCAGGGACAACGCATTGCGCCAAACCAGTTCCGCTTCCACTAACTTGCGCTGAGCCGTTAACAGTTCAGCCGACTCAACCAGCTGGTCGAGGTCTGCCTGATTGCCGCTGTCAGATCGCGCCGGGGGGAGGCACAGAAGCCACAGGGTAAGCGACGCCGCCTGCAGCGCCGCACCGATTGCCCTGTACGGTGGTTGTGACAAGCGAACTTTCAAAACAACCTCCGCAATCTGTCTCTCTCATCTTACAGGTAGCGAACATCCTCTTGGCATCCGGAATTTTGCGCTTGAACGACTAAGGGCTCGCTCCGGGTGGCAGAACCTTAGTATGCTACGCCTACGCGCCGGGGTCACGGGACAGGGGCGCTCATCACGGATAGAGGAGCATGGAAGTCTAAGCATGACATCTGAGGCTCGTGCGCTAATGGACCAGACCGACAGATTGCTCGCAGAGGGCAGTCTCGAGGCGGCTGAAGGCAGTTGCTGCAAAGCATTCTTGCTCAGCGCCGCCGATGACGATACGCGTTCGGAAGCGTTATGGGCGTTGGTGAAGCTTGCCGGCAAGTTCATTGCTCTTGGTATAAACGACCGACCGGCGGAAATCTACAAGCATATCCAGGTCGCCGAGAGTTTAGAGCGGTCGTTCGTTCTGGAGCGCCTGGCGATTTTTCACAGGCAAAAAGGCAATGCCGATAAGGCCGAGACTTGCTACGTCGGTGCATTCGCCGCCAAAGGGCAATTGCTTGGATTTGATCATGAAGATGCTGTCGGCGCGATGAATCGCGCACAGCAGTATTTACAGGCACAAGGGAAGTCTTTGGAAATTTTGGCCGATATTATCGCCGGCAAGCCTTTCTCGATTTCGCCGGAGTTAGCTATTCGCTTCGAGACTGCCGAAGCTCCAGCGGCGAAACCGGAACCCCAAACTTCCAATGCTAAGTTTAACGAACGCAATCGTAATACAGGCGGATTCCGGACCATTAAGCCACTGCCCCCGAAACCGAAACCGGCTGCAGCCGTTCCGATAGCACGCGGCGTTCGTACCCGTACCGGGCAGGTCAATATACCGCTGCCCGGAAAAGTGCCGCTGTCCGGGCCATCTCAAAAAGTTGAGCGGACTGCATCGGTTAAACCAGAGGCCGATCCGCTGGAGAGTGCATTGCTGGGTGCAAAGCTGGCCTCGGCTCCAAAGCCGGAAGAGCGAACGGAGCTGCAGTCTCCCGACTTTGAAGTTCGCGATGAAGATTTACGCTTGTTCACAGCCGAAGTTCCGCTAGTCGAAGAGTCCGACCCTGTTGAGTTGCTTCAAGATTCGGATTCCTTTCTGGATTTGAATGATCTCGACGAGCTTGATCAAACCGTGTCCGGTGCTTATATTCTGCCTTTGCTCGCTGGAATTCGCGCTGATTCATCCCCGATTAAGCTACCGGTCAGGGACTCGAACGTGGACAAGCCGATTGCTCAACCGAAAAGCGAGCCAGCTGATCGCGATTCGATGCAGGATTCGTTTGATGTTTCGACGCAGCCGCGCTCAATGAGCTCCGTGGACCGCGAGTCGATTCAGATAGCTTGGCAAGAGTGTTTGAACATATTGCAAGAACGGACGCTTGAGCATGCCAAACGCTGTGCGGTCGGTGGGGTCGTAAAAGGTCTAATTGAGAAAATCAGTTGTTTGATCGAGGAAGCGACTGCTATTACTGAGCTATCGCTGGAAAAAGGCCTGGCCGCCGATGAGTGGTCTGCGCAAACCGATTCACTGGATTGGCAAATACTCGAATCGCTTTCGTCGTTCTATGGTGACGCACAGAGCAATGATTCCGATCAGCTTTCGTATGAATTAGCACTGACTTTTGCGACGTTGCAACGGACCAATGAATTGGGACCCTCGCATCCAGACACGGCTAATTCGCTTCATCGGCTCGGATTCCTGCTTTGTACCGGAACCGGTGCGACCAAGTATTTACGTGGTGCCATTGCAATTCTGAAACTGTCCTGGTTACTCAACCATGCCATTTACGGTACCAACAACAAGCATACCGTCGAAAACATCAAGAGTTTGGCAATGGCCTACGCCGATGCTCAGCGACCGGAAGCGGACCTGTTTTTCCGCAGGGCTCTTGCGCTTGTCGAGTCGACCGCCGAGTTCGACGAGACCGACATGATCGATCTGTGGACGCGATATGCACGATTTTGCCAGGATCGCGGTAACTATAAACGAGCGGCCGAAGCTTACACTTCTCAGCTGGCCTTGTACGAAGCTTGTGGACATGATTCGGAAAATCTTGCCCAGACATACCAGGAATTGGTGCTTTGTTTTGAGCAGATAAATCTTCCGGATTTAGCCGAGCAATATCACGAGCGCTTATGCGACATCGTTGATCGCTTGAAACATCCAGACTACAAAAGAGAGCTCTTTGCCTCCAAGTATGAAACTGCGGGCCAGTATTCCCGTGCCGAGAAACTTTTTCAGCAAATTTTGGCTTCCAGTTCCGCCGCTGCTAACAGGGACAACGCTCGCAATCGCCTGATCCGATTGTATGAGCATTCGGATCGTCATGAAGAAGCCTCGCGACTAAAGTCCTTGGTTGCGGAATCCTCCGGCGACCGTCCTGCACCGTCGCAAGTGGCACAGCCTGAAAAGTGTGTCGCATACGGCCGCGTGGCCTGTCGAGAAGGTTCGCTTGATGAAGCAAGCATGTTCTATTCGGCGGCGCTGGTGATCGGGAGTTTCCCCCCGGGTACCGGTTTGGAATTGGCTAGGGGGTTGCGTGAATTGGCGCTTGCATACCAGAAGCAAGGTAAGCCAATTGTTGCTTCCGAGTGTTGTCGCAACGCGGTGAAAGTTGCAGAATCACACGTCGGTTTCGATCATGCGGAAACTGCAAATTGCTATCACTCGCTTGCAATTCTCGAAGATGCAATTGAGAACCCCGGTGCAATTTCATACTTCAGCAAGGCGTACGAGATTCGTCGCCGCGTCCTGGGACGAGAACACCTGGACACCGCTGAATCAGCCTTCGAACTGGCAATTCGAACTACCGGTGCTGAGCTGTGGCGCGACAAGGAAGACTTGCTCAAGTTGGCGATCACCGCAAGGCAACGTGCATTTGGACTTTGTGATTCGCGGACAAGCGTGTACTTAAGGATGCTGGCCAATCATTATGCCGACCAGGACGATCTAGGTACGCTCCACGGGTTCGCCTCACCGCAGTTTAAGTTGTACGATTCCGTTAACGTAAGAAAGCCGGGCAAGCTTGCCTCAACGTTTCAAAAATTGGATCTGCTGCGGGTTTCTAATCGGGATGATTTACCGGCCGGATTGAGTACCAGGGAAAAACTGCAGTTCCTCTCTTCGCGCCTCGACGATCGCAAGTTCAAGTGTGGTGCAATTCATCCGGACACTATTTCGACTTTATTCAAATTGGTCGATATATACGAGCATGCGCTGGAGCAGGATGATGATTCCGTCTGGATTGATTTACCGGCGGTAGATCACTTGAACATTGCGTTAAATTTGCGTTTGTTCGGTCATCTGTTCATGGAAGAAGAAGACCTTCCGCGTAGTCATCGTCTGTTCTCCATCGTTCTGACCCTGACCGAACAAGTGCTTGGCAGTGAGCACCCCGATAGTGCCCTGTGCCTGCTCGACTTAGCAACGCTTTGCGCCGGGCGCAACGAACTACAGCTAGCTGAAATTTTGTATCAGAAGAGCCTTGAAATTTTAGAGGCTCGACTCGGGGTTGAGCACCTGTATCCGGCGGCCGTCGCCAACAGCTTGGCGATTGTCCTTCATAAGCAAGGCAAGATGGCCTCAGCTGAACCTCTTTATCGCAAGGCGCTGCAAGTGGTGCTTGCAAAATCGCGCCACGATTCACCGGAGAAGCAAATCTGCCTTAAAAATCTCGAAAAGCTGAGTGAAAAGATATGATAGTAGATCAGTGTTTTACTATTTCCTACTACGCGCTCAAAGCTCATGCCTTTGAGTCTAGTTACTTGCGAATGCCACGTCCGGCGGCGGCGCGCCGAGGAATGGCCGACCAGGGATTTGCCCAGTCTTGTGAGGATACCTATTCTCGCTGCATCGAAGTTTGCAAATCCGACGAATGGAACTCGTCGATTGGATTCAGCCTGCCGGGCAAATTTGCATCTTCCGCGCGGGTCGTGCCGGATGTGCGCCCCCTGAACCATATTTGTGAGTTGCTTCAAGCAACGGTAGAAGAACAAGGTGGCGGCCGTTATGTGCCGCCCTGGTGGTTGGCCGGGTCCCTGTGGGGACCCGATGATACCGCCGGGCTTAGCTCGCCGGCCGAACTTAGCGAGCTTGTGAGACAACTCCATTCTCACAAGTTTCTGGAAGTTTTGTTCGGGTCGCGCAAGTTGGGGGCCGCCTGCGGCGAACTGATATCTCTGGCGCGATTCCTTGAAAGTCAGGTTGCGAAGGACGTTTGGCTTCTGGGGACCAGAAAATCATAAATTTTGCCCGGGCGGGAGAGTCTCTAAATCAATCGGCTTGAGGCGATTCGGCGCTAACTCTTTTGAGAGAAACGATGCGATCGCCGCGACGCAGGCTTCTCACCGTACCCACGCCTTCAACTACTTTTCCGAAGACTGTGTACTTGCCGTCCAGGAATGTTTGAGGCGCCAGAGTCAGATAGAATTGTGAGCTTCCTGAGTTCGGGTCCGCCGCGCGTGCTAGTCCGAGCGTGCCGGGCACATTGTGGGACAATTTGGGCGAAACTTCCAACGGTATTGTTTTCGTCTCCTTCGTTTGAGGATCGACATAACCGCCGGTGCCCGTACCTGTGGGATCGCCGCCCTGGATGATGAAGCCCGGCTCGTAGCGGTGAAAAGTGAGACCGTCATAGAAACCGCGGTCAACTAGAAACAAAAAGTTCTGCGATGTTATCGGGGCCTCTTTGGCGAAGAGCTCCAGTTTCACTGTTCCCTTTGTTGTTTTCATTATCAGCAAGGAGTCGGTCTGCGCGGCGGTACTTGTCTTCGTCGCCGCTGTTTGCGAAAAAGGGGATGTTTCATTCTTTTTCACAGCATTCGGCAGCGTGTCCGTTCTTTTGTCCCTGGACGCCAGAGCCATGCACAGCAACGTGATTCCGATCGCTGCGCACAGGACCGCCAGGACCCGAGCCACACTGTTCTCTTCTCGTTTGTTTTCGCTATCGTGGTCTTTCATGTTCAGCATTCTACTATTGGCCAAGACAACAACCGGGCTGTCAAGCGGGCGAGGCGGGTTTTCGCCTGAATTTTGCTCAACTATTTGTTACAGCTGAACCACCGTTGGGGCGTTTCTAGCACCCGGGGCGTGCCGATTAAACGTTGGCGGGTTTTAGATAACCGCGACTTTCGATAGAATGGCGGTTGTCCATTGAGGAGCTAGTCACAGTGTTTCAAAGTCGACGAACAAAATTCGTGCCGTTTCAGAACCTTGGGAAGCGCATCGCTTTGCTGGGTTGTTTATTCGGCGTCGCAGCCACGTTCGTTGCTGATTCCGCTGCGCTGGCAAAGCAATATGACAGCAACGGTGTACTTATCGCAGCAGTTAAGAAGGGCACTATGAGCGCAGATCCGATCGTGATTATGGAAACCAGCAAAGGAACCATTAAAATCCAGGTGCACCGAAACGATGCCCCGATTACCGCGGGCAATTTCGTTGACCTTGTTCAAAAAGGCTTTTATAACGGATTGACTTTTCATCGATACGAACCAGGGTTCGTCATTCAGGGTGGTGACCCTAAGGGCGATGGCACCGGCGGATACGTCGATCCCGACACTAAAACCGAACGCAGAATCCCTCTTGAAGTCAAACAGACTCTCAAGCACAGCCAAGCCGGAATCGTAGCCATGGCACGCTCCAGCGATCCCAATTCAGCCAGCTGCCAGTTCTACATCACCCTCGGTCCGGCATCATTTCTGGACATGCAGTATGCCGTTTTCGGCAAGGTAATTGATGGACTGCCGGCCGCACTGGAATTGCGCCGTGGCGACAAAATCGTCAAAGCCGTAGTTCAGGAACCAGCAGTCAAATAGCTGCGACAAATCTCATCTCAGAAGATGGCGTTTCTCCAGGGAGCGCCATCCTCTTTTTGTACAGATATCTCAGTTTGTTGACCCCGGGTTCGCTAACAAGAAACAACTCCCCTCGATTCTTTCCGAACCGCGGTTTCAAGCCTGAGGTTAGGGTTTTGCCTTACTTGGCGTCCTGCTTTTTGTCTCATCAATGCACCATTTCTGGTACCAGTACTACACTGTGACTACAGAAAAAGATGTTCGGTGTTGCCTTGTGCGGGAAAGCACTACGTCGAAAAATGAGCGGACTAGTTTCGTGGAAACCGGCTCTGCTAAAACCTTTCAGCAAGTGGGCATTGCTTTAGTTGTACCTTCTAAAGGTGAATCGCAAATGAGTAATTCCAGTGTAAAGGTATTCATTGTTGAAGATCAAAATGTTGTGCTTGAGTCTCTTAAGAGTCTGATCAACTCGCTTTCCGGCTATTGCGTGGTGGGGCAGACCAGCGAGTGCTCATCATTGTCTGAGAAGATTGCTAGCTGTAGACCCGACGTTGTTGTCGTTGACTGTTCTGCTTCGCTGGAAATGGCTGTAGATGCCACTTCTGCCCTGACTATGCAGCATCCCGAAGTAAAAGTAATCGCGTTGACCGTGCATGAGGAAGATGCCGACATTCGTAACTGGCTCGCGGCGGGTGCAAGAGGATACGTGTTCAAGAGCGGACAGGTGGAAGACCTCCTGCTTGCGCTTGAGGTGGTATCTCGTGGTGGAACATATCTGGCCTCGACAGTTGCGCATCGTGTGTACAACATGCTCTTGCTCGTGAAGGAAGAAAAACCTCGCGACGAAAGGCTGAGTGAGCGTGAAACCGAGGTTGTTTCAGGCATTGCCAAAGGGCTAAGTGCCCGTGAGATAAGCGAGTTGATCGGCATTGGCGTGAAAACCGTCGAAACGTACAAGGCTCGTGCTGCAGAAAAACTGGGACTCAAAAGTCGCGCGGCCTTAGTGCGATATGCCTGTGAAACCGGGCTGCTGGATCCGTCCTCTGAGCTTTTCGCTACTGGTTAAGAGCAAAAAATTGCAGAAATTCAGTAGGAGTTTTCTGGACATTTCTTTTTGTTTCCTTACATGGGATGTTATCGAGAAAGGCGATTTTTCCTTACAACGATTTCTTCGGCTGCGGGACCGCGAGCGGCTCCAGACCCGGGTTTTGCGAAGGCCGCTCCGACCGATTTTCGGAGCGGCTTTTTCGTTGAAGCGCAAACCAGGTAAAATTGCCATCCCGGTTCGCGAACCCGTTAGAAACGAAAAAACGTCATCCTCTTTAACCTGTGAGGATGGCGCGATGTTTGACTCTGAGTTCGATGAGCGTAAGTACAGACGGTGGCGCGCTGCTGCTGTGACATTCGGTTTCTTGAGTGTCGGATTGTTAATTTGGGGATTGGTGATGCACAATCATGCCACCAGATTAGAAGACACCATTGAGATTCGCTCCTCTTTTACCGGCGATGCAAATGAAGACTAACTACCTTTGTTGAACTTAGTGCGCAAAATTTCGTTCTCGATCACTGGTAAAGTGTCGTTGGAATACTTGTCGATATCCTGTGCTGACAGCACAATCAAGCTCTTGCGACCTGCCAGTTCAATAGTGGTAGCATAGATGAAACCGATCGTATGGTATGTAATCTTACCTACGTCATCACCGCTCCAGTAAACACGTGCAAATTTCTGTCCTGCAATGGTGCCCCACTCTATTTTGGATTGTTGCCAGTTTGCACGCGTGGGACGCATCGATTTTATTGTTTCGACGAGCCCTTGTCCTGCGTCCATCTGCTGCTGTGCACTTGGCTTGATCAGGGCAACCAGCAACACCGGATTAGTAAGGTCTTGTCTCATTGGTGGTTTGCAAAACAAATATTTGCTAAGCGGAGCTTCGTTAAACTCCGACTTCCATTTCTTCGGAACTCGCAACGAAATGCTTGTTTCCGGCACTGTGATTGTAAATCCATCCGGAGTTTTCGACGATAAGGGCTTCCACTCATCAAATGTTATCGGTGCCTGTTTCGCCATTTTGATGAATTCCTGCCGCTTCTTCTCGCGATCCTGCATCGCTTTGATGAACTCGGGCCGCAAAGGAACTTCGGCTGGCATAGCCGAAGAAGAGGGCTCGAGACCTTCTTTCATTTCGTCGCGCTCGGTTACTACTGTGTTGGTGCAGCTACTGCACAGTAAAACGGAAGCAAATAGAGAACTGAAAGTCGTAAACAGCGTTGTTTTTGATGACATGGTTAGTTCAGAGGAGGAGGATCTTCCTGGTATGAAATTGCGCGCCAACCGTCGAATGACTTTGCTCCCGCTGCAGTAGCGTTGTTCTGGAAGCTCGGCGGCTCTCCGCCGCCCGGGCGCACTCTGTAATTGTAGTTCGGAGGAATCAGCGAGCGATCGAAGTGAAACCGAACACGTGAAGCCGAGTCTTGGGGATTTGCAAGGAAGTAAGTCTCTCTTCCGACTACCGAGCCCCAGTAATCTAGATTGGTGGCGCCACCGAAATTGCCACCATTGAAGCCAGGCACGTTAAAGCTGGAGGCGCTGCCACTGCTGTTTGCGCCCGAGCCGATGAAAATTCGAGCATTCGGGGCATACATCAGAGCGCGGCTGTTTCCATTGACCACAAGATCCTTCGCATCTTTTGTGAAGATCTTCAAATTCTGTGCATTAGCATTGGTGCCGTTGTTCAAAGTCGCGTTCTTGCCGACGGATAATACTGTGCTCGATGAGCTTCCTTCCAGGAACAGATTCACCTTTGCACCTGGTTCGACCACGATCTTCGCAGTGCCCGCTATCGACACGCTAGGTGCTTTGTAATCGCCGGATGGCAGTACAAGAGTACCGGAACTACGAGAGCCTATGTTGAAGTTAGACGGTGGGGTCGCGCCCTCGCGAAAGATTACCGTAGCATTGGAAGTGAGGTTGACTGCACCCAAGTTCTTTGCCGTTCCCGGAGCAGTTGGTGCCGGAGTCATCACTACTTTCTTATAGTCCATGTAAGCTTCAACTGCTTTAGCCCCGAGTGCAGGAGCGGGCGGTGCTGGTGCCGTGGTTGAAAGCCCGCCGTTACCTGCGTTACCACCTGTCGGGAAGTAAGTATCCGGTATGCCCATGGCATGGCGAAGATTCGCATTGGCATTGGCGCCAGTCAAAGGCGGAACATACTCGGGCGTCGGCATCCACCGTCCGCGTTTGTTTGCTTCGGGGTAGTCTGAAGGATAGGTGTTGTTCAGACCCATGGTATTGTCGTTTGGGTTGCTGAAATCGGCGCCGTTGTTGCTGCCGATGTAGTTATGACTGCCTGAATCGAAATGCTTCGCCGGACCGCCATCGCTTCGGGTGCCGGTTACACTTGTATTCAGTGCTTGGTCTACTGTTATCGTACCTTCTCTGTAGGCATGGTTGTTATAGTTTGAGGCGTTTTCAGTTCCGGAACTTTGGGCGCTGCCGCTGGCCGAAGCTGCGCTATTCAACGAACTATTGCTCGGGAAGAAATCGCGGGCCTGCGCCGGCCAGTGTGCGGTATTGGAGCCGTTCGAATAGACGCTGCCGTAGTACTGTCCCCATCTGGCTTTTGTGACTGTTTGGGCGTTGAACTGGCTGCCAATGTTTGCTAACTGGGCCGTTTGGCTAGATACCGGGTTGGGAAACTCAAATTGATTGCCCCCGACCGACATGTAATTGTATTCGTCCATTCCTACGTGACCAGTATTGACGTTGCTGCCCACATTGGCGTGTAGCTTGTCCTTTGCGTTATTCGCGGCTACCCCCGGCTCGTATGAATCGACTGTCGATCTGCCGACAATAGTCATGCCCGCGTCGCCGAATCCGGCAAACGGAAATATGATGTCACCGGCTGAGGCGCCGTTTGCGCCTGTGTTTCCGCCGTTGTCATCGATAATGAACATTGGCTCGATTGCTGCGCGAACAACCTTTTGATATCGGCCCATTCGCGCAGTTGCCTCAATAATTCTGTAGTAGCGCGATTTTTCCGCCTGACTGTTTAATGTGGAATCAAATATGGTGCTGAAATTTTGCGAGGTCGCCCCTTCGGGAAACCGGTTATACACCCTGACTGTTACTGGCACTGCGCCATCTGCGGTGGTTACTTGAACCGTGGATTCACGATAGGCATTGAGCTGAGGCTGATCGTAAACGCTGCTGGTACTGGTGCCATCGAAATTCTTATTCATGTCGGCTAAGACAATGTCCAGGGCCGTTTCGGCCGATGTTCGGGCAATATTCTTGTTCTTGGTGATGGCGACTCTGTTGTACGCAGGCAAGACTGTTGCTGCCATTGCGCCTACCCACATCATTGACACGGTGCCAATGGCCAAAGTTGTAGCAAGAGAGAATCCTTTTTCATTTCTTGAGGCAGGTTGCTGGTTCATCTTTGTTGCTCCATTGGCATAGATACTCGGGCATTCATATTCAGAGAACGGGAACTTAGTTTGCCGGCGTGGCGGAAACCGTTGTCAGCGAATTGTTACGCAAATAGATTTCTTGTTTGAAAGCGACGTAGGCTTGTTGCCCACCTACCTGAGTGGCGGTGTTGGAGGCCTGCTGACGGCGAATCTCCAGGTGCACCAGCACTCCGCTGATGTCGTGCACATTGGCCCAGGGAACGGTGTCGATTGGCGCTTGATTGCTCGACTCAAGGAATTGGAAGACACGCGGAGTACCATTGGGACCCATCGGGCCCGTGATACCCGTCAGAATCGTTTGGGGCCGCCGTCTCAGGTTCGCTGGCATTGTGCTGTTCGGACCGGGAAAACCCGCGCACTGCAAGATGTACTCATTGGGATGATCGGGGCGGGTATCGCGAACTACCTTATAAACCCAGGTGTCCAAACACTCGATTGGCTGAGGACCGCCTGCAACGTTGTATGCTCGCGGGAAGCCTGTCGTTGTGAAGATCGGCTCTTGCAGTATCAGGCAGTCATTGCCCAAGGTGTAAGGTGCGGACTGCCCGTCGAGCCAACCGGTTATGGTTGCGCTGCTGTTGTCGTATTGCGGATTGCCCGGTGCCGGAAATTGTGGCGAGGCTAGTGTCGCCGTACCCGCTTCCACTTCGCCCGATGGCAGATTGCTCTGATGCACAACGCTTATGTCCGTGGTCACGTCGTTGGTGCCGAGGTCATCCACTACGCGCATGGTTGGTGGCATCACAACTCCGTAGTAGTCGCCCACCGATCGTGCCTGGCGGATTTCGTAGGCGATACGGTCTATTGCCTGTCTTGCGGCCGTTGCGCCGTCTGTCTTGTTTTCAATTCTCTGATTTGTTTTCCAATTGAGGTAGGTTAGACCAAGGATGCCTGACGCGACGAACGACATTACTACCGTTGCCACCAAAAGTTCAACTAAGCTTGTTCCGGATTTTGATCTAATGTAGTTCATTCTAATTTCCTGTTCTCAGTTGCTGCGCAGACCAAATCTGGTGATGTTAGCGGACATGCGGTAGCGTCGTTGTCCAGTGCCGCCTTCGCTCCATCGCACTGTTACTGCAACGTTGGCCGTGTTGAATCTACCGGTGTCGGGGTCTTGATCACCAACAGTGGTGACGTCTGCTACGGCGGTGCCCTGGAAGCGGTTGCCTGTGCTCTCTCCGTGATAAATTGCTCCCGCGTCGTCGGTGGTCATTATCAGCGGGCGAGGAAAGATTGCCGGACAAGTCGCGTTGGAACTGCCGTTCACTACAAGGGATTGGTTCATCCCTAGACAACCATTCTTTCCGCCCTGGGTGACCAAATCATCGAACGGTCGATTTCTGCAAGCATCTATTACTTGCTGAGCGATGGCTGTGGCTATGACTTGATTTTGCGCTTTCGTCGAGACACGCAATGAATCGGACATTCCGTTGACGATTGCGGTTCCCATAATCGATGACACCAGAATTGCCACCATCAGTTCGACGAGGAAACTTCCACCGAACTGGCTGCGTAACTGAACCAGGCGGCCCGGGGCACGCTTGAGATTCCTTCTTGCGATTTTTTGCAACATTACTGATAAAGCCCTAAAATACTGCTAATACCGTTATTTCATGGCTGTACGTAACCAACAATCCGGTATTCCCCTTACCTGTTTGCAAGAAAGACGCACGGAAAATGCATTACACTTCCAGTATCACTGCTGGAAAGGCTGGCCGGGCATAGTGGTGCCGACATGGATGTGCCAGCGTGAAGTCCGATAACTCCAATTGAATTGTTTACACTGTGTGAACAACGCGTAATGATGACGAAGCGAGCATCGAGTGAAAGTGCGCAGCAGAAGCCGGACTTGGCGGATCTTAGAGGGGTGTGTTCTTCTTTGTGGATAATTTTCCAACAGGACTGTTGGAAAATTACGAAGGTCTCGCGCATGTCTTTGTCGAAAGTGACAGCCTAAGCCAGCTTTGCTTGGTGAGGATGTTAGTGCTGAGTCGGAGTGATACCACGCGTAGTAATGCAGCGCGTAAGTTTCGCATAGTTAAACGTCGGATGATTTCTGAGAATTGCTGTAGTAGTGCCTACAGTCTCGGAAGATCGGAGCCGGGCTTTGATGGAAGGCTAATCCTTACGCGCTTGACCGATTCCCTCTTACGACAATGGACATCGGCATGACAGTAAGGCTATTCCTTCCTTATCACCGGCTGTGCTTGTTGTGGTTTAACCTTTGGCGCCAGGTTTGCTGGTGCCTCTACTGTCAGGCAAGTGTTCGGCTTTCCGTCCGGATAAGTAAGGACGGGAACGCTGATGTTGTCGAGGGGACCGTCTCCGGTTTTGAAAAACACTGCAGCGTCCAGTTCTTCATCAGGTAGCAAAACCCGTTTTCCGAAGCGAGCCAGTTCTGCTTTTCTCCGAATCTCGTCTACACCGTAAGACTTGGTCAAGTCGCGTTTAGAGGTGGTCATCATGTCTTGAACGACGGGCTCGGCCAATGCAAGTGAAACCGCTGTCACTGCAGCCAATGTTCCGATTTGCTTTTTCGAAAACTGACCGCCGGTTAACTTCAGTAAATCTGATTCTGAGATTGCTGTTTTGGTGGTACCGGCAAAAGATGCTTTTACGGCATCACCATCCATGATTACAGGCGAAGGGCTATCGTTGCGCAGGCGCATGTTGACAGCAATGCAACCGTCGCAGTTTTTGCCGGGATATAGTTCCGGTGAAATCGAAAGAATTTGAACCGAGGGCCGGCCTGTTTCGACTTTATCGGGATAGCGAAATTCGTCGAGCTCCAGCGGTACGATGTTATTGCGCACGTTGGGGTCCGGTTTCAACAACTCTACCGCAGTTTTGCCGCTGCTTGGCTGCGGCGGACGCAACTCGCCGGACCGGGCCGGTTGCGGTGCGAAACATGCTACCAGCAGTGCGGCGACACTGATGAATCTCAATCCAAAGGCAGTCATGAATCGGAACTGTAACACCAGCGGCACGCCCTTTGAAATAATGGCTCCAACAGGATTCGAACCTGTAACCTGGCGATTATGAGTCGCTTGCTCCACCATTGAGCTATAGAGCCACACTGAGGTGCCTAGTCAAACCTACATTGTATAACAAATCGGCAAATGTTCACTTGGTGGTAACGGGTTGCATTCTTTTTTCGATAAAATCCGTTGATACATCGCCCTTTTGGAAGTATTGGTTGGCAAGTACTTTCTGGTGGAAGGGAATCGTCGTATGGATTCCTGTAATTGCATACTCGTCCAGGGCACGCTGCATTCGCTGGATGGCCTCCGTGCGGTCCCGCCCCCAGACAATCAATTTACTGAGCAAGGAATCGTAGTTCGGAGGCACGACGTAGCCGGGGTAGCAGTGACTATCGACCCTAACGCCCGGACCTCCGGGCGTGAAATAGGCGTCAATTCGTCCCGGGCTGGGAAGAAAATTGCGTTCCGGGTCTTCAGCGTTGATTCGACACTCAATGGCGTGACCGTTGAATTTGATGTCTTCCTGGCGGAACGAAAGCTTTTCACCGGCCGCTACTCGAATCTGCTCTTTAACCAGGTCGACCCCGGTTATGAGTTCGGTTACAGGGTGCTCTACCTGTATACGCGTATTCATTTCCATGAAATAGAACTTGTTATCGGCAAAGATAAACTCGACAGTGCCGGCATTTTCGTATCCGATGTTCTTCGCAGCCAAAATAGCGGCTTGCCCCATCTGCTCTCGCAGTGCCGGCGTTAAGGCGGGACTGGGTGCTTCTTCTATTAGCTTTTGATGGCGTCGCTGCACGGAGCAATCGCGTTCGCCCAGGTGAACGACATTGCCTTGACTATCGGCGATGACTTGAATTTCAATGTGTCTGATCGGTCTGAGATACTTCTCTATATAGACACCGCCGTCGCCGAAGGCCGCTTGAGCCTCGCTGCGAGCTGATGTCAGCGCCCTGGCCAGATCCTCATCGTCGCGAGCGATCCGCATTCCCTTTCCGCCACCGCCTGCAGTGGCTTTAACTATGACTGGATAGCCAATCTCGCGAGCTATGGCTAAGGCCTCCGCCTCGTCTTCCACCAGACCTTCTGTTCCCGGGACTACCGGGACGCCGGCTTTACGCATGGTGATTTTGGCGGAACTCTTGTCGCCCATGCAACTAATTGCGTCGGCGCTTGGTCCGATGAACTTAATGCGGTGGTCTGCGCAAATTTGTGCGAAATTGGCGTTCTCAGCCAGGAATCCGTAACCGGGGTGAACCGCATCAGCGCCAGTGACTACTGCGGTGCTCAGGATTGCGGGGATATGAAGGTAACTGCGCGACGCTTGCGCCGGTCCTATGCAAAACGCTTCGTCGGCAAGTTTGACATGCAGCGATTCAGCATCGGCTTGTGAGTAGACGGCTACGGTGCGAACACCCATCTCTCTGCACGCCCTGATAACGCGCACAGCTATCTCGCCACGATTTGCAATCAGAACCTTTTCGAACATACTTGCTCCCGGGATGCTGTGTTCTGTACTCTCAGGTCCAAGTGCCGGTGAAGTTGCGTTTAGACCCTGGTGCTTACCATGAACAATGGTTGTCCATATTCGACCGTGGTTCCATTTTCGACGCAAACCTTAACCACGCGTCCTGCGATTTCTGTAGGCAAATCGTTCATCAGTTTCATTGCTTCAATGATGCAGACCGTCTGCCCGCTCTTTATAACATCGCCCACATTTACGAACGGTGCGGCCGATGGCGACGATGCTCTATAGAATGTTCCGACCATCGGCGAGGTTATCGGAATGATGTCGGTACCGTTGTTCTCTTCTTCCACCTTGAGCGGCGCCGGTGTCGCTTGCATCTGCGGTTGCACCGGATGCGGTGCCATTGATATGGTTGGTGCGGTAGCGAGCGGCAGGTCGACAGTTGCTTGAACCGCGTGTGGTCCCGGCTTCTTTATCGTAATCTTTTCTTCGCCGGCCTCTATGGTCAGCTCTGTGACATCAGTTCGACTGACGATGTCCAGCAGGGATCTAACTTGTTCGAGATCAATCTTCACGGGAATGCCTCACAATGCCTTTCTCGGAAATTAGTTACACGCGAGTTAGATACTTACGGTTGCGAGTATCGACTTTAATTTTGTCTCCGACCTTTGCGTGGAAAGGCACAGTGATGATTGCGCCAGTTTCCAGAGTTGCCGGTTTGCCGCCTCCTGAACTTGTATCGCCGCGCTCGTCTGGAGCCGTTTCGATTATTTCTAGTTCGACGGTGTTTGGTAGTTCGATGCCGATGACCTTGCCGTCGAATTTCATAACGGTTATTCCCTCGAGTCCTTCTTTCAAAAACTCGACTACGCTGCCGATTTGGTTGGCGGTAACTTCAATTTGCTCGAAGCTAACGTTGTCCATAAGCGTGTAATCATCAGTACTCTTGTAGAGATACTGCATCTCGCTTTTCTCAATAATTGCCGTGGGAACTTTTTCGCCCGCTCTGAATGTCTGTTCCAAAACGTTTCCGCTCTCAACGTTCTTCATTCTTGTGCGTACAAAAGCAGATCCCTTTCCCGGTTTAACGTGCATGGCTTCAATAATTTGCCAGATGCCGTTGTTCAAAAGAATTGTCACGCCGGGACGAAAGTCGTTGCTTGAAATCATAGTTTTACCTGTTGTAATGTCCGAAACACTAACGAATAAATCGGACGTCAAGTAGCCAGGGCGCTCGGCCAGGGCAAATTCTAGCATCAGGGGATGCCCTGGCCATCGATATTATTAAGCGGCTGTTCCCCGGGACATTTGAGCGAGTAAGTGCTCTGCATCCTTTTGCTGTGCACCGGAAGGGGCAAATCGCGAATTGACTTTCAGGTGAGAATTTGCAAAGCCTTGTTTTTCAAGTGTTTCTCGCAGCCGTTGCTGTTATGTCAGTAGGGACACTTTCAGGCGCTATGACGTATATGCCCGACAGCGCGCGCCGGAATGCAGCTTCACAAACGTGGCGATTCATCACAGCCCACGGCCCGGAAGACTCTCAGACCGCCGAATCAAGTTATAATCAACAACCGTTTATTTCTTGCCAACCTGTCGTGAGGTCGAATTCGCATGTCCGAAGCCGCTTCCACCGCTTACAATCCCAAGGAAGTCGAGCAACGTTGGAACGAGTATTGGTTCGCCAACAAGCTGTTCGATCTTAAGATTATTCCAGGCGCGCCGGTATTCTCGATAGCGTTGCCGCCGCCGAACATCACGGGAAACCTGCATATGGGCCATGCGTTGAACGGCACGTTGCAGGACGTTCTCATTCGTTGGAAGCGCATGAATGGTTACACGGTGCACTGGCAGCCCGGCACGGATCACGCCGGTATCTCTACTCAGATGGTCGTTGAGCGCCAATTGAAGAAGGAAGGCAAGAACAGGCACGCGATTGGTCGTGAAAAGTTCCTCGAGCATTGTTGGGAATGGCGCAACCAGTACGGCAACGCCATTTACAACCAGTACAAGCGCCTTGGTGTCAGCTTCAGCTGGGATCGGCTTGTGTTTACAATGGACCCTCACTATGTCAAGGCGATCTATAGAGCTTTCAACATTCTCTATAAGGAGGGGTTCATATATCGCGGCAAGCGAGTGACCAACTGGTGCCCTCGTTGTCAGACTAGTTTGTCCGACCTGGAAGTCGAGCACGAAGAAACAAAGGGGTTTCTTTATCACGTCAAATATTTGATTCCCGGTCAGCCGACCGGACTGACGGTAGCCACGACAAGACCGGAAACTATGTTCGGCGACGTGGCTGTCGCCGTTAACCCTTCCGATGATCGCTATCGGTCTCTTGTCGGCAAGCATGTCGTATTGCCTCTGACCAACAGGGAGATTCCCGTAATCGCCGACGATTACGTTGATGTATCTTTCGGCACCGGAGCTTTGAAAATAACGCCGGCGCACGACGCTAACGACTGGGAAGTCGGACAGCGCCATAAGTTGGAGCAGCCGGTTATTATCGATCAGCATGCAAAGTTGATAGCTTGCGATCTGGTGCCGACGCAGTTTCAAGGGCTTGAACGTTTCGAGGCGCGCAAAGCGGTAGTTCAAGAACTGGAACAGAGCGGATTGCTGGAAGCACAACAAGACTATTCAACAGGGCTCGGTCACTGCGAGCGCTGTCATACAGCCATTGAACCTTATCTTTCCGACCAATGGTATGTTCGCATGAAAGAGCTTGCTGCTCCGGCGATTGAAGTTGTGGAGAATGGTCGCGTCAAGTTTGTGCCGGCACGTTACGCCAACACTTATCTGGACTGGATGCGTAATATTCGGGACTGGTGCATTAGTCGGCAACTTTGGTGGGGACACAGAATACCGGTTTGGTCCTGCAAAGATTGCGGCAAGGAAGAGTCCTACGAGCAAGCGCCGACCAAGTGCGAAGGTTGTGGATCCGCTGCAATCGAACAAGACCCGGACGTGTTGGATACCTGGTTCAGTTCCGCCCTTTGGCCTTTCGGTACGATTGGCTGGCCCGACAGCACACCGGAAATGCAACAGTTGTATCCGACCTCGGTACTGTCGACCGCCCGAGAGATTATCAATCTCTGGGTGGCACGAATGATCTTCACTAGTTTGAAATTTACCGGCGACATTCCCTTTAAAGAGGTGCTGATTCACCCGGTAGTACAAACGCCGGACGGCAAACGTATGTCCAAATCAAAGGGGAACGCTGTCGATCCTTTGGACATGATTGATAAATATGGTGCGGACGCCAATCGTTTCTGGTTCGCTTCGGTGGGCGTCAAAGGCGATCAGGACGTGCGTTTTCGAGATGAACGGTTGAAGGAGTATCAGTTCTTCGTCAACAAAATTTGGAACGCTGGCAAGTTCGTTCTTCGTAACCTTGAAGGGCATAAAGTTGATGCGCCGAACGTCGCGGCCTTGTCGTTGGCGGATCGGTGGATACTTTCTAAATACAGTCGCCTAGTTGAGAATCTCGATAAGCAGCTTGGTGAATATGATTATGATGATGCAAGTCGCGGTCTTTACGAGTTTACTTGGGACTACTTCTGTGACTGGTATCTGGAGATTGCAAAAAAGCAAATCGAAAACGAAACCGGCGGTGGTGCGGGCGAGACCCGAAACGTTCTTGCTTTCATCTACGAAGGGTTAATGCGCGCGCTTCATCCGTTCATGCCATACGTCACGGAAGAGATTTGGCAAAAGCTCCCGCGCACTGAGGTACACGCCGGTGCGCTCTCCATCATGCAAACGGCTTACCCTAAGCCTGATGCAACTATGATTGCCGCCGACGCGGAAACAAAAATGGATCTGGTTATGCGCGTTGTGCGTAGCATCAGAAACATGCGGCATACATATAGCGTGCCACCACGTGCAGAGGCACCGGTGATAATTGATTGTGCTGCCGGTGCCGATCAAAGCTCTTTGGCTTCGGGACTTGATTATGTGGCGTGGCTTGCTAATGTGTCACCGCTGACAATGACCTCAGGCAAGACCGCACCGGAGATGGCTGCATCGGAAAAAGTCGGCGAAGCCAACATCTATCTTCCTTTGGCCAACTTGATCGACGTCGAAAAGACGCGCGCCAAGTTGTTGGAGCGTAAGGCTGTCTTGGCAAAGAAAATTGCTGAGAAAAAACAGCCGTTTGAACGGCCTGATTTTCTAGCTAAGGCTCCTAAGGACAAGGTCGAGGCCATGCGCCTGGAGATCGCTGATCTAGAGGGACAATTCAGCAGCGTTGAGTCGCAGCTGATTGTCCTGGAAACCCACTCGAAAGTCTAGCTCGAGTTCTGAATAACAATCGCAACTCGATCGAGCAGCCCTCACTCATTCTTGAAGGCTGCGCGATCGAGAGCTCTCGAGCATCTGTTTCCGGGGAATTGACGCCTCTGCTGCTTTTGTCTTGAGTCGTTCAGGTGGCGCTGTTCTGATTTTGGTTCTGCCCGGGTCCGGGGGAAACAACGGACCCTTTGGCGACAGAGGCTAAATTGGTTCGGTTAGTGTTCGTCGCGATTGCCGTATTCGAATTTGTCGGCGGCGCAGCTGACGAAGAAATGCTTCAAGGAGTAGTTCTTCGCTTCTAGTGTTTCGGTAAACCAATTGCGCAATAGCTCCGGTAGCTCTTTCTCCAAGCGCTCTTTCACTTCTGCAAAGTCGGTTTGCTTAACCGACTTCACCACAAAATTCCAATTCTTAGAGCGACTGTAATGCGATGCCGTGAACACGACAGGATCCGTTTTCGCTCTTTCAAAGTTCACAGAAATGTCGTGTTTTACGAGTTCGAGAAGGTCGGGGAATTCTGTGCTGAACCAGTCGAGCTCAAGCGGATAGACTAAACCCAAAGTCGGTGCAATGTAATCTTTGTGGCTGGTGCGAAATTCGAAAATCTCTTCCTCTTCGTCATTGTCAGTCATGTCTTCTCCGGGAATTTCAAGCTGGAGTCATTTTACACCGGACTTCGCGATGAAAACCTTGAGCATGGCAAGCAGTCTCGGGTATATCTCCTAAGAAGGACCGTACAAGGAAGTTATGCGACAGTTAAGTTTGCTGATGGGAATCGCTTTCGTTCTGCAGTGGGTCGGCGCTTTGACTGCCTTTGCCGAAGCACCCGATTGTTGTCGGTCCAATGTTCAGGAATTAGCGGCCAAACTAAGCGGCGATGACTACGCTCAACGGTGGGAAGCATTATCCAAACTCGGTCTTTACGGTGCGGAAGCGGGTTCGGCGGTGCCGGCTCTTGTTAAACACCTGTCTAATTCGGAGGATGTCCACCGCACCGTGCATACTCTCGGACTTATCGGACCTCCGGCCAGGACTGCTGTACCCGATTTGGTGCTGATGCTCAATGGCTCGTTGAACAATAGTGACCGATTCAGTTCGGATGCCACGCTGTCGATTGGGCTAATCGATGCTCTGGCCTCAATTCGCGAACAACGGGAATTGATCGTTCCGGTACTGCGCAAAGCGTTGGATCACTCCAATTCCAGTATTCGTTATGAGGCTGCGCATGCTCTTGGTTTGATGGGCGGGCTTGCGCGTCCGGCTCTTGCCGACCTTCGGAAATTGTGTGCCGATAAAGAACGTCCCCCTCGTTATGTTTTACCTTACGGGGAGAGCGTAGGAGCCGCTGCTCAAGAGGCAATAACGCGAATTACCAGCAAGTAGTTTTTGCTCCTCCGCGAGTTTGTGACGGACCGAACCCGGACGAAGCGCCCGCCCGTTTGCAGACACGATGGTAATTGCGATTACGACAACTCAAGGTTCTGAGCCAGACTTAACTTTCCAACCGCTATCGGATGGCGGTGCGGATCTACAATGGTCACTGCTCTGCATTAGTGGAGCCAGTTGTTAGTGGGACGCAGGCAGGATATTGAGCATGTACGACTTTACTTTTGTCACTTATAGCGAGCTGCCCAACTTAGATCCGGACGATGTGCTTGTGCGCAATGAGCTGGAAAAACGAGGCATGCGGGTGCGAGCGGCAATTTGGAACGATGCGGGTGTGGACTGGTCGGTATCTGGAATCTGCGTCGTGCGATCTACTTGGGATTATCATGTGCAACCTGAGTTATTCGTGCAATGGATGTGCCGAGTGAACGCGTTAACGAACTTGCTGAATCCGCTTGATTTGATGGTGTGGAACTGTCGTAAAACGTACTTGCGCGATCTCCGAGATAAGGGCGTCTCGATAGTCCCTACAGAATTCGTCGATAAAGGCGAGTCTCCGGAATCGCTTGTTGCAATACTTGAACGAAGAGGCTGGTCTGAGGCGATTGTAAAGCCGATGATCGGATTGGCCACATTCGGTGTGCGCAAAGTATCGCTTCATTCGTCAGAAGCTGAGGACCAGGAGCATTTCGAGAATCTGTTGAGAAAAGGAACGGTGCTTGTTCAAGAGTACATGCCTGCGGTAAAAACCAGTGGTGAAAAAGCCTTTGCCTTTGTGAACGGGCAATTCTCGCATTGTGTTCGCAAGTCGGCCTTTCAAAAACTTGCGGTGGCTGGAAAAGCCGGAGAGGAACCCGCTGTTGCTGCGGAAGATGAATTGAGCACCGCACGAAAAATTCTGGCGACACTAAATACAGTGCCGGCATATGCCAGAGTAGACCTTGTTCGTGATCCGCAGGGCGCACCAGTGCTCATGGAACTGGAGCTGATTGAACCGTCTTTGTTTGTCGCAATGGATAGCAAGGCGCCTGCATTCTTCGCCGAAGCGCTGTGTGACATCAGAACGAAGTTGATAGCACCGGCCGCTACGCTGCAAGCGGTGACTGTTTAACACATAAGGAAATCTCATACCGCTTCCAAACAGTTGAGCAAGTGTTCAGCTCGCCGCAGGCTTGGCATCTCTTCTCGATATCATGAAACTACAGCCGAGGGAAACATGGTCCGGAAGCGGATCTTGCTCGGTCTGTCATGTCGCACATCGCAGGAGATTTACAATGATCAAAGGTTTAAACGCGCCGTTACTGTGCGCGCTCGCTCTCATGTCTGCTTGCCCCGGCGTCCTCGCTGCCGATCAAGACTGGCGCGATGAACCAATTCGAGAAGCATTGTTGCTTCCTATTCGTAGTGTTGCCGTGGGAACGTCGCTGGTTCTCACTGCTCCAGTTGAGTCGCTCAAGGGCGGGATGCGTGCAGCTAAGAGTGTTCTTCCTGTGGATTCGGAGAACCTTGAACCTGCGCATTTGGTGGCTGGTCCTGCTTTCTTTGTCGGTGGTGCCGTGTTGGGACCAGTGGAACAGGCTCCCAAAATAGCGAAGAAAGCTTGGGATAGTCCTTTCAGTTCCGAGTCATTCGGCTCCTGTGAGTAGTTTGACCGGTTTATAGCCGCAATTGCTCGCGGCGAACATAACGAAACTATCGCTTTCTGAGAAGTAAATCCGACGCCCCTCACCGGTAGCAGCATCAGCTGCTGCCGGTTTTCTCTTTTCCGACCGGAGCAAGGGGGACCGTGCGTGTCACGGGGTACAAGCCTTATACACCTGCAGGTAGGGAGCGCAGAGATGGTAAACGAAAGCTCTATTCACAAGAAAATAGAGAGCTTTATCGGAACTGAGCTGGAAGGCCGCTATCAGATTATGTCCGTGCTTGGTTACGGCGGCATGGGAGTCGTCTATAAAGCACAGCATTTGTTTATGGATCGTCGCGTTGCGATCAAGATGATTCTGGACGGGGGCGACAATTACGACTTGCCTCGCTTTCAGCAGGAGGCACGTGCTGCCGCTGCACTCAGTCATCCAAATATCATCACCGTTTTTGACTTTGGTATTAACCCTTTTCCCTACATGGTGATGGACTATCTGGAAGGGCATAGTCTGTCCGAGATTTTGCGTGCAAGGCGCACATTGCCGTTTCAGGAGGCGATCAGCCTCTTTACGCAAATGTGCGATGCTCTCAGTCATGCTCACAAAAAGGGCGTGATTCATCGCGACTTGAAGCCGGGCAACATAATGATTGTGCGTGATGAAGACAATCAGCAGGTAATCAAACTTCTCGATTTTGGACTAGCGCGTATTTTGCCGACGGATGATCGTACCGTACTCCAGCTCACTCAGCCGGGGATGGTTTTTGGTACCCCGCATTACATGAGCCCGGAGCAATGCATGGGGGTGGCTGTAGATGCTCGGTCGGACATATACGCTTTGGGGTGCATCATGTACGAGACCCTGACCGGGGAAAACGCAGTTCAAGGCGATAACTTCTATCAAATTTGCCAATTTCACATGGGAGGCACGCCTCACAAATTCGATACTCTTTTACCGCGCCACAGAATGCCACCACCGGCGCTGGAGAAAGTGATTCTGCGAACCCTTCAGCGCAAACCCGATGATCGTCAAAACTCGATGGCGCAAGTGAAAACTGAATTGCTCGAAGTCTTCGGTCCCTCTCGTGATAGCACTCGTGGTCCTGTCCGCGCTGCAATCGAAGAACCGTCTCTTCGCCACCTGTCGCATTCGGACAGTTCCTTCCTCCTGTCCGACGAGCATAATCGTGTTCAACATGCGGCGGACCGGGAGCCTGACGAGCAAGAGCTTCAACTGATTGGACGGCTGCAGGATGCCGAGAAAAGCTTCGGAGTTACCAGCGAAGAGACTATGCCGTGTTTGGAAGCGCTAGGTCAGTATTACAAAGATCTTGAACTGTATGTTGAGGCTGAAAGCATTTACCGTAAATTGGAAACGCTGGTGCTGTCCAAGTACGGTGAGAATTCACTCTGGTTTGCCAACGTGCAAGAGCAGGTTGGGTTTGTTGCGTTCATGCAAGAGCGATATGAGGATGCTTTGAAACATTATGGTCAGGCTCGCCAAGTCTATTGCGACATTAAGACGGCTTCCGCTGTCGACCTGGCATGGATTGATTACTTTCTCCATCAAACTTACGACCGCTTGGGCGAGTATGAGCGGGCGGGCATCATGCTTGACAGGGCGACTGACACTTTAGCCCGGGCCGACAATGAAAATCCGGAGCGATTAATCAGTTGGCTAACCGACGGCGGACGTTTCTATGAAAAGCTTCAGCAAGATGCTCGAGCCGAGGAGTACTACTTGAAGGCTTTGTCGGAAGCGGAGAACGCATTGGGGGAGCGTCATGAACAACTGATTGATCCTAACTTGATTGTTGGTGATTTCTTCGTTTTGATCGGTGAGAGTGCCAAGGCTGAGCCGTACTATCGCAGAGCTACCAATATCGCGCATAAGACCTTGCCGCCAATGGACGAGAAATTTGCGGCAACTTTATTCAAGACCGGAGCTTTCTATTACAAACTTGCGGACTATGCAAAGGCCAAAAAGTGCTTCATAACAACGCTTTCCATTGATGAGCACAATAGAGGCCTGCGCAGCGTTGAGAACGTATACACGCTGCAGTATCTCGGTTTGATTCTGGACACGCAGGGGGATCATAGCGGCGCCGAAAAGTGCTTTGTTCGATCG
Source organism: Candidatus Obscuribacterales bacterium (assembly GCA_019752635.1). GTDB lineage: Bacteria > Cyanobacteriota > Vampirovibrionia > Obscuribacterales > Obscuribacteraceae > JAKFUT01. The sequence goes on along the minus strand of JAIELX010000007.1, from coordinate 92,998 downwards.
ATCGACATAGCCGAAGAACATGAAGGACCTGATTCGGAGCGGTTGATTTCGCTGCGGCGAGACCTGGGATACTGTGCCGAAAATCTCAAACAATACGAACGCGCGGAGAATGAATTGCGACGATCGCTTGCATTGGCATTCCAACTCCACAAGGACCAGCCGAAGGAGTTGGTCGATCCCTTATTGGATCTCGGGCGCTTTCTTTCTCGGCGCAAGAAATTTGAACAATCCGAGCAGGTCTTGAAAGATGCTATCGAGACTATTGAGGTTGTGCATGGCGTAGAATCTTCGCTTCTGCCCCCTGCGCTAGACGAGCTAGCGCTGGTATTCAAATACATCGGGCGAATAGATGAGTCTTTGTCCCTTGAACTTAGAGCTCGCAAGATTGAGTCCAACCTCTAGATTTGTCACCTGAGGAATTCTGCCAGCCTGGATTCAACCTGGCTAAGTCCAACGGCATGCACGAGTGGTGATTGTGCGTAGACCCACTCTAGTGGTTTCAGATCGTACTGCTTCTTCATGGCTTCATGCAGCCAGGAATTTTCACCGTGCCGCCCCGCTTCGTAACCTGGCAGGGCGTCACGAAAGTAAGCTATAGAGTCCAAACACTTGTTGAACATTCTTTCTCTTCCACGTGTTTGCAGATAGTGCTGTCTAGGTGTGAATGAATCCGGATTCTCCAGCACGGTGTGAATCACGTCGGCCAGCGCTTCGGTGTCAAATGGCGCTTGCAGACCGGCGCCTTCAGGAAAGACAATGTCCGATCCGCGAGAATGGGAATTGAAATCTTTGAAGCAAATCACTGGCGTGTTGCAGCTCATCGCTTCTTTGAGGCTTCGATTCGCGCCTTCAATTAGCGACCCCAACACGCAGACCCTCGCGCTTGAGTAATAGTGGGGCAGCGCGCGGTGCACTATATGAGCTGTCAAGTCGAGGTAGTCGTCGAACTTGTCACCCATGACTCGCTTAATGCCGTCTAGCTCGACCTGCTCTTCTTGCGTGAGATCTTTCCAGTTTCCCGATGGACGCCCTGCTACGATGGTCGTACGAATTGGCCTGTATTTCCTTGCGTAGACGAGCACGGCCTCGCACAACAGCGGTAGATTCTTGCACGCCTCCAGTCGTGCGACTATAAGAACATCGATATTTTTCTGTCGCACAGGCATCGGCGTGAAAAGGTGTTCGTGGACATAGTCGGCGTCTGCAAGCGGGACTAGCGGTTTTTCGGATCGCGCCGGGTAAGTGTTGCGAAACCAGGCGTCACGTTCGTCATTCTTGTAAGTGGCGAACAGTGCATCGGCTGATTTTGACCAAGGATACGCTGAGCACATGGAAGACGCTATAGTGACAAACCTCTGCGCCATTGAAGGATAACGGTCCAAAAGCAAATCTGCTGCCCTTGTAAAACACAGTCCTTTAAGCTGCACCCCCCGATTACTGAGTGGGGGCAGCACAACGGTGAAGTCAATTTTTTCATAAGCGTCGGTCTGACCTTCGAAAACTTCGAAGGTCCAACTATCGATGTCCGCGAAAACTTCAGACCGCGGTTTTTGGCTCCGCGCCTGCTTGTAGTATTCCGCTTTTGGTGTCCCTTGCGGCATGACGCTCCTGCAGAACGTTGTCCGTCTATCTCTTGATTCCTAGTTTTTCCAGCATGACCGGGTCGGCCTCACGAGAAGGCAACGGATAGACATACAAAGTTGTTATCAGTTTCACCGTGGCTGGATCGATTGTGGCAAGGGTGCAGTGGTTGATAATTGGTGTTCCTGTTGGTGACTGAGAGGCTTCGTAAAGCACCACGGGATGGCTCGGTTCGTAGGTTCTTAGAAGTTGCTCTACCAGAACAGCTAAACCTGGATGCTCTGTCTTGTCCGGGTTGCAGGTCAGGTCACCGATAATGCCGATTTGATACAAAATTAGTGAGCAGGTAGGATCAAAAATACGTGAGTGCAGTAAGAAATCCGTTGCTTCGAAAGTTTGACAGCCTCTGCCCGGCTCAATGTCCAGATCGGCGAACAAACAATCTTCGGCAGATATTGCGGGACAAATTCGCGCCGCAAACCCTTCTTCCCTCGCCTGTTTGAGAGCTCTGTGGGACGATGTGACCAGAACTGCCGGATGACCATAGAAAACCGCACACACTTTCAGACCGTCGCGCACTGCAGTCATGATGCGTTCTGTCATCTCTCTGTAGGATAGTCTGCGGTCTTTTCCCGGCGAGTAACAGGTCTGAAGCGACTCGGCGTCACTGTTCATTCTTAAAATCCAGGTCGCAGTTATCGGATCTGCTACGAGGTAGAAGACCTTCTCAGCGTCTTCAATGCAATCCCGGGCTTCGACAGTCATATGGTTGAGGTGAATACCGGTCCCAACCAAATAGAGAGAACCTTTCTTCATTTCTTTTGATCGTTCAGTAGCCCGTCTTTCGCCAGCTGATCGAGCAAGTTGTTCACGTCTTCAGCAATATTTGGTGGCGGGGTTCCATGTTCGCAGGCCAGGCTGGTTACTTCCTCGACGATCTGGTTCACTGAACGTTTACCGTCACACAGTTCCCACACCACGCCACCAAGCGGCGGTATGATGTAGGAAAGCTTCTTTTGCTGATGGTATACCGCCAGGAATCCATCCGGGAGCAGGGCGCTTTCGGCGTGCGGGACCCTTGCGGGGTAGTTCATCGTGTTCATCGTAGTTCTCTTGAACGCAATTAGCAGGAATTACATTGCTGGTGGTGAATCCGCTCATCAGCGGCGACTACTATGTCATTGCCCCTGTTGCCGCATAGGCAGAGGGCATGTCAAACTTGTTCACGGCCGAAATCGCAGTTAGCAATACTCCTGCAGCGGCAGATTTCTTGACGAGTGCCTTCATGAAGTCCTTCCTCGTCATGCCCTTCTGGCAGGATTCAACTTCATCATCATCTTCTTCTTCTTTAGGATTGTTGTCCATTGATTCCATGTTTCCATCCCACTGTTGTAGATTTATTTTTCCCTGATGCTGAGTATTGAAACTCTAGACCTTCGATAAAAGCTGCAGTCGATTGACTAAACTACCGTTCTCCAGCCTCATGCAGCGTGCCTTCTCGAATATGCTCGATAGCTGCTCCACCCCGTTCTCAACGCGCGGTGCGTTGGTTATGGGAAGCACCGTGCGTACATATTGAGTCCATGGCACGTCGCTGACTTCCATCTTGTTGTCGCTGGAGTTTGCATTGAGGGATAGGTGAATCGCTATTGGTGCATTCTTGAATGCGGTGTCGGTTTCGAAAATGGTCGGACGAACTAGCCAGCGAGTTCCTACTAACGGTTCGGCGGAATGACCGGTCGCGGATAGTATCAACTCCGGTGCTCCTGGCCTCAGTGAAAGGGGGACAACAACCGGGACAGGATGTCCAGCGTCCATGTAGACAAAATCCTCGCTGACTATTTTCCATCCAAGCCCCAGGGCCAGCGCAACCGTAAATGTAGTCTTTCCGGCTTGAGTGCCACCGGACAGCCACACGGGGGTGCCTGCAGGGGTAACTAACAATGCTGCTTCAATGGCCAATTGCTTAGGGTAGAACTGGATGTGATGTTGCTGCGCGGTATCGTTTATGAGCCAGATTACGAAGCCCGGCGCCGGTATTTCCCAAGGGCGCGCATCGTACTGTTGTTTCAAATAGTCGACGTTGACGACATTCGCAACGGGATTGAAGTTTCTATCCGCCAGGCATTTTTGTTTCGCCCAGCTAGATTCAAACGGCTCATATGCCGCCTCGACCTGAGCCAAAAGCTCTTTGTTATTTCCACCGGGTTGAAAAAGGTACTTCCCTATTGCATAAACCGTCTGTGACAAGTTGACTGTGTTAGACATGATCGGCGATCAACCACGCCTCCCAATTTGATTGATTCTGCTCGCTAAACAGCTATTCTATGCTAGCGCACCCCTGTGAACATTGTGCGTACGCCGTCTAAAAATCGGAAGACCCAATGTGTATGGAATGGGTGTCAAATTTTGATGTATCTACCGGACGTCCAAGCAGACCCGCCGGCGCCTACGGCGACGCCTAGCACCAGTACCACTAGAAACACCGGCAACAGACCACTGTCTGTCAGCACACCGGTCATCGGCAGGAAGCTCAATAGCTGTTCGTGTAGATACGGATCTAAGTAGAGGTGAATCGCCCAGAGAAACGAAGCTGCAATCAGCGCTGCTGCCGTGCCGTAGCTGGCACCTTGCAAAATCAGAGGACCTTTGATGAACCAGGGGCTGACACCGGTAAGACTGAGAATTTCAATTTCTCTTTGTTTGGATTGAATGACCAGGTGGATTGTGTTGCCGATTACAACAAGGGTGGCCGCGGAAAGTGACGCGGTAATCACCAGTCCTGCAATTTCTAGAAACTGGCGAAATTTGTTGAGGTTCCGTGCAAGCTTTAACGGATAGCGGATGTGCTCTATGGAGCTGATAAGCTGCAGGCGTGAAGCTGTTTTCTCTACTGCGGCGGGATTGGCCAGGCGAATGTGCAGTGTATTCGGCAGGGGATTATTCACAGCCGCCAACTTGTAATGCGATTGCATCTCGGCCCAGGCAACTTCTTTCGGCACAATTTCAACTATCTGAACATCGGGAATCTGACTGACTGTTTTGGCGACGTCGCGCGGTTCGAATCCTTCCTTCAAGTAGGCCGAAATCTCAAGCTGCGAGCCCCATGATGCAACCATGTTCTTTATGGTCATGGTGGTTTGAAGGACGCCACCAAATATAGTGAGGGCGATAGCCAAAATGCTGATTACCAGCCAGTTTGACCAGCCGCTTCTTCTGAGCCCGATTATGGTTTCTTTGGCAACTCTAGCCAAAATGCGCAGCGTTCTCATTATCTGACCGCCTCGTACTCGTACACACCGCTGTCTACGTCTGAAACAATTTGACCCTGCTTCAAAGTTATTACTCGCCGACGCAGAGCATTTACAATCGGGACATCGTGGGTTGAAATGAGCACGGTGGTGCCGCGCTCGCTAATGCGCTCCAGGAGTTGGACAATTTCCAACGAAGACTGCGGATCCAGGTTCCCTGTAGGCTCGTCTGCAAGCAGCACCGGCGGACCGTTTACGATCGCTCGCGCAATGCCGACGCGTTGTTGTTCGCCGCCGGATAACGTATCCGGCAATGCGCTGATTTTGTCTTCGAGATTCACAATTGCCAGCGCACTGACGACTCGCCGTTTCACGTCCATTTCGTCGACTCCCAGCGCTCGGAGCACATACGCGACGTTATCGAAGACCGGCTGTTTCGGCAGTAGTTTAAAATCCTGAAAAACAATTCCGAGTCTTCGGCGCAGCAGGGGAACCTGGCCCTTCGAAAGCCGAGTTATATTGACACCACCTATGGTGACTATGCCCCTGGTCGGTGTTTCTTCGCGATAGAGCAGGCGCATGAGTGTCGACTTGCCTGCGCCGGATGGACCGGTCAAGAAGGCGAACTCACCTAGCCCGATATGCAGGTTGACATCGGAGAGCGCCGGTTTGCCGTTGTACTCTTTGTAAACGTTCTGCAGTCGGATCACGAAGTTACCTCAGTCATCAGAGTCCTGGAGCGAGTTCAGTCGCGGATTTAATACCGTTAAACAATGGGCGACTCTAGTGCGGGAGAAAATATAGCATAGTAGTCAGCAGGTTACCCGAACAGCTGCTAACCCGGTGATGAGAACTATTTCTCCGGTGATTGAACATAGCAATTGAAACAAACCTTTAGCTGCTCTCGGGAATGAAGACGCGAGACTGCGAAGCCGCATGCCTGGCAGACGGGAAAGCCTCGGGACTTTCGCCAGATACCCAGGCGCAGCTGTAGCTCATACGTCATTAACACCCGTTTATTTATTTTTTCCTGGCGAGGATCTGATTCTTTCCCTTGTTCTGTCAGGTCTTGTGTCAGCTGCTGCAACATTAGCGCCTGTTCCGGTCCCAGTTGTATGGTTCTAAGTTCTTCTTCATCCGGGTCGGGCAATGTAACGTGTTCTTCTTCCGGTTGCGGTTCATCTTTGTGATGGTAGTGTTTCAAGTCGACACGAAGACCACGAATCTCTACGCCGGCCGCACGACTCAGCGGGGCTAATTTCTGCAGGAACTGCATTCGAGCCAGGGTAATCTCTTGTGCCACAGCGGAGTCGCTGACGGTAATCACGATGTTTGACTGTAAGTCCACGTACAGCGGGCGGCTGCGTTTGGCCAGAACCTCGCCGGCTACGGACGGCCAGAGACTGAACAGAGCGTGCTCTCGCAGGCGGCGCTCCAGACCGCTTTGCCTCAAAACGCGCGGCAAGATCTTGTCAAGCTTGGAAAGCCCTCTTCTGAGCGTGCGCTCCATTTCTTGCCGCTTCGCTTCTATCTTTGCTGCGTCTAGATCGTCATTCATGCAACTGCTTGTGTTTGGCATGAGTGTAGCAATAAATTCTCACCAGGCGCACCGGCGCCTCAACGAAGCAAAGGTTGATCGTAGCCCGAGCCGTCTAATTTATCGCTGTAGCGTTGTGGTTTACGCGCCGAGCAGAGGAGCTTGCCGACGAGCAGGAGCGATAAAAGGCGAATCCACAAAAAAATCCTAAGGATCGGACCATCTCCCCGCTGCGCGTTATAATCAGCCTCTTGTAGCGCATGTGTGTCGGCTTATGCGCCGTACTATTTTGTTAGCGCCAACGCTGACCGAACTTTGAGGAAATGTCGTGATTTCAACAGACCCTATGGAAGAGCTGAAAAAGAGATTCAATGCTCAAGCTGCGCAGAATGTTACCGCCAACTATCTTATGCGAATCACTGGCATCGAGCAGGGACCCTGGTTGACCAGGATTAACTGCGGGGAGCTTCAAGTCGAACCCTACGTAGCCGGCGCGTCACCGAATCCCGATTGCACCATATCTATTTCCGCTGAAGATCTGCAATTGATTATGAGCGGCAAGTTGTCGGCAATGACCGCTGCCATGTCGGGCATGTTGGCGATCGACGGAGAACTCGGTCTTGCGATGCAGCTCGTTCCCATATTCTTCAACTCACACGCCATGTAAGTCGACCGGGCGCTGCGTTGCAGTTTAGCCCGGTTGTCGTTCCCTATCGAATGCAAACGGCAAGTTGTTCATCTGAACGACTTGCCGCTATTGTAAGTGGTGGCACTACGAGCGCATCGCGGAATTTGATGTGTACTAGGGCTCGATTCGGTCAAGCTGACCTTTGGCTTTTTCCCCTACTGGAGCTCTGTTCTCGAAGTTGGGCTTGAAACTTGGTGCTTTGTCCGAGACAACAATGCTTTTGACAAATGGCAGCGAACCCCCAACGTCAGCCAATATCTTGAACAGGCGAGAATCTTCCACGCCCAACTTAATGGGGTTGATCATTTGCGTGTCTGATGGAGGCACCGGTGCCTCGGGTACTTTGCCGGGGCTGGCAAATGCCACCACGGGAAAGAGACAAATGCAGAGGCATTTAACCAGCGCAAAAATTACGCCGCCAACGCGGTCCAGTGCTCTGGGGCGTTCTTTCCGGTTCCATGAAAGGAACAAGTTCATTGCCAGCTCCGTGCATATCTCGATGACCAACCACATCATCAAATAGGCGAACAGTACGGCGTAAGCAGGTTTCACGGACAACTGCTGCACTATCCACGTGGCAAAGTCCACATAGAACATCTGCGTGACTACAGTCGCCAAAACCAACGCGAAAGGACCGCGCCAAGAGTTTATGAGTCCGACGTTCCAGCCGGCTATTCCGAGTCCCAGCGCGGCAAAAACTATCAGCACATCCCAAAGCATTAGCGTTCCTCGTCACGTTTATCACACCACTATTCTAAATGGAATTCACCCGATAGGGTGTTTCTGGCGTCTATTCTTGCAATATCGGACGTTCCCCCGTGTCAGAGGGACGAACGGAGGGCTGACTCGAATAGGCACGAGTCCGGCCTGCGACCGGTCCAGAATTCGAAGGCGAGAACGGCCTGTTCAACAAGCATACTTCGTCCGTCGCACCTGCGCACTGCGGAAGCTGCGGCCAGCTCACAAAGAAATGTGGTCTCCCTATCGCGCCGATACACCGTATCAATGAAGAAGCCGTTCTCAAGGCTTATCTGACCGAGCAGTGATGCGAATCCTTCAGGCGGTTCGCTGCTGGTTAGCCCCACCGGGGTACAGTTGACCAACAATTGGAATTTGCCGATGAGTGGAAAGTTCTCCTGCCGCAATTCGATCGGCTGGATCTTCGGAGCCTTGCTGCCTTCGCGAGAGTCTGCAAAATGTTGCTCCAATTCATTCGAGAGGGCTATTCCCTTGTCGCGGTTTCTTACCAGCACGCAGATCCGCTTGAAGCCGATTTCGTACAATGCCGCGACGCAGGCTCTGGCTGCTCCGCCCGCTCCCAAGACCACCGCCGTCTCCGGCAGCAAAGTCCCTGCATTTTTTTCAACACAAATCCGAAAGCCGGGCATATCCGTGTTATGTCCGTGCAGATGTCCTTGCGAATCGATTCTGACAGTGTTCACTGCACCTACAAGGCGTGCTTCGGGAGTTAGCGTTGCCCGCAGACCTTCCGCAACGAGAAACTCATACATGCGTTCCTTGTGCGGCACTGTCACGTTCCAGCCGCTCATCCCCCGGTGAATCAATTCTTCGATGGCGGTTGGAAATCTCTCCACCTCAACATCGGTTAGATCATAGGTTCCGCTGCAGCTTAAAGACAAAAACGCCGCCCGGTGCATGGGCGGCGAGAGCGAGTGGTTGACCGGATGACCGATTAGCGTCAGGCGCAATGACACTAATCAGTATCCACTTTTTTGCATGGTGGCAACCCGCATACGTTTGATACCGCAAGCCGCAGCTGCAGTCATAATTGCCACTACATCGCGTTGTTTTGCCTCGCCATCAGCGTTAACCGTGACCGGAATATCTTCTTTGCCTGTCTTGGTTTGGAACTGCTTAATCAGGTTTTGAATCTCTTCCGATGAAGTACCCGGCGCAAGTTCCTTACCGTTGATTGCTATCTTTCCTTCCTTGTCAATATCGATAGTCATTGCCTTACTATCTTCGTCCTTCTTCGCGTTACGCGTGTCCGGCGGTTTGATTTTAAGGTCCGATTTGTCAATGATCGGTGCAATGAGGATCATGATTACAAGGAGAACCAAGAACACATCAGTAAGAGGAGTTACGTTGATCTCCTCAAAATTCTGTCCTCCATCCGAGGCTGACATTGACATTGTTGATCGTGCTCCGTTTTCCTACTTAACTGCTCAGGCTTCACGCAAAGCCCGGCATTCTATCTTTGTTGTGCTGCCTGTTCCGAGCCAATAAAGCTCATGAATAGCAGTTTGAGCAGAAGAAAGTCGTCGTTGAATCGTTTGACGGTGTTGGTGAACGTGTTGTTGAAGATAACCGCCAAGATGGCGACTAGCAGTCCGAATCCGGTTGCGATAAGCGCTTTGGCTACGCCGGTAACCACGACCGGCGTTCCGCCGCCGCCTACGCCCAACTGATCCAGGGTCAATACAACACCAACCACGGTACCGAACAATCCGATGAACGGACAGGTGGCGCCGATGGTGCCAAGAATTGCCAGATTCTTTTCCAGCTTTCTTGTGACAAGCCCGACTGTGATGTCGAAGGCTTTGGAGAAGTCTTCTTTCTGCTCCACCATCAAACGAACGCCTTCTTCGGCTACTTCGCCAATAACTCCGCCCAGTTTGCTGCAATTAGCCTGAGCCGCTTGCAACTGGTTCTTTTCAAGATCCTTTTGCAAAGCATGAATAAACGACGAGATGTCGCGACGATTCTTTTGGTAGTAAAGATACCGTTCAATAATTACCGCGTCCGTGAAAATTGAGCAGATCAGAATTGGAATGGACGCGAACCAGTCCCTGACCATGAATTCCATGAAGTACGTAAAAAACTTACTGTCCATCTTATCTCCCGGGCCACCGCGGCCAAACTCAAAACGTGCTTAGCGCGAGTGGACGCTCTCCGAGCTGACGAAGCTCAGGAACAGGAGTTTCAATAGAAGGAAGTCATCGTTAAAACGCTTTACCGTGTTGGTGTAGGTGTTGTTGAAGATAACCGCCAGAATGGCGACGAGCAGTCCGTAACCTGTTGCGATCAGTGCCTTGGCTACCCCGGTTACAACGACCGGTGTGCCGCCGCCGCCTACGCCCAATTGGTCCAGCGTGAAAACTACACCGACCACTGTGCCGAACAATCCGATAAAGGGGCAGGTTGCTCCAACAGTTCCCAGAACCGCCAGGTTCTTTTCCAGCTTCCTTGTTACCAGGTTGACGGTGATGTCGAAAGCCTTGGAGAAGTCTTCTTTTTGCTCAGCCATCAGGCGAACGCCTTCTTCGGCCACTTCACCGATTACGCCACCCAATCGGCCGCAGTTAGCCTGGGCGGATTGCAAGCGGTTTGCTTCAAGGTCGCGTTGCAAAGCGTGAATGAAAGCAGATACGTCTCGGCGATTTTTTTGGTAATACTGGAATCTTTCAAAAATTACCCATGCAGTCCAGACCATACATACTGTAATGGGCCAGAAGGCAAACCAGTCCTTCGTTGCGAAATCCCAAAAGAACAGTGCAAACTTGTTTTCCATTGCTTCTCCTGATTACCTTGTTTTGCGCCAACCCGGTATTTATTTTGTGTCTTCACGGCGGCAACATTTTACCGCCGTGTGATCAAATTGTCGCTCGACCTTCTTTATTCTAGTGCTCCTGACTATCTACCTACTTGGGAGAATCGGCCGCTACCACCAAATACGTTGTAGTCGAATGTAAATTGGATATCGACTACCGCTGGTGCTCCTGCGGGGAGTTGTCTGAACGGAGCGGCGTTTTGTACAGCAGTTAGTGCTGCCTGGTCGGCAGATGCAACTCCTGACGACTTGTCGATTCTCAAGTCGGACAATTCGCCCTGGCTGTGAATTTTGAAGATTACTACGACTCGGCGTGATTCTTGTCCGCGGGGCGGGAACCATGCTTTCTTGATACGACGTTGCAGGTCGGCCATGTACGGTCCGAAATCGACATCAGGATCAGCTGCGACGGCTGGTTTTCCAGCTGTGTTGTTGGGACCGGGATTACCTTGGGCACCATCGCCGCCACCATTGCCCGAGCCGCCACGCGGCACTGAGGGCATGATTGCAACAGGTCCGGATGACCAGCCGTTGCCACCACCACCGCCACTACGTCCAGCGCGACTGGGTGCTGGTGCACCTGAAGGTCCTGCGCCGGAGCCGTTACGGCTGCCACCGCCGCCGCCACCACCCGCTACAGGTACCGGGCTGGGGCTGCCGCTGCCGCCGGAGCTACCGCCGCCGCCACCGGAAGTGGCTTGGACCGGTGCGCCGGACGAACCGAAGCGCGAACCACCGCCGCCGCCACCGCCACCGTTTTGGCTGGAGCGAGGCGCTGCGAAACCGGGGGCTCCGGTTGCGCCACCGGAACCGATACTTATTGTAGAAGGTGCGTTACTGGGAAGACCTGCCAGCATTCCGCCGCCAGGCGTACGAGCCATTGGAGTCGGGTTGACTGATGCTGCTCCGGGTCGCAACGCAGAGGGTGTTAAAGTCGGCATTGCCGATGGCATGTTCGATCTCGGTGCCGCTGCCATTGGCATGGGCACTGCCGAAGGCATCGCCAGCGGAGATGGCGTCATCATGCGCGGCATTGGCGAAGGGGCTGCTGCTCGCGGCATCGGTGTCGGCGATGGACTAGGAGATGGCGAAGGTGCCATGCGAGGCATCGGGCGTGGTGACGGCGGTCCCGGTGCCGGAGTAGGCGTAGGCGGTTGCGGCGTAGGTGCCGGTGCGACGGGCCTCGGGGTCGGAGCTGCCGGTGTCGGGGCTGCCGGAGCCTGCTGTTTGGCTGGCGTTGGCGCTTTGGGAGCCGACTGTTGTGCCGGTTTCTCTTGCGCTTTCTGCTGCTGCTTCTGCGCTTGCTGGCTTTTCTGTCCGGCATTCTGGGGCGCTTGCACCGGCTTCTTCTCGTCGTGCTTGCCGCGGTTCTCAGATGCCTGGGAGGATTTGCGTTTTTGTCTTTCTTTCGGTTTCGTTCTTGTCGGTTCCGGCTGCTCAATGAATTCAATGTCGGTGATCTGACTCTTGGGCACGGGCGGAATCATAAAGAAGAACGCAATGATGAAAAGCGCGACCATGCAGGAAAAATGGAATATATAGGAACCGCTGGTCGCTTCCGGCAATTCAATGACAAAGTCGGGGTAGAGCTTGCGGCGCTTCAGCGCGGCGTGATCGTAGGCATCGCGAACGGCGTATGCTACAAAGCTGAGGAAGAAGCCAATGAGTATCAGACCAATCGGACTGAAGAGACCGGCTTCTTGATACAGACAAATTACAAGAAGTTTGTTCGGCTTCATGTGATAGGTCTGACCAAACTGAAGAAGTGCTTCCAGAATCGGTTTGTTGAACATAAGGCAGACTGTCAGAATTATGTTCATCAATGCAGTGCTGATGAACAACAATCCTTTGCGGGTCTCGCCGTTGTACATCTGCCCGAGTCCTGGCAGAAAGAACGACAGCATCGCTGCCATTCCCGGGTCTCGGGATTGTTGGTTATAGTCTCTTGGACGAACCGAGGTGCTTGTCATCTGGTCTTACTTCGCTGGCTGAGGGTACCGGGTCTTAATCCGACGCACTTTGATCGGGGAGGTTACTGACTGCTCGGGTCAATAGGAATTAATGCTACCTGGTAAGTGTGGAGAATTTGGAAAATTATCTCATCCGGGAATCATTAATATTAACTTAAACGGTGCCTGGAGACAACCCCTAAAGCTTGCGTCACAACTGGTGTTTTTGCAGGCCGTAACCTCTATTCCGCCTCCTCTCCAACCCCATCTTATCAGGATCTAAACCACAATAAGAAGGACTTTTAACGCCAATTCCCACCGGTTGAGATTGGATTTGCAGGCGAACTGAACAGCTATGACTTATTGTGCAGATTTTTTCTCGGAATTGCCAGTTTGCGGAGTCCGTATTCTAACCGCGATTCAGCCTGAGACTTTCTCAGGGTTTTCCCCCTTGCCCTCGGGGACTGCCTTCTCGGGCTGTGCCGGAGGTCGGTGTGCCGCCCGGAAAAGTTGCGGTGGATGAACCGCGTTTCGATGAACCGTACGAAAACAGCCAGTGCAAAGCAGAAAGCGCATCGATTTCGATGCGCTTATGTCAAGTCGTTACGGGACTTGGACGTCGGAAGCGATACTCCCGGAATGATGATTACATGGGCATCCGCAGGTCTTCGGCCAGTTCTATTTTAAGTTCATCGCCGGGACGTACGTCGACCTTCTTGCCTTTCTTGGCGCAAAGGACTATCACGCCGACTGCCGCACCGATGCCGGCGCCAATCAAAGCGCCGCCAGCCATGCCCAGGCTGCTGCTATCGCTAGCATTACCGGCCAGTGCGCCTATACCGACGCCCAATGCGGTTGGCAAAGCGAATGTGCCTGTATCAATCGCTACGTCTTTCAGACCACGTCTGGCGTGTACAACTCCGCCGCGCGCAACCAAGTTAGCCACCAATGGAATCTGTCGGTTGTCCGGAGTTGTGACGGTATCAAACTTGAGAGCTACCGAACCGGAGCGGTTAAGATGCTTTGGATTGTTCAGCTGCGCGATTCTTCCCTTTATGACGCTGCCAGCCGGCACAATTGTTGATCCATCTATAAGTAGATCTTCGGAAGTACGAGCAGCAAATTCGTCGCCTTCCTGGCTTGTATCGGAATCTACTGCGGAATCCATAATTATCGGAATCTTCGTGCCGGAGGGTACTACCCGAATGTAACCCTGGAGCCGCGTTCCCTCGTTTGAGGCAGTAGCTGTGCCGTCTGGCGCCGCGGGAGTGGTGCTGGTGGATGATGTTTCCGTTGCTGCTGCTTCCGATTTTGCGGGGTCGGCGGCTGAGGCGGCCGAACTGCTAGCGGCGCTCTCCGCTGCGGCGGGAGTGGCTTCCGGAGCTGCCGCTTCTGCGGGAGCCGCCGTGGTGGACCCGGAATCCGGTTTCGGTGTCGAGGATGAAGAGCCTTCGCTCCAGAAAGAACCTTCACTGCTACTGCTGCCTGCTGCATTGTTCTGCGTTTCTGCCGGCGGCGAGTAGATTTTGAAGTTCAAATTGTCCGCGGCCAGTGCCGGTGCAACTGATTGAATCATGATTGCAACGCTGGCAAACACATGGACAGCAGAACGTCTTGACATTGATGGTCTCCTGAGTTGGGACGGATGGCTTACGAAGCGGCAAGCCTGGATGGATCGTCAAGGTGTACAGGCGACGGTCAGTCTAACATGCCCTCTTGACACAACATATTAGGCATTTTTGAGATTGAACCTGCCACTCCTGGGTTTTTGAGGCATAATGGCTGTAGCTGTTAGGACCTCGGGTTCGCGAACAACCTTGAATTTTCCGCAAAAATCGCACATGGAGCAGCGATTTGGCACCCAGTCGGCATTAAGCTTTAATCAGCGTCAACCCGGACAGCAAACGTTTTTCGTCAGTTATAGGAGATGACAGGTGATACAGTGCCCGATTTGCCAGATGATCAATGATGATCAATCGCGGTTTTGTGCAGAGTGTGGAGCGCGCGTAAGTGCTCCCGGATCGCAACCTAACCCGGGGCAAGCGGCGAGCGGCGGCGGTGCATCGCAGATGCAGTCAGCGCCGCCACCACCGGCACAATTCGGCGTGGCACCTCAATCTCAGCCGCAACAGATTCAGCCGATTCAGCCAATTCAGCCGATACAACCGCAATCAATTCCGCCTGTGCAGTCTCAGCCGCAGTTCTCGCAGCCGCAATCCCCCGAGCAGCCGCCGCAACCTGCTCCGCGCAAGTTGCGTTCGCCGCTTTTGGCCCAGGAGGAATTTGATGAAGAGCCTGACTACGTAGGCGGTGCTGCCGGTCGGCGTGGACCGGAACCCCAGAGTCCGCCGGGGCGAAAGGGCTTTAGCTCTCTGCTTGGCGGCGGTGGTGGACCGGATTACTCCGAAGCTCCGCCTCAGGGCAAGCCAGGGCGTGGCGGGCGATTGCAATCGCCCTTGTTAGGTGGTAGCGGCGGACCCGAAGAGTTTCACGACGACGAGCCGGAGCCTCGTTCCGGCGCAATGCGCTCTCCGTTACTGAGCGGCGGTTCCGGCGGTGCCGGTGGCGGGCGCGGTCTGCGTTCTCCCATCCTCGGTGGAGGCAGCGGCGGCGGGAATTTTGAAGAATATTACGATGAAGAGGACGAGCCTCAAACGGATGAAAACAATCCGAATGTATTGCGCTCTCCTTTACTAAGCTCCGCACGGCCAATTGAACCGGAACGAAGGGTAAAGCCGCAACCGCCACAACCGGTTGCTCAACCTCAGGCGTCTTCCGGCTATCAATATAATGCGCCGCCGCAGGGGCAACCGCCCCACCAGGTACAGCCGCAATACGAACCGCCGCAGCCCCAGTATCAGCCGGCTACGCCAGCAGGCTATCAGCAGCAGCAACCGGCGTATCCGCCGCAGCCGCAAGCCCAACCTCCTCAGACGTTTAGCGGTCCGTCCGGTTTTGAATCAAGCGGCAGTGTTGGTGGCTTCGGTAGCTCCGCGCCGTTGCAGCCTATTCAGCCGATTTCACCAATTGACACTATTCAGTCCGCATCCACCACCGGCAATGATGCTACGTCGAGTTTGCTCGCCGCTGCTGGATTTCGAGCGATCGATATCTCGCAGGACTCTACTAGTGATGTTCTTCCCGGCATGGGGACTCCGCCGTCCGTGCCCGAGGTTGAGGCTTTTCCGGATATGACTCAGTTTCGCCGTGACGACGCCCCCGCGGCTACGGCATCATCGCCGCCGCCGGCCCTTAGTTCCGCTCTTCCTTCGCCGGGCGAAACATCTGCGGTAAAGGAGAAGGAGCCTGCTCCCGTCTCAATAAAGAGACGCGGTCCGTCAAAGCTTCTGGGAGACGAGCCCCCGCCGGAAGATGATTACGAACAGGAGTCTTTTGGTGGTGGACGCCCTTCCTCGAAGTTCTCCGGAGGAGCGCCGTCGTATGGTGCCCCGGCGCCTGCCGGTTCCCCGCTTCCGAAAATGCTGGGCGGCGTAGTCATTGTGCTGGCGCTATTGAAGTTGCCGGCGATGATGGCGCTAATGCCGGGTTACTTGCAGGCGCAGCAGCCATTCGTCATGGGCGCCGTTGACATGGTCGTCACCTTCCTTGCGTTGGTGGTGGCCGGTGTCGCGCTGATCATGTCAAGAAACTAACGCACATGATCAAATAGTTATCAAGGTGGCGCGTGCCCGCAAATCAAGCCTCTGTCGGCACCTTCCTGTTGCCGAGCGAGATCCTGCGTGTGGTATAGTCTCCAAGGTTGTTGCACCGACCCTGACGGATTCGGTGCCTAAAATGGGAATCTTCTAATAGTGGAACCACCAGTGGTGCAGACCGTCAAAGAAGCTGTTCGATTGAGCTGTACAAATTCAACAACTGGAAAGGACAGAGGCTTCATGCTCTCCACCCCCCGCGCAATAGGCTTCTCCATAATTAGCCTGATGATGGCTGCGACCGTCGCTTATCCGTCGGCGTCGCTGGCCAAACGACTTTCATTTCAAACACCGGTGCAAAACAAACTAAATGAAGGCGCTGGACCTAGTTCCAAGCCTGCTGCTGCGCCAGCTCCTAAGTCTGCTTCGTCGCAGAGTCTGGCTCCGATGGGGCTCAACGGCGACGTGCAGCCGACCGATAACAACGGCATGCTCCAAGCTTCGGCAAGCGTGTCGCAGGTATCGGCCGCTCCTTCGGCTGCAATAACAACAGCCGCCACCGGCAAGAGCGAGTCTGTTGTGAACAACAAGGGGCTCGGGGCCAAGGTCATTAAACCAAAGGGACCGGATGTCGGACCGCTAGCATTGCGCGAATCCGATGAGGAGTCTTCCAAAAAGGCTGACGTCACTATCGATGCAGAGAAACGCCAGTTGAGCGAACTCTGGCAAGCCACCATCGAACGTAATCCTGATATTCAATTCGTAATCACCAAACTGCAGCCGTCCAGTGATGCTAATCATGCCATGGCCAGCACCATGAAGTTGATCAGCGGTGCGCTCTTCGGCGCGATGAACCTTGCTCCGCTTGCAATGGGCGGCGGCGTAGGTCAGGCCGCTAATCCTGTTGGAATGATGGGAATGGGGGCTGGCTCTAGTGTGATTCAGGGTCTTTTCGCCGATCATAATGAAAAGAACGCCAAGAAACATATGATTTCGCAGGAGCAAGCAACCATTCTCTACAAGATTGTGCGCGATACTGCGGACAAACTGGTTGCCAGCTTCCGTGACTACAAAAAAGAACTGATTTCAATGGATCGCGCTTCGCTTGATTTGCAAGATCTACAAAGCATGGTTGCTGAAGCGCGTGGCGGGCAAGACGCAGCAAAACAAGTGGAAATGGAGTACACCCTGCGCAAAGCTCGTCGCGAAATCGAGAAAGAAATGGAGAACGTTCGTCGGCACAGACAGGAACTTGCTGATCTTGCCGGCGGCGATGCCGTTGCCAAACTCGACAAAGAAATGGAAGAAGTGAAATTGGCGCTCGATAAGTTGACGGGGCAGTCGCCCGAGACTGCGGAGAATGCCGGCACTCCTGCACCAGCTCCGACTTTCACTGTACCTCCTGTTCAGATTGGCGGTCGCGCCGGAACAGTTCCGAACTGAGTTCAGCTCGGTTTATTTGAACTACTCATCGCTGGACGTGTTCGCGTTCACGAGTTGCGGCGTTGAAAGGCCGCTAAACGAAGGTTCCCGGGATATGAGCGGGCTCTTGACCCGACCTTGAGTCGTTTAGGCGCTCACTCTGTCTGCGTGTATATTCGCCGAGCTTGGGCGATTTAGTCGACCTGTCCCGAGGCGATCACGGCACGATATAATTGCCCTCTCTTAGCATCGAGAGGGACAGGCAGTGAATCAAGGTCAGCGATTTCTCGGATGGGGAATCTTGTTATTGTGCTTGCTGGCGATTCCCGTAGGGCTGATGTCCAAGTCCACACCGAAGTCTGATGACTCGAAGCCACCCGAAAAGGCATTCTCATCCTGGTTGTCGAACAGAGATCGCATTAGCGTTGTACGCATTGACGGTGTCATCAAAGACGATGAAGGCGAGCCGTCGTTCTTGGGCATTGATTCCGGCTCAAGCGCGCGCAAGAAAATCCGCAAAGCTGCCGATGACGATCACGTAAAGGGCCTGCTGGTTCGAATTAATTCCCCTGGCGGAACAGTCGCTACCAGTCAGGAAGTTTATGAAGCGGTTCGCTATTTTCGGGACAAGGGAAAACCTGTTGTGGTGTCGATGAGTGATGTCGCCGCTTCCGGTGGTTATTACATTGCGTCCGCTGCCGACCGCGTGTTTGCTTTGCCGGGTACTCTTACCGGTTCGATCGGCGTCATCATGCATTTGATGAACTTGCAAGAAATTGAGAAAAAAGTCGGAATTGAACCTGTCGTAATTAAATCCGGGCAGTTCAAGGATATCGGCTCCTCTGATCGTGCCATGACGCAGGCAGAAAAGGACTTGCTCCAGGGCATCATTATGGATTCATATGATCAATTTGTTACTGCAATTGCTGATGGACGCAAAATGGACAAAGCCACCGTTAAGCAATTGGCCGATGGGCGCATTTACTCCGGGCGCCAAGCGTTGAAGGTCAAACTGGTGGACGAGCTTGGCGGTTACGACGACGCGCTGATGAGCCTGCAGAAGCTGGCAAAAACAAGATTCAACCTCAAAAGAGATTTGTATGTCGACGATGATAAAGGGCTGAATGCCTTCGCATCCTTGTTGGAGTCGGGAATGAAACTCCCTCCGCCCGACAGCGTTTTGAAGGGCTACATTCCTGAATCGTTCCAAACCAAGTACCTCAATCAGCCGCTCTGGCTGATGCAGTAGAGAGGGGGCGTAATGGAAGTTCAGACTCGTCCGCTTGAGCTGATGGAGATCTTCACAGGAACCCTTTTGGCTCCAGTAGCTACTTTTCGCCGGCTGGTTTCAGAAGTTGAAGGGAAAGGCGGGCATCTTCCTACCGCTGCCGGCGTTGTCGTTTGCGTGTTCGCTTTGGATGGCTTGCGACTGACTTCGCCTACTCACCTTGAGTCCGCGGCGTTTCATATGGCGCTCAGCGCCGGCTACGGGGCTTCTCTCTGGGCTTCGACCGCCGGGGCGCTTGCTTTGGCGGGAGCTTGTTTTAAGGCGCCTTCAACCTCGGCTAAGGCTGCTTTTGTGACTTTGGGGTGGAGCATGTTGCCCTGGCTGTTCACAGCTCCGCTCTTCGCAATGAAGGAAGCTCTGGGAGCGCTCTATGCATTGTTGATGTGTATTCCGCTTATATGGATCTTTTGCTTGCAACTGATTGCGATCACTCAAAGTTATCGTATGCAGGCGTGGCAGTCGGCTGCTCTGGTACTTCTTGTGCCGGGGCTTATATCCACCGTGCAATTTCTGCAATTCATTCAAAGCGTAACCGCCGCTTTTCCGGGGCTCTTTTCTTGAGTAAGACGCGCGTCGTTGCAATTGTCGGTCCGACTTGCACAGGCAAAACTTCTTTGAGTTTAAATCTTGCCGAGCGCTTCTCGGGCGAAATTATCGCTTGTGATTCGCGGACGGTATACAGGAAGTTTGATGTAGGTACAGCGAAGCCGTCACCACGCGAGCAGCAAAAAGTTCGGCATCACCTGATAGATGTGGCGGATCCGCCTGAAGAATTTACTGCCGCTCAATTTGCGCAACTAGCGACGCAAGCGATAGAAGATGTGGCGGCTCGATCAAAGTTACCTATCGTTTGCGGCGGTACTGGATTTTATGCCCGCGCATTGCTCGAGGGAATTGCAATACCGAACGTGGCGCCGAACCCTGAACTAAGAGCTCAGCTGCAGCAGCTTGCAGACGAGCAGGGCAATCAAGCTCTGCACAATAAGTTGAACGAATTGGATCCAATTACTGCTCAACGACTCAATGCAAACGATCTGTTCAGAGTAATAAGAGCACTGGAAGTTTGCATCGACGGCGGCGCACCTTTCTCATCACAAGCCGGACGACGCGATGAACCGTTCGACACCTTGTGGATTGGATTGACTATCGCAGATAGGGGTGCCTTAAAGGAACTTCTCACTCAACGCTTGAAAGAGCAGATGGAATGCGGCATGCTTGAAGAGACTGAGAAGCTATATAAAGAATACGGTCGCTCTCTGAAATTGCTTCACACCGTGAACTACAGTGATCTTTTGCGGTTCCTCGAAGGTGAACTCACACTCGAAGCGGCCTTCGCTGAATGCGAACGTCACAACTACCAGTTGGCGCGCAGACAAATTCAGTGGTTTCGCGCAAATTCGCGAATCAATTGGTTCAACGTTGATGAAATTTCGAAAAGCGACCTCAATGCTTCTGTTGCTTCGATGGTCGAAACCTTTATTGCAAGCGGTTCGTAGAGTCTCGCTGCGAATTCGTGCGTGATTGCATCGTGCGTTGTATTGTCGCGGGATGCCTTCCCGTTTTTTGATTTGGAGCTATACTAGTTGAGGACTTCGATGAAATCTACTGATCGAGCCGGAACTCATGAGCGAATCAGGACTTAAGGAAGTGTGGAATGTAGACTTGCCCTGGAGCAATGGCTGCATGTCCGCACGAATGTGGCAGAAGGACAAACGCATTGTCGTCTCTGTACCGGAACTCGACATCTGTTGTTATGGAAAGTCTCAATCCGAAGCTATTCTCAGGTTGTTCACAAACTTGCTCAAGTACTACAACGAACTGAACAAGAGTCGCTCGCCGTTAACTGACCGACAGCAAGCTCATTTCGAATTGCTGAAAAAGTGGATGCGTTCTGTCGAAGATAGGATGACGGTGCAGGAACCTGAAAGTACCGGCAAGAGAGTTGTGTCGCTGCTTCATCGCTGAGCCGCTGCGTTATTGTCTTGGTCGCCCTGCTGCGATGGCGACTGATTGATTCGCTTTTTCTCCGTGTGTAGTTTCTCGCTTGGTAGGCTTGGTTGCGTGCTTCGCCCAAGCTGTGCTTCGGGTGGAAGCGGTGTGATGAGCTGCGCTTCCACTGTCGCAGTGAACGCGGGAAAACACCAGCAGCACGGTCGCAATTGTTGTTCTATTGCCGCATCTACCGAGCGTAGCCAATTTCGCCGGCTCGTTCTCATCACCAATGCGAATTCGCAGCCGGGGCGGTGAAACTTTCTTGAGTATGAGTTGGCTAAAATTTCGGCGCCTGCGGGCGGGTAGTCCTGTGTCTTAAGACAAGCGCCGTGATGCGCCGGGGAATCATTGACGCCGCGTTCCGGGGCTCTCCTTATCGCTGGTGGCGACGCCGACCTCGCTTCGTGTCCACCCTCTGCAAAGACGCTTGCGCCCGAGGCGCAGCATGCGCTCGGAAGAAGGATCAAGATCCAGAATCGGCGTGTGTACGTAATTTCCATTGACCAATGTCCACGGGGTCTCTTAGAAACGCAACTTCCGGGCAAAAAGTTCAAAACTTAGAGAACTTTCAAGAAATGAACGAAATGCGGAGCCTGGATTGGTTTGGCTCCGCCTTTCGGTGTGTGGCGTGCTGGCAAGATTGCTGTCACCAAATCTCGAGAATTGGTGACGGATGGTCGCGACTGGTGATCCTTCCCTGGAACCGGCTAGCGGTGCCTGCCGCCTCCGACTCGCGATGCTTGCCCTGCCCGTCCCCCCGGACCTCGTGCATGGGAAACCCCGCTCATGCCGCCTCTATGGCTCGATCCGCCGTGGTTGAATCTGCCGGCACCGCGGCCGTCAAAGCCGCCGTGACTGAACCCGTTGCTCGCAGTGCTGAACTGGTGTGCTCCGGAACCAAATGCATTCACTCCCTCACCTGCCGGGCGCATTCCTCCGCGTCCCTGACGTCCACCGCGCTGCAACGTGTTGCTTGAGCCTCTGCCTTCGTAAGCTTGTCCTTTGTGTTCAGCTCCGCTTCGGCGGCGTGCCGTGCTCGATTGATTGGTTGCAGACGCAGGCGCCGTTGCGGAAGTTGTGGGCGCCGCCGTCGGTTCGCCGCCTGCCGCGCCACTGTGAGCGGCGTCGTAGCTTTGTCCCGTTGGCGTTGTTAGTTGGGTGCTGCCTGAAGTGCTTGCGCCACTGCCTTGCGAGTAGCTGGTCGAGCCTGAATGGTCATAGGTGTAGGTTCCTTGCGGAGTGCTGACGCTACCGCTGCCTGAGGTGTTGACCGTTCCTGATTGCGGATACGTCGTCGTTGGATAGCTAGTGGTTGCCGACGCAGCGGTACTTGGAGCCGTCGCAGGATAAGCCGTAGCTGCAGGATAAGTCGGATAGACGTTGATGTTGCCTGTGGCATTGACCGGTGGAACGCAACCGTAGGCATAAGGAAAGGGAGCGGCGGGCGCTGCAATCACGGGGGCAATCACAGGCGCATAAGTCGAGGCTACAGGGGCAACGGGAGCCGGTGCCGATTGAGCTACGGGGTCTTGTGTTGGCGGCGGGATGTTGACGCGTTTTCCCGTGCGGTCCACATACCATTGTTTCCCGAGGGGACCGGAGTAGACCTGCACTACGGAACCGGCCACCCCTGCTCCGGGAAGATAAACAACGACACCCGGTGCCAGGTAGTAAAACTGCTCGCCTGCCCGGTTCACCCTTACCGGGTAGCTGGATGTAGCGACTCTTCCCGCAAAGGAGGCTTGTGCGCTTGCAGGAAGCAAATCGAGCCCCGTTGTGACTGCTGAAAGGAGGAGACCGCATAGGAATGTGTTGAAGTGCTTTTTCATCGTCGTTCCTTCAGTGAAAAGGTGCTGCACGGAGGTTCGACTACCGATACCCTTGGGAACACTAAAAGTTTCGTCTGGATGGAAAATCTTCGAATGTAGAGTGGGGGGCTTCAGGTTGCAATTCGGAGACGGAAGATCCAATTGCTAGTAGACTTCTTCTTATACCTGCCAGTGGTATAACGATTTGAGGGATTCAGACAAGGAAGAATGCATGGCCACCGTACTTGAGCGACCTGTACAAGCACTAGCAGATTCAACCGGCTTCATCATTGATAGGACCCAGACACCCGAGAAAATTATCGGACAGGCCTGGCTAATCTCCAAAAGTCGGGTGGTTTGTCTGGCAAGCTCGGTCACCAACTACAACGAAGCCCCATGGGCATTGATGATCCGTTTTCCGCATCCTGATTTGACTTATGCCGTTAAGGCTATCTCACTGCATCCGGACTTTAATCGCCGGGCCGCGCGTGATTTTTACTTGTCGCAGCTCAACATGTTGACGCCGCAGAGCGGCTATTTCGACAATGATATTGCCACTGTCACTATGGAAACCGAAATTCAGGAGCTGCAGCCGGAAAAGGTGCAGGAACTGAATCGTGCCTTATCGTTGCCGCTGCAGATTGCTCCCGGTTCCTTCTCCAACGTGATGCGCGCCGGTGATACAGGCAACATTTTGCAAGCAGCTTTGGGGCATGGCGACGGCGTACTTACCATGTATGACGAGCGCAAAATTCCATTTGCTCGAATTGCCTTGCGCCAGCGAAAGGTATTGCGCGCTGTCTACGCCGGTTTGACTAATGAGTTTGCCGTCTGTGAACTGATGTGGCGCCGTCCTGGCGGCATGTATGCCATGACTAATGAAGATGTTGTATGGCCGAACGTGCCGGAAATTGCGATGGGCACGGACCAGTTGGCGGCTGAGGCAATGCGCCGCAATGCAGAACTGCCTCGCATTTTGGATCAACTCGGCGGACCTTCTGCCTGTTTTGTGCGAACCTCGCCCAATTTCGATTTCGCCAAAGTACCTCCGCAAAGTCGTTGGGTTATCGAACGACTCTGGCCTGCCCTCGATGGTTTCTTGCCGTTGAGCAAGCTGTCCGAACGCTTGCGCATAGACTCTTACACTGCAGTGCTGGCCGTGCGCGATTTGATGCAACTGGGCGTTATTGCCGACGCTGGCAAAGACCACTTTCACCGCACCGGCCAGTTAGGACCGCCTTTAACTCCCGGAGCCGATACTGATTTGGCTGTCTGGGATGTGCTTCAGGCTTTCTACTTAGACGAGTGTTCCGGCGCGCCAATGCTGGCTACCGGAAACTATTTCGGTTCTTCTTCATTGCTGACGCCGCGTACGCTCCTGCATACGGCACTATTGCCCTCGGCTAATCACGGCGCCGCGTTGATCAAAGATCAGCGTTTAATCGGAATCCATAATGGTCAGTACGTGGCTGCCAATCCGCAAAACATGCCGCCCTTTTCCGTTTCGCAAATGATCTGGATTGGTTCTTTGTCCGAGCTTGGGGCCGCTAAGCGCCTGAGAGCTGTTGAAAGTGATGCTGATGACTCAGAGCAGGCCGTTTCTTCGCGGCAGGCGGCGTCTGGTTTGCGCCGGTCCTATGAACCACCGGTGGTGCCCGACATGGAGCCTCACCCGCCCAAACCCGAAGAAGAGTCCAGAGAACCGGCGTTTTTGCGTAGGTTTTCGCGCCTGCAAATTGTTGGTGCCGGAGCGTGTATGTTCGGTATCGGATTTATTATGGCGATCAACAGCATTTTGTCTGCACCGCGACCAGTGCCCGTACCACAACCTGTTCCACAGGTCGCAACTAAAACATCAACTACTACCGACGTTGGCGATCCTGCTGTGGCAGTCGCAACTGCGCAGGAGATTGCTAACTTTATCGACCCGCCAATTGCACCTTTTAAGTACGAAGACACAAGTGCTCTGACCAAGCCGAAGAAGAGTTTCGGTTTGACTGCGGAAGGTCCGAACCTTCGCCTTCTTTTTGTCGAGTTTCCCGTTCCGGTCCATACGATGAAGTCGACAATCTTCAAGACACTTCTTCCCACGGTTCCGTTTTGGGGACACACTACCCGCATCTTAACGACAAAGAGCGATACCCCGGCCCTCTATTACGAGGTCTACGAAAGCAACTTCAAGCAGGAGAAGCCGAAAGACCCTCTCAAAACCGGCTTGTTCTTCATTGGCGTCATTCCCGCTGTCACCGAAGATAAGTGTATTGTGGTGCTTGGGGAGCCCTTCAAGAAAGAAGGGAAAATAGACTTCGTGAATGCGGCGAGCATCATAACTCGTATGCGCGCAGCGCTGCCTGCCGCAGTTCCCGCGACGGATACAGGTGCCGCCTCTGATCCCGCCGCAGGCACAGCGCCTGATGCGGCGACAACAGAGGCTACTCCTGAGCAAATTGAAGCTTACAAGAAAACTGTTTTTGGCATCATCAAATCGATCTATAAGCATCCGAGCAATTCTGAGACCGCCAGCCGTTGCGAGTTCGACGTCAAGATTGGTCCCGACGGTATGGCTCGCATTGAGCAAAAACAAAGCTCGGCCGTCGATTCCGTTGATAAGACTCTATTGAAGGCCATTGCTGCCAAGCAACCCTATGCCGCTCCTCCAGGAAAGAGTACTGTCGAGATGAAGATCATTCTGGAAGACGGCGAGCTTACTCTGGAATAGTTCCTGTTGGAACGGCGACTTTAGGTAACTGATCGGCCTGCTCGATCTTGCCTGTGTGTCGCCGATAGGATGCTTCAGATGTGAGAAATCTCGGTTAACTCGGGTTGTCAACTTCGCGTTTACACCACTGAGCACTGAGCCCGAATTAACGCTTTGTTGCAGGAAACAAATGCCTGCGGCATCGCGCAGGCAATGTTCGCTTGGTGTTGCAGGCTCGAAAGCCACTTGGGGCGCGGGTTAGCGGACGCTAATGTGAGCGCGAATAAATGTGACGAAAAATATTAAATGATCAATGCTTAGTCTCAAGGTTGGTTACGAAAGTTTTTCGGTTGTCGGGGAAAGCGCTGGTGAGGGCTTTTCCTAAGATTGTTCATCGAGGTATCGCCATGCCAAACAGTTCAGAGGCAACTCTCGATCGTTCCCTTGCACGACCTGCACCAGGGCAGGATCAAGCATCGGGACGCAGAGATGCGGAGGACGCTGCCAAAGAAAGGCTGTTAACAGACCTTTTTGATAAACCATTCGGACCCACACCGGAACGGATGCAGGTAATCAAAGAGAAAGATGGTCCTAGCGCGAAGCCACGCGAAAAGACTGTTGATGAAGTTTCAGAAGACAACAAGGCTAAGGCGGAAAAGCGCCTGGCAGACGCACACAAAGCGCTGTCATTTACGACCAACAATTTAGAACCGAAAGTACTATCATTCCGTACCAACGTAGCCGTAGCTGCGGAAACAACACCGCTGGCGGTGGCTAAAGAAGAGCTCGGTGACAAGGCCGATCCCAAGCAATTGGAAGCCTACGCTGCGGCCCTAATGAAAGCCAATGAGATAACCGGTAAAGCTGACGAGGCAAAGATAGCCGCCGGTACTCGCATCTCTCTTCCTGGACAACGTGCCGACGGAGGTGTTGTTACTCGCGCGAATGGAGTTACAACTACTGAATGGCACGATGGTTCTACCATGACGGTTTCCGAACGTGGTGTTGGTGAAGCATCTTTCAAAGAAGCTGACGGGTCGGAGATCAAACTGTCCTGGGGACCGGATTCCCTTGATCAGAACTACAGCGAACGCGTTAAAGAAAATCGCAAATGGGAAACCGCCAACAGCGGTGACCAGGTTGAGTATGTCCGAGAGAATGCGGCCGCCGAATTCAAAATGGTGCGTCAGACTCTGACTGACGAAAAAGGGCGTAAGGTTGAGGCGGAGTACGATGCCGGAGTTCGGGCACCGAAGCTCATCCGTGTGACCGATCCCAAAGATCGTTCAACTATGGAATTGCGTCCCGATGCTCCGGGTACGTTCAAAGGGGAAAAGAAAAACGAGAAGGGCGAAGTCGTTGACGCTGATGTGCGAATGCGAATCGACCGTCGCGGTATCACCATTTGGTCACAGAAAGAGAATGCCGATAAGACGGTCACGAAAACCTACGAGAATGGCATGGTCGAAAATCTCGATGCTGCCGGCAAAATGATCAAGCGTGAAGGCAAGGACGAGTGGGGCAGAAAAGTCGTAGAAGACTACGAAAAGGGACATGGACTGCCGTTCAAGATCACCGTCACGATGAAAGACGGCAAGGATATTGAATTCACAAGAAAGCCATTTGGACAGTACCAGGCGGAATACAAGAATGAAAAAGGCGAGCGTGTTGGTGTCATCGATCTAAGAGCGAACGGGCTGATCCTCTTTGAGAACGAAAAGGAACAAAGAGCACGGGCCGAGCTTCCCGACGGCACACAAGTAGAGCGGACGCACTTTGGCAACGGCAGGCAGGAAGTAAGGCAAACCAAAGATGGCGAGACTCTGGTCAAGGCGTTGGACAGAGAAGGGTCGGTAGTACAGGCGGAGTACACAACTAAAGACGGGCGGAAGATCACAAGGCGTAATTCCAGCGACGGCAGCGCCGTTGAAAGCATCACTATTGAGGACAAGAACGGGTCAAAGACCGACATAAAGTACAACCGCGACATCGGTTTGTTCTCCGGTGCTCGTACCGACAAGTCGGGCAAAGAAGTGGAAAAGGTCCACTACATGGCCGGAAAGTTGGTCTACACCGATGTGAACAATGGCAGCACTCGGTTTGAAAAGCTCAAAGTATTTGAGCGCGATTTGTTCAATTTGAAGATGACCTCCGGCAAGTATGATGCCGGAACAGGTTCAATTACTTATCGAAACGCAGACGGTAGCAGCACTGTCGAATCATTTGCTCCCGGACGTGTTGATGTCATAAAGGATGGTACAACAAGAGGGACTACCAGCACAGGTATTCGTTCCAGTGTTCTGGCCTCTGGCGAAGCCAGTGTTCATCATCCCGATGATACCGGCGTTCGACTGAATCCCAACATGACCATCGATCGCTGGGGACCGGAGCGAGAAGACAACGGACAGGGCGAAGCTCTTACTCGCGTGGAAGGGGCATATGTTCGCAACCATCCCGATATCGATCGCCGAGCCGTAGCAGAAATTCACCGGCAGTTTCACAACAAGCCGGAAGTTCTCGACAAATTCTATGCGGCGCTTTCTGAAATTGATTCCGCTAAGAATTTGAGTAAAAAGGAACAGGCGGATCTGCGACGAGGATTGATGCATCACGTTGCTTACCCGGCCGAGCTTTACCAGGGTAACTCCTGGTGTTGCAACGTCGCCGTAATTGAACGTGAAATGGCAATGAACATGCCGGATCGTTATGTGCAAACTGTGACAAAGGCGCTAAACGACGGGGAGCTTACGCTTGCAAACGGTGACAAGATTTCTTTGAAAGACTGCAACCTGCGCGAGCCTGATTCAACCGGACGCGACATGGCGACACGGGTCTTCCATACGCTGGCTTTGCACGCCAAGTATCAACCGAAATACACCTTCCGCAATACGCCGGATGGTGCGGGAAGACTCGTTCCCCGGGACGGAGAAGCACAACAAGCCTCATTCAACGGACTTGACATGGATGACATTGTCGACGCCAGATACAAGCTTACCGGTGAAAAGAAGGCGGTCGTGAGTGTCACCACTGTCGACGACCTGGTTACGGCCTGGGAAGCCAACGGTGCACGTTCCATGATCATCGCGGTAAATGCGGATCAGCCGCCGTTTGCCGAAAACATGGCTGCAATGTTCGGTGGACCAACAGCGTCCAGACCGAATCACGTTGTGAACATCACTCGTATCGATGCCGGACCTCCTGCGATGGTGTACATGCAAAATCAATGGGGGCTGTCGGAAGACCACTCAACGCCTGCCCGAGCGGTGGAAGCGTCCGTCATACTCAACGCTATGAAAGGACGGGTTCCCGGACGCACCGGCGGTCTTGTGGAGACCCCGGGGCAGTTGATCGCCCCTGGTGAACCGGGCAAGACTTACTTCTACAAAGATGGCAAAGCGGTCGAAGAAAAACGTCGTGGATGAGGAAAGGACCATGTTAGTGTCAGAAAAGAAAAATCAATTCATTTCACCGGACCAGTGGCGCATTTCCCTTCCCGATGGCTGGACCGTTCTAGCTTCGGTGGATGGAGATCCGCTCAATACAAATAGACCGATCGTTTTTTGCGCTGAGGCTCGTGATCCCAATGCTCCCTGCTTAACTTGGATGCGGGCGGATCGACCGGCCACCTCTGATGCATGGTTGCGGTTTTGCACTTCCACCATGCTCAGTGGCACAATCGGTTCACGCGAAGCGCAAGCAGCCGTGCTCACATTCTTTCCGATTGCGGGAACCGTTGTCGAAGCTAATGCTGTGCGACTTCCCGATGGCAATAAGGCCCTGGAGCTGATTGAAGAAGTAACGGACGAATCCGGTGCAGTCATAAGTGAGGGCTATCAGCTGATCTTTTCCTGTAAGACGGATGAACCCGGTGCGATGTACATGCAGCGCCTGGTGTTCTATTCGAGCTCAGAAAACTTCAAGCAGATGTTGCCCGTCGTGAGGGATTCCGCGCGTTCGTTTGAGTACTTCTAAGCGACAAATTGTTGTCCGACTAGGATCTAGTCTGAACAACTACAGATGGCTGGCTGGCAGGGACGGGTAAGGCAGGGACCACATTGGTGCCTGCCTTGTCCGGTTATGGATCACCTTACCGGTTGGCGTCTGGAAGCTGCGTAAGCCTTGAGAGCTTCTAAAGGCTGAGAACCAATGCTGATGATGGCATGACGATTAGACGCGCATATTTAAGCGGTTCCAACGAATGCGTCGACTGTTGATTTGCTGTTCAATTTCCTGTGTACTAAGTGGTAGCAGGAACCCCGGGATAGTGATGGAGCGGCATTGCATAAGGGATAACAGAGCCTGTATCCAACAAGTCACCTGTGTTTGCCTTGTTCCGCGAGCGAAAGTCTTGCGAAAATCCCTGGAGCTTAGCTTGAGACGGACCGGCCAGCGTTCTGATTGAACATCGCTTATCTCATCCCACGGAATGAACGGAAATTCCAAGAACGGTGTAGCGATCGAAATGCCATCTTCGCGCATCAGAAGGATTGGCTTCTTGGTTCGTTTCAGTTTCATGCGCATGGCGAAACACGCGGTTCCGTGAATGGCCAACATCAGCGCAACAAGCATGATCCGTGCGAGCCAGGAGGGTGTTGTGAGCTCCAGCGCCATGAGCAGTGCCAGATCGAGCAGAACAAGCCAGCGTAGGCGCTTGGTGAATTCAAGGGACGCCTTGCGATGATCTTGATACAGAATCAATGGTTGTCCGGGATCGACAATACCGAGTCCGAGTTCAGCATTGAGTCGCTGCTCGTCGGGGGTTAGGGCGAAGACGCGCCGCCGCAGTGATGAATCCATGCCTCAAGTACCCCTCTCTCTCTTTCGACCTTCTCAGTTTTTCAAAGGAAGGTTTCAAACTTGTGGCGAGTTTTGAAAGGTTAGAAGTAGCTGACGTGCGGACTTGTTCTCCCCTGTTCGCCTTGATCCGGCGGGAGCATTGGGAGGCTAAGGAACGCTTTTGAGGTTGTTGTTGGCGGCGTAGTCGCGAAGCATTTCCTCCGCCTCGGTGCTTCGACTGAGACCACGCAGGACGTCTGCGTAGTCGTTCACGGCTTCGGTCATCATGCCGCCGCCATAGTTGCCCCACCTGCGAAAAATCTGAAGCGATTCCTTATAGGGACTAACTGCTTCAGCGTACTTGCCAAGTTTCAGATAGCATTTGCCCAGGTGTGAGAGATTCTCCGCCAGGTAATTGTCCTCGCGTCCCATCCCGACTTTCTTAGCGCCATTCGCTTTGTAAGTCTTGATTCCGAATTCCAATAATGGAATGGCGCGCTCATAGTCGCCGTTTACGAAATAGGTGTAGGACAGTTGATCGAGGCGCTCCGCGTCCTTATACGGGTCGGTACTGGCGAGCGCAGTCGCGGGCTTGCTGCCATTGTTCCTATTGTCTCGATCGAATTGTAACCGCCAGCTGATAGCCGCACAAACTCCTGTTAGCAAAAGCACGAACATTAGTGCAATAGCAACGAGCTCGAACTTTGTGACAGCTGGTCTTGGTTTGGGTGGTGCGAAATTGCCGTCTCTGATTCCTTCGAGATCCTTGCGAAGTTCTGCAGCGTTGCTGTACCTCATATTTGGTGATTTGTTCAAGCATTTTTCGACAACAAAACTCAGCGAGTCGGGCACGTTGATAGCGGGTGTGACCAAGCTCAAAGGGTGAGCCTCGGACGTAAGTATCTTCGCCACGGTATCCAGGACATTCTTTCCTTCGAACGGATGAACGCCGGTCAACGCCTTGTACATGACGCATCCGAGCGCGTGCAGGTCTGATCTTTGATCGACGTTGTTGTCTTGAACTTGCTCAGGCGCCATGTAGAGAGGGCTTCCGCAGATATCTCCGGTTTTGGTCATGTCGCCCACTGTCAGGTCGATTGCTTGCCCGGGCATCACTTTTGCGATACCGAAATCGAAAATCTTCGCAAACTCCACTCCCGGAGCTGGCGTTGTGATCATGATATTGCTTGGTTTGAGATCTCTGTGCACCACGCCGCGTGAATGGGCCTGCTCGAGACCGTCGCAAATCTGGATGGAAAGGTTGATGACGCGCTTGTAGTCTAGCTTTGGTGTTTCTTTAAGAAGCTGGTCGAGGGTCTTGCCTTCCAAAAAATCCATCACCAAATACGGTGTCTCGTTGGCACCAATGCCGTAAGAATAAACGGCAGCAACGTTGGCATCGTGGATTTGCATGCTTGCTTTCGCCTCACGCTCGAAGCGCTTACGTGAGTCTTCATGCTGCAACAATGCGGGATTCAGGAGCTTGACTGCGAATATAGTTCCTGTGGCTCTTTCCCGAGCTTTGAAAACTGAGCCCATGCCACCTTGACCAAGCAATTCCAAAATCTCGAATTTGTCTTTGAGAATTTCCCGGGCATCGGCAAGTGTCAGATCAGCCACAAGGCGAACGGCAGGAGCTACAGCGGCTGAGGTGTTCGGGAGTGCATCAACAGGAGCTTGCCCGGGCTGGACCGTACTATATTGACGGCACTGACAGCGACTGGTTTCAGACAGGTAGCGGGTCACATCTGATCTTGGCGTCGAACCGGCAATGGGTAGCCCGCAGTCGGCGCAAACTAAGTCAATCTGCTTCGCGGTGTCCTGCTTCTCACTGCTCACGTGAATCGCGCCTCGCTGCAGACATCAACCAACCGGTCGCGGGCGCGACCCTACCGTACTTCGTGGCAACATGGACAATACTGTATTTCGGGGCAACACGGATGCTACCGTACTTGCAAGATTTTCCCGGGAAAATCTCGCAATACTTCGGGGCAACACCGACCACACCGTACTTCGGGGCAAACACGGACAAACTCGGCACAGCCATTGCGACGCGCTCCGTTTACACTGTGCTTGTTTTCGTAACCAGAGCCTCGACTCTGGCCGAGAGGTCCTTCAAGTTGAATGGCTTTGCCATGTAATCGGTGGCACCAGCGGTCATCAGTGCTTGGATCTCTTTCTGTTCGGTTCGTCCTGTGAGCATTAGCACGGGCATTTTGCCGCCTTCATCTCGGTATGACTTGAGCACGTCTATGCCGTTCATGCCGGGCAATTGCCAATCTAAAATCACCAGATCAAATGCCCCGAAACGCATTTGTTCCAGAGCTTCCGGACCAGTGTAGACAGCCTCCACGACGTGCTTCTGGAAAACTAGCCAATCCTGGAGCGTTTCGGATAGATCGGTATCGTCTTCCACTAGCAATAGATTCGCCATGACAGTTTCCTTGTGTTGCTGTGCAGGAGGGGGCCCGATTAGTCCGTTATTACGATCTGATCCCTGCCATTTTTCTTGGCGATGTATAGGCGTCGGTCTGAACTCAAAATGAGGTCGTGCGTGTTCGTTCCATCATCGGGAAAATTGACCATTCCCGCACTGAAAGTCACATTGAATGACTCACCCCGGTCCCCTTTAAATTCTACCTTGCGTAGCTCTTCCAGGACGCGATGAAGCGCCCGCTGCATCGTTTCTTTTTTCTCGTGGCGGAAAGCAAGTATGAACTCCTCTCCACCCCACCTTCCGCGTAAGTCCTCAACGCGAAAGCGTTTGCGCAGAAGCTTCCCTACATGTGCCAGCACGCGGTCTCCCGCTAAGTGACCGTAAGTGTCGTTTACCTTTTTGAAGTGATCGATGTCTAGCAGACTCAAACTGAAGTTGAAGTTATGGCGTTCCGATTCGGAGAGCAATGCGCTAAGAGAATCGGAGAAGGCGCGACGCAACAGCAGACCGGTTAGGACGTCGCGGTCTTGACGCTCTCGCTGCATGCGCGCTTTGTCCAGGCGGACTTTTACTCGCTTGAGAAGCTCGGCGTTGATTACCGGTTTGATCAGGTAGTCGTCACCGCCGGCGTCGAACGCGCTCAAGCGGGAATTCAAATCGGTTTGAGCCGTCAGAAAGATAATGGGCAAATCTTGCCAGCGCCCGCTGCTGCGCACTTTTCGGCAGACATCGAAGCCGAGTATCCCCGGCATCATCACGTCTAGCAGCATAAGGTCCGGCGTGTAGTCTTCCAGCACGTCAATCACCTTGAAAGGATCGTGCAGCGCTTTCACCAGCATGCCTTCATTACCAAGGGCGACGCAAATCAACTCTGTGAAGTCTTCGTCGTCATCCACAATGAGTACACGCGAACGTCCGCCTTCTCTGATGGTGATCAGATGCTGAAGGGCCTCATGAAGCGTCTCTTGCGAAAATGGCTTCTCGATAAAGATCGAGGCGCCCGCGTGAGTAGCATCGGAGCGATCATCGTCGTGATCGAGGTCGTAGACGAATCCTAAAGGTAAGTTGTCATAGCCCGGTAGGCTTCGCAGTTCGCGCGCTAGTTGAAATGCGTACTCCCGTTGCCCCGGCATTATCTCGATCATGGCAGCATCAAGCTGCTTCTCGACGGCTTTTTGAAGTACATCAGAGCCCGGAGGTACGCTTATAATCTCCAGTGGAATGCCACCGGTGCCGTTTGTGGGCAGCGATAACTTCGGCTGGGCTTCCTGGCAGACCATAAGCACCCGGGCCTTGGCCGAATCTGGATTGAGATTTTGCAATTCTTCGGCAGTCGGCACGTAATCCATGAACTGGACGCGGACACGTTCGCTTTCTTTTCTGGCGTCCTGAATTCCCTTGTCGATCTTTTCCCATTCATCGGTCTGTAGTTCGACCATGTCGCGCAACGAATATTCCAACAGTTCGGCCAGGGCGCCCAAGCGATCGAAGCCACAGGAGCGCGAGGTGCCTTTCAAATTGTGGGCGAGCCTTCTGGCTTCGGCCATCTCCTTTGGATCGGGACTGCTACGCTCGACCCGATCAACGATCTCGCCAATTTGTTTAATGCGCGATGGAAGTGATTTGGAAAATTTTTGACGAAAAGCCAACAACGTCGCATCAGCTAAAGTCGAGATGGATGATACCGGTGTCTGTCCTGGAATTGGCATCGGCATCGACGCCGAAAGCGGAATGGATGAGAATGCCGGGACAGCCGGCTCTGACGTTGTTCCGGGCAAGGGGAGCGCTGATGACGGATCACCTACGCCGGCGCCGACGGCAACAGGAACTTGCCCGGGGATGGTGGCGGTTCCTGCGGGCGGGCCTAAACGTCGGTCTGCCCAGAGTGCATCAATTTGCGGTCCGAACAATGCCGATTTGATCGGGCGATGAAAAATCTGAGAGACTTTGAGTTCGCGAGTTACTTGCTGATAAAACTCGGTGTCACGCCAAATCTGAGAAAGAAACGCCAATTTCGTAGTGCGATCGGTCTGGCGTATCTTAATGATCCAACCGACACCATCAATGTCGGACAGCTGCTCGCCGACAATGACAAGGTCCGGATTCTCCTCTTTCACACTCTCAAGCGCCGAGTGACCGGATATTTCACGCTTTACCGTGTGACCTCGTCCCTCGAGAATTGGCACTATGAGGGAGCACAACTGGTCGTCCGTTTCCAGAAGGAAGATGTTTTTACTCATGCTTATTGTGCTTGCCCTGCCGACCCCGGTCCTTATGCCTTCCCAATTGTATGCCCCGATCGTGCCCGAGCTACACTTGCAGGGTTAATTTAATCGATTTCGCCGAAGACAGGCTATTCAAGAGCTTCTTGCATCGATGGTCAAATGCAGTAGACACATCTTGCTGCGCAATGCAAATCTGCTGTGAACGCTCGTTTTGCAATTGATTCGGGAGTGGTCGGGAAATCGTGTGATCTTCCGATACATGCCGGTGTAATCGTCAAGTTGTCCAGAGGCTTGTCTTATCTTTGACTCGCCAGATAAAGCCGTCCAGAACATAATGCGTTGACTGCGGCAGCGACAGTAATGGAATCAGCAACGAGAGCGCCGCGGAGTCTTGCACGCTGGTCAGCCAGCGAAAGGGCGCGAAGACCAGACCGTGTTCTCGCCAAATCAGACCGTCCCAGAGCCCTTCTTCCAGGTATGCAAATGCAATCAGGACGAAGACAAAGAGCGGGGCGGACCTCAAAACAACGCTGGTGAACTTCTCCATTCGTGATGGTTGCGACAGCTGCTCGCAGGCGGTGGCTGTACGCGATTGGTAGAGCCAAATCAGCGCCATATATGGGATGCCGTGCGTCAAAACGTTGGTCATTGTAAATGCCATGTCGGAATTGAGCGCGACAATTCCTACCCACCAGCTAACTGCGGTGCCAGCCAAAATGAGGTTTTTCGGGACATTGAAAAATTTGATCTGTTTGGCAACTGCCAGTTCTTTCACTACGTAAGCGCACATGACCGCAGCGTATGCGACAAGACCGGCCTGGCAAATCTCGCTCGGAAGTCCTTCAAAAAAATCTCCCTCAACAAACCAGTTGAAGTTTCGCGGTAAATGCGCGTGCCAGAAAAGCAGTGGAAATACTGTTGCCGCATAGATGACCACTTGATCAAGCCACGCGTAACGTTTCGCTTCCGACGCATCATTTCGAGCATAGAGGCACATAAAACCATACTGTTGCCGGATGAAGTGAAACACTGCCAAATAGGCCAGTGCTTTCCAGAACAGCAACCCTTCAATCGAATAGAGCATGGCACCGCCCCCCCAGCACAGGATGGGGATTGCCAGTAAGAGCGTTTTGTGGCGGTCGAATGCTGCTTTGTTGAAGTAGGTGCGAAACAAGGTTGCGTAGACATGAGCTACGTCTACGACTAGAACGAATGCCACCCAAGCCCATGGTGGCAACTCTGTATCAGCAAAGTGCTCGTGACAAAGCAAGGCCACCAGAGTGGAAATGAACGCCGGAGAAAGGATCAGCACCGTATCGCATCCAAGGGACGATAGCCACGGCTGTGACTTGCCTCTGGTACTCGCGAGCGTGCCCCCGGTCATCCCGTTTGCCCTCGACGGGCCAAAATCGCTTTCGCCGCCTCTACACCGCGGTATTGAGCTTCTTCGAAATTGGAGATGCCGCTGATATCCGAATGGGCAAAGAAAATGTTGCCGTGCGAGTGCGTCATCTTCTCTCGGACCGTTCCCCAGATATATCCGGGCGCCGGCGAGATCATTCCATGTCCCCAGGGCCATAAGTCCATGGAGAGAATCTGACGCGTGATACCAGGATGCATGCGCTCCAGTTCCTGTGCAATTATGTTTGCCCACTCCATCGCTGCCGTTTCGGAGAGCTTCCTGCGAGCGGCTGCCGGTGCTTCGTCCGCCAGCGGGCGATAATAAGTAACAACTAAATTGTTGCGACCGGTCGTAATGTCCTGATGATTCGCGACGACGTAACCCAGAGACGGGCTGCGATACGCGACATTGTCCCAGGAAAGTTCGGCTCCGCGAGCGACCGGGATGCCTTTTAGAGTGATGTTCGCCACTAGCCACGGTGCATAGCTAGGCGCATTGGTCTGACCTTGGAGCGGCGAGACATAGCCTGAGATGATGTATGGTGAGATAAAACGCGGGGCGCAAAAGATTACATAGTTGGACTCAATGCACTGACGGCTGTCGTCCTTGTTCAGGTGAACGGTATGCAGCTTTCCATTACTGGACCTGATTGACACCGCCGGACTTCCTGTTTGCAGATGCGGTTCTAGTCTCTTGCGCAGGCATTCGACCACATAACCATTACCTTCCGGCCAGGTGACCACCGAGTTCATTTCAGCATTAGCTGCTGCACCTCTTCGCCCTGCGAAGTAGTGCAAGCCCGCCCAGGCAGAAACGTTCCTCCCCAGCGACCCGTAATCGTCTCGACAACAGTAGTCGATGTACCACAACAGCGGGGCGGACTTAAATCCCTGCTGTGCAAGCCAGTCAGCCATTGATATCTGGTCTAGCGATCGCCATTGCACGTCACGGGAACTGAGCTCGATCGGTATGGCAAAGGCAAATCTTCCGTCGTTCCCCCTGGTCTTGCGGAGCTCTGTTACGAGATTGAAGAAGCGCTCCATCTCAACCTTATCCGCTGGCTGAAGTCCTCTTTTCGGAACCAGCCCTTCGCTGAAAATCCCGTCTTTGAAAAGTCGTTCCTGCGGCTCGTGGCAAAGATATAGCTCGTTGTAAACTGGCTTCCCCCCTTTCATGGCCTGGATAATTCCTTCTTCCTCAAAAAATGTTCGCACGTAGGAAGATTCTTCATTCGCCAGTGGGATATAGTGGGCGCCCCAGGGATAAGCGCTGGTGTCATTGCGACCGCTGCTGGAGTTTCCGCCGACTTCATTTTCCATCTCCAGCACCGTGAAGTCGGTGATTCCCTGCTTCTTCAACCACCAGGCGGCCGACAATCCGGCAATGCCACCGCCGACAATGACAATCTCTCGGGAACTGGTTGGGGAGGTCTTCGCGACAAGCTCTGCGGCGCTTCCGTTGCGAATCTTGTGTCCCTTCGCCATCGAGGGACCTAACATTCGGCACGGGAAAGGCAGTTTTTCTTCGCGGCGGTCAAGCAATACTTTCGCGGCTCCCGCAGCGGCAGCGGCGCCTACTATTCCCTTCAAAAAGGTAGCGCGACTAATGAACTTCGACATACTCCGACCACTCGGATTCGAATAAATGGACCAGCGACTGATTGTTGAGCTTGTTTACCGTCTCCACCGTCGGCTTCATATCCTTGGCGAAATGGAGCATCTGGTCAACGGTCTCCTGAGACACGTACTTAAGTCCGGCGGGATACTCGTGCCTCATTTCGATTGGATGATTCGAGGCCAGGACGTAGCCCCAGTCTCCGAAGGAGGGCACATAGGCGTGATAGGGCAACGTTCTGAATCCGACGGATTTGAGCGTGTTTACTACACACCAGAATGAGTTTTTCGCATAGTAGGGAGAGGTGCTTTGAACCACAATCAAACCATCTGGTGTGATTGCGTTTTTCAGGGAGCGATAAAAAGTATCGCTGTAGAGTTTACCCAGCGAAAAGTTGCTTGGATCGGGGAAATCAACCACAATACAGTCGAACTTTCGTTGACACTTTCTCAACCAAACAAATGCATCTTGATTGAGCACCGTCACTTTCTGGTTGTTCAAAGAGTTCTCGTTCAGCCGGACAAGCAGAGCCTGATCCTTGAACAGTTCCGTCATTTGTTTGTCCAGATCAACCAGCGTAATTGACTCAACAGACGGATACTTCAGGAGTTCGCGCACTGCCAGCCCGTCTCCTCCGCCCAAAACCAGAATGTTCTTCGGCTCTCGCAATGTCGCCATTGCCGGGTGCACCAGCGCTTCGTGGTATCGATACTCATCGCGCGAACTGAATTGAAGATTGCCGTTGAGAAACAGTTTTAGGTCTTTGTTGCTGCCAGTCAGGACGATGCGCTGGTAGGGGGTGGACGTAGAAAAAATCACGTTGTCTTGAAATGTGGAAGCTTCCGCCATGGCAACCAGTTTTTCCGCATAGGCAAAGCCACAAACAAGTCCTAACGCCAGAACTACGGCACTGGTGCGAAAGTAGTTCAGCCAACGAAGGTTGTCGCGAAACAAGTGGAGAGTCCACATAGCTACGCCGACATTCAATATGCCAAACAAGAAAGACGCCCGGACTAAGCCCAGATAGGGCACGAGCACTAAGGGAAACAACAGGGAAGCGAGCAACGCGCCAACATAGTCAAAAGTGAAGATTTTGGAGACCAAGTCCTTGAAGTCGAGCTGGTCTTTCAAGATACGCATCAGCAGCGGTACTTCCAGTCCGACTAAAATACCGATCAAAGAGACTATGGTGTAGAGGAGGACGCGGAAGTTTTCCACATGCTCGAACGTAAGAAAGAGAATAGCCGCTGAACAACCGCCGACCAGCCCGACTAGCAGCTCAACTTGAACGAATACCGCCACAATGTTTTTTTCGACGTACCGAGTCAAGAACGACCCTATACCCATCGAAAACAGGTAGACCCCAATCACCGTCGAAAACTGTGTGATAGAGTCTCCGAGCAGATAGCTGGCGATTGTGCTCGCTATCAATTCGTAAATGAGCCCGCATGTCGAAATTACAAATGCGGTAATCAGCAGCGCGTAAGTCACTGCTCTAACCGTGGATTGCGGAAGCGATTATCTGACCCATCGCAAGAATCAGTGCGCCGGTCGCAATGGCAAGAGGCATGTTCTTTTCCACTACAATCTCCTTCCACATATCACCGGGGGTGACTCTGTCGAAGATGATGGTCGAAATAATCAGAAGCACGATGCCGAGCAAAGAATAGACGATCGCTGCACCGATGTACTTCAGTGAGAGAAATTGTTCCGTAACTATATGATCCAAGATTTGTTCTCCTCATTTACTTGTGATACATTCGCGCGCCAGTGGGCTTGGATCGCGAAGAACCTGATAGATCGATAATTTCCCAGCCAATTGAATTGGCGTAGAAAAACAGCCCGGCAAGCATGCAACAAAAAGCGGCGTAGACTTTTGCGACCATGTTCTTCAGCCTCCCTCGCTCTCGCTTCTGTAGATTGATGGTGCAAAATCACTTTCAGACCAACGCGCCTTCTCCGTTCCGTAGCTCATTAGCCACGCAATCGAAGGCACAATCGAAATGAAGAGGAGGCACCAAAAGTAGTTGCCCCATTGAGGTACGTCGCTCACTACTGATAGCGTGCAGCCCGTTTGCACTCCTGTTTTCGGGAAACTGCCGGAAAGCAAATCCATATTGATGTAGTACTCACCGGCCGGAACCTTGGACAATACTACCGATGCTGTTTGACCGCCTTCAGACCAGCTTTCTCCATCAGAGTAGCCATGATAATACTCGACGGATTCTTCCAGGGGGTAAGTCTCACCGCTCTTGTTGTCGACGAGCTCGCCGTCCATATAAAGCCAGTCGTTATCGACCGGAGCATAAAGGTTAATGCTCAAGTTTCCCTGAGGCTTAGCGACTTTGAACGGAGGGGTTGCCAGATCCACAACTTTCATGTTCGACACAAAAGAAAAGCCTTGCTGAAATACCTGCTTGTTCTCCCTGGCAGCGCTTTGCATCACCTGTAGTGCGGTGAGAATGCCGATGAAAAGCATCCACACCGGCGCAAGCTGTTTCCATGTCTTTGTTGTGCCGGACGGTTGATTTGGCGCTACACCCTTGGTTCCGCCAGCTTTGATTTTGAACTGCTTTTCAATTTCGGACTTGGGAATGTATTCTCCGACGGACCAGACTATCTCGTCGTTGTCGCGCTCCATCGACAGCATAAATGGTGGATCGATGAAGTCTTCGATGTTGACTATGCCACCGGTTTGAACTTTCCAGTAAAATTCCCCCAGAACGAAAATGCACTTGGACCGGCCTCGAAAGAACAATTTATGACTTCGCTTGTCCAACTTAGCAGAGCGCAGGTCTACTACCGGCGTGCTTTTGATCATCGTCACCAGGCTCCAGTGCCCGTTGTTACAAGTTAACCAGCGATAGCCGTAATAGGGATTGAAGAGCAGATACTCTTCCCATTTATAGGAGCTGTCTACATCTTTGCGGACGATGAATCCTATGCATTCCCACTTCTTCCCGCACAGTACGGCGCGAGTACCGAAGGGTATTTGTGGTTGATGAAGTCTGGTCTTGGCGAAGTGGCGCTGCAGAATAGAGTAGTTTTCGTTCTGAGTATCGATAACGGAAAAACAGCTGCTGCAGACAGCCGAGATGCTTTCGCCCGGACAGCGAATTGTTACCGCTCCACCGCAGGAAGGGCATGAGAACGTTTTCGCCCTTGGTGTCCTGGACGTCGGTGATGGCTGCAGTGGTGCGGTGTCGTCCGGACCGTCGGTCTCCGGTTTACCAGCCATCTAACTTCCTCAGGTTTTTGAATTTGAATTCGTCAAAGTCTTTGTACTTGCCGACGAAAACTCGCGGTTGTTCGTCCGCAACGCCGCTGATGGTGGATCGTACCGGGTACTCAATTGTTGCCATCGTATCTGAGGGCCCACGCAAATCCACACTTAGAGATCTTCGGTCCTTTATCGCATTAACAGGCAACTCGCCCTCACTAAAGAGA
This sequence comes from Candidatus Obscuribacterales bacterium, assembly GCA_019752635.1. Classification (GTDB taxonomy): domain Bacteria; phylum Cyanobacteriota; class Vampirovibrionia; order Obscuribacterales; family Obscuribacteraceae; genus JAKFUT01. The sequence goes on along the minus strand of JAIELX010000007.1, from coordinate 51,659 downwards.
CAACTGACTTTGCGCATATCATCGACCCGAAAGGTCTGACCAGCTAGAGTGAGCGCTTTTCCGGGCTGCAAGGTGTCTTTGTTCGGAGCGATGGTGTCGGACGAAAAACACAACGCGAGAAAACCTTGTGCCTCGGCTAACCACGCGGTTCTTTCACCATCAAACCATGCAAACCATTCATTCCAAAATCCGGCTGAGTACGCGATCCTCAGCCGGCCAACCAGTTCAAACTTCTTTCCGTCGAACACGCCTTGCGAACCGATTTGGAAGGGCGACCAGTCGTCTTGCAAATCGGCCATCTCGCCCACTGCTTCAAGATTCATATCGTGTCGCACCAGGGTGGATTTGCAGAAACTACAAACCGCAAATACCGATGCTTTCGAGTGAAAGTTTACGGTGGCGCCACAAGAAGAGCAGTTTAAACTGAGCATTCAAGAGATTCTCTTGAGTAGTTCCGCCTTCTTTGCGTCAAATTCTTCTTGTGAGATTATTCCTTTGCTCAATAAACCTTGAAGCTTTTCGAGCAGTACGAAGGGATCTTCTTCTTTCTTCTCGACTATTTCCGCCGGCTTAGCCTGCTGTGGCTGTGACGCCTGCGCGAACGTTTGTCCGATGATCGAGCCCGCTCCCAGTGCTACACCGGTGCTGGCCAAGCCACCTGAGTTCTCCGCTGCTGTCGATATGCTGTCGGCGGCCTGAAACTGCGCATATTTGGACAGGTCTCCCACCAGATTGGCGGAAGATTGCTTGTCTAGATACTTTTGAAGCTCTTCCGGTAATGTGATGCTTTGAACGTAGAAAGAACAAAGTTTCAATCCATAATCCCAGAAGGCTGCGTCCAACTCCAGTTTCATTTGTTCGGAGAACATGGCTTGATTCCCTGCCATATCCAGGAACGGCGTATCGCCTTTGCCGAGCTTGGTGGCGATTGAGGTGATGATGAGCGATCGAAGTTGTCCATCGAGCTCGCTAACAGTGTAGTTCCCGCGCGAGCCGCTGATTTTCTGGAAAAATGTTGTCGGTTCTTCAATGCGGTATGAAAACGTACCGAAAGCGCGGAGTCTTATGACGCCGAACTCTTTGTCTCGGACCGAAATCGGCTGCTGAGTACCCCAGCGCTGATCGATTTGTTCGCGAGTAGAATAGAAGTATACCTCTGATTTGAACGGGGATTTGAACGCTTTGTCCCAGTTCAATAACGTAGTCAAAATCGGTAATGTCTTTGTCGATAAAGTGTATCGGCCCGGCGGAAAAATATCGCCGACGTTCCCTTCGTTCACGAACAGCGCCGTTTGCGAATCACGCACTGTCAGCTGCGCACCGGTTTGGATCTCGCGATCCATGGTGGGAAAACGATATTGCAAGATGCCGTCTTCTTCTTCCGTCCAATCAATTACGTCAATAAATTGCTTCTTGAAAATATCGAACATCTGCCCCTCCCGGGCTCCTTGAAAGCGGAATTACGCCTCGGCGCCATGTCAACAATAGTGCGAGATTGTATCATGATGTCGATGCTTCAAAGTTATGATGGCGACTTGTTCGGGTGCGCGAACGATTCACAGATGTCAATCATCAGTGGTTGCGACGGTAAACCTGCAATTGTCGTCGTTTCCGCGGTTTAGACAACGGCTTATTCGAATAGTAGAAGATCTCTCGGAGGTGGACCATGACGGCGTTTCAACTTTCGCATCCAGACATTATTACGGTCGAGGAATCATTCTACGAAGAGGTGATCGCTACCGGTGCAAGGGTGCAGCTGACGGTTAAGGGGACTTCGTTCATTTCAGGAAACGCGGCTTTCAAAAAAGCGCGCGAAGTGGCAACTATCGTTGATGCTCTAAAATCCACAGGCATTGAAGAATCGGATTTAAAGTTGACCTCTGTCAGAGGGGAGGTTAACGCCGGGGTCCTCACGAAGTTTTCGTCGGTAAACTACTCAGTGGAAGTGCACTGCAAGAATCTAGACAAGCTCGGTGATGTGCTGGCCGCTATTGCCAACGCGAAGAGCGCCACCTTGGAAGGGCTGAAGTGGGATTATCCAGAGAATCAAGACGACAAGGATCGTTGGCTGCGAACCGCGTTGGCGCGTGCCATCAGCCGCGCCGAAGTCATGGCGGATTCGTTGGGCGTGCGACTGGGCGGTGTCTATGAGAGCGTTTCTGCATTCTGGAATGAATGGAATCATGAAGCGAATCAGGGATCACGGAGCAACATGCCCGGGATGAAGATGTTGTCCAGAGCCCGGGAAGAAACCGTAGGTCTCGGCTTTGCTCTGACCGGTTCGGAAAAACGCGGTGTTTCGGTTCGGGTCGATTTCAAAATTCAAGGCTGAGGTTTTCTTCTTATGCGATCCGGCTCGTCGGCAAGCTTCCTTGCCTCCGCGCTTAGATAGCGGCGCTTCGCTCGAGCTGCGCTTCTCCTGTACGGTTTGACCAATATTGGATATTTGACGCAAAAAGAACACCTCTGCAACTGTTCGGGATGTGTCAAACTAATCAGTCCATCGTATAGATTAGATCCTAGGATTGGTCGTGGTTCCTTGGTGTTAATCAATGAATGGAATATATGAAGAGCTGAAGCAAGATAGCGGATTTGCGATCGAAGTGGCTGAAACAGCCCGACGATTCAGGGACGTTTTGGATGCGACGTTTGGCGCTGTACCATGCGGTGTGATTGCAGATCGCGGAGCAGAGGCTTCAGCCGTGGTCTCGCTTTTGACCGGAATACTCAACTCATCCAATGGGGCTTCCGCTTGCTCCCAATCACGCGTCACAACAGTGGGCCGGCCAACAAAGAGTGCCCCTGCGGTCTGCGATGCCGGAAGCAAGAAATACGAAATACTGCATTGGATTGAATGGTAGTAGCGAAGCGTCGGAGCGCCTATAAGGACCCCCACCCTAGTGGACAGTGCTCAGAACAGTTCCGGGATAATAGCGGCTCAATATTTTGTCGAACGGCATTCCCTGCAGCGCCAGTCCCTGCGCACCATTTTGCTGCAATCCGACTCCGTGTCCGAATCCAAGACCGAAGACGGTAACTGCCGAGAGCATTCCAAGCTTGTCCTTCTGTTGATCGAAAAAGATGCGTCCGCTGCGTAAGCGCTTTAGTTTCATGTCGGGATTGCCGAAGACGGAGCGAATTGTCAATTCCTTCGCGATGGTCCACGTACCGGTCGAAGTTCTAATCGCTAACTCCATTGCGACTCCAGAAACGCCGCGGCGAGTCACTTCGAAGCCCTGAATGTGACCGAACTTTTGCGATTCCGGGGCCACGATGAAGGGCGCGAACTGTGCTTCTTTTCTCAGCGTCTCAATGACATGGTGCATGTGCCCTTCCAATGTATCGGCTGTGAAATGTGCCTGCCAACGAAAAGTCGCGGACCAGGCATCGACTGTTTCCGGCTTTGGCAGAGCCCATAGCTGCCTCAGCGCCGCCTCGCTCGGGAAGCCATGAGGTAGCTTGCCTTCGGGGATGCCCTTGAGATAGGGTAGTGGATCGTCGGGAAACTTGTTTGTCTTTAGGTTGGAGAAACAGTTGCTGTAATCTTCGGTGTGACCACCCGCGTTGGCGCTGAACAAAGCTAACGCAGGCTTGCCGTCGTAGGTTAATACTTTGCCCTTGGTCTCTTCGATGACAGCCTTCTGACCGGCTGTTAACGCCGGGTCTACTCCGTTAAACGCCTGGCAGCAGGTGAATGAGTCACAAACATTGAACCCGTCGACGGAATGATCAATGCGTGGTCGCAACGCATAAGTGCGCGCCAGCACGGCTTGGGCTTTCATGGCTTCAATGTGATAACTTGCCGGTACTTCCGAACGTAGGACGCCGCGAACGTACACTTCCAAGTCTGATTCGAGTAAAACTAACAGTTTCCCTCCGTCCACTTTCAAGAGCAGGCGTCCGGAGTACTGGCCCGAATGTACTTGTCTGTTGCCCGAATAAAGCAATAATTTGATGTTCCCTGAACGAGTTTCAACCTTCAGTTCGTCTTTGTAGACCCGGTGTTCTCCCGGGTTGCCGGGACTTTCGACGATAATTTCGTCGCCTTGCGGATGAACGTTTATGATGGCGCCCGGGTACGTAGCATTTGTAGACTTACTGCTAAGCTCCAGCGAGCCGGCCAACGACTCTATCTTTACGCCGGAGTGCCGCAGTTCGGAAAGTCCAGGTCCTTTTAGTCCTACCAGTATCTTCATCAGAGACCATCTCTCAGGTTTGTTGCAGCATTTTAGACTTATGCTATTTAAAAGGTCGTAGTTTGTTTTGTTTGAGATTCAACAATGACAGAATCAGGAAGCCGGGACAGCGGACATCCGCCGGGAAGTTTGTTATGTCCGAAGTGCGTTGCTCCGCTCGATCTTATTCTGCTTTTTGAGATTCCGGTTGAGAAGTGTCCTGCATGCGGCGGGATATGGCTCGACGCCGGTGAGCTTGAGCTGATCTACGAACGAGAGCGCGCCAAGGAGAGCTGGTTCTCCAAGCTAATCAAGAGGGCGTCTTCCGAGGATTGAGCGGAGCAGGAGGGACTCGAACCCCCAACCCTTTCGGGCAGCCGCTTTCAAGGCGGTTTCTTCATCCAGCCAGGTCTGCTCCTTAGCTATTCGACCATTTTACGACAACTGTGCAGTCTATTAATCGCTTTTTTCCAACCCGAAACGAGCGAGTTAACAAAATTTGGATTATTGTTACTGCTAGACTGCCCTGCGCTTGAGATGTTCCAGCTATCTTTCGTCGGCAAGTTCCGAGAGCATAGCTTTAAGTCGTTCAACGTTTTTCGATTTGTAGAACCTTGTTTCCTCGTTCACGAGCGCTTTCTTATAAACTTCGCGGGCCTCGGCGGTTTTTCCTTGTTGTCGCAAACACTGTCCCAATTCCTCGAGAAACTCGGTGTAAACGAATGGCGAAGTGCTTATCGCCAGCTTGAACTTCGCAATTGCTTCGTCCAACTTGTTGGCTTTGCGCAACGCTAACCCTTGCTCGTATAAACTCCACGCTAAGTTGCGCTTCGCATAGGCATCAGCGACAGTACCAGTGCCTTTTCGTTTCGGAAAATCGTCCGCGGTCAATGGTAACTCATCCGCAACTGCATGGCGTGCGGTTGCACAAACGATTGCGACGAGCGCAAGAATCTTAGCTTTCATTCCAAACCTGATTGAGATCATATAAGTTGTACTGCGAAACTAACCGAAATAGGAGTAAAGCACTGCTAAGCATAATGCCTGTGCAGCACGTGCTAGATTAGTGACTCTGATAGACTCGGGCGACTTACCGAAACGCAAGATATAGATGGCCGCTAAGAAGAGACTTGATTTGGTACTGGAGGAGCGCGGATTATGCGCATCGCGCCAGCTTGCTCGCACCGCAATCATGGATGGTGCTGTCCTTGTGAATGGCGAGAAAGTAACTAAGCCCGGAACGCAAGTGAGAGAGGACGTTTCGATCGAATTGACCGGTGCATGGCGCGAAACAAAAAAGTTTGTAAGTCGTGGTGGCCTGAAGCTGGAGAAGGCTCTCGATACATTTTTGATCGATGTAAGAGCGCGACATTGTTTAGATGTTGGTGCGTCAACCGGCGGCTTTACTGATTGCCTGCTGAAACGCGGTGCTTCAACTGTGTATGCGATCGATGTAGGTTACGGACAGTTGGACTGGTCCTTGCGAAGTGATGATCGAGTTGTGGTGCGCGAACGTATTAACGCTCGCACCCTGGTGCCCGGGGATCTGTACGATGAAGGAAGCGACACCTTTGCGACATTGGCCGTGATGGACCTTGCCTTCATTTCGGTGACGAAAGTATTGCCGGCCGTAATCCTATGTCTGGCCGATAATGCCGAGATAGTGGCGCTGATCAAACCGCAGTTCGAAGCAGGCCCGAAACTGGTCGGCAAAGGTGGCGTCGTGCGATTGGCTGAGACTCACGAATCAGTGTTGCTGGAAGTGTTGCATACAACTGCGGCGATTGGCCTTCATCTTGCAGGGTTGACGTTTTCTCCGGTGAAAGGCCCCGCAGGCAACATCGAATTTCTTGCTCACTGGTTCAGGGGCTCTGCTCCGTTGCACGGAGAAATCGCTGTGATCGCTGATGCTATTAGCGAGGTGGTCGCCGATGCGCACCGCCATCTCGACCAACCTTAAATCGAATAAATTTGTGCGGGAGCATTGAACTCTTTGCATGGTTTCTTCGTTTAAGAAGATGAGAGCAAGAGATTCCTCCAAATAAACGAAGTGAAGATATTGAGTTCTCAAATCCAGTGATTTTATTCCTTATATATTGAATGGAGAATTTTCCATGAAGTTGAAAGCGATCTTGTCTGCGTTGTTGTTATTTGGCGTGTGTTTTGCGCCATCTGCCAATGCATGGAATCCACCCGGAAAGGCCGGTGGACCGGGGCATGGCAGATATTGGCACCGTAATCCGGTCGGACCCGTTGGTGGCGCAGGATCCGGTTGGGTCCACAATCCACCGGGACCGGGAAGGACAGTCTATGGTTCGCGTTTCAATCCACCAGGAAGTGTCGGGGGACAGGGCCACGGATCTAACTGGCGCTACAATCCACCCGGATGCGCGGGCGGAGCTGGAGCTGGATGGATATACAATCCACCGGGGCGCGGGAACAGCGTGCGCTTCTAGTATTGGCGAAATTTTTTGTTGTGCAGTAAGTCATAGTGCCGATCATTGAGTTACTGCATAACAAACAATCTTCAGTTGTGCGCTGTCGGTCCACTATTGGCATAACAGCATGATTGCAGCGTAGTAGTACGATCGATGCAAACGCGCGTTGTCGTACCATGGCGTCTCGTTTGCAGCTTAATAGTAGTAGCAATCACGATCGCGTGCCTGTGTGATCTTCGGCGCACAACTGTTGTATCTGAGACCATCTAGCGAGGGCGACGCGCGATCGGACAACTTAGCTCAAAAGAAGAGACACGGAGCGATGATTCACTCCGTGTCTTCGATGCTTTTCTTGCGTACTAAGCCTGCAGTTTACTTGCCGACGAGCTTCTTCGCACCGTTGCCCATGGCTCCAAAGCCTTTCTTCATGCCGGAAGCCAGTTTCTTGGGTCCCCACATAATGCCTTTGCCAACGGCCTTTGCGCCGCTTACGACTTTGTTGTCGTCAGCTGCGAAGGATGCAGAAGTGCTGATTGCGAACAGCGCTGCCAATAGTATGCCTATCCCCGTCTTCATGTCCTAACTCCCGTTATATAAGAGGAATGCCGTATTTACTAGATGTACGACAATCCTTCATTATATAGCACGAAATAGATGCGCCGCCCGGGGGCAGGATTTTACTTGTTTGCTAAGTATATGTATCTATTGCTCAATCGGTCGAATACGCCGAATACATTGAGCTTATAGCGGATATCATTGACTTCGCGAGCGTGAGTTTTGCGAAGAAAAATTTTACGGTCTACTGAAAGCGGCGCAAAGCCGGAGTTGCATATCCGATGGCGTTTGAAAATGTCTACATAACTCCCAGGGTGCGTGCCGCACTGGCTAAAGTCTTGCAGCCCAAGCAGCATGCGCGTTTTTGGGAGCTGGTGACGAAGTTGCAACAGGAGAGATTTGACATCCCCGGATTAAACGTAGAGAAGCTGCACACGCGCAAAGGCAAACTATATTCTGCGCGAATGTCCTTGGACATGCGTGTCATCTTCTCTGTCGCAACCGACGAAGCGGGCGGCTTGCGGAGTCTTGTCATTCAAGAAGTGAATCATCACGACGATGCTTACAACAGAGCCGATCGGGTGCAGACTTCGACCTCACGAGAATTAGTAGTAGCAGAATCGGCTGATGATACCGAGTCACAGTCTGGTCTTGATGAGAGTGATGAAAATACGACGACGCTCCTTTTTCGCGTTCCGCATTATGTACTTGCCGATCCGGATAAGTACGTATCGTTCGAGGGGACGATGGATCGCTATCTGAAACTGAGTGATGAGCAAGAAGAACTACTATCGAAGCTCGATTATGCGTACATGGTGCAGGGATCTGCGGGGACAGGAAAGACTACTCTTGCTCTCTTCTATGCGCTAAATGCATATGAGCGAAATCCCGAAGACAATGTGTTTCTGTTTACTTATCACGATGAGCTTGCTTGTGTTTGCCGATCGTACAAAGTCAATTTGACCGGAGATGACTGTGAGAGTGAGGCGACCGATGGTGGCATTCACGTGTTTTCTTACTTGGATTTCTGTAAGCAGTACCTTCGTTCGGACCCGGAAGTAGGCTGGCAGTGGATTTCGCGTGAGCAGAGTATAGCGGCCTTGCAAAGGATAATCGCCGGGAAGTCGCGCTGGTCGCGAACATACGATGCAGAAGCGTTCTACAATCTTGTGTATTCGATATTGAAAGGTCGATTCGTCCCGGGGACTGATCGACTACCGCAACATAAGGAAGACTACTCTCGCATCTTCAAAGACTACGGGCGCGTGCCAAGTGACCTTGATGAGATTCTGGAAGTATTCGCTAATTACGACCAATGGCTGAAGCGATCAAAGCTTCATGATGAAGCTGATCTGATCCGGCTCAATTACAACCATCAGAGGAATCGGTGCATCCTTGCGTCGGAAGAGCAAGCCGCATGGATTGTCATTGATGAGATTCAGGATTTTACCGAGCTGGAGTGGAAGTCCATAATGTTGTTTTGGGAGAATCAATGCAAACACTCCAAAGCGAACATTACTTTTCCGTTCATCTCCGGCGATATTAATCAGAACATTAGTCGGTCCGGATTTCGATGGCAAGAAATTCACGCGTACATCGAGGGCATCTTCCGCAATCTTCATAGACCGAATTCCACCGTGAAGGTTCAGCTACATTCCAATTACAGAAATACTCGTGAAATTTACGACCTTGGAGTATTTCTTCGCTCGCTGGCCGCTGAACCGGCTGCGGATTTGGGCTTACCGCCGCTGCATCACGGCTCAAAGCCGCAAGTCGTAATTGGCTCTGCGCAAGAGTTTGCAGCGTTCGCTGATCGATTGATCGGTCGCGCTGAGTGGTCGGGACCACCGATGGTGATTCTCTCCGAAGACGAAACTACGTTACCGGAGATGAGGCGCATGCTTGCCGACAATGAGGCCTTTTTTCTTTTGCCTGTGAAATCCAGCAAAGGCATGGAGTTCGAAGACACGATCCTGTATCGGCCCTTTTCTTCAATTCAAACTTGCGACATTGGTGAAATTGAGACTGCTCGATTGTTCGACCTCTGGTACATGGCCGCAACTAGGGCAAGGCGAAGTTTGCTCCTGTACCTGTTGCCGGAAGATCTCGAAGGTCTTAAACTGCTGTGCGGAGAGCGTTATGAGCATTTTCTCGATTTGGTCGAGCAGGATAATCGAACGGCCGCAGTGACGCAGTTGCTGCATTATCACTCGAAACGTGAGCAGTACTTACCAAATTACAACGTGATATTCCTGGAGCGAAAAGTCGCCGAAGATCTATGGCAAGAATTTCAGAATCACAAAAGTATTGTGTCCGATAAGGGACAGACATCGTCGGTCGGTCACGACACAACCGCGCGACTGTTGCCTCACTCAACGTTTCCCTCGATCGATCCGAAACTGCTTGCGCTTCCTGCGCTGCCGATGCCTGATTCTGAAACAGCGCTACCGGAGCGCTCTGCGGCACATTCGGGGGATTCGACCGATGCGCGCGCTCTGCGCCTCGATCCGGATTATGCGGAGCGTTGCAAGTCTCGTGCCTTGAAATTGTGGAAAAGATGTCACGACTACGCACGTCTGGGCAAAGCATTTTTTTCGCTGGAACTATTCGAAGAAGCCGAACCGCTGTTGCGTCGCTCCGGACAATTTCGAGAAGCTGCGTATTGTTTGGAGGAAACCAGCCGATTCCTCGACGCTGCAAATATGTACCTGCAATGTTCACAATTGGAGGATGCCGCGCGGTGTTTCGAATACGCCGGTGACTACGGGCAAGCGGCCAAGCTGTATGAGCAGACTGAGAATTGGGTGATGGCCGCTGAAACCCTAGGCTCAGCGGGTGAATTTGATCGAGCTGCCTCTGCTTGCGTTAAAGCCGGAATGTTTCGCTCTGCAGCAGATATTTATCGATTGAAGGGTTCCTATTTGCAAGCTGCCGAACTTTATGTAAAGGTCGAAGACTTTTCCGCTGCCGGTGAAATGTATCTCAAGGTCAAAGACAAACTTGAGTCTGCACGCTGTTTCTTCCGCGCCGGCCTGTTCGAAAGAGCGGGGACAATCTTTGAGGCATTGAATCGCTGGACGGAAGCTGCCGAGGCTTTTGAAAAATCCGGAGCCGTTAAACGAGCGGCGCATCTTTACGGAAAATCGGGTCGGCTGGCAGATTCCGCACGTTTGTTGGAGGTGGCCGGCGATGTGTACGGGGCGGCTCGAATGCACGAAAGGTCGAGGAATTGGCAGCGAGCGGCCAGTTTGTTCTTAACATTGCAAAAGAAAGAGCGTGCAGCACATTGTTTGCAACAGGCCGGCAGTGCGGCCGACGCCGCGCTGCTGTTTGAAGAACTCCAACAATTTGAAGCTGCTGCTCGATGCTACGAACAATCAGGAGAATTGGCCGCTGCGGCCGACCTGTTTTTGAAATGTGACAAGTTCAATGACGCGGGTTACTGTTTTGAGCGATTGAATCGATTTAGCGAATCGGCTAACGCTTATCTCAAGAGCAATAACTTATCGGCCGCGGCATCGGTGTTGAGTCGACTGGGCAGAATTGAAGATGCCGCACGGCTGTACCTTTTGAGCTCTCAGTCCGCCAAGGCGGTCGAGCTGGTTCGTAGTAACGGTAAGGCGACTGAGGCAGCGATTATCTCCAATTTGATTAGCTGGTCCGTAGAAACCGGCCGCGAGGTAATTCATGCTGAGATTCTTGAGCAAACTCGCAGCTATCTGGACGCGGCACGCAAATTTGAGCAGTGTGTCATTTACAGTCGGGCCGCGGTCAATTTTGAGAAGGCGACGAAATTTGCAGACGCAGCACGATGCCATATGCAAGATGGCAAGTTAGAAGAGGCTGCGCGTTGTTTTAAGAAGGCCAATCAGTGGGGCAAAGCTGCTCACTGCCTGGAACAATTGAAGCGTTGGGATGAGGCATGTCAGCTCTATGAACGCTGTAATGATGCCGATGGAGCCGCTCGATGCCGCAATGCCGTCAACTGGCTATAAGTTTGTACTCGCATTTGTTTTTAGCCCGAAGATTCCAGCTCATTAGCTGAGATAATTACTCTTCTCCGTCTGAGTCGTAGATAATATTGCGCAAGTTGCTTCCCGATTTCTTATCAGAGCAAGGCGAACTGCAAGATTGTGATGCGCTCCTGCAAGTGTTGCGTGCTTCTCCCAATGCATTTGGAGATTCAGTACGAAGTCGCGCTGACATTTGTCGTTTAGAGGTATATATACATAAAAGCCGGCGTCTCGTCGGGAAAGGTGAACAACCGAAATGACACTTTATGCGGACCTGCACCGTCATCTGGGCGGAGCTCTACACCCCCGGATCATCTACAAGTTTCTGGTAAAGAACGATCATCCGGTTCTTAATTACTTTCCGGACTATGATGGATTTCTTTCCTGGTTCACTCGACCCTGTCGAACGCTGGAAGAATTCGTCAAGATTCACAGCCTGGTGGAGGAGCTTCAAAGTCTCGAGCACCTGCCCTATTTTTGTTTGCGTCTCTGTCGCGGCGCATACACGTTTGAGAACCTCCAGTACATGGAGATTCGCTATAACCCGTATTTCCGCACGGACAAGAACCTGACTGAGTCTCAACGAATTGGTCAGATGAACGATATCGTAGAAACGGTGACGGCGAATGTTCGTCCTTCTGAATATCCGATCATAGTCAAACAGATCCTTTGCCTCGATCGGCGCTTGCCGGTTCACCTGAACGAGGCCATTTTGCAATGTGCTCGGGAAAATCAGGGACCGGTTGTCGGGATCGATCTGGCCGGTCCGGAAATCGAACCTGAAAAGTGGGAAGTTTGGGTCAAGCTTTTGAAGAAAGCTCGAACCAGTGGTCTGAAAACGACTGCACATTTGGGCGAGACAGGCCCGGAAAACATTCATCCCCAGTTCTTTCAGGTGTTGGACCGAATTGGCCACGGAATCCATATTCCGCTCGAGCGACCCGAGTTGCTCAAGGATCTCGCGAAGCGGGGAATAACTTTGGAAGTGTGTCCAACCAGCTATCGTCAGACAGGTGTTCTCAAGGATTTCAATCGGCTCAAAGAAGTGTTTGTTCGCTGTAAGCAAGCCGGGGTCGCCATTGCGGTTTGCACGGATAATCCGGGCCGAAATCCTGCGCCTTGTACTTTGCCGGGTGAATATGAGCGCTTGATCGATCATGACGTGATCGACTTCGCCGATCTCAAATCGGTTCAAGCTGAGTCATTCCGTTCTGCGTTTGGATACGCTGGTCCGTCGCGCGATATCATTGATTAGCCAGTGTTTTGAGAATCGCCGATTACGCGAAGCGGTATCGTATCTGGTGGTAACCGCCGCCGGTGCCAGGTGGTCGGTCCCCCATTTGTAGTTTGTAAACATTTCTTCAATCGGACCAAAGTCGTGAAGTCGATCGGCCGATTCCGATCTGAATGACGATATTAGCGATCAATTCGCTGAAGCGACCGTATATCACTCAGTGTTGGAAGAGTTCAAAGACAAAGTTGATTTTGATCGACGTCCGAATTTTTCTAGTGGACCTCGTCGCCGAAAAAAAATTTCCAAAAAAATTTTCAAAGCAAATTTGCGATCAAATTCACATTTTCGATTTGCGAACTGTCTGTGGTGAACGTGATGAATAGTGGCTTTCGTGATGATGGCAGATCGCAGAGATCTGTTCCGAGGGGCTCGTGAGTAACTCGATCGCACTCATGGGTGGCCTTGCAATTTATAGGAACGGGAAGTAACCTATTCTTGTGTGGTGTGATCAAACGAGAGTATCCACATGCTCTCACTAAAAGTGGTGGCACAAGCAAAAATTCCTGAGAGAACTCCGAACCTAAAAGATTCCAATAGTTCCAAAGAAATTTGCTTCTGCGCCGAAATTGATGGAGGAACGATTTAATGGCAGTAGCTAAGCCTAAGAAGCGCAAAGCGCGTAAACGCGCCAGCATCTCTCCGGCAGCCGCGGTAGCGGAAGGAGAAGGCGGCGCAGCTCCTAAGAAAGCAGCGCCTAAGAAGAAGACAGCAAAGCGGGCACCCGCTAAGAAAACAACCGCCAAGAAAGCAGCAAAGGCTCCGGCTAAGAAAGCAGCCGCGAAGAAAACCACTGCTAAGAAAGCGGCCCCGAAAAAGACCGCGGCTAAGAAGCCTGCTGCAAAGAAAACTGCAGCTCGCAAACCGGCAGCGAAAAAAGCTACGGCTACCAGAAAACCGGCAGCGAAGAAAGCGACCGCTAAGAAGACCGCTGCAAAAGGTACTCGTAAGCCGGCAGCGAAGAAAGCGACCGCTAAGAAGACTACGGCTCGCAAACCTGCAGCGAAGAAAGCAACCGCTACCAAAAAGACAGCAGCGAAGAAACCCGTTGCAAGAAAAGCGGCAGCTAAGAAAACAACCGCAGCGAAGAAGCCCGCAGCTAAGAAAGCGACTACTAAAACCGCAGCGAAGAAGCCCGCAGCTAAAAAGGCTGCAGGCAAAGCTACTGCGAAGAAGTCGACTGCTCGCGCGCCTAAAAAGGTCGTCGGCAAGAAGACCGCAGCCAAGCGCCCTGCGCGTAAGGCGAAAACCAAGGCTGAGGCACCTGCCGAAAGCATGGGCGGCGGCGGAGAAAGTTCCGAAGGTTAATACTTCGAATTTGGTATCCCGGAGGGACCCGCAAGGGTCCCTCTTTTTTGCTCGGGTCAGTTTGCGCTCGAATTTCATTCGCTCTTTGCGGTTCAGAAGCTCGAGGCATAGAAGCTGCCGGTTGCTCAAATGTAAGTTTCAACAGTGGTGCCACCGCATCTGTCCATTCGGTGCGCGGCCGATAAAGTTAACGGTATCAAATCAAACTATTCGGCACAGAAATGAACTGCTGTGATGCCAAAGCTGCGGTAATGTGTTCAACATTTGATGATCGTCATCAAGCGTGTGCAATTCCACTTGTTCCGAATTGAGTGTACGGAAGTTGATGCTCTCGCTTATAGGCACCACTGTATCATGCGTACCGTGCAGTATCAGTGTTGGACATGTGACACGTATTTTTTCGGAGTCGTGAAGCGCTGCATCCTGTACGAACTGGTAGCTCAGTTTTGCTTGTTGCTTGCGCGCATGGTGAAAGACTTCCAGATGACCATCTTGCTGCCATCGCGTCAATGCATCGTCGCCCCAGAGTGATTGCCATCGGCGCGACAATCCGAATCCGGGGGCAAGCAAAATGAGACCGGCGACGTTGCTGTGTCGTCCTGCAACCATTGCCGCGATTAATCCGCCCATGCTCGATCCAATCAACAGAACTTTCTTTGACTGACTAACCAGCTGTTCTACTAGATCCAGTTGGCTGCTTAGGGTCATGTTTTCAAAAGTCGGTACGTTGAGATCTGGAATCTCAATTGTGAGACCACAACTTCTGATTTTGTCGGCGAAGTAAGTGGCTTTAGTCGATGACGGACCGGATGCGAAGCCATGTAGATAAATACAATGCATGTCTCACCGCTTAGGTTGGTACATTATGATTACAGTCTTTTGTTTGGAATTCTTTTTATTCCAGGTAAACCTTTAGCTCAGGAGCAGATATGAAGAGACTAACAAGAAACGAGATGCTCGCCCTACTGGCAATTGCAGGTGTTGCAAGCGGTGCTTGTGCCGTGAATGCTGCAGAAAAATCCGGTTCAACTAACATTGCACCGATGGGAGTAGTTGAGCATCCGACAATGTCGCGTCTGGGTTCTGATAGTGCCTGCGGTGCGGGCGCTTGCGGCGCTGATGACAAGGGTGCTGCTGCTGCGAAGAAGAAACATGACAAGGGTGATAAGAAGACTCCCGACAAATCAGCCGACAAGAAAAAATCGGAGAAATCTGATAAAAAGACTGAGAAGTGATTGCGGTCTCGATTTGACTGCAATTCGAACCGGACTCGGTTCACCGGTAAAAATGCTCAATGCATTCCTATATATGTCTATATATAGGAATGGGCGTCACTCTAGTTGACGGTTTGAGTTGACTTCAGCGAGAGCACTTATGGCGTAACGGCCGGTTTACAGGCGCGTTACATGATAAGATGTTCAAAATCGGGACGTTTTCGTAACGGAACCGATTAGTCTCGTTGTAAAGAGTCTGCACTGTGGAGGTTTTCGGGTTTGTAACAAACTGTTGAGTTTGATTAGTCGCGACTGGCCAGGCTTATACCGATTTTACATTCTCATTACGTTCAGGTGCAGTTCAGTTAATGTTAGTCAATTAACATGCTAATTCATCTCTTGCGAATTTCCTTTGCTTACATTCGCAGGGGATGTGAGGTGGTTCATCACATCATCTAGGAGATATCTTATTCATGGAAAAGCTCACGAAAATTCAATTGGCAGCTGCCCTCGTGGCCGCATTCGGTTTAGCCGGTCACGCTCCTGCTTTGGCTGGAGAGAACTGCGAAAAAGAATGCACCAAGAGCAAAAAGTCCGACACCCTCAAGGTAAGTGAAAAGACCAACCTTGATGACAAGGCGAAAGAAGGCTCCTGCAAGTCGAAAGAAGGCTCCTGCAAGTCCAAGGAAGGATCTTGTAAAGCCAAGAAAGAGAAGAAAGAAAAGTCCAAAGAAGGCTCCTGCAAGTCCAAAGAAGGTTCTTGCAAAGCTAAAGATGGCGACAAGGCCAAAGAAGGCTCCTGCAAATCGAAAGAAGAAGCCAAGTAAACTTCTCTTTCGTCGAATCATTAGCTACAGGGATACCATGGCAAGCGATTTCCTCGATTTGAAGAAAAAACTTCCTGAGCTCGGAATCGGGCTCGGATTGCGGAAAGAGCTAGCCATGGAAACCTTAGCTCATCGAGACAGTATCGACTGGCTCGAGGTGATTCCTGAAAACTACATGGACATCGGGGGATCAACGAGAGAGCGGTTAGACACCGTGCGCTCGTTGTTCCCCATGGTGTCTCATGGTATCAATCTGTCGATTGGTAGTACTGACGATCTCAATGTCGAGTACCTCAAGTCGCTTAAGCGCTTGCTCGACGATCTCAATTGTCCTTGGTTCAGCGATCACATTTGCTTCACCAGCTTTGACGGCGTGTATATGCAGGACCTTCTGCCTCTGCCTCTCAACCGGGAAGCCGTGGAGCATGTCGCTGAGCGCGCACGCAGAGTGCAAGATTTTGTCGGCCGCCCTTTCCTGCTGGAAAACATTTCCTTTTACATGCAGATGCCGGGCACGGATATGCGCGAAACAGATTTCATTTCGGAAGTTCTTGAGAAGTCCGACTGCGGTCTGCTATTAGACGTCAACAATGTGTACGTCAATTCTCTAAACCATGGCTTCGATCCGTTCGAGTATGTGGACAAGTTGCCGCTGGAGCGAGTTGTGCAGATTCACGTTGCCGGACACAAGAAAGTCGGCGACTATGTTATCGATACGCATGGCGCAGCGGTTGTCGAACCTGTTTTCGACATTCTGGCATACGTTCTTGAACGAGCCAGTGTCAAAGCCGTTATGCTCGAGCGCGATCAGAATTTCCCCGAATTCGCGGAGTTACTGGCGGAACTCGCTCATATCAGAAAAGTGTCGGAAGCGTGTTCGTTGTTCGGAAACTTGCGCAAGGCACAATCAGACGTCAACACGGAAAAACTGCAGGCGGTGCTTGCCGCTGATAAGTCTGCTCGCGGGAGAGAAGTTCGTGTCCTCTCTGCGTGATATTGAAAAAACAATCAGCACCTTTTGGACTAACAGTGACGCCAGGCAATGGTTGGCAGCCGGCGCCGATCCTGCGACTGCCCCCGAGGTTGTGAAAGTCATCGATCAAGAAGTCATCAAAGCCGCTGACCACAAAGGTGTTGCTCTTTACGGACGCATGATCAACTTTGGTCATCACGATGTAATGGACTCCATCTTTCCATATTGCTCAAAGCTACTCGGCAATGAATGGGACGACGTGGTGGAAGAATATTTGCTTCGCTACCCGCCTGACCACTACAACTTAAACAGAATTTGTCGCCACTTCAGCGAGTTTCTCGTTAAGTACGGTCAGAAGCATTTGGCGGTTTTCCCCTTTCTGCATGAGCTCGCTGATTACGAATGGATGGAGCTTGAGAAGATTCAGGACGGCCGTTCAATCGTGCGCGGTGATGCCACTGCCATCACTAGCCCTGAGCAGATCTTGACGCTCGCGCCTATCCTCAACTCGACGCTGATTATTCGTCAGTATCGGTATCCCATCGCAGAGATCGCCGTACGGATGGAAGGCGGGCGGAAAGTTCGTCGTAAGATGCCTCCGAAAGAAACATTTGTCGCTATCTTTCGCGATCCTGAGTCTCATCGTATTCGCTTTCTCGAGTTGGGCCGAGCCGCTGCCGGTCTAGTCAAGGCTGTTCAAGAAGAGGGCGCTGATTATCAAAGTCTGCTCAAGCTTGCTGTATCATTAACGCCTGAACTCACTCCCGATCAAGCAGTGCTTGATTTTCTGCAATTGATCGAGGACTTGCAAACGGCATTCCTGTTCACGGGATCGCAACGAAAGGACTAGAAACATGAATCATATGATCTCCCGCTCGCTTGTTTTTTCAATAGCGGCGGTTGTTCTCTCGTCAGCTTCGACGCAAGCTGCACCAAGAACTTTTGAAGTCGGCGACAAAATGAAGCGCGACGTTGTTAGCTTCACTTCCGATGCACCTGTAGAGCTGATTGTCGGGAAGACCAGTGGTGTTACCGGTAAAGTGACCGTTGACGATTCGCTGGACTTGACTAAGCCGGTTCAGGCCAGTTTCGACGTTGATCTTGCCAGTATTGATACCGGCATTTCCCTTCGCAACGAGCACATGCGCGACAATTTTTTGGAAACGAAAAAGTATCCAACCGCAACTTTCGTTTTGAAGAAACTGGATAATCCGCCCAAGCAGTTGAAAGAGGGGCAGACTGTCAAGCTTACTGGCACCGGCGATTTTAGTGTTCACGGCAAAACCGTGAGCAAGAAAGTAACTGTTGAAGTTCGTTACTCAAAGAAGTGTCCGCAGACCGAAGCGAATGCACCGACTTCTCCGGCAAAAGCGCCCGGGTGCGACTTGTTGCACATCAAAACAACTTTTCCCGTAGCTTTCGCTGATCATTCGATTCAACGACCCCAAATCGTTTTTCAGAAGTTGGCTGACACAGTGTTCGTAACAGTTGCCGCAACGGCTCACGCAAAGTCCGCGGCCAAGTAAACGACTCTCATCAATCAGTCAATCAAATGTACAGTCTTGAAGCAGGGCACGATTGAGGCGTTGAATGTATTGTTCGTGCGAGATTTCAACGGCACCGAACGTGCTGAGGTGTCCTGTCATAAACTGGCAATCGAGAAGGCTAAAGCCACGTTCATTCATACGTTCGACCAGAAAGATTAACGCGACTTTCGAAGCGTCCGTGACGGTATGAAACATGGACTCGCCCATAAAGGCGCCGCCCAGGCTTACCCCATACAAACCGCCTGCAAGTTCTCCGTTGCAGTACGCCTCGACGGAGTGCGCCAGACCTTGCCTGTGCAGTGCCGTGTATACGCTGAAAATTTCTTCAGTGATCCATGTATCTGCGCGGTCGGCACAGGCGCGCATCACTTTTTGCCAGTTGGAGTTTACTTTCAACTCGAATCTGCCGGAGCGATACGTGCGTGCTAATCGCTTGGGAATGTGAAAGTTAGTCAGGTCGAAAATGCATCGGGGATCCGGTGCGTACCACCTGATCGGACCATCCGGATCGCGGCTGTCTCCCATGGGGAAGATGCCCATGGAATATGCTCGTATTAGCATCTCCGGTGTCAGCTTCGGATATTTCAAGCCGGTTCGTGTTCCTTTGTCAGCGATTCACGGACTGTTGAGTTGTTTCGCTGTCGCCTTCTTCCTGTTCGCAGGCGCACCGGCCGTTGCAGGGGTAAGGCTGCGAATATAGGCAATGATATCGCAAAGCTCGCGATCGCTCAGCATGTCTTTACCGGTTGAAGGCATGCCTGTTCCGGGCACCCCTTTGCGCACTATAGCTGCAATCTGTTCGTCCCTCGGAAACTTCTTCGCGAATCCCGGACCCTTTAACGGCTTTGTCGGTTCGATCATGTTACTGCCATGCAAATGGCACTGAGAGCATGTGTTCTTATCGAAAAGCTCCGCGCCGCGTTTGATATCAGCCTTTTGCGGCGGCGGCGGCGCGCATGACGCCGGACCGCTCCCGAAAAGCAGAGACGACATCAGTAATGCGGATAGAACAAAAGGAACGGATTTAGACACACACACAGCCTCTGGTTGCTTTAGATTGTACCTGTTCGCACTTGCGTCGCCAAACGGTCTGTTGACTTACGAGGATCTTGCAACGGAGGCTGCGGGTTTAAAAGTTTGATAGCGAAATTCAATTGCACCTTCTGTTTGCGTGGCGGAGCTTTCGACTAGCTCCAGCTCTCGGGTTGCAGGAAAGAAAACATCACACTGAAAAGACTGGTCAAGTTGGGTCAAGAAAATCGTTCGCAAGCGCTGATGTTGCAATGCCTCTGCGTAAATTTGAGCGCCACCGAGGACGAAACAGTTGTGGGCAGCATGTTTTGCGGCAATATCGAGCGCTTGTTCCAGCGAGGTTGCATGAAACACCCCTCGCGGCAGTTCCATTGCCGATCGACTCATAACAATGTTCAGGCGATCCTTCAACGGTCGTGATTTTGCAGGCAGTGAATCCCAGGTCTTTCTGCCCATGATTACTGCATTCATTTTGCCGTCTGGTGCACTGCTGGTTACTTTGCGGAAGAAGCGCATGTCTTCGGACAATCGCCACGGAATGGCCTCGTTTTTACCAATGCCGCGTTCGGCGTCCATCGCTACGATAATGTCGAAGTCCATTGTGCTAGACCGCCACGGGGAATTTGATAAATGGATGCGGATCGTAATTGCGAAGTTCGAAATCCTCGAACTGCAGTTCAAGGACCGGTTTCTTTGCAATAGTGACCAATGGTAGCGGACGCGGCTCGCGTTCCAGTTGTTTCTTCAATCCGTCTATATGATTCGAATAGATGTGAGCATCACCGAGGGTGTGAGTCAGAATGCCGGGCGTGAGCTCACATTCATTTGCGATCATCATCATCAGCAAGGCATAACTTGCGATGTTGAAAGGCACTCCCAGTGCCATGTCGGCTGAGCGTTGATAGAGCTGACAATCGAGGCGGCCGTTTATAACATAGAACTGAAACAGCAGATGGCAAGGCGGCAAAGCCATTTGATCGATATCTGCTACGTTCCAGGCGCTGACAATTAGCCGTCGCGAGCAGGGATTCGTCTTGATCTCGTTGAGCAACCATCCGATTTGATCGACGTGCTCTTGCTTGTAAAGTCCGGAGTCGACCTGGATGTATTTGGGCCACTGGCGCCATTGATAGCCGTAAATCGGTCCCAGTTCACCGTTTTCCTTTGCCCATGCATCCCAGATTGGGGTGTGCTGCGTCAAATCGTCATTGATATTGGTCGAGCCGCGCAGGAACCAGAGCAGCTCCCTAACAACCGCTGTAAACAAGACCTTTTTCGTGGTGAGCAGGGGGAAGCCGTCGCGAAGGTCATACTTTGCTTGCATGCCAAAAAGTGAAAGCGTGCCTGTTCCGGTGCGGTCTTCTCGAGTTTCGCCATGCTCGAGTATCTGTCGGATGAGGTCGTGATACTGCTTCATGACTTGTCCTCCCCTGTTCTTGCGCTGGCCTGTACGCGATAAATCACAGCGCGATCGCCACCACAAGCGAAGAATAACAAACGCTGAGCGACGTGTGCTGCTACTCCTAATATGCGTTAAAAAAATCCTAGCTTCGCCAATTACTGACAATTCTTACGGAACAGGTTTCAAAAAGATAAAAGGAATCGGTCATCCCCCAAGTTGGCTTGATAATGGGTGACGTTCGCATTTGCGGGAGAATAACTATGCCGACCACCGTGCAGCAAGAAGTCCAAATGGGGGCCCTTCCAGTGTTTCGCAATGAGCCTTTCACCGATTTTTCCAAACCGGAAAACGAAAAGGTTATGAAGGAAGCGCTCAAAACCGTTCGTGGACAATTGGGGCGTCAGTACCCACTTGTAATAAACGGTGAAAAAATAGAAACCACCGACTGGATCGTTTCTACCAATCCTTCCGCACCTGGCGAAGTGATCGGCAAGTTTTCAAAAGCCACCAAGGATCATGCCGAGAAGGCAATGCAATCGGCTCTAATTGCATTTGAATCATGGAAGAAAGTGGCGCCGGAGGATCGCGCACAATACTTGTTCAAAGCGTCGAAGATCATGCAAGATCGCAAGTACGAATTGGCTGCTTGGCTGATTCTGGAAATCGGCAAGAACTGGGCCGAAGCAGATGCCGACGTTGCCGAAGCGATTGATTTTTGTGAGTACTATGGCCGTGAAATGCTCCGATTAGCGAACCCCGCGCCGCTAGTGCCGGTCGAAGGCGAAAAGAACGTTCTTCGCTACATCCCGCTGGGTGTCGGTATTGTTATTCCACCATGGAACTTCCCTCTGGCCATTCTTGTTGGCATGACTACCGCCGCCATTGTTTCGGGTAACACCGTTGTTCTGAAGCCGTCGAGCGACACGCCCGCGATTGCCTATCAGTTCATCAAAATCATGGAAGAAGTTGGACTGCCTAAGGGCGTTCTGAACTTCGTGCCGGGACCGGGAGCCGCCGTCGGTGATTACCTTGTTGGACATCCGAAGACTCGCTTTATCGCATTCACCGGTTCGAAGGAAGTTGGTTTGCACATTAATGAATTGGCTGCCAAAACGCCGAAGGGGCAACTCTGGATCAAGCGTGTGGTAGCTGAGATGGGCGGCAAGGATTCGATCATAGTCGACAAGGACACCAATCTCGATGTTGCTGCCGACGGAATCGTAGCTGCTGCTTATGGATTCAGCGGGCAGAAGTGTTCGGCTTGTTCACGTGCGATCATTCACAAAGATGTGTACGACCAAGTTGTGGAAAAAGTTGTTGAGCGCACAAACAAGCTCATCGTCAACACTCCGGAAGATCGCGGCACCAATATGGGACCTGTTGCTTCCAAGTCGGCGTTTGAAGGCATTCTTGAGTACATTGAGATTGGCAAGAAAGAAGGACGTCTTCTAGCTGGCGGCAAAGTGAAAGAAACCGCTGAGAAGGGCTTCTTCATTGAACCAACGATCATTGCCGATGTGAGCCCGACCGCTCGCATTGCACAGGAAGAAATCTTCGGACCGGTTCTGGCGATGATCAAGGCCGAGAGCTGGGATGATGCGCTTGCGATTGCCAATAATACAGAATTCGGTTTGACCGGCGCCGCTTATACCAATAGCCGAGAAAAGCTTGATCAAGCTGCGGAAGACTTCCATTGTGGAAATCTGTATCTCAACAGAAAGTGCACTGGAGCATTGGTCGGAGTTCATCCGTTCGGCGGCTTCAACATGAGCGGCACGGACTCGAAAGCTGGCGGACCGGACTACTTATTCCTTTTCACACAAGGCAAAGTAGTCACCGAAAAGATCTAGGGCTTGCGCTGTACTACGTCTGCACGAGCCGGTGGCGGCTAACTGCGATTCAAAGAATAAGGGGAGAAGACCTAAGCCTCCTCCCCTTGTTCTTTGAGTCTGCTTCTAGTCCATTGATTCCAACAGTTCTTCCAGAGCGGAAAGCAAGGAGTGATGATCGGCCACCCATTCGGGATTTTCGTTCGCGTGTGTTTGAAGGGAGCGCCTGGTGATGGAAAGAAGTCCTTTGAGCGGCCTGTCGTATTGTGTTGTGAATGCGAGCCCGCCCTTGGACCGAATCATTTCCGGTCCTCGCGTCCAACCGCGCGCCTCCAACAGAGGCAAAAGTTTTTGAAAGTCTGCGATGCACCTGGCTGCATTTCTTACTGGTAGGTTGTCCTCGATGCTCTGATCTCGTCGGAACTCTGTGACTAAGTCTCTTTCTTCTGGCAGCCCTTGGGCCTCGCAATAAGCCGCGAGGACCTCCAGATATTCAGATTCGGAAACGAAGAATGTTCTGGCATCATCGTAAGGGGGAATGGACACCACGATATGACCCATCGGTGGTATCACTTCTCCTGGATCAAGATCTTCCGGATACGACAAAGTTCCGCTATCAGATCCGAATCCATGTCGGCGGATCGCGAAGACAGCGAGATCTTCTGGACGAAATGCGCCGGTCATGACCCAGAGTAAATTGTCAATCCTTTCCTCGAAGGGAGAAACCGACCAGCGCTGGTTTTCTTTGAAGACTCGCATAAGGCAATTATAACTTTATCTACCTTGTGTTTGAGAGGTTTCGATTTTCACCCACGGCAAGGCTCCGTCGCCGTTCTCGATGTGCATGATGAGGATTTTCTCTCTGGGAACTAGCCGAAAAGTGTTAGCTGCGTTGCTTCGGGGGGCGGACCATTTTCCTCGAGCAGCAGATCTTCTTCGGTATGAAGTATTCCCCCTTTTCGGATGTGAATCACTTCGATTCCTCGGCTCGTGGCTTCCTTCGCTATTAGGTTTCGACGGTGGCAGCCGGCAGGATTTTCCTCGCCGCACATGGCTGCTACTCGATATTTTTGAATGCCTTTTTCAAGGCGATTCATTCCACCCTGAAAGATATCTGACTGTGCCACGAGTGCGTAATCAACATAACCCTCTTCGTCCAGGAAACGAGGATCTGTAGGCTTTCCGCCGATCTCCTTCCCAAGAAAGAGATATTTATAGCCGGCGGCATGCAGCAACGGCTTCAAGGCGCTACCGGTGAAGTAAGTGGCATATCGTGAATACGGATTGCTGCGCACGTCGACTACTACTTCGATCTGCTGCTGTGCAAGCAACGCGGTGAAGTCTTCGAAGACGTAGTTTGAGTGCCCGATCGTATAGAGAACTGCTGCCATGATTTGGTCCTCGACGCAAATATTATAGCGCTGACAAATGAAAAGCGAAGGCGCTGTTGATGCGCCTTCGCCGTTGTGTCAGGTTGAGAAGCCTGCTGGAAGCCAGCGCTCCCGGGTAGCAGCAGCAAGAGCTTCGCGCCGGCAGTCAGCGAGCCAACTACTTATTGGCTTCACACAGCATTTCTGCCAGTTTGGTCAAAGCGCCTTTAACGTCTTTCGGCAGATGCACGCGGATCAATCGGCGCTGGCGCGACGACAGCGCTTTGAAGTCGCCTAGAGATTGAGCTTCTTTTAGTACACCGAACGTGTATTTTTCTCCGGGGATGGCAACATCTTCTGCGTCGTCCGAGGTGATTTGAAGAAACACACCGGCGTTCGGTCCGCCCTTGTGTAACTGACCTGTCGAATGCAGGAAGCGTGGTCCGAAACCAACTGTAGTTGCGACTCTGCGTTTCGCCTTTACTTGATCGCGGGGCTTTTGGATAACGTCTGCGAGTTCTTCGCAGCAGTCAATGTATGCATTGGTGGCAAAGTAATCGCCTGGCTCCAGCGAGCCGATGAATGCCTTCAGCAATTCGGGAAGTGTTGTTTTTCCTGTGGGTACGTATCGCTTGGTGTTTTCGTCATCTGCAAAAACTTTGAAGCCGCTTTCTTCCAAAATCAACTTGTTTTGTGGCAGAGAGCCGTTTTGTTCGTAGCTCTTAAGGTAATCTTTGGTGAAATCTTTGCTCTCTTGAACATTGGGTTGATTGAAAGCATTGATTCCAATAATGGCACCGGCTGTGGCGGTGGCAACTTCCCAACGGAAGAATTCAGAGCCGAGCTCATACACGTCTTTCAGTTCAATCCGAACTACCGGTCGGCCGGATTGTTCGATCACGTCCACCTTGCGATCCTGAATGTCGCAAGCATTGCTAGCTATGCGGACATGCACGAAGAGGCGATCATCGCCGTACTCTTCCGGAGTGGCAGTTGTTTCGCCGGCAACAGGAATCAATCCCTTGCCGTCCTTGCCAGTGCTCTCGGCAATGAGCTGCTCCAACCATGTCCCCAGGCTTACTACTCCCGGCGATGTGATGATGGTTACTTTATTTTTCTTTGCGTCTCTTGCAAGTACGCCCATTACAGCACCAAGGAACACTCCGGGATTTTTCTCCGGATCTGTTTCCTTGCAATCTTTTGCCATGGTATCGGCTGTGGTGAGAATCTTGTGTGTGTCGAGACCCATTACCGTCGCTGGGACCATTCCAAAATGCGATAGCGCGGAGAACCGTCCGCCGATAGAAGCGACGCCGTAGCAGATTTTGAGAAATTTCCAGTCTTTGGCGCGCTGCTCCATTGAGGAGCCCGGGTCCGTAATGGCGATGAAATGTTGGCCGGCTTTGTCGCCGACTTCTTTGCGGGTCTCTTCGAAGAAGTATTGGCATAGAACGTTTGGCTCAGTGGTGCCACCAGATTTGCTGGCAACAATGAACAGCGTTTCGGAAGGATTGATCTGTTTTCTGATGCCTGCAACCTGAGCAGGAACGACGGAGTCGAGAACAAACATTTTGGGATGACCGGCCTGGTCACCGAATGTTGTTCTCATCACTTCCACGCACAGGCTGCTGCCGCCCATCCCGAGCAGCACCGCCGATTTGAATCCGGCATCTTTTACAGTTTTGGCTATGGACGCGAACTCATCTGTCTTTTGTAGTTGCTCTGCGACGATATCCAACCAGCCCAGCCAGCTGCTTTCGTCTGCACCGGTCCACAGAGAGGCGTCTTTGCGCCAGAGGCGTCCAACGAACTCTTTCTTGCGCAGTTCGGCAAGTTCCTTCATAACAATGTCGCGATAGGAGCCTAGTGAACAGGAAAGGTTTCCGGTGCGAAAAGCTTGCGCTACTCCGCCTTCTGTTCCGTTTGCCATTTTTGATAATCCTCGTCAAGCCAATGCGGCACATCCCGACAACCGCAGTTGCCAGCAGGGTGCCTGTGCCTATGTCCAGTTGGCGTAAAGTATATCGTATATACGCGCCTTGGCGGCTCCGGCTAGCTTCTCCGCCTCAGCGCGTGCATGGCGGCACTGCGCTTGTCCGATTGCGTGTGTGAAAGCGTTGAAACACCTGTATGTCAAGAGTTTCTGTCTGCTAAACTACGCTTGTTTTTGCCGGATTAGTAGAGTCCGCCCACTTTGGAGGTTTTGATGGCCGAGACCATTCAGCTCATGCGCCAGGTTGCAGTCAAAGCAATAGTGACCGAGAACTTCAAGGCGCAAGTTGCCGCAGAAATCAACCGCAATTTGCAGCAAATTGATGCAGAGCTTCAGCAACTGGAGTTCAAGGGAAAAAGAGCGATTGCCGACATCGAGAAACGCAGTCCTCAACCCATGCCGTCCGATGTGAAAGTGCAAATTGAAACGATTCGCGGGCAAGTTGAATCGGAGAAGCTGCGCTTGATGCAATTGAAGGAAGAGATGACTGCTCAGCAGAACGCTCTTAATGAACTGCCTGTGGGCAGTGTTGTGACCCAATTCACGGTGGAGAATCCCGTTGAAGTGCGTGTGGGAGAGAACATCTTCCAACGGCTTGAAGGCGGAGAAATCCTCGTTAAAGACGGCGTGATTCAAGAAATCCGTATGTAATCCGCTATCGGATTGTCCGTGATTGACCCGCGCCGACGCGCGGGTTTTTCGCTATGTTTTGGCGCTAGGCGCTCAGCCCCATCGCTTGATTGTCTTCAATGAGTTCGGCGAAGACGTCGTTCAGGCATGTGAAGCGGCGTACTGCAGAATCGATGCGAGTTGAGGTGTCCAGGTCGACCACAGGTGAAGCCTCAAGTTTGCGGATCTTCTGGAAGGACAGTTCAATTTTTGTCTCATCGTCTGCTGCCGCCCAGTGCGCTGCATTTTTTACCATTCTGCAATGGCTGGTTTTTCCGCCGAACAACGCGTAAATCATTTTTCTACACCCTTTCTGTTACCGATGCAGTCTCAACGGGATGCCAAGCGAAATTAGGAGGCTTGTTTTGCTTTCGTGTCCGGGGGGTATGTCTAGCCTGTCGTCTCTCTGGAGCGCGGTTGCATGCACTATCAGGTCGTCCATCCCGGTTCAAATGCGGCCATTTTGGCGAAGCTGGATCGAGGAGAAGTTCTGCGCGCGGAATCGGGGGCGATGGTTGCGAAAACGACGAAGCTCAAGATTCACGGTAAAGTCTGGGGCGGCTGGTGGAAAGCGCTGAAACGCTCTTCTCTTGCCGGAGAAACATTTTTCTTCCAGGAAATCTCTGCAGCCGACGGTGCAGGGGATGTTCTGATTGCGCCACCGGTTCCCGGGGACATCAAGATTCTACCTGTCGAACGTGGACAGGACTACTATGTTCAAAATGGCTGTCTCTTGGCGGCATTTCATTCCGTTGAGATGGATACCAAAGCGCAGAAACTGACGGCGGGATTGTTTTCGGGCGCCGGTATGTTTGTTTTGCATCTCAAAGGCACTGGTGCCATTGCTGTCAGTGCCTTCGGCGCCGTAATGGAGATCAACATTCCACCCGGTGAGCAGTATGTCATCGACAATGGACACATTGTTGCCTGGTCGGGTGATACGTCCTACAAAGTGGTGAAAGCCGGTGTTAGCTGGATGTCGAGCCTTACCAGTGGTGAAGGCCTTGGTTGCGAATTCACCGGACCGGGAAAGGTTTGGATTCAAACCCGCAATCCCAAAGGGTTTGGACAGTGGGTTCGTCGGTTTATTCCAGCGGCATCCGGTGCCGGTGGGCTCCTCTCTTTGATAGGATGATGTTTGTTAACTTGCGGAGAGCGCGATGCAAGATCGTTTCGATGTGAGAATTTATCAGGCCGGCAGTGGTGATTCGCATCCAGCATCGATTGTCGTGGAACGCGGACGGATTGTTGTTAGTGATGGTTCTGTAATCAGCCTTGATACCGTCGATCTTGATTTAGTCGGACATGATGACGACCGCATCAAGTTGCACGACAGGCAATCAGGAATCGCAATCATGTGCGTTGACGGCACTAAAGAGTTGCTCGAAACCCTGCATCGCGCCGATGTAAATGGACACATTGCCTCTCGTGCCCACGACACTAGACGAAAGGTCGCCGTCCAGCCCTTGATGAAGAGCACCTACTGGATGCGCATTGGTATCGGGTTTGTCTGCATTCTTGTTATGGGCTACTTCGGCTTGAATGCCTTGTTCGAGGCGGCCGCCGACAAGATTGATCCATCGTTGGAGGCGAAGATCGGTGAAGCTTACATCAAGGACAAGATGGGCCAGATGGATACGAGTTCCGCATCTTACAAGCGTGTAGTGCGGATCGGTAAGAAACTAATTTCGAAGCTGCCGAAGTCGCCGTACGACTTTCACTTCTATGTGGCGACCACCAGCGACGTCAATGCTTCTGCGCTTCCGGGCGGATACGTGATCGTCAATCAGGGATTGATCGATAGAGCAACCAGTGATGACGAGATAGCTGGAGTCCTTGGCCACGAATTTGGTCATGTTATTCATCGAGACGGGCTTCGC
The DNA here is from genome assembly GCA_019752635.1 of Candidatus Obscuribacterales bacterium. Taxonomy (GTDB): domain Bacteria; phylum Cyanobacteriota; class Vampirovibrionia; order Obscuribacterales; family Obscuribacteraceae; genus JAKFUT01. Next base: position 23,143 of record JAIELX010000007.1, on the reverse strand, counting down.
TCAATAGTGCACAGCATGGGTGTCACAACTTGCATTGCTATGATTGCCGGTGCGGGCGGCGACTATGCGGCGCAGATTGCCCAGGCTCTGGTTGTCGGCAAATTTTTTGAAGGTCAGTCATTTACTCGCGTACAAGAGGCACGCTGCGACATCTTTGGCGCCGACCTTACGGTTGCTAGCGGGTTTGACGGTGAAGGCATGATCAAGTTTTTTCAGAGGCTTCGCGGCTCGGGTAGCAGCGTTGACAGCAAGCTACTGGAAATTCTTTCTGATCATCCGTTGGATAGTGATCGCATAACCGCCATTAAAGCGGAGCTCGAACGGCTGAAAAGAGAAAAACCGGAATGGTTTGTCAAAGCGCCGCCGGCAGTCATTCACGCAACTTCGCACCATAAACGAAACTGAGGATGAAGGCGTAAGATCAGGAGGCTGATGCTGCGACGGTTTGGCGTAGCTGGTCTGCTTCTACTTCACGTAGTCTGGCTGAGAGTGCGGCATGCCATGCTTGCAATTGCACCATGTTGATCGTATGACCGTCACGTCTGTCGGCACTGGCATCAAGGGTTTCGAGATACTCTCTTGCTGATTCCAAAGCACGAATGTCCGTGACTTCTAGAGTTGCTCGGGCGTGTTGATGCAGTCCGCCGCACGAGACTCTCAGTGTTTTTGTCTGCAATCGCGACAATGCCGAAAGGAATAATCCACGATGCCATTCGTCGCAATCGGTTAGCATTGCTCTGAAAACGAAATTCTTGCCATCTAGTGATTCGTGCTGGTCCTTCCCGCGTAGTCGCGACTGCGCATACACTGCCGGTCTGAGATCTTCTACCGCAACGCGAGTGTCTAACAACTGCGAACCGAACAAAGAGCATACCAGGCAGCTGAAGTATTCAATCGCGGTCTTCAAATGCTCGTCGCTCCAGCGATTTTGCGCGAGCATCTCTTTGATATGAATGCCTGCACCCGGTGCTTCGCCGGTTCGGATGCATTCTGCGCCCTTGCGGTAATGGTCGCATGCGTGGGCGGGACCGATGCGACTCATAACTACTTCGCGTGCTCGTGCTCTAAGCAGGCGCTTCATGCTGGAGCCGGAGATGTACCAGAGTCCGGTAATGTCGCGAATTACCGATAGATCCGGAATATCGTCGAAATCTTCGTGTTCGTCGAGTTCCGCGCTGTCTCCGCTTTGGAAGACTAATTGACCGGTGACTATGACTCGCGAACGAAACTGGAAAGACACGACAACCTCCTCGGAGCTGATTGCGTGGCCGATTAGCCACTACAGGTAATACCGCCCCGCAGCTATAAACGAATGAAATTTTTAGTAGTGCTGGCACCAGTATACACAGAAAGATTTAATCGCCAATACTTGGCAAATCTTTTTGGATATCCGTACTTGGCCGTTTTTCGGACGCTTGCATGTCGCTTATATATGTTCTGGCGCCTTGGATGGAATCCGTTCTTGTCACGCAAGCTCGCCCCGGCCGTACAGACCAAGGACCGAACCCTAAGTAAAGAACGCGGCCGCTCGATGGTCGAACGGCCGCGAACTGGTTTTGCTTCGGAAAAAACTCCGGAATCTTGGACCAGGGTTACTCTTCCAAGTAATCCCGCAGTTTGTCCATCAGATTTGATGCTCTCAAGGCGCGTAGCGCCTTTAGCTCAATCTGTCTGGTGCGTTCGCGGGTGATACCCACCAACTTGCCCACTTGTTCGAGAGTCCGTTGGTGACCGTCTTTAAGACCGTAACGCAGGATGATGATCTCGCGTTCTCTGGGTGTCAACGTCGACAACACGCCGCGGATATCCGAAGCAAGCAACGCGGTTGTCGTTGAGACTTCCGGCAATGTGCTGTTTTCGTCTTGTACGACGTCGGCAAGACTGTTGTCCTCGTCTTCGCCCAGAGGGCTGTCGAGCGAGATCGGCGTGCGATTTGCAGCGAGAATTTCTTTGATTTTAGTCAAACTGCAATTCATTGCTTTTGCCAGATCTTCAAGTCCGGGACGGCGTCCCAGTTCTTGAGACAATTTGCGCGTGGTCTTGCGCAGTTGGTTGATGGTCTCAACCATGTGCACAGGCACGCGGATAGTTCTTGATTTGTCTGCAAGTGCGCGCGTGATGCCTTGTCGGATCCACCATGTTGCGTAGGTCGAGAACTTGTAGCCGCGTTCGGGATCAAACTTCTCAGCGGCTCTGATCAGACCGAGGTTTCCTTCTTGAATCAAGTCAAGAAAGGGAAGTCCGCGATTTTGATACTTCTTGGCTACGCTGACCACCAGGCGTAGATTTGCCTGTACGAGCCGCTTCTTCGCGAGCTGGTCGCCGTTGGCTATCCTTCGCGCCAGTTCGATTTCTTCCGTGGCGCTAAGCAATTTGACCCGTCCGATGGCACGCAGATACAGTTGCACTGAATCCTCTGAACGCTTGTCCGCTTCGTCGATCGTTTCATCTGCATAAATCGAATCGAACAGCGGTGCGTCTTCCCCGGGCAGCATTAAATCCGGCGAGTCGAAGCCCTGTGCAAATTCAGGCGTGAACTCGTCCAGAGTGATGTCTTCGATCGCGGCTTGTGAGTACATTCTTCTCATGGTCTTAAGCGGTCAAGTACCGCCTTTTGGGATTTCCGGTCTTTTTCGAAAGTGCGCGCATTGCACTGCATCACCGAAATCGGTGACGTCGAAACTCTGTGTGTATTACTTAGAGCGTGACGACTCTACTATTAAAATGTTCCAACATATTTGTTGGAACCAGGTTAACCCCAGTGTTTTTTCCGGTTATATGTTAGGGCCGAAAATTTCGCCTGTTTTAGGGCGTTTCCGGGTGTTTGTAAAATCGAGTCCCATCACGAAATATTAACCAGGGTTAAGGTTGTGCATTGACCACCCTACCACTTAACGCTCATCCAAACACTCCGCCATTTGCACCATTAACGCATTTACTGGCGTTACCGGCTGCGGCATCAACAGATTTACTGGCTTTTCATCTACAAAAGTTGGACGGACACGAATTTGTCGTCTGTCTATTTGAAGTTGCCGTAGCTGTGCAGCCCGCCGAATCCGAGTGAGTTGAAGCCTAAGTACGTCAGAACCGTAAGCAGCATGCCGCCGATTGAGACCAGTGATAGCTTTTCAGCCGAGCACTCATGGTGGATTCGCAAGTGGATGTAGGCTGCGTACCCGAGCCATGTGGCGAGCGCCATCGACTCCTTCGGGTCCCACGACCAGTACGTGCCCCATGCGTGGTTAGCCCAGAGACCACCGGTGATGATCCCGATGGTGAGCAGGGGGAAGCCAATCATGATGCTTCTGTAGACCACTTCGTCATACAGCTCGGCGCGCTGGGCATTCTCATGCTTGGTGCTGACGCTCTTCAGCCCGAACCAGGCTGCCAGGAGACCAGCGAGACTGCCACCGATGAACAGCGCCTGCAGAAAGAACGTGTTGGTATCGGTAAAAGTCCCCAGCCCGATTGCAGAGAGACCGCAGGCAAGTGCGACGGCGGCGAAGCAGATCGCCTTCAGCCGACCGGCGCTCCATAACTGCAGGAACGCTGTCAGTCCGGAAATGAAAAACATTGCATAGGACACGATCAACGGCGGTACGTGAATCTGTCGCCAGTAGCTCATCAGAGCAGGTACCAGCGGCTTTATTTCGTGTTGACCCGGCGGCAACCAACTGCCGTATAGGAAAAATGTTGCTGCAGTGAGGCTTGCAAGCCATCCTAGCTGCTTCAAATCGTACGCGCGTGATACCAGCAGGTAAGACCCCATGATCGCCCAGGCGAACCAGAGAAGTGACTCGTAGAGATTCGATAGCGGGAAGCGACTCGCTTCTACTCCTCTTGCCACGATTGCGCCCGTCAGTGCAACGAAACCTATGATCATCACCCACTGCGCCAGCTTGACCAAAAGCTCGCGCTTCTTGCCGATTGCGTTGGATGACACAAACACCCAGAAAGAAACTACCGATGAGATCCCGGCTGTATTGGTGAGGGCTACTTGGAAGTCGGACACGGTCTACCTCTTACGTCCTTAGGGCGAACTGACATTGGAATACGAAAGAACTTCGACTTCTTCCGGCGGACTTGAAGATTCAGGTGCCTCGACTACCGGTGCCTCGCCATACTTCGCGACCATGGCTGCGGCTGCTGCGTCGATGCTCTTTTCGAAAGCTCGTTTCGCTTTCTTCGATACGCCGCCCATATACAGAGTCGCGGTACCATCGGCACCTTCGCCCACATAAATCCACAACTGCCTATGTGGCACAGCCGCTAGCATCACTCCAAGGATGATGATGCCGAAGGCGACATAGGTAACGGGCAATCCGGGATCGGATTTGTATTGCAGACCGGTGACCGGTACGGGCCCGAGATAGGTTATTGGAACCGTGCCGAAGGTGGCTGTTTTTCCGGGCGGGATTTCAGCCAGCATTTTCGGCTGCTGCCATTCCGGAATCTTTCCGAACACTCTTAAGGGGGCATCTTGCTTGCGCAAGGAGAAAATCAAAATAGTCTTGTCGTCCAGCGGCAAGAACGCGGCCTGAGTTGCACCCATTTGCTGCAGTTGCAACTTTTGCGGACGTTGCCCGTTAAACGCAACCGCTATGCTGTCCAGCCCCCAGCTCGATTGATAAATGTCGACGCCTTCGTATTCGAGAGGATTGTTGACTGAAATTTCCTGTTTCTTTAAAACAACGCCCTTGGGACTGATTACTGAAAGCGTGCTGTACCACTGTTTAGCATCGCCGCTTTCATAATCTTCTCTGCGAGTCGCATCGACATGAACCGTCCAATCCGGAAGCTTGCCCAACCATTGCTTGCTGTGTTCCGAGTCGGCAAAGCTCAATGATTTACCAAGCGACACTGGCTTGAACCCTGTGAATCCCGTCCAGGAAGTTATGGTTACGCCCACAAGCAGCGAAAGCAATCCGACATGGGTGACGGACGCGGCCATGCGCCCGAACTTGCCCCACTCGCCCGTGACTTTGGCGCCGTTTGTACGAATGGTATAGCCCTGCTTCTTGAAGCGTGCCTGCACCGCTTGTAGTACTTCTTCAGCGGAGACCTTTAACTGAATAGTTTTGGTGACTGGAAACTTGACGATCTCCTTGTTGCTCATGAAAGCTATCGGTTGCCGGTATAGGCGTATCTTAGGGAAGACGCGCTGAAAACTACAAGCCAGCATGTTCACCGTCAGCAAGCCGATTAGGCCCAGGAATACCGGGCTGTGAAACATGTCCGTGATTCCCAGGTCATGAAGTTGCAGAGCCATGCCAGGGCCAAATGTTTCTACCACTTTCTCGAAGCCGCCCTGCGACTCCTGGGGGCACCAGGCTCCCAGCAGGATAGTGACCAGAATGGCCGCAAAAATCGCGATCGTGAGTTTGACTGAGGCAAGTGAGGACAGGCGCAAATTCAGCATTCCGTCCTCCTCACGTGGTGCGCGTCAGTAACCAGTCTATCAGGCTGTCGAGCGAGTCGCGGTATTGTGACGGCTGCAGTGAAGTTAGAGCTTCACGCGCTCGGCGAGCATACTGGCGAGCAAGATCTACGGTGGCTTCGATTCCACCGTTGCTTCGAATGATTTCCAAAGCCTCAGCAACACCTGCTTCGGTTGTTACGTCTTTGGTTTTGATCAACCGGGTCAGTTTTTGGGCTGCGCTATCGTTGCGCTCCAGCACAAACATTGCCGGTGCAGTGATGACGCCGTGGGTGAGATCCGAACCGGCTGCTTTCCCGAGAGCCAGCGAATTGCCCGTCACATCAAGCAAGTCATCAACTATTTGAAAGCAGATACCGAGATTCAACCCGTAAGCCTTCATGTCGCCGATGACGTTATCCGTGCACAGATTCAGAATCGGAGCGCTTTGCGTACCTGCCGCAAACAAGGAGGCCGTCTTCCACACCGATTTTTGAATGTACGCGTCCCAATCGGTCGAAACTACAAACTGTTGGCGCATCTGGCGTATCTCGCCTGCGCATAGATCGCCCAGAACCTGTCCATAGATTCCGACAATGACCGGATTCATCAGGCGCGATAGGCAGACGGAAGCTTGTGCGAATAACAGGTCGCCCGTCAACACTGCAAGCTTGTCGCTGAATTTACGGTTGACTGTCTCTTGCCCGCGTCTTAGTGACGCGCTATCCAGAACATCGTCATGGACAAGGCTTGCCGTATGAATCAGTTCGGTCAACACGGACAAGATGATATGGAGCCGACCGACACGACCTCGAGGAGTAGAACTTGCCTTGCTGGTTAACAACACAAGCGCCGGTCTAATTCTTTTGCCGCCGGAACGGAAAACCTGTCCTAATAGCTCTTCTATGAACGGGCTATCATCAACCAGGTTGGAGTTCAGAAACTTCTCAACCTGTTCCAGCTCATCCTTTATTGGATCCAGGAGCAAACCGAGATCAGGAGAGGCTGTAATGATTGAACCGGTTAAAGCTTGTTGCGTGCTCATTTTATGTTAGTCCGGAATTTTGCTTAGCTTTCCACACACTCATTGGCTCAGTCAACAAAGCTGCCGACAATTTCAATGAAATAGAACAGTTCATTGCGAGGGTCTCCTATAGGCTGCAAGCAGGAACGCTCCTTCTTCCCTGACGACCTTGCACCCTTTAATCGATTCGATGAAGCCGCGAGTTTTTTTCTTCGTGAGCACATACGCTTGTCCGCTGGCTTCCAAAGCGGCTTGCAGCTCGGCCGGGGAGGACGGTTGCACAATCTTTCTCCGCGTATAGAACGGAACTGAAGGTTTGCGCATGTCATAGACGAAAATAGGCTGAGTTGAGAGTGAGGCAAAACGAGCCATCGCAGGCAACGGACCTTCCCACTGTTCGCTCAGGCTGCTGACGATTTTGCCGCCGAAGAACAATAAGCCGAACAGCATCGGGACGCAAAAAACGAACCAGGCCGTGCGATACAACTTTCGTGCAACCATTGCCAGTGCGGATAGTGAAAACACTAATTCATAAGTCGTGAATGAACGGATCAGGTCGACCAGCCCCGGGGGCGCATCGCGCAGTTTCTTCAATGCGAACGGCATAACCGCGGTTGCGCCTCCAAATGTGACAGCTATGAGCGCCACGGGAATCAGAGCGCGTTTCATGCTGCGAGTTTGTATTATTCGCTCAAATTCAATTCCCACCAAAACGGCCAGTGCCGGAAACGCCGGCATTGTATAGGGCAACAGCTTCGAGACGCTGGCACTGAAGAACACCAGTGTGCCGCTTGCCCAAAGCAGGCAGAACAGAGCCAAAGACGGCTCAACGCCCACCAGGAGCCGAGGCGGCGAACCTTGATTAGTCTCGGGAGGGCTCTTTGCGCCTGTCGCGAAAGAAATCAACGACGCCGATTGCGCTCGAATCGCAGAAACAAGGTCGGGTACTGTCGCTGCGATTGCGCCCGGGAGGAAGAAGCACCAGGGGACGAATCCGCCGAACATCGCGGCGAAATGATACCACCAGGGCTGACCATGGGAATCTATGGCGCTGGTAAAGCGTTGAAAGTTTTCGCGAAGGATGAACTCGTGGAAGTAAGCCCCTTTGGTGATGGCAATTTCCGTAATGAACCAGGGCAGCGCGATTGCTGCAACTATAGCCATTCCGGGAATCACTTTGTAATCGCGCAGCGATTGTTTCAGTTTGCCGCTCAGCACGGCAAAAGCGGCTATTAAAGCCACAGGCAGGACAAGTCCGACCGGACCCTTCGTCATCACGGATAGCCCGACCATTATCCAAGCCAGCCACGTAAAGCTGGTTCGCCCGGTTTTTGCCGCTGTGAAAAAACACATCATTGCCGATGCCATAAACAAACTCAGCGGCATGTCGGTAATGGCTTCACGCGCAGTTCCTATGAAAAGCGGTGCCGTAACAAGCGCGACTCCGGCAGCAATTGCAACTCGCCTGCCGGCAAACTTCTCGGCAAAGGCGTAGGTTGAAGCTACAAGAACGACTCCGCTTGCCGCTTCGAAGAACCTCACTGCAAATTCGTTTACGCCAAACAGGTTGATGCTCAGCGCCTGCGCCCAGATTACCAGCGGCGGCTTCGTGAACCTGACCACATAATTCAAATATGTAGTGATCCAATCGCCATTCTCCAGCATCTCCCGCGCCGGTTCGGCATAGAGCGCCTCATCCGGATTGAAGAGAGGAAAGCGCCCTAGCTCCCCGAAGAGCAAGAAGCAGGCACTGAGCGCCACGATGGCGTATGGAAACAGTTGCTTGAGCGCGGTTGTCTTCACCTCTCCGTGCGAAGCGATTTGAACGGGCTCAGTGGTTTTGACTGCTAAAGGCGACATGGCTTATCCGGTCCGAATTTCAACCCCTAATGATCCTGCGTTTACGACCATCCTTACAAGGGGGGAATTCTCAGGAGGCACCTGCAATTAAGAATCGGCCCGGCGAAGCTTGAGCGGCGAGGAGCCGCAAGAGCGTAGCGTGGCTGTTCACGTGCGGAGGCAACGAGGCTTGCCGAGGCTCCGGAGCAACTACAAAAAGTTAACCGAGGCTTTGATAAGTTCCGCTTTAGCCACATGTTTGTCATGTTTGCCGACTAATTTATGTGATTAAGGAAATGCTTGATTGGGATTGGTGGAAGGCAATGAAAAAACGTGTTGAAGAAGTAACTCGAATCTATAGCGCTGGAATGCAGGCGCAAGTTCGCCTTTCAATTGCTAGTACGATAGAGGTATCGCGAGAGCACGAAGAGCTGCCCATTCGGCGCGGTTCTGTGAAGAAAGTTTCAGAAGTGCCTAGACTTCAACTAGATCGCTCTTAGCCTGTTGGCTTCGCCTATATTTTCGATTCGCTTATGTTTTTGATCCAACGGCGCACCCGACTTTCCTGTCGGCACGGCGAGCCAACAGAAGCCTGGCTGCTTGAACAGCAGTGACAATGGCGTTCTGCTCGCCTTTCAAGAAAAGTTCTTTTGATGTAACTTTTTCGCTGCGGGTGCGGTTTGCAACCACACCGCAAACGGCTCCGGATTTGAGTCCCAGCGCGGAACACATTGTGAACAGTGTCGCCGCCTCCATTTCATAGTTCAAAACATTCAGTTGCTGCCATTCAGTCAAGCTGCCAACCAGATGTTTCGGGACATAACCTTTGAATGAGTCGTAGCGCTCCTGTCCCTGGTAGAAAGTATCCGTGGAGGCCGTTATGCCGACGTGAGCTCTGATGTCGAGATTGTGAGCGGCATCCATCAAAGCGCAGGTTACATTGATGTGGGACACTGCGGGATACTCAATGGGCGCAAAACTCTTGCTTGCCCCGTCCAGGCGAACAGCAGCGTTGGAAATTACTACATCGGACACGTCGATAAATTCTTGAATCGCGCCTGTGCTTCCAACTCTTATAAAAGTATCTACGCCGATTTGTGCAAGCTCTTCTACGCAAATCGAAACCGACGGTCCGCCGCAGCCGGTTGATACTACTAGTACCGGGTCGCCCTCGATTGTGCCCAGGTAAGACATGAACTCGCGCACATGAGCCAGTTCCGACGCATCGTCCAGGTGCTTTGCAATGTTCGGAACTCGGAACGGGTCTCCCGGAAGCAGCGCTACTTTAGCACCTCGAATCAAGTCGGTGTCGAGCTGAAGGTGATGGGCAATGCTCATTGCGTATCTCCTGTTGGGACTTCCTGCGGGCGCTCCGGTTCGTCGGCGAGCCTCGGCGCGTAGACAACGACGTTTTGCTTCTTCGGCGCTAAACCGCCGCTCAAGCTGCGCTTGGTCGAATTCCAATTCTACGTGGTGCATTTTTCCGGTCAAGGTGAACGCTCTCAGCTGAGCCCGCAGCCCCGGGGAAAGCACGCAGTGAGTGCGTCGAAGCTGCCACGAGGCTGAATTTCACGTGATGATTTCCCGATTCGGAACGAGTGATGTCGGGCGAAGTCACCGTCGAAGCGGGAAAACCCCCACTTCAGCCCGCTTCGCGACGTCGGTTTATCAAATAGTAAAAGTAAGTGCTGCTTGCAAGGGGGGAAGCGCAACAGTCCCGGATAATAGGCCCGGTTAATCATTGTGCCGGTCTCCAACCAAGCAGGTGCTGAATAATGGAAATATCGAACCGATTGAAGAGTATCCCTCCCTACGTTTTCGCTGAGCTGGACAAAAAGCGTCAAGCTGTTGTTGCTCGCGGAGTGGATGTTATCAATCTCGGCATCGGTGATCCTGATCAACCGACACCGGCTCATATCGTTCAAGCGATGCAAGAGGCGCTGAAGAATCCGGTGAATCATCGCTATCCGCCTTTCGGTGGCACGAAGGAATATCGCGAAGCCGCCGCGAAGTGGTGTCGTGAGCGTTTTGGAATCGACATCAATCCTGATACCGAAATCACTTCATTGATCGGTTCGAAGGAAGGCATTCACAACATCATTCATGCATTCGTCGATCCTGGCGACTACTCGCTGATTCCAGACCCGGCGTATCCCGTCTACAAATCTTCCACCATTCTTGCCGGCGGAACTCCTTACGGCATGCCGTTGACACCGGAAAACAATTTCCTTGCCGACCTTGATGCTATTCCGGCGGAAATAGTGAAAAAAGCAAAGATCCTATTCCTCAACTACCCGAATAACCCGACCGGTGCGGTATGCGACCTGGCGTATCTGGAGAAGGCGGTTGCGTTTGCACGCAAGAATGATTTGCTGTTTGTTCATGACCTTGCGTACTCTGAAATGACTTTCGACGACTACAAAGCCCACTCCGTTTTCGAAGTACCGGGCGCCAAAGACGTAGCAATCGAACTGCAGAGCCTGTCGAAGATGCACAACATGACGGGGTGGAGAATCGGATTTGCCATTGGTAACTCGTATGCAATCAAGGCGTTGGCCCAGCTGAAATCCAATATCGATACCGACGTATTTCGTGCCATTCAGATGGCGGCAATCGCTGCGTTCGAAGGACCGCGAACTGAAATTGAACGTTGCAATGCACTCTACAAAGTGCGTCGCGATATAGCGGTAGCCGGATTTCGCAGGCTTGGTTGGAAAGTTGAGCCAATCAAAGCAACCTTCTATATGTGGTTGCCGGTTCCAACCGGAATGACCGCCGCAGAATTCAGCACTTTGATGTTGGAAGAAGCAGGCATTGTTGTTCCACCGGGCACGGCTTATGGCGCCTACGGTGAAGGCTTCTTCCGTATGTCCCTCGCTACGGACAAAGCAAGATTGATCGAAGTCTTCGAACGCATGGAAAAGCATTCGATTACGTTCGATCGCAACGCCGTCAAAGCCTAACGGAAACAGAATCGTTATCTAAATGCGTAAGTGCCCGGCAGCATAATCTTCCGGGCAGTCACGTATTTAGTTCGACGGATGCCATAGTTTTCTGCCGCCTTCTATTCGGAATTGGCGCGCGCGTGCCTCCGTGGCTTCGGCCTCGGTTGCTCGGTCATTGGCACGCAGCATCGCCGCGTATTTCTCCAGACATACGTCGAAGTCTGCCAATCGCTCCTGTTGACACATTTGAATTGCGGACTTGTAGAGCGTTTCCGCTTCCGCGTATTTCTGGAGCTTCGTCTTAATATCGGCCATGCCAGTCAGGTCGGACAGCTTTGTCTCGCGTCCGCCCTTCTTGTCCAGCTCCATTGCCTTTGATAATGCCTGTTCCGCAAGGTCGAAACGATTCGTCTTTAGATACATCTCAAGCAATTGGCGTGACCCGTCGGCCACCGACTTGCTAGTTGGGTTCGCCGTTTCGATGGATTTTACCAATTTCTCTTTTATCGCAGTCGCCTTATCGATGAGGCCCTGCTCCCTATACATATCCAGCATCGAGTTATGAATTCCAGTCAGCTCCGAATCAGGAATCTGCGCAGCATAGATTGCCAAAGCGCGCTGATAAAGCTCGTCAGCTTTGGAGTAATCTTTTGCCTTTCTGCAGACAGCCGCATAGTTGCAGAGAAAATCATAGAGGGCAGGGTTAGATTCACCCAGTAGCTTTTCTTGCAGTGAAAGCGCTGTGGCGCAAGTTCGCGCTGCATCTGCATACTTGCTGCGACTTGCATACCAATTACTCAGACCCCACAATGTGGTGACAACCGGTGCACTCTCCGGTTCCAACTTCTGTGCGTATTGCAGTGCTACCTGAAACTTTGCGTCTGCTTTGTCAGACCAGCCGTCGTTTTCGGGAGCCGCTTCCAATATCAGCTTCTTCCATTCTTCAATCTTACCGGCAGGGACTTCGCTTTTGTGCTGAAGTTTCGTCGCCAAATCTCGAGCTGAGGTGGCTTTCTCCGGTTGATTGTTTTTGCTGAGTGCTTCGGCGTATTCGCCTAAAACTGCGGCGGTCATTGGCGCGAAATAGTCCTGCTTGTAGTAATAAGGTAGCTTAGATTGCCGGTTGCGATTCACGTTCGGCTTGTCGTTGTACTCATAAATGAAAACTGCTCGTTCCAAACATTTTGCAGCTTGAGACCATTGTTCGCGGCGTGCAAAGCAAGTTGCCTGCTTTCGAAGAATATCGGCACTTTCAATGTTTAGACGAGCCGACCCGTTGCATTTTTCCAGCGCCTGTCCATAAATTTCTGCCGCTGCGTCAAATTTGCCAGCTTTAGCGAGTTCTTCCGCTTGCTCAAGCAGCGGTTCGGCAGTATTTGCCCGGACGGGGCACTGGCAGTCGATCGGAAGCACCGTGAGGGTGGCGGTACACAGCCAAATGATCAATTTCTTTCGCATAGTGCGTCCATCGTACTCGTTAGAAGATTTACCGCGCAGTCGCACCAATCAAACAAACGAAAGAGCTCCGCAGGGCGGAGCTCTTTTCGGGCCTTAACTTGTAGCACTTAGAGTGAAAGCGGAATCAGGAAACCGATTGTGGTCCCGATGAAGGCGACAAGCGCAAGCATCGACTTCAGGTCGTCGCGCTGAGATGCTCTGAAAAGTGCGGGAATCGCAAGCATGGAAGCTGCAAGCCCAAGCACTGCTGCTGCCGTGCGCATTTGATCCATGCTGACCAGAGTGAGCAAACCTGCGGAGGGAGCGGCGCCAATCAATAGCGCGGATATCATCACCGCCAAAGCCAGGAAAACACCTCTGGTCGTGTCGTTTCGGGAAACTTTGACTGATGCTGGGGTGGACTTAAGCGTGGTGGCTGTCATTTGAGTCTCTCCTGGTAAGCGGGGTGCAGAATCTTGCCTAAGACTTGAGATTGGCTGTGTAAGCCGTCCTGCTGTGCGAACTACTGGAGTCCGACGCAAGTGCCGACGGAGACGGCGCAGACTGCGACACCGAGCAAAAGAACGGGTAGTGAACGCTTGCTTGCAAGATGATGAACGAAGGGGATCGACAGCAAGCAGAGAAGGAATCCGACGAAAGCCGCTGGCTCTTGCAGTTCGGCGCTTGCCAGGTTCTGTTGCGCGAACTTTGAAGCGGCAACAACTGTCGGGAGAAAAGTAACAGCGGCTAAGGCGAGCCCGCTCAGGATGTCGGTCGCTTCGCTCTTTGTGACGATTACATTCGATGTTCTTGCGGTTAAAGTGTTCATTTTGTAGCTCCCAACCAGTCCGTTTTCCGATGTGTTCAGAGTATCTGCGCAACATTTCAAAAATGGGTAAAATTTGTGGACTTTTCGTGGAAGAAGCTTAAACGCCTGGTCTTCCAAAGCCCGAAAGCTCTACCTCCTCAATGCACAAGTCATTCTTGAGCGATTTTTGATGACGCTCGATTCACGCCGTTTCGTTTCAAAGGTTCCATAGCGCCAACTATAGAGAGCGTTTGTGAAAAAATTGTCCCCGGATTTTGATAGACACGGGAAATGCGCTCTTGCCGCGCGGACGCGGACATACCGCTCGGGGGGAAGAATCTACGCTGGGACCCGGCACGGGTCGATTCTTGGCTCGGTATTGTCGAGCAATAACTTTGGCTGACCGCTCAGCCTGTTGGCGGCTGTGCTAGCCGTGATTTTTTGCACCACCTGCGGAATTACTCCTGGCTTGATCCGCCACTTGTCGCCCGGGATGAGATTGTCGGGAGTGAAGTCTCTCAGGCGCTCAGGTTTCCACTTGCGGTACCAGCCTGTAGCCGATACCATGGACGGTGCGAATCAAAGAGTCTTTGCGGTTGTTGGAATCAATTTTCTTCCTGATCCGCTTGACGCAGGTATATACGGCGTCCATGGAAACGTCCGTGTCTGTGCTCCAGACTTTGGCGAGAAGCGTGTCTACGGAGACAACTTCGTTGGGATGTCTCATCAGGTACTCCAGCACCAAGTACTCGTGCGGCTGGAAGTGCACATCTTCCTTGTCTTTGGAGACGGTTCGCGATTTTGTATTGATGCTCACGGGACCGGCGCTGATAACTTCTCCGGCAAATGTGACCGGGCGGCGAATCAACGCCTTGATTCTTGCTTTCAGTTCTCGGATGTCGAATGGCTTGGTCAGGTAGTCGTCGGCACCGCAATCGAGACCTTCAAGTTTGTCTTCGACTCTATTCATGGCGGTCAACATGATTATGGGTGTTTGCCCGCCGGCTGCTCTGTGTTTACGACAGACTTCGATGCCGCTCATATGCGGAACCTGCCAATCGAGAACTACTACGTCGAACTCTGTTGCTTCCAGAAAACCAATCGCCATTTTGCCGTCCGATGCAATATCGACAAGGTGCGATTCTGCCCGCAGTGCGTCTGAAACGCTCTCTGCTATCAATTCATCGTCTTCCACTACTAGAATTTTGGCCATGTGAATCGCGCCCTTTCATATCAATCGTCGGTTTGTGCCAGGCAGGGTAATTCTACCCAAAATACACTGCCTTCCCCATACTTGCTGTCAACGCCTATGAGGCCTCCATGTGCCTCCACTATGCTTTTGCAAATGCTGAGACCGAGTCCGGCGCCGCGTCCGCGGTTGGAGTCGTTGCGCTCGACCTGACTAAACTGCTCGAAAATCAAGTTCTCGTAGCCGGGCGGAATGCCTCTCCCCTTATCTTCCACTTCGATGCGCGCTTTGTCTGATAAAGTCTGCGCTCGGATCAGAATTTGGCTATGTGATGGGGAAAACTTGACGGCATTCGAGATCAAATTGATGATGACCTGAATAACCTTCGCTCCGTCGATCACCAGATCGAAATCATCCGACTTCGCCACTATTTGAATGTCGCGTGCCAGCGCTACCGGTTTCACTGCCGATACTGCGGCCTCAATCAGGGTAGGCACATGAGCTCTCTTTACCGCTAGCTGTAACTTGCCTGAGCGTATTCGTTCGGCATCGAGCATTTCGCTGATTAGTGCGACTAGTCGCACCAACTCTCCGTCGCAACGCCCTAGCAGATCAACTCCGCGCTCGCTGATTTTGCCGTAAACGCCATCGGCTACGCTCTGCAACGTAACGCGCACCGAAGTTAAAGGGGTGCGCAGTTCATGACCGGCCATGGCAAGGAACTCCCGTTTCAGCTGTTCCATTCGGTGCCTTTCAGTCATGTCCACAAGCATTACCAGTCGGCGTTTATCGTCTCCTGTTCGGCCAAGCGCCGCGGAGTAGAGTTCGGCGGTGAATATTTCACCGTTCTTTCGAATGACACTTATCTCCGCCCCTTCCATTTTGTTGTCGAGGCAGGCTTGAACAGTCTTGCTGCCATGTGGTGTCAAGAGTAAGAGATTCTCTCCGTGCAGTTCATTTTCGCCGTAACCGCTCAACGTCATTGCGTGTCGATTCGAGTATTCGATCAAACCTTGATTCTCAACAAGAACCGCAACCGGCATGCCTTCGAGAATAGCCCGCAGTCGTGATTCGCTTTCACGAAGAATTTGCTCGGCGATCTTTCGATCCGTAATGTCATGGACTACGCAGAAGAGGGTTTCCGACCCCGATGACCAGTAAGCGGACCACAAGAGGCTTACGAGCGAACCGTCCTTCTTGCGCCATTGAGTTTCCACGCTAACTTTTGCCATGCTCTTGCTGGTGCCCACGAGCATTCCGATTTGATCGTTGTCGTTGCCATCGGCAATGAATTCCTGAATCTTATGTCCAATCAGTTCTTCCGGCTTGTATCCTAATACGCGCAGCGATGACGGATTAATCATCGCGAAGCGATTGTTCTCGTCAACTGTACAGATTACATCCAGTGCGTTATTGATAACGGCTTGTTCGTTTCGCCGAATCTCTGAAACCATACTCGATAACTTTGCAAAACTTCTGGCCAGCTCCGGTGGTGCTGAGCCGCTTGCAGAGAGTGACTTGCCGGCGTAGACCGACTGAAGTCCCTCGTCCACAATAGTCAAAGTAGACGATTCTTCCTTTAGCTTTTTGATGGAAAAAATGACCATCCACCCCAGCAGGCACATCTTCATTCCTGCGGCGATCATCTCCATTTGATCGAGATAGTCCAGCTGACTTATCAAGTTTTGATGAAGCGGACTGAGTTCTGCTTTGATTCGTGAAAATGCTGAACTCAGTGTGAGCACCGTGGAGCCCGTGTGTTTATCGCCAAATTGCGAAAGTGCGTGCTGTCCTGTTTCTGCTAGCTTCTGCATTCCGGGAAGTGTTTTGACATCGTTCATCAAAACCTGACCTTCCTTAAGGATTTGAATGTAACTCCGGTTATCGGACGAGGGCTTGGTTGAGGATAGCTCCTCCGACAGCAGCTGATAACGTACTTCGTTGGAGCGCTCAAGGCTCCGGGAAGTTAGCACAACCTGGCGCCTGATACTTGATGCCTCCATGCTTGTCCATGTTTGAAAGGCAAACGTGATGAGCGCTCCAGCGGAAACAACGACCGGAATCCACAGCGATGTCTTCAGGGGATCGCTACTGGTCCGCGACATTAGCTTCCATCCTTCCCCGGCTCTGCAAATCACTACATTGACGTTCCCTGAGCTGTGCCGGTGTAATCTTTTTGGCAAGATTCGCAAAGACTTAAAGGGCAAAGGAGGTGGCTTTCGGCCACCTCCTTTGAGAGCGAACAAGTAGAACGAAGGTCGGTATCGGGGGCGAAGCGAGTTAAAAGAATATTGCTCCTCGAGCCAGCTTGACTGCTGCTGTTGCGTCGGGCAAGCCATAACCATAGGCTTGCGTAACACCGGTAGCGCCACCTACTTTTCTTGCCGTTCGGATCAGGATCTGTTCGATCTGGCGATTGGTCATGTTGGGGTTGGTCGAGAGAACCATTGCTGCAACCGCAGCTACACAGGGAGTGGCAAATGATGTTCCGCTAACGGTAGCGACTCTTCCTGCAGTGGTGGTTGCGACAATATTGACACCGGGAGCGGTGAACCAAACGCTTGGCCCGAAGTCCGAGAAGCCTGCACGAGTGAAGTTTTGGTTGATTGCCGACACCACCATGATGTTGGGTGAACTCGGCGACGGGTCTTGGTCGCCTCCGTTTCCGGCAGCCAGAAAGATCATGCCGTTTTGCTTATTGTGATATGTATCTGCGTATGCATGAAATACTGGATGGACGTTTTTGTTGGATAGCGTGAAAGGCGCAACGCCGTTGACGCTGATGTTCATGATTCGGAAGCCCCTGTTGCCGGCGACCACCATGGATTGGAGAAGCGCAGATTCGCTTATGAAACCGTTATTGTCGCAAATTTTGAAGGGGAAGATTGTTGCGTTCGGAGCTACTGCCGCACCGTTTATCTTGTTATTGGTCACCGCGCCGGCGACGGAGGCAACCAGGGCACCGTGGTTGCCAAACGGAGTTTGGCCATTCTCTCTCTTAATTGCGTCGTAGCCAGCGAAGACTTTGCCCGCAAAATCGACTCCTTGCGGGGGCACACCTGAATCCAGCACCGCGATGATTGATCCTTGACCGGCTCGCGACGGTGCCCAAGCTGCAGGAGCTCTCATTGCGCCGATGTGCCATTGCGATGGGAACACCGGGTCGTTGACCGGCGGCGGTGCGGTCTGCTGCATCTGCAGCTTGAAGTTCTTCTGCACCATCGAAATGTTTGCGTCTTTAGTTAGTTTCTTTTCTGTTTCGTCGCCTTTGCCTTTTTCAGTTTGCACAACGTAAACTTTCATCGCGCCTTCGCCGATGGTGTCAACTACTTTGCCGTGTACTGCTTCCAGTGATTCGTTGAAGTCATCGGAGTCTGCCTTTGGAGAAGCCATTACCAGTAGTTGATCCGTTACACTTTCCGGTGCTCTTGCTGCGGCTCGTTTCTGTGTCGGTAACTTGCCGGGCATAGTAAGCGTCGGTTCTGCATTTGCGGTCGTCATTGTCGAACTGGATAGGACTGCTGTGAGAAGAAGGTACGCGGACAGTTCGTATGAGCGTTTCGAGCGCGTTGCAAATGCATTCTTGAAATTTGTCATCCTAAATTCCTCCGATGTTGCCATTGCAGCCTTTAAATCGCTGCCGGCTGATGTGTTCAGAATACTTTTCGGAATCTGACCAAGTCTTGGCAACCCGCTGCTTGAGTTCCCTCCCCGTGGGGGAGAGCCAATAGCGGCTGCGGAGGGAGCGACCGTTAGATCGGTCGCTAGACCGATATGACATCCTCCTAATTCTTGCGTTTTTGGACTGGAGAAATCTAAGTTCAGACACCAGATATTATCTGAGCATGGTACTTTAAGGCTGTCGGTGTCCGGGGACCCGGGGGATAAAACAATGGAAGCAGAAACACAGGCACCACAGCCTGCACCTGCAAACAAAACGGGCGCTATCCAAGTAGTTTTGCTGGTTACTCTTTTGCTAATCGGCACTGTAAGCGGAGGCTATTTCGTCGGCACTCAAATGAACTTCAAGAATATGAAGGGGGGCGATGCTCCTGCATCGGGGGCTGATGAGGTTGCAAACTTCGGCGGATTTTCAGAATCGAAACAGCTAAAGAAGGCTTACTGGATTCATACGCGAGGGGAAGAGCGAGTTTACAAAATCTCGGTCTTCATCAACGATCAGTTCTTAGGAAAGTTCTACAAACCGAATGTTGATCTCGACGCCACTAAGTACATAAAACCCGGCCGCAACACCATCAAATTCATTGCCAGACCGTTGCCGATGGATCAGCGAGTGGATTACTCCGGCGCTTATCTAGAGGTGCAGTTGAAAGCCGGTGATAAGAAAGGCGAAGGCGAGAACGCGCAATTCAGCAACGGCGATACGTTGTTGACCTACACTCGAAAAGTTACCGACACGGAAGAGTTCACTGATTCGAAAGAATTCGAGACCTTGGAATAGCGGAGGATAGGAAAATGGCTAAGGCAAAAGGACAGGGCTCCGTTCTACAAGGCATTTTAGTAATGCTTGTACTGTTGCTCTGTTCAGGGGGGCTCGGATTCGCTGTCGGTTATACGCAGCAATTCGCACCGGTAGAGAAGGTACCGCCTGGCACTCCGGGCGCCGTAAGCGGAGGCGCTGTATCGGTGCCTTCGAGCACGGATGTATCGGGTACATCAACCGCGAGTGCGCCGCAGCTCAAGAAGGCTTATTGGATTGCGACCTCTGGCTTTGAACGCGCGGGCTATGCGATCAAAGTGTATATAAACGATCAAGAGGTTGGTTCCTATCAAACTCCTGCTCGCATTGACGACATCACCAAATATGTTCATGTCGGTGACAACAAAGTGCGATTTGTAGCGAAAGCGTTGCCTGCTGGAAATCGGCAAGAGTACAGCGGTGCTCATCTCACGATCGCCATTAACCAAGGTGAGAAATACTCATCTACCGGCTACAAGAATCCGGAGAAGTTGGTTGAGTACGAACGAAAGATTACTGAGACACAGGATTTCGACGACACCATGGACTTCAGCATCGTTGAGTGACCGGAAGCAGTTTTAGTATTCATTGCAGGGGATGCAGACGTGACGACGTTTATCAATATCTTGATTGTAGTGTTCGCATTGGCGGACGTATTTTTCATTACGTATGCAGTCGGGTTGAACTTTCGTCATGTAAAAGTGGTGGATTCGTCGCTGGCTTCCGTGGCGCCTAAGCCGACGCCGACGCTGGCTCCTTCCCCTGCACCGGCAGCGGGCGGTACTGCGGTGACCACAGCGGTACCTGCTGAGACAGTGAACAGTTCGATTTCTTCGCAGAGTTTTTCCGACTTGACTCAGACGGATGAGCGGCTGCAGAAAAGTTTGAAAGACGCTGCCGATGCCGGCATTTTGGATCCTACGCAAGACAAGCAGTTTCGACCGAACGATCCCGTTACGCGCGCAGACTTTACCCGGTGGATGGTGCGTACGCGTCAGATTTCACCATTGACTCCTGCAACACCAACCTATAGTGATGTCGATGCGAAGAACTCCTATTTCGGGGAGATTGAGGGCGCCACCAGGGACATGTTGATGCAAGGGTACACCGTTAAGAATGCCCCGCAAAAGGCCTTTAAACCCGAGCAAAACATCACGCGGCAAGAGTTCGCGGTAATGTACGGCACGTTCTCAGGTAAGCGTGGTCGAGCGGAGAAATTGAGCGAAGAAGAGATAGAACAGTATCTGCGCTACAATCCTTCCGCATCTGAGTACCAGGCAGTCACCTTCAAGGATGTGGGCGATATTGACGACTGGGCGCGCAAGTGGGTCGCCGTAGCCAATCAAGCCGGAGTACTTGGCCAGTGCTTCGATGTGAATCCGTATTCGGCGACGGAAGACAAACGCTATTTCCATCCTCTGCAAATGATGACCAGAGCAGAAGCGGTGAATATTCTGGTGAAGTTGTATGGACTACAGTCGCGCACGGTGGTTCAGGATGCAGCGCCGGCGTCTTCTCTTGCGCCAATGCCGGCTGCAACAGCACCACTACCAAATACAACGACCACATCAACTGATGCGAGTCATTAGCCTGCAGCTAATGCCGGGACACGCTCCCCGGGCTCAGCTTTACTCGAGCCGACTGAGCGCCTTCTCCAAGTCGAGGCGAAAGGCATCGGCGCTTTCATAACGCCAGTTGCGATTCTTTTCCATTGCTTTGGAAACAATCGCGTCGAGAGGACCAGCTTCTGCGCGCATGGCTGATGGCAGCGGTGGTCTCTCGCGAAGGTGCTTCATCATGACGGCCTCGGCATTGTTTGCTTTAAAAGGAATGTCACCTGTGGCCATTTCATAGAGCACCACCCCTAGTGCATAGAGATCGGCTCGTCCATCAAGAACTGTATCGTCGAGTTGCTCTGGCGAGATATACTCCATTGTCCCGATGACCATACCGTCTCGGGTTACTCTTTCAAAGCCGCCCTGCATCAAGAGCGCAATTCCAAAATCAACAATTTTTACGGCGTCCGGCCTGCTTAGATCCTCGTTGACTAGAATGTTGTCCGGCTTCAAGTCTCTGTGTACGACCCCGGCGTCGTGGGCCGCTTGCAGACCGCGGCAGACCTGGATCGAGATTTGCAGGATTTGTTTGATTGGCATCGGACCGCCCCTGGTAATAATGTCGCGCAGCGAAACTCCGCGAACATACTCCATGATCAGAAAGGGCAGTTTATTGTCGATTGACCCCGCGTCAAAGACCATCACGGTGTTGGCATTGTTGAGTTTTGCCAGCACTCGGCATTCTTGCTCAAAGCGTTTCAACGTTCTGTCGTCTTGAGAGAGATACCCGCGCATCAGCTTTACGACTACTTCTCGCTGCATGGTCGTATCTGCTGCTCTCCAGATTACCGACATTCCGCCTTCGCCAATCTGGTCCACCAGTCGGTACTTGCCGCCAAGAATCATTCCCGCTCGAGGTTCGCTAAAGTTCTCCGTGACCGGAGGTGCATATTGGGTCGAGCGGCGTAGCATTGCTTTGAGCCGGGCTGTAAGCTCTCTCAGCGCGAAAGGTTTGGTTATGTAGTCATCGGCGCCGGCGTCCAGACCAGTTTCTTTCTCTTCGACCGCGGAGCGTCCCGTCATGAGCAATATCGGTGTTACTCCACCGTTACCGCGAAACTCCCGACAAAGTTCAAGCCCGGTACCGTC
Source organism: Candidatus Obscuribacterales bacterium (assembly GCA_019752635.1). Lineage (GTDB taxonomy): Bacteria > Cyanobacteriota > Vampirovibrionia > Obscuribacterales > Obscuribacteraceae > JAKFUT01. The sequence continues at coordinate 1,300 of JAIELX010000007.1, read as the reverse complement.
CGGAAGATCCCAATCCAGAATGATGACGTCATAACGATTGCTTTTCATGCTTGATCGCGCGTCTGTTGCTGTTTGCAAGAACTCTACGGTGTACTGACTCGCTTGCAGGTAGTCGCGCACGATCAAGCCGACATCTTCATAGTCTTCAACTAGAAGGACTTTAGCCATTGGTACCGTTGCGCTCCCTACCTGTTACCTTGCCGCCTTGGGGGGCTGCATATCTTTATATGCCAGAAGAAGTCGTAGATTCAACAGTATTTTGACATATCACCCGTGGATCTCGCAGCTGTAGACTTCTGTCGGAGATCCCGGCGCCAGCAAGATTGGACAATTCTTGTCGTCGAACTACTGGAACGCTACTTGATCGGTAGATGCCGATGAGCAGGAGCGGTTATAGATAAAAACAGGCGGTGCCCTGAAGCACCGCCTGCAATATTTGGAATTGTTGCCAATCGGACTGAGCTGACCGTTAGATCATTTCGTCGACAAACGATTTCATGGTTTCAGCACTAAGTCCAACTGGTTGTTTTACCAATGGACCGCGGCAAAGAACCGGCTCGCTATCCTCATAGATCGGTTTGTTGTCTTTATACAGAAGTCCCAATGGAATCTTGTCACCCCATTCGAATGACTTGTCGAGCGAAGCTCGGAAGTCCGAAGGATCCCAATTTTGGTCTTCCAGCTTATAGGTGCGTTCTTTGAACCAAGCGTAGGTATTGATTTTGTTGTAGGTGACGCACGGGCTGAAGACGTCGATTAACGCAAAGCCTTTGTGTGCGATACCACCGGCAATCAAGTCAACAAGTTGCTTCTGTTCGCCGGAGAAACCGCGAGCAACATAGGTGGCACCAGCGGTGATGGCAAGTGCCAGCGGATTGAGCGGAACTTCAGCGTTGCCTTTCGGAGTCGACTTCGTCTTGTGACCACGAGAGGTCGTCGGTGAAGCTTGTCCAGTCGTCAAACCGTAAATCTGGTTGTCCATCACTATGTAAGTGACGTCAAGATTACGACGCATGGCGTGAATGAAGTGACCGATGCCGATACCGTAGCCGTCTCCGTCGCCGCCAGTCATTACGACTTTAAGGTCGGTGTTGGCCAGGTGAGCGCCGGTCGCGACAGCGACTGCACGTCCGTGAAGGCTGTGGATGCCGTAAGCGTGGATGAATCCGGGCAGGTTGGATGAGCAACCGATACCGGAGACAACCAGCAAGTCTTTTGGTTGTACGCCGCACTTGCCGGCTGCTTGTTGCAATGAACGAAGCACGCCGAAGTCGCCGCAACCGGGGCACCAGTCTGGATC